>NZ_JAVHYN010000006.1:0-167392 GCF_031119065.1 Cellulosimicrobium sp. XJ-DQ-B-000
AGGCCGACCTGGTCGCCGTCGGGGTCGGTGTCGTTGGCCAGCGCCGCGACCGAGACCGTGCGCCCCGGGCGCACCGTCACCTCGTCGTCCACCGCGACCGGCGACTGGTTGGTGTCCGCGGGACGGGCGATGCCGACGTTGACCGTGCCCGTGGCGGTGGCGCCGCGCGCGTCGAGCACGGAGTAGGTGAACGTGTCCGCCCCGGTCGCGTTCTTCGACGCCGCGTACTCGATCATCCCGTCCACGACCCGGGCGGTGCCCTTGCCGGCGGGGGTGGCGATGCCGGTGACCTGGACGGAGTCGCCGTCGGGGTCGATGCCGTCCAGCGGGACCGCGATGCGCACGCTGGACCCGGACAGCACCCGGGCCTCGATCTCGCGCGGCTGCGGCGGGGCGTTGTCCTCGCCGTCACGGATCCGGATCGTGACCTGGGCCGAGTCCTCCTGCCCGTTGACGTCCCGCACCCGGTAGATCGCGTACGCCGTGCCCGCCTCCGAGCCCGCCTTGAACCGCAGCGTGTCCTCCGACACGAACGCCTCGCCCAGCGCCGGGTCCACGTCCTGCTCCAGCTCGGGCTGCAGGAACAGCTCCAACCCGTCCGGGTGCGTGTCGTTCCTCAGCACCGGGACCGTCACCACGTCCCCCGCGTGCACGGTCACCTCGTCCGCCACCGCGTTCGGCGGCTGCAGCCGCGTCGGCGCCGGCACCGGCACGATCCGCACCTGGCCGGTCGCGGTCTCGGTGCCGTTGGAGGCGGTGTACTCCACCGTCACCGGCGCGTCCAGGCGCCGGATCTCGGTCACCCGCAGCATCTGGTGGGCCAGGATCGCGACCGACACCCCGGCGTCGGCGGGCACGCGCACGGACTGCACGACGAGCACGCCGCCCGCGGGGTCCGTGTCGTTCGCGAGGACGTCCACGAGCGTGGACCCTCCCGCCGGGAGGAGCGCGGTGTCGGTGACGACGACGGGCGCGCCCTCGGCCTCGGACGGCGGCAGGACGTCGACCCGGACGAGGCCCGTGGTCGCGTTCGGGCCGTCGGTCACCTGGTACGTCAGGTCGTAGGAGCGCGGCTCCATCGAGAGGAACGTGAACGTGCCCGCGTCGTAGTTCGGCGTGATCTGCGCCGGGGCCGACTCCGAGACCGACGCCAGGCGCAGCTCGTCCCCGTTCGGGTCGGTGTCGTTGCGCAACGGCTCCACCGTCACCGGCTGCCCCGCCGGGACCACCACGTGGTCGCTCACCGCGACCGGCGGCTGCGGACCGGGCACCACGTCGACCAGCAGCTTGCCCTCGAAGGACAGCTCGCCGTCGGAGACGAGCAGGGTCACGATCTTGCGCCCGGTC
Source organism: Cellulosimicrobium sp. XJ-DQ-B-000 (assembly GCF_031119065.1). Lineage (NCBI taxonomy): Bacteria > Bacillati > Actinomycetota > Actinomycetes > Micrococcales > Promicromonosporaceae > Cellulosimicrobium > Cellulosimicrobium sp. XJ-DQ-B-000. The sequence continues at coordinate 1,348 of NZ_JAVHYN010000006.1, forward strand.
GAGCCGCCGCCGTCGCGCAGCTCGACCGTCCCGTCGGGGCGCGAGCGCACGTCGTCGCCCGCGACCGTCGCGGCCGCCGACGCGAGGTACAGGTCGTCGCCGTCCGGGTCCTTGAAGAAGGGCAGCACCTTGATCGTCGCGGCGCCGCCCTGGGCGACGCGCAGGACCGGGTCACCGGTCTGCTCGGGGGGAGCGTTCTCGCCCCAGGGGGACACCTTGAGGGTGACGCCCGCCTCGGCGACGCCGCCGCGGCCGTCGGACACGGAGTACCGGAAGGAGCCGGTGCCCTCGGCGTCCTCGGGGACCACGGCCTGCAGCGCGGCTCCGCCCATGATGGTCTGCACGGTCGCGTTCGACGGCGAGTCCCCGACGAGCGACGCCGTCATCACGTCCCCGTCCGGGTCCACGTCGTTGCCCAGCACCGGCAGGATCGTCGTGCGCCCCGGACGCACCCCGAACGCGTCGTCCTTCGGCTGCGGCGGCCGGTTCGGCTGGGACCGGTCCGCGATGAACTGGTCCACCTGCTCCGGGTTCGTCAGCTCCGCGTCGGCCTCCTCGCCCTCGGCCTCCTCGGGCATCTGGACGTCCCAGTCGTCGACCTTCTGGTACTCGTCCGCTGCCATCCACAACGTCCCCGCCGACAGGTCGTTGAGCACGATCACCTGCCGGTTCACCCGGTACTCCAGGCGGGTCTGGGGGTCGAGCCCTTCGAGGCGCTCGTCGACGTCGCGGTCGGTGCCCTCGCAGTCGCGGATCACCTGGCCGGTCGAGGCCCACGCCCCGTACGTGCACGACCCGAGGCGCACCGGGGCGGCCGGGACGCCCTGGGCGGCGCGGCGCTGGGCGTCGCCGCCCTTCAGGGGCTGGGTCACGAGCGCGTCGGTCGTCGCGACGACGACGTCGCCCGACCCGGCGGACGGCTGCTGGAGCCGCGCCTGCTCCGCGCCCTCGACCGCGACGGTCCGGCCGCCTGGCAGCACGAGCTGCGAGGCGGAGCGGTCGAGGACGACGGGCTCGTCACCGACGGCCGTCACCTCGACCTCGGCGCCCTTCCCGACCGGGAGGGACGTCGACGCCGGGTCGCCGGAGACGGCGCCCTTGCTCGTGGTCTCGACGGTCCACAGGGCCCCGGTCGACGGGACCGCGACGAAGACCGTCCCGTCCTCGGACACCGTCAGCGCGCCGTCACCGCCGACCTCGGCCGTCGGGTCGAGCTTCTCGGCGTCGAACGAGGTGGCGCCGTCGAACGGCAGGACCCACAGCAGGCCCTCCTCGCCGTCGAGGATCGCGGTCGTCGCGCCGCCGGAGGCGACCTGCGCCCCGGCCGGCAGGCGGATCTGCCCGGTGAGCTTGAGGTGGGCGACGTCCACGGGGGACGACGTGCTCGTCCCCTGGTCGTCGAGGAGGACGCGGCCCGCGTCCTGCTGCACGTCGAACGACGCGCTGCCCGCGTTGAGCGTGCCGTCCATCGCCTGGGACTCGTAGTTGAACCGCCCCACCAGGCCGGCCGACGTCTTCGTCACCCACACGCCCGAGTCGTTGAGGTCCACGTCCGCCGTGGCCTCGCCCTCGTAGAGCAGCGCCATCCCCACCAGCGCCGTCGAGAACACCGACACGGTGCTCACCGACGCGACGGTACGACGATGCTCGCGGATGGTCGTGAGAAGACCCACCTGTGCTCCTCTGTGCCTGGGCGGGGCACACGTCCTCCCGGTCCCGCCGAGCGGCGGTGACGAGGGGAACGGGTGCTCCGGTGCCCGCAGACTGCCCGCAGAACGCCCCGACGAGGGTAACCGAGGCAGGGTCGCTCAGGGCATGGGGAGCAGTCCCCATGGAGGGTGGAATATTCCCCTGATCAGGGCAGAAGGGACGCACGGGACAGCGCGGCCCTGTCGCGCGTGCGGTCCTCGGCCGCGCGCAGCGACGCGCCGTCCGGGCGGACGGCGGCCTCCGCGGCGCGCGGGGTGGTCGACACCCGGGACCGGGCCGCCGCGCGGCGGCGGCCGAGGTCGGCCAGGGCGGAGCCCACGAGGACGAGCAGACGGTCCGTGCCACGGGGCTCGACCGTGCGGGGCAGGGTGGGGGAGTACGCGCTCATGAGGGGTTCTCCTTGCCGTCGATCGTCGGGAAGACGTTGAAGTGGATCTGCACGGGCCGCGCGCCGGGCGTCTGCTCCTGGCCCTGGAACCGCTGGAGCGTCGCGTCGAACGCGTCCCACGCCTCCGCGACCTCGAGCATCTGCTCGGCGGTGAGCCACATGCTCGCCGTCGTCAGACGGCTGCCGTCGAGCCACCGCGTCGGCAGCTCGGGGGAGCGCTCGAGGAACGCCTGGATCTTGCGCGCCCGCGCGGACTCGAACTCGCGGCTCACCATCGCGCCCGCGAGCGTGGCGGCGGCGTCCTCCTTGTCGTGCGGGACGTCGACCGTGAACCCGCCCGGCGGGCGCTCCCACCAGCGCTCGCGCGCCGTCCCGCGGCCCGCGACCTCCCGGACGAAGCCGTGCCGCGCGAGCTGGCGCAGGTGGTAGCTCGTCGACCCGCTGGACTCGCCCGCGAGGTCGGCGAGGCGGCTCGCGGTGAGCGCGCCGTGCGTCGAGAGCAGGTCGAGGATCTGCACCCGCAACGGGTGCGCGAGCGCCTTGAGCTGCGCGGGGCCGAGCGCGGGGTGGCGTTCGGCCGGGACGGGTGCCGGTGCGCTGTCGGTGGGCATACGACGACCATAGCGATGCAAACGACTCTTTGCAAGAGTTTCTTTGCAGCGGGATGTTGGCATCTGTCGGACGGCCCGCGCGGGGAGCGGGGGCGTGCGCGAGGTGCGAGCATCGAGCGCATGACGCAGGTGGCGGAGCGGGTGCGCGGCGCGGCGGAGCGCGCCATCTTCCTGCGGGTCGCGGGCCCGGACGCCACGGCGACGCGGGCACGCATCCACGAGACGCCCGGCCCGCGCTGGTTCCCGCCGGGGTCCGCGGTCCAGCGCGTGCACGGCGACGCGTCGATGTTCGTCGGCGGGCTGCGTGCGCTGCTCCTGCAGAGCCTGCACCCGCTCGCGATGGCCGGGGTCGCGGCGCACTCGGGCTACCGGGGCGACCCCTGGGGGCGCCTCCAGCGGACCTCGACCTTCATCGCCACGACGACCTTCGGCACGGCCGACGACGCCGCCGGCGCCGTGGCGGCGGTCCGGGCGGTCCACGAGCGGGTCCGCGGCGTCGCGCCCGACGGCCGCCCCTACCGCGCGAGCGACCCGGACCTGCTGCGCTGGGTCCACGTCGCCGAGACGCAGAGCTTCCTCGTGGCGCACCAGGAGTTCGGGCACCGCCCGCTCGGCGCCGCCGGGTGCGACGAGTACGTCGCGCAGGCGGCGGTGGTCGGCCGCGCCCTGGGCGTCGAGGACGTGCCGGTCACGGTGCGCGAGCTGGACGACGCCGTCGCCGGGTACCGTCCGGTGCTCGGCCTCACCCCGGCGGCGCTCGACGCCGCGCGGTTCCTCCTCGTCGAGCCGCCGCTGCCGTGGGCCGTGCGTCGGGTGTACGCGGGGCTCGCGGTGGCCGCACGCGCGTCGCTGCCGGACTGGGCGCGCGCGGGCATGCCGCGCGTGCGGGGGCTGCCTCAACGGTGGGCTCACCCCGCGGGCGAGGCGGTCACGCGGCTGCTGCGGTGGGCCCTCCCCGGAGCCTGACGGCGAGGCGCGCCCGGCGGGTCAGGCGTCGGCGCGGCGTCGGCGGTAGGCGTCGAGGTCCTCGTTGAGTCGCCCGAGGAGCTCGGCGAGGAGGGCCCGGTCGAGGCGCGACCAGTCCCCGAGCACGTCCGCGTAGAGCGCGGTGCGCGCCGCGCGGTGGGCGGCGAGCTCGTCGAGCCCCGCGCCCGTGGGCTCGACGACGACGGCCCGGCCGTCGTGCGGGTCCCGGGCCCGGCGCACGTGCCCGGCCCGCTCGAGCACGACCACCTGGCGGGTGACGGTGGAGGCATCGAGGCCGAGGCGCTCGGCGAGCGCGTTGACGTGCAGCGGGCCGTGGGTGCCGAGCGTGTGGAGCAGCAGGTAGCCGGACCGGTCGAGCGTGCCGCCCCGGCGCGACGTCCCGGGGCTCCCGGAGGCGCGCGTGCGCTCCGCGCGGCGCAGGAGCTGAGCGACCTCGAGCTCGATCGTTCCCAGCACGTCCTGGGCGGTCGCGTCCCCGCGCGCCTCGGCCTGCGGCTGATCGTTTCCCTCGGCAACCGTCATGGGTGTATTCTACAGATAGTTACCTGCTAGATACAGGTACTTCTCCCGCCGCCGCCCCTCGTGCGGCGGCCTCCCTCACCAGGAAGTGCGACCGAGTGGCCTCCACACGCAACGAACCGAACCGCACCGCCATCTACGCGACCGCCCTCACCGCGTTCTTCGCGATCGCCGGCATCGCCGTCGTCGACCCGATCCTCCCCGTGATCGGCGAGGAGATCGGGGCGTCGACCTGGCAGATCGAGCTCCTCTTCACCGCCTACATCGCCGTCATGGCGCTCGGCATGATCCCCGCCGTCATGGCGACCGGGCGCTTCGGCTACAAGAAGATCCTCGCCACGGGCGTCAGCCTGGTGGCCGTCGCGGCCGTGCTCGCGGCGCTGAGCACGAGCATCGGCCAGCTCGCCGCGCTCCGCGGCCTGTGGGGCCTCGGCAACGCGATGTTCTTCGCGACGGCGATGGTCCTCCTGGTCTCTCTGGCGAACGACCGCGAGTGGGTCGTCGAGCTCTTCGAGACGTGCGTCGGCCTCGGCTTCGCCGTCGGGCCGCTCCTCGGCGGGCTGCTCGGCGGCATCTCGTGGCGCGTGCCGTTCTTCGTGTGCGGCGTCTTCATGCTCGTGGCGCTGCTCGTGTCCGTGACGCGCCTCAAGGACCCCGCCGAGAAGCCCGCGCCGCTGCGCGTCGGCCAGGTCTTCCGCCTGTTCCGCAAGCCCGGCTTCCTCGCGCTCGCCGCGGTCACCGCCGCGTACAACTTCTGCTTCTTCGTCGTGCTCGGGTACACCCCCGTGTTCCTCGGGCTCGACGTCGTGCCGCTCGGTCTCGTCTTCACCGCGTGGGGCGTGGGGCTCGCGATCGGGATCCTCGTCGTCGGGCACCGGCTCGCGCACCGCGTCGGCGCCGTCCAGACGCTGGGCGTGGCCGTCGTGGGCGTCCTCGTCGCGCTCGTCCTCCTCGCGCTCGACCTCGGGACCGCCTGGTCCGTCGTCGTGCTCGTCGGCGCCGGCGTGTTCATGGGCATCGCGAACGCCAACCTCACGGACCTCTCGCTCGCGCTCGGCGACCCCGACCGCCGCGTGACCACCGGCGCGTTCAACCTCGTGCGCTGGGGCTTCGCCGCCCCCGCCCCTGTCATCGCGGGGCTCCTGCACCCGGTGTCCGCGACCGCGCCGTTCTGGCTCGGGGCGGGGATCCTCGTGCTCGGCGTCGTCGTGTTCGTGGCGTACGGGCACCGGATGGCGGGCGAGCTCGGGGAGCGCGTCCTGTGGTCCCGGTGGAACCGCACGGCCCGGACCGTCGAGGGGACGCCCGAGGAGGCGCTCGGCGAGGTCTGAGCCGCCGGCGGCGCCGACGGGGGAGGGTCCCGGGCCGCGAGGCCCGGGACCCTCAGTCCTCCGGGTCGGTCCCGGCGTCGGCCGAGCCGTCGCCCGAGGTGCCCGACGTGCAGGTCGCCGGGTCGGGCTCGGGGTCGGCCGCGGCCGACTCCGCGGCCCGCGTGAGGGCCTCGATCCCGGCCGTCAGCGCGCGCAGGTCCGCGACGTCGAGCCGGTCGAGGAGGTCCGTGAGGGGCTCGTCCTCCTGCGCGACGAGCCGGCGCACCGCCGCGGCGCCGCGCGGGGTGGCGGCGACGAGGCGCACGCGACCGTCCTGCGGGTCGGGGCGGCGCGACGCCATGCCCGCCGCCTCGAGCCGGTCCACGATCCCCGAGAGCGTCGCGGGGGAGATGCCGAGCACGTCCGCGAGCCGGTGCGAGCTCGTCTCGCCGTCCAGCTGCAGCACGGCGAGCGCGCGGAGCTGGGGGACCGTCAGGGTCGTGCGGAGCAGCGGCTCGAGGCGCTGCGCGAGCAGCAGGTCGGCGAGCCGTCGCTGGGCGTCCTCGAGGCGCCGGGCGAGCGCCGCGCGCTCGTCGTCGGCGGGGTGGGTCACGGCGCCGACTCTATCGGTGGGCGCGGGAACCATCCCGAGATGCTTCGCGTTACGCTAACGAAATTGCGACGCCGACGTCGTCTCCCGCCCGACCTGGAACCCCTGGAGGCTCCGTGTCCCGTCTCGCCCGGCTGTCGCTGGCCAACCGCGCGCTCGTCGCGCTCGCCACCGTCGCGATCGCGATCTTCGGCGTCCTCAGCATGGGATCGCTCAAGCAGGAGCTCATCCCGAGCCTGCAGATCCCCACGGCCGCCGTCGTCGGCGCGTACCCGGGCTCGGCCCCGGCGATCGTCGAGCAGCAGGTCACCGTCCCCGTCGAGACGGCCGCGCGCGGGGTCAAGGGGGTCGAGGACGTCACGTCGACGTCGTCGACCGGCCTCTCGGTGACGACCGTCCAGTTCGCGTACGGCACCGACATGGACGCCGCGGCCTCGCAGCTGCAGACGGCCGTCACGCGGCTGCAGTCCCAGCTCCCGGAGGACGTCGAGCCGCAGGTCGTGACCGGCTCCGTGGACGACCTCCCGGTCATCCAGCTCGCCGTGTCGGGCGGCGCGGACGAGGCGGCGCTCGCGGACACCGTGACGTCGAGCCTCGTCCCTGCGCTCGAGGACGTCGAGGGGGTCCGCAGCGTCGCGGTGAGCGGCGTCGCCGACCAGCAGGTGACGATCGCCCTCGACCCCGCCGCGCTCGCCGTCGCCGGGCTCAGCCCGCAGCAGGTCTCCACGATCCTCCAGGACAACGGTGTCGTGGTGCCCGCGGGCACCGTCGCGGAGGGCGACCGCACCCTCAGCGTGCAGGTCGGCACGGCCGTCACGACCGTCGACGAGCTCGCCGCGCTGCCCCTCGTGTCCCCGACCGCGGCGCCCGGCACCCCGCCCGTCGCGCTCGGCGACGTCGCGACCGTCACCGCGGGCCCCGAGCCCGCGACGTCGTTCTCCCGGCTCGACGGCGAGCCCGCGCTCGCCGTCGCCATCACCAAGACGCCCGCCGGCAACACGGTCGAGGTGTCGCACGCGGTCCAGGACGCGGTCGACGACCTCTCCGGCGTGCTCGACGCCCAGGACGTGCGCGTCGAGGTCGTGTTCGACCAGGCCCCGTTCATCGAGGAGTCCATCGAGGGCCTCGCGACCGAGGGCCTGCTCGGGCTCCTCTTCGCGGTCGTCGTGATCCTGCTGTTCCTCGCGTCGCTGCGCTCGACGCTCGTCTCCGCCGTGTCGATCCCGCTGTCGCTGCTCGTGACGTTCATCGTCATGAACGCCACGGGCTACACGCTCAACATCCTCACGCTCGGGGCGATGACGGTCGCGATCGGCCGCGTGGTCGACGACTCGATCGTCGTCATCGAGAACATCAAGCGGCACCTGTCGTACGGCGAGGAGAAGGTCGGCGCCATCATCGGCGCGGTCAAGGAGGTCGCGGGCGCGATCACCGCCTCGACCGTCGCCACCGTCGCCGTGTTCCTGCCGATCGCGCTCGTGGGCGGCATGGTCGGCGAGCTCTTCCGGCCGTTCGCGCTCACCGTCGCCATCGCGATGCTGGCCTCGCTCTTCGTCGCGCTGACGATCGTCCCGGTCCTCGCGTACTGGTTCATCACGTCGCCGCCCGTCCCGGCCGACCCGGAGGCCGCGCGCCTCGCGGGCGAGCGCGCCCGCGCCGCCGCGGAGGCCAAGGAGCGTCGCGGGCTGTGGCAGCGCGCGTACCTCCCGACGCTGCGGGGGGCCCTGCGCCACCCCGCGATCACGCTCGGCGTGTCGGTCGCGATCCTCGCCGGGACGCTCGCGCTCGTGCCGCGGCTCGAGACCAACTTCCTCGGCGACACCGGCCAGGACACGCTCACCGTCACCGAGTCGTTCGCGCCGGGCACGTCGCTCGACGCGCAGGACGCTGCCGCGCGCGACGTCGAGCAGGCGCTCCTCGACGTCGACGGCGTCGCCACGGTCCAGACGACCGTCGGCACCGCGGGCGGCCCGGAGGCCGCGTTCTTCGGCGGCGGCGGGTCCCCGACGGCGACGTTCGCCGTCACGCTCGACGCGGACGCCGACGCCGTCGCGGCCCAGGAGGACGTGCGCGACGCCGTCTCCGGGCTGGGTGGGGACGCGAGCGAGGGCATCGAGGTCGCGGGCGCCGACGCCGCGTTCGGCAGCTCCACGGTCGACCTCGTGGTCCGCGCGCCCGACACCGACACCCTCGCCGCGGCCGCCGCCGAGGTGCAGGAGCTCGCGGAGGGGACCGACGGCGCCGCGCAGGTGACGAACAACCTCGCCGCCGCCCAGGCCACCGTCCAGGTGACGGTCGACCGTGAGGCGGCGGCCGCCGTCGGGCTCACGGAGACGCAGGTCGCCGGGACGGTCGCGGGGGCCATGTCCCCGGCTCCGGTCGGCACGGTGAACCTCGGCGACGGCCCGGTGCAGGTGCGCGTGGTCGCGGGCGAGGCGCCGGCGACGGTCGCCGAGCTCGAGCAGGTCGTGCTGCCCACCGCCGCGGGCCCCGTGCCGCTCACGCAGGTCGCCGAGGTCGCCGAGGTCGAGGTCCCCACCTCGATCACGCGCGTCGACGGCGAGCGCAGCGCGACGATCGCCGTCACCCCCGCGGGGCAGGACCTCGGCGCGCTGACCACCGAGCTGACGACCGCGATCGACGGCCTCGAGCTCGAGGGCGGCGCGACGGTCGAGGTCGGGGGCGTGGCCGCCGACCAGGCCGACGCCTTCGCCGACCTCGGGCTCGCGCTGCTCGTCGCGATCCTCATCGTCTACCTCGTCATGGTCGCGACGTTCCGCAGCCTCCTGCAGCCGTTCATCCTGCTCGTGTCGATCCCGTTCGCCGCGACGGGCGCACTGCTCCTGCTGCTCGCCACGGGGACGCCGCTGGGCGTGCCGGCCCTCATCGGCCTGCTCATGCTCGTCGGCATCGTGGTGTCGAACGCGATCGTGCTCATCGACCTCATCAACCAGTACCGCGAGCGCGGACGGGCGCTCGACGACGCCGTCCTGGAGGGGTCGCGCAAGCGGCTGCGCCCCATCGTCATGACCGCCGCCGCGACGATCTTCGCGCTCACGCCCATGGCCGTCGGGATCACGGGCGGCGGCGCGTTCATCTCCCAGCCGCTCGCGCTCGTCGTCATCGGCGGCCTGCTGAGCTCGACGCTGCTTACCCTCGTCGTCGTCCCGGTGCTCTACACGCTCGCCGAGCGCCGCGGCGAGAAGCGCGCCGCGAGGAAGGCGGCCAAGGAAGAGGCCGCGGCCCAGGCCGAGGCCGACAAGGCCGCCGCTGCCGAGGAGACGACGGCGAACGCCTGAACCGCCCCACCGTCCCCGGCCCGCCGGACCCGCCGGACCCTCGCCGACCAGGCGATCCCGGCGGGCCGAGCAGGTGGTTCTGGCGCGTCCGATGTCCTGGACGCGCCAGAACCACCTGTTCGGCGGGGGGGCGGGAGAGTCAGGAGGGGCGGGCGACGCCCGTCTCGTAGGCGAGCACGACGGCCTGGACGCGGTCGCGCAGGCCGAGCTTGCCGAGGACGCGCCCGACATGGGTCTTGACCGTCGCCTCCGAGAGCACGAAGCGCTCGGCGATCTCGGCGTTGGTCAGCCCCTCACCGAGGGCCTCGAAGACCTCGAGCTCGCGCGCGGTGAGGTCGGCGAGGCGCGGGTCGTCCCGGCCGGTCGGCGCCTGGGCCGGGGCGGCGGCGCCGTCCTGCGGGAGCTGGCCGGAGAACATCTCGAGCATGCGGCGCGTGATGCGCGGGGAGACGGCGGCGTCGCCGCTCGCGACGGCGCGGATCGCCCCGACGAGCTCGCCGGGCTTGGCGTCCTTGAGGAGGAAGCCGCTCGCCCCGGCGCGCAGGGCGGCGAACGCGTACTCGTCGAGGTCGAACGTCGTGAGGATGATGACGCGCGACCCGGGCTGGGCGGCGACGATCCGCTCCGTCGCCTCGATGCCGTTCGTGCCGGGCATGCGCACGTCCATGAGCACGACGTCCGGCGCGAGCGCGGACGCCTGCGCGACGCCCGTCTCGCCGTCCCCGGCTTCCCCGACGACCTCGATGTCGTCCTCGGCGGCGAGGATCATGCGGAAGCCCATGCGCAGCAGGGCCTGGTCGTCGACGAGCAGCACCCGGATCGGTGCCCCCGTTCCCGTCATGTGCGTTCCCGTCCGTCGTCGCGTGCGCCGGCCTGGCGGCCGGGGTCGAGGTCGAGGCGCAGGCTCGCCCGCACCTCCCAGCCCGTCCCGCTCGGCCCCGCGGACACGGTACCGCCGTAGACCGCGGCCCTCTCCCGCATCCCGATGATCCCGCGCCCCGTGCCGACGGGGACGCCGGGCGGGTGCTGCTCCGCGACGGACGGCGGGAGCCCGCGCTCGTCGGCGCTCGCGCCCTCCCCGGGACGACGGCCCGCCTGGTTGACGACGCGCAGCTCCAGCCAGTCGGCGCCGGGCTCGGCGCGGCGCGACACCTCGACGAGGACCACGGGGGACAGGGGCGCGTAGCGCAGCACGTTCGTCAGGGCCTCCTGGACGATGCGGTGCGCGGTCTGGCGCAGGGCGGGGCCGGGCGTCGGCTGCGGGCCGGAGCGCACGAGCCGGACGGGCAGCCCGGCGGTGCGGAACCGCTCGACGATCTCCTCGAGCTCGGGCGTCTCGTGCGCGGGCGCGAGGGGCACGGTCTGTTCGCCGCCCGGCTCGCGCAGGACGCCGAGGACGCGCCGCATGTCGGCGAGCGCGGCGCGGCCGGTCGCGGTGAGCTCGTCGAGCGCGTGGCCCGCGAGCTCGGGGTTCTTGGCGCCCGACGCCTTGGCGCCGTCCGCGAGGGCGACCATCACGGTGAGGGAGTGCGCGACGACGTCGTGCATCTCGCGCGCGATGCGCGCGCGCTCGGCGGCGGCGGCGAGCTGCGCCTGCTGGTCGCGGTCGCGCGCGATGGAGTTGGCGCGCTCGACGAGGTCGGACACGTGCTGGCGGCGCGCGCGCACGTTCGTGCCGATCGCGAGCGCGACGAGGCAGAGGATGGTGGTCACGAGGATGCCGACGATGCGGTCGACGGTCGCCCGGCCCGGCTCGACGCTCTGGCGCAGGACCTCCCCCTCCGGGGTGGTGACGACGTCGTACCAGAGCAGGGTCGCGCCGGAGAGCGCGAGGACGGCGATCGCGAGCACGGGCCACGCGATGCGGGAGGGCCGCGACGCCGCGACGGCGTAGACGGCGAACATGGCCGCGACCTCGAACCCGGCCGTGTCGCCGGTGACGCCGATGGCGACGACGCCGACGGCGGTGAGCGCGAGCGCGATCGTCACGGGCCGACGGCGGCGCCAGTACAGGAGCACGCCGCCGACGAGGAAGAACACGAGCGAGAGCGCCGTCGTCCCACGGGGCTGAGACGCGGTGAGCGCGTACAGCACGCCGGGCACGACGAAGACGGCCACGACGACCCAGTCCATGACGACCGGGTGCCGCGCGAAGTACCGGCGGACGGGGCCGAGCCGACGCGCGTCGAGCTCGGTGAAGGGAGCGGGCGCGGGGCGCAGGGGGTGGGTCGACGAGCCCGGGTTCCCCGGCGCGGCGGGCTCCACCGGCTCCGGGCGCGCCACGGCCGACGCCGGACGAGCGGTCTGCTCGTCCGGCGTCGGCGGGGTGGTGGGCCGGGTGGTCACGCGTCCCGGCGCTTGAGGACGACCGCGGCCGCGGCGACCAGCGCGGCGGTCCAGCCGAGGAGCACGGCGTAGCCGGGCCACGGCGCGATCGTGTCGCTGCCCGACATGTTGCCGCCGAGCACGATCTGCTCGCCGGCGGACGCGGGCAGGGAGTTGTAGAGCGTCTGGACCCAGTCGGCACCGGTCACGCCCATGACGATCCCGAGGACCATCGACAGGACGAAGAACACGGCGACGAGCGTGAAGATCGCCCCCGCGGAGCTGCGGAGCAGCACGCCGACGGCGACGGAGAAGAGCGCGACGGTCGTGAGGTAGAGCACGACGCCGATCAGCGCGCGCTGGTCGTCCGCGGACGAGAAGTCGACGGTCATGTCCTTGCCCGACAGGATCGGGTACGTCACGAGCCACGACAGCCCGACGGCCACGGCGGTCGTCACCGCGGTCACCACGCCGACGACGATCATCTTCGCCGCGAGCGCGGGGAGACGGCTCGGCACGGCGGAGAGCGTGGAGCGGATCATGCCGGTCGAGTACTCGCCCGTCACGGTGAGCGCCCCGAGCACGGCCACGGCCAGCTGCGCGAACGTGTAGCCGACGGTGATCACGGTGATGCCCACCCCGTCGGCGGACCCCATGCCGGCCTCCTCGGGCGTGGCGCCCGCGGACTGCATGGAGGACATGACGGCCGCGAACATGAGCGAGAAGCCCACCATGACGACGACGGTGATGCCAAGCGTCCACCAGGTGGAGCGCAGGGTGCGGAACTTGATCCACTCCGAGCGCAGCACGTGGCCGAACGAGAGGCGGTAGGGGGAGGTGCGGGACGCCGTCGGGCCGGCGCCGGTGGCGAGGGTCGTGGCGCTCATCGCTGCGCTCCTTCGAGGGAGTCGGTGGGGGCCGGTACGCCCGCGGTCGCGCCCGCGGCACCGTGGCCGATGTGGTTCTGCGCGGAGTCGGTCTGGTACTCGACCGCGTCCGCCGTGAGGGCCATGTAGGCGTCCTCGAGCGTGGACGTGACCGGCGTGAGCTCGTGCAGCACGAACCCCTTGGCCGCGGCGAGCTCGCCGATCCCGGGGGCGTCCGCGCCCGTGACGACGAGCAGGCTCGGCTCGTCGCTCGTGACGGTCGCGCCGTCGCTCGTGAGGAGCTCGGCGAGCTGCGTGGCGTGCGGGGTGCGGACCCGCACCGTGCGCTGCTGCGAGCCGTTGACGATGTCGCTCACCGGGGCGTCCGCGATGATGCGGCCCTTGCCGATGACGATGATGTGGTCGGCGGTGAGGGCGACCTCGCTCATGAGGTGGCTCGACAGGAAGACGGTGCGGCCCTCGGAGGCGAGGTAGCGCGCGAGGTTGCGCACCCACAGCACGCCCTCGGGGTCCAGGCCGTTGACCGGCTCGTCCAGGATGAGGGTCTTGGGGTCGCCCAGCAGCGCGGACGCGATGCCCAGGCGCTGGCCCATGCCGAGGGAGAAGCCGCCCACGCGCTTCTTCGCGACCGGCTGCAGGCCGGTCATCTCGATGACCTCGTCCACGCGCTTGGTCGGGATGCCGTGCGTGGCGGCCATCGCGAGCAGGTGGTTGTAGGCCGAGCGGCCGGTGTGCACGGCCTTGGCGTCCAGCAGCGCGCCGACCTCGGTCAGCGGTGAGCGGTGCTGGGCGTAGGGGCGCCCGTTGACGGTGACGGTCCCGGCGGTGGGGCGGTCCAGGCCCATGATCATGCGCATGGTCGTGGACTTGCCCGCGCCGTTGGGGCCCAGGAAGCCGGTCACGGTCCCGGGACGCACGGTGAACGAGACGCCGTCCACCGCGGTCTTGGGCCCGTACCTCTTGGTCAGGCCGCGTGCTTCGATCATGACTTCGCCCCTCCGAGGGTCGTTCGTCCGGGATGGTCCTGGTGCACCGCGGGAAGGTCGCTCCGGTCCGGCCGGGCCCCTCACCGCGAGGTACGTCTCGAGCCTACGGACGGGCTCGGCGCCGGGCAGCCACCTTGCGACGTATCTTGCCGCCGTCGTGACCCGGAGTGTGTACGCCGCGCGGCGTACGCGACGTCCCGGCGCGTGGTCCGCTGGTCGGGACTTCGCCCGCGAGGCGCGGGAAAACCCGCGGGAACAGTGGCCGGGACTCGCACGTTCCCTAGGATGAACACAGGCCAGCGACACCCGACTCGAGGCGAGACGCCGATGACGAGGCCCGCTGAGAGGTAGTGGACGCCGCGACCAGGAGGAGCTCATGAGCAACCCCGTCTTCAACAACAGCGCGGTCTTCGGCGAGCCGAAGAACCGGCGCGGTGGGGCGGCCACGCAGGCCGCACCCGCCTACGGGAGCCCGCCCGCACAGGGCCAGGGCCCCGCGTACGGCACGCCCCCGCAGGGCGCGCAGTGGGGTGCGTACGGCGCCCAGACCGCGGACGCGGCGCAGCTCGACGCGATGTACAGCGCGCCGTCGGCGACCACGGCGGACACCAAGCGCCTCACGTACGACGACGTGATCATGAAGACGGGCGGCCTGCTCGCGCTGCTCGTCGTCGTCGGGGCGGCGTCGTGGTACCTCACGCCGCAGATGCCGTTCCTCTACCTGCTGGGTGCGATCGCCGGCCTGGTGCTCGGCCTGGTCAACGCGTTCAAGCGGAACCCGAGCCCGGCCCTGATCATCGCGTACACCGTGGCCCAGGGCCTGTTCCTCGGTGGCATCAGCCTCGCGTTCGGCACCATGACCGTCGGCAACGGCGGGAACCTCACGGACATCGTCTTCCAGGCGGTCCTCGCGACCGTCGCGACGTTCGCGGCCGCGCTGTTCCTGTTCCGCTCCGGCAAGGTGCGTGTCACCCCGAAGTTCACGCGCTGGCTGCTCATCGCGATGGTCGGGTACCTCGCCTTCTCGCTCGTCAACGTGGTTCTCGTGCTCTTCGGCGTCCTCGACGGCTGGGGCATGCGCGGCGGCACGATCGGCATCGTCGTCGGGCTCATCGCGGTCGGCCTGGCCGCCGCGTCGCTCATCGTCGACTTCGACTCGATCAAGCGTGGCGTCGAGGCCGGCGTCCCCGCCAAGTTCGCGTGGTCGGCCGCGTTCGGCCTCATGGTCACGCTGATCTGGCTCTACCTCGAGTTCCTGCGCCTCTTCGCGATCCTGCAGAGCAGCGACTGACGGTGGCGCGCAGCACCCGTGAACCGGCACCCGCGGCGGACCTCCCGCCGCGGGTGCCGGTGTTTCTGGCCGGGCTCGTCGTCGCGGCGGCCGCGATGCTCGGCGTCCAGGTCCTGTACATGGTCGTCTCGGGCGCGCCGCCTGCGTGGCTGTCGTTCGCGGCGCTCCTCATCCTGCTCAGCGTCCCGACGGCGGGCGCCGCCGTCGCCTGGCTCGGCACCCGGATCACGCGCGACGCCACGGAGCGCCGGGCCGCGCTCGTGTTCGCGGCGCTCGGACTCGTGGCCGGAGCGCTCTGGGGGTCGTTGCTCGCGGGCGGGATCGCCCGGCAGCTCGCCGACGCCGGCGCTGGCGGTGGCGGTGCGCTCGTCGCGGGTGCGGCCGCCGTCGTCGGGGTCACCGCCGCGGTCGGCGCGGGTCTCGGCCGGCTCGTGGCGCCCGAGGCCTCCGACCGCCCGCTGCTCGTCGTCGTGCTCGGCGTCGTCGTGGTCCTCGTCGCGATCCTGGGTCTCGTCGGCTGACGGCCCCACCCCGTGAGTGCGGGAAAGAGCCGCGGTCGGGCGTCTCCGCCGCGACTCTCTCCCGCACTCAGCGGGGGTCAGGCGGGGAGGCGGCCGGTGGCCGAGGCGAAGCCGAGCCACGTGTGGCGGTTCCCGGCCCAGCACCAGCCGACCTTCGGGGCTCCGCGGCGCTCGCGCCCGTCGCGTCCGGTGCCGTTCGAGATCCACAGCGCGGGGGTGCGGGTGTCGAGGCGGCCGTCGGGCTTGCGCAGCCGTGAGCCGACCGTCATGTAGCAGTGGTTGCGCGCGAGGACGTCCGGCGCCTGGAGCGCCCAGTGGATCCCCTCGTGCAGCAGGAGCGGCGTCCGGCCGCGCGCCGTGAGCTCCGGCAGCGCCTCGTCCGGGGACCAGCTCGCCAGGTCGTCGCCGCGGTCGACGTCCGTGACGAGCGAGAGCGGCCCCGGCGGGACGACGATCCCCTCGATCGGCGTGAAGCGGTCCACGTCCGTCATGTCGACGACGACGAAACCCTCCTTCTCGCCGTCCTTCGCCGGGAGCCGCAGCAGGGGAGCCAGCGCCGACGGCGGCGCGAGCGTCGGGTCGACGACGAGCAGCGCGCCCGCGGGGGCGGTCGCCGCGAGGTCGGCCGCGGCGGCGCGGAACGCGTCCGCGGTGAGACCGGCGATGTCGTGGACGCCGAGCGCGACGAGGCGCTCGGCCTGGGCGACGACGTCGGGCAGCGGGGGGAGCGCGGGCGGCGCGGAGGCCGCTGCGGGGGACGCGGGACGGGTGGCGGCGGTCGTGGGCTCGGGCACGGGTCACCTCTCGGTCGGGGATGTCGGCGTCCTCAACGCTCTACACCGTACGGGAATTCCCGTCGCGAGCGACCCTCGTGCCGGGCGTCGGTCGGGACGGTGCCCGGTCGAGCACGCGCGCGGCCCGGATCGGGGATGATCGGGGCATGAGATACGCAGAGCACGTGTCCGAGCTCGTCGGCGGTACCCCGCTCGTCCGGCTGTCCCGTGTCACCGCAGGCCTCAGCGCGACGATCCTCGCCAAGGTCGAGTACGTGAACCCCGGCGGCTCCGTCAAGGACCGCATCGCGCTGAAGATGGTCGAGGCCGCGGAGGCCTCGGGCGAGCTCCGGCCCGGCGGCACGATCGTGGAGCCGACGTCGGGCAACACGGGCGTCGGGCTCGCGCTCGTCGCGCAGCGCAAGGGGTACGACTGCGTCTTCGTCTGCCCGGACAAGGTGAGCCAGGACAAGCGCGACGTGCTGCGCGCGTACGGCGCGCGCGTCGTCGTCACGCCGACCGCCGTGGCCCCCGACCACCCGGACTCCTACTACTCGGTCTCCGACCGGCTGGTCCGCGAGATCCCGGGCGCCTGGAAGCCGAACCAGTACGCGAACCCGAACGGCCCGGCGTCGCACTACGAGTCCACCGGCCCCGAGGTCTGGGCCGACACCGACGGTCGCGTGACGCACTTCGTCGCCGGGGTCGGCACGGGCGGCACCATCACCGGCACGGGCCGCTACCTCAAGGAGGTCTCCGCGGACCGCGCGGCCTCCGACGGCGGGCGTGTGCGCGTCGTCGGCGCGGACCCGGCGGGCTCGGTCTACTCGGGCGGCGACGGGCGCCCGTACCTCGTCGAGGGCGTGGGCGAGGACTTCTGGCCGGCCGCCTACGACCCGGCGGTCCCCGACGAGGTCATCCCGGTCAGCGACGCGGACTCGTTCGCGATGACCCGGCGCCTCGCGCGCGAGGAGGGCCTGCTCGTCGGCGGGTCGTGCGGCATGGCCGTCGAGGCGACGCTGCGGCTCGCGCGCCGGCTCGAGGAGGAGGACCCGGAGGCGGCGGCGCGGGCCGTCATCGTCGTCCTGCTGCCGGACAGCGGGCGCGGCTACCTCTCCAAGATCTTCAACGACGCGTGGATGCGGTCCTACGGGTTCCTGCCCGACGAGGAGGGCGTGACCGCGGGCGACGTGCTGCGCGCGAAGGACGGCCGCCTGCCCGACCTCGTGCACACGCACCCGAGCGAGACGGTCCGCGACGCCATCGAGATCCTGCGCGAGTACGGGGTGTCGCAGATGCCCGTCGTCGGCGCCGAGCCGCCCGTGAAGAGCGGGGAGGTGGCCGGGTCGGTGAGCGAGCGCGCGCTGCTCGACGCCGTCTTCTCCGGCCGCGCGTCGCTCGCCGACCGCGTGGACCAGCACATGGAGCCCCGCTTCCCGCTCATCGGCGCGGGCGAGGGCGTCGAGGCCGTGCGCACGGCGCTGCACGACGCCGACGCGCTGCTCGTCGTCGAGGACGGCGACCCGGTCGGGGTCCTCACGCGGCACGACCTCCTGGGGTTCGTCGCCGCGCGCTGATCCCCGCCGGGCCCGGCGCGCGCCTCAGGCTCCGGCCTGCGGGCGCGCGAGGGATGCCAGGCCCGCGAGGAGCGCGCGGACGTGCAGGTCGAAGCTGCGGTCGAGGTCGTCGGGCAGGCGGAAGCCGCCGCCGAGCTCGAGCGCGACGAAGCCGTGCAGGCTCGCGCGCACGGACCGGACGGCGTCGACCGTGCGGTCCTCGGGGAGGTCGAACCCGCGCAGCACGGCGGCGACGACCTGGACGCTGCGCCCCGCGGCCGCCGACAGCGCGGCGTCCGCGGGGTCGTCCGGGTCGGGGGCGACCTGCACGGCCGCGTACCGGCCGGGGTGCGCCCGGGCGTACCGCCGGGTCGCGTGCGCGAGGGCGGCGACGGCGTCGGGCCCGGCGAGGCCGACCGTCGCGTCGGTGAGGGCGCGCGTGTAGTCCCCGACGGCGACGACGGCGACCTCGCGGCGCAGCGCGGCGAGCGAGCCGACGTGCTTGTACAGGCTCGGCGTCGCGACGCCTGCCTGAGCGGCGACCTTGGCGAGCGTGAGGTCGGCGAAGCCCGTCGAGCCGCCGGCGTCGACGAGGTCGAGCGCGATCCGGACGACGGCGTCGTGGGACAGCCCGGCCCTAGCCACGAGCGTCCTCCGACCGCTCGGCATCCGGGCGCGCGTCGGCGTCGGGCAGCCCGGAGAGGAAGTCGAGGGTCGCGGCCACGACCTCCTCGGGCGCCTGGAGCTGGGGGTAGTGGCCGACGTCGGGCAGCAGGAGCGTGGTCGCGCCGAGCGCCTGCTCGGCCCACGCGGCCTCGGCGGCCGGGTCGGCGTAGTCGGGGTCGAGCGCGCCGTAGACCGCGAGCACGGGCGCCTCGACCTGGGCGACGCGCGGCTCGACGACGCGGTGGTCGAGCTGGAGGGTGAGGTCCCGGAAGGAGCGCAGGCGCCCCGGCTCGGAGAGGTTGGCGCGGATCGCGGCCTGGTGCGCGGCGAGGCGCGCGGGGGTGCGGCCCTTGTTCAGCGAGCCGTAGAACGAGGCCCAGAACGCCGCGCCCCACGGTCGGGCGAGCGCGACGCGGTAGAGGACGCGCATCGCGCGGAGCCTCGCGGGGGACGACGGCTCGCGCAGGAACCCGTCGAGCAGGACGAGCCCGCGCACGAGGTCGGGACGCAGGGCCGCGGCGACCACGGCGGCCGACGCCGCCATGGAGCTGCCCAGCAGGACGGCCGGGCCGGCGCCCAGGTGCTCGACGAGCGCGACGTAGTCGGACGCGGTCGCCTCGTCGCCGTGCGTCGCGAAGGTCGTGTCGCTGTCGCCGTGGCCGCGCAGGTCCATGACGACCACGCGGTGGCCCCCGGCGAGGAGGTCGGGGACGACGTCGTCGTAGGTGGCGCGGAGGTCGCCCATGCCGGGCGCGGCGAGGACGAGCGGGCCGGAGCCCTGGTCGGTGTAGGCGAGGCGTCCCTCGGCGCGGGCGAGGTGGCGCACGCTCGGTTGCTGGCTCATGGTCATAGCTGCAAGGCTAATGCCATTAGCCAACGAGGGCAAGAGTTCCGGCGATCGCGCCCGGCCGGGGCCGGGCGACCCGCGTAGGGTAGGGAGACCCGCGCCCGCGCGGGCCTTCCTGCACCCGACGAGAGGCAACCTCGTGACCGACCAGCCCACCCTCCCCACCGCCTCGGGATCCTTCGGCGAGAAGCCGACGCTCACCTTCCCCGAGACGGACGCGCCCAGCGGTCTGCAGGTGGTCGTGCTCACCGAGGGCGACGGCCCGGCCGTCACGTCGGGGCGCAACATCGTCGTGCACTACCTCGGCCAGACCTGGGGCGGGCACGTCTTCGACAACTCCTACGACCGCGACGACACCATCGCCTTCCCCATCGGCGTCGGCGCCGTCATCGGCGGCTGGGACAAGGGCCTCGTGGGCCAGAACGTCGGCTCCCGGGTGCTGCTCTCGATCCCGCCGGAGCACGGCTACGGCCAGCGCGGCGTGCCGCAGGCCGGCATCGGCGGCACGGACACGCTCGTCTTCGTCGTGGACGTCGTCGACGTCCAGTGACCTCCTGAGCGCGGGGTGCCCGTCGTCGCGGTGATCACCCACGACGGGCGCCCGCCGCTCAGCGCCGCACGGACCGCGTCACCGTGAAGCGCGGGTCGCGCGCGACCTGCGTCGTGGGCCCGACCGCGCGCTCGAGCGCGGGGCGGTACCGCAGGTGCGAGTTCCAGACGCACCACAGCTCGCCGCCCGGACGCAGCACGCGCCCCGCGGTCGCGAACATGCGGTGCGCCGCGTCGGTGCGCACCGCCGCGCCGTCGTGGAACGGCGGGTTGAGCAGCACGACGTCGGCGCTCGCGTCCGCGAGGGTCGCGCCCGCGTCGTCGCGCACCGTCCGCACACGGTCGGCGACGCCGTTCTCGCGCGCCGTGAGCGCCGTCGAGCGGACGGCGGCGTCCGAGCGGTCGGCGGCGACCACCCGCGCGTCGGGCCAGCGCCGGGCCGCCCACGCGGCGAGCAGGCCCGTCCCGCACCCGAGGTCGACGACGTCGCGCGGCGCCGCACCCTGGCCGCCGGGGGTCGGTCCGTCGTCGGCGCCGAGCCGGTCCAGCAGGAACCGCGTGCCGAGGTCGAGGCCCGCACCCGCGAAGGCGGCGCCGAACGCCGCGACCCGGAGGCCGACGTCGGCCAGGTCGGTGACGACCGGGTAGGTCAGCGGGCGCGCCGGCCGGGGTGCCGACGCGACGAGCACGCGGGACCTGCCCCGGGCGAGGCTCGCGCGCACCTCGCCGAACGACTCGGCGAGGACGTCGTTCATCGCGCGCGTCATGTGCTTGACGCGTGCGCTCCCGAGGAGCACGACGTCCGGCCCGGCCTCGCGCGCGGCGTGCTCCGCGACGTCGCGCAGCGCGGCGAGGCCGCGGGGGAGCCGCAGCAGCACGACCCGCGCCCCGGCCAGGAGGCCCGCGTCGAGGCCGTGGCGGTCGTACGCCGTCGTCATCCCCGCCGCGCGCGCGTTCGCGTCGAGCGCCGCCTCCCCGGTGCACGCGTCCTGGTGGACGCGCACCCGCCCCCCGGCGGGTCCTGCCCCTGTGAGCAGCGCAGCACCCAGGGTGAGGGCGCCGTACCGGTCGTCGACGACGGCCACGGCCCCCGGCGCGACGCCGGCGAGCAGGGGCGCCGCCTCGTCGAGCAGCAGTCGGTCGGCAGGGTCGACGGCGACCGGTGCGTCCTCCCGGTCCGGACCGACGTCGTGGGTGCGCAGGCGCTCCAGGAGGGCGGCGAGGTCGGGCGAGGTCGTCACCGCCCCAGTCTCCCCGACGCCCGGTGGTCGCCGCGCCGCGCGCCCGGCGGAGCGCTACTGTGCGACTGCGGAGAGCGAGGAGGCACCCGTGGACGTCCCACGCACCCTGGTCGAGTCCCGTGCCGTCGGGCGCGCGCTGCGCGACCGGGTGCCGCGTCGCACGCAGGGCGCGCTGCTGCTGCCGGAGCGCGACCCGGTGGCGATCGTCGAGGAGCAGAACCGCGACCGGCTCCAGGACCTCGTCCCGCTGCGGATCGGCCGGATGCTCGAGTCGCCCTTCGCGTTCTACCGCGGCACCGCCGCGACCATGGCCCACGACCTGCGCGACGGCCCCCGGACCGGCGTCCAGGTCG
Source organism: Cellulosimicrobium sp. XJ-DQ-B-000 (assembly GCF_031119065.1). Lineage (NCBI taxonomy): Bacteria > Bacillati > Actinomycetota > Actinomycetes > Micrococcales > Promicromonosporaceae > Cellulosimicrobium > Cellulosimicrobium sp. XJ-DQ-B-000. The sequence continues at coordinate 22,777 of NZ_JAVHYN010000006.1, forward strand.
TCGCGTGCGGGGACGCGCACGTCTCCAACTTCGGGCTCTTCGCGTCGCCCGAGCGGCGGGTCCTGTTCGACCTCAACGACTTCGACGAGGCGTCGGACGCCCCGTGGGAGTGGGACGTCAAGCGCCTCGCGGCGAGCATGTACGTGGGCGGGCGGGACAAGGGCCTGGCCGAGCACGACTGCGCGGACGCCGCGCGCAGCGCGGTGCGCGGGTACCGCGAGACGCTCGCCGAGGCGTTCGCGCGTGACGCCCTCGAGCGCTACGCGTTCCTCGTCGACACCGCGGTCATCGAGCCCCTGCTGCTCGACGGCGGGCGCGAGGAGCTCGAGCGGACCGTGCGCAAGGCGCGGCGGCGCACGTCGGAGCAGGTGGTGCGGAAGATCACGAGCCGGACCGCCGACGGCCGCACGCGGATCGTCGACCAGCCGCCCGTCACCCAGCACGTGGGCACGGCGAGCGTCGACGAGCTCACGACGCTGTTCGAGGCGTACCGCGAGCCCCTGCGCGCCGACGCCCGGCTCCTGCTGAGCCAGTTCACGGTCGTGGACTTCGTGCTGCGCGTCGTGGGCGTCGGGAGCGTCGGGACACGCTGCTACATCGTGCTCCTCGAGGGGCCCGCGGGGGAGCCGCTCGTGCTGCAGGTGAAGGAGGCGACGTCGTCGGTCCTCGCGACGTACGGCGGGATGGTCGACGCGCTGCCGTCCGGGCTCGTGCCCGCCGGCGCCGTGCCCGCCCAGGGCCGCCGGGTGGTCGCCGCCCAGCGCATCCTGCAGGCGCAGTCCGACCCGTTCCTGGGGTGGACGACCGTCGAGGCGCCCGACCGCACGGGCCGCCCGCGCGTCGACTTCTACTGGCGCCAGTTCCGCGACATGAAGGGGTCGGTCGAGCTCGGCCGGCTCTCGGCCTCGCAGTTCGTGCGGTACGGGGAGCTGTGCGGGCGCGTGCTCGCCCGCGCGCACAGCCAGTCGCCGGGCGCGCGCGTGGCGCACGGCTACCTCGGCCGCTCCGACGTGTTCGACGAGTCCCTCGCGCGGTGGTCGCGCGCGTACGCGGACGTCGTCGAGGGCGACTACGCCGCGCTCGAGGCCGCCGTGACGAGCGGCCGCCTCCCGGCAGAGCGGGGCGTCTGAGCCGGTCCGACGGCGGTGGACGGCCACCCGCGCGCCCGGCCGTCGCCCGTACCCTGGGCGCCATGACGGACGACGGAGGTCAGCCCGGCCCGCACGCCCCCGCGCCCGCCGAGGCGCCTGCGGAGTCCTCCGCGCGGGCAGAGGCTCCGACCGCGCCCGCCGAGGCGCGCGGGACCGCGCGCGTGGCGGTCGAGTACTGCACGCAGTGCCGCTGGCTGCTGCGCGCGGCGTGGGTCGCGCAGGAGCTCCTGCAGACGTTCCGCACGCGCCTGGGCGAGGTGGCCCTCGTGCCCGGCACGGACGGCGTCTTCCGCGTCACGCTCGACGCCGGGGACGGGCCGGTGCTGCTGTGGGACCGCCGCGTCGACGGCGGGTTCCCCGAGATCCCGGACCTCAAGCGGCGGGTGCGCGACGCCGTCGCGCCCGACCTGTCGCTCGGCCACACCGACCGCGCGGCCACCACGACGGACGCCGCGACGGACGCTGCGACGGACGCCGCGACGGAGGCACCGCGCCCGGACTGAGGCCGGTCGGGCCGCCCGGCAGACGCGGTCCCGCAGGACGCGGCTCAGCCCTTCTTCGCGCGCGCGGCGGCGAGCCGCTCCTCCTCGGCGCGGACCTTCTTCTGCACCTCGCGCTCGGCCGTCAGCCACTCCGGCGGGTCCTGGCGCAGCGCGTCGATCTCGTCGGTGGTCAGCGGCTCGGTGAGGCCGCCGCGCGTGAGGCCGGAGATCGAGACGCCGAGCCGGCCCGCGACGACGGGCCGCGGGTGCGGGCCGTTGCGGCGCAGGTCCGCGAGCCACTGGGGCGGGTTCTTCTCCATCTCCTCGAGCTGGGCCCGGGTGATGGTGCCCTCCTGGAACTCCTGCGGCGTGGCGGGCAGGTACACCCCGAGCTTCTTCGCCGCGGTGGCGGGCTTCATGGTCTGCGCGGACTGCTTGGGGGTCATGGGCTCCAGGGTAGTCGGCCGGTCGGGTGCCGGCGGTCCGCGGCGGGGCACGCGGCGGGCGTCCGGCGGGCCCGCGACGGACCGGAGCCGGGCCCGGTGCACCTCGGGCGGGAGCGCGCGGGACCGCGCGCCTAGGCTGTCCGGGTGGACGACGACGCGGGCACGGCTCCCGAGGCAACGACCGACGGCGGCGGGGACGACGGGGCCGGCCGCCGGTTCCGGCTCGCGTACGTCCCCGGCGCGACCCCGGCCAAGTGGGTGCGCACGTGGCGCGAGCGCCTCCCCGACGTGCCGCTCGAGCTCGTCGCCGTCGAGCCCGGCGACGCGGAGCGGGCGCTGCGCGACGACGAGGCCGACGCCGCGATCCTGCGCCTGCCCGTCGACCGCGACGTGCTGAGCGCGATCCGCCTCTACGAGGAGGCGCCGGTCGTGCTCGTGTCGCGCGACCACCTGCTCGCCGCCCTGGAGCCCGAGGAACCGGTCGCGCTCGACGACCTCGCCGACGACGTGCTGCTGCGGCCGCTCGACGACGTCGTGCCGTGGGCGGGCGAGGCCGGGGCCGCGGACGACGCGCCGCAGCCACCGGGGCGGCCGGCCGACGAGCGGCCCGCGATGACCGGCGACGCGGTCGTGCTGGTCGCCGCGAACGTCGGGGTGGCGGTCGTGCCGCAGTCGCTCGCGCGCCTGCACCACCGCAAGGACGTCACCTACCGCCGCCTGGAGGGGGCGCCGTCGGCCCCCGTCGCGCTCGCGTGGGTCGCGGACCGCGACGACGACCTCGTCGAGGAGATGGTCGGGATCGTCCGGGGCCGCACGGCCAACAGCTCGCGCGGGCGTCGCGCGACGGCGCCCGCGGAGGACGCCGCGCCCGCCCGCGAGCGCCGCGACCGCGACGCGCGCGGTGGCGCGGGCCGCGGGGGAGCGGGCACGGGTCGCGGCGGAGCGGGCACCGGTCGTGCGGGAGGGGGTGGCGGGCGCGGCGGGGGCGGCGCGCAGGGCCGCGGAACGCCGAAGGGCCGGGGCGCCCGTGGTCGGGGCGGGAAGCGGCGGTGACGGCTCCGCCGCCCGCGCCGCAGGCTCCGGGTGGCCCGGTCGAGCTCGTGCTGCTCGACGCGGTGCCCCCGGACGAGCGGGGCCGGCTGCTCGCCGCCGCGCTCCGGCTCCGGCTGGGACCCGGGCAGGAGGAGTTCGTGCCGCCCGCGGCCGACGTCGTCGCCGCGGCCCACGCCGACCCGGGTCGGCACCTGCTGGTCGCCCGCCCGCCGGGCGGCGACCCCGTCGCGCTCGGCGTGCTGCACCCGGGCGGTGCCCCGGCCGAGGTCGCGGCGCTGCTCGACGGCGTCGCCCCGGACGACGTCGTGCTGTTCCGCGGCTTCCTCGTCGACGTCGCGGCGCAGGGCGGCGGCGTCGGGTCGCGCGTCGTGCGGGACCTTCCCGGCGCGGTCGCGGCGCTCGCGGCGCTGCGTGGGCGGACGGCGCCGTACGGGGCGCTCGTCCTCACGGTCAACGACCGCAACGCGGCGGGGCGGCGCGCGTACGCCCGTGCGGGGATGCACGACCGCGGCGCGTACCTCGGGGGCAGCGCCGGGCCGCAGCGGGTCATGGCACGCGCGCTCGCAACATAGGCCTTGACTTATATAAGCACAGTCTGAATGATGGGGGTCATGGAAGCGTTCGACGTCCTCGGCGACCCGGTGCGTCGCCGGATCCTCGAGCACCTCGCGCACGGCGAGCAGCCCGCCGGCGAGATCGCGGCGCGCGTGGGGGAGGAGTTCGGCATCAGCCAGCCCGCGGTGTCGCAGCACCTGCGCGTGCTGCGGACCAGCGGGTTCGCGTCGGTGCGTCCGGACGGGACCCGGCGCCTCTACGCGCTCGACCCGGCCGCCCTCGACGAGGTCGAGGACTGGACCGCGGGCCTGCGCCGGTTCTGGGAGCAGCGGCTGGACGCGCTCGGGACCGAGCTCGCCCGGGGTGCCCGCGAGCGCCGTCGGGCGACGGCAGCCGGCGCCGACGAGGACGACGAGCGCCCCACCGACACCACCAGGAGGACAGCATGAAGGACTTCATCGCCGAGCTCGAGGCCGCGCGGCGCACCGTCGGGACGGGAGACCTGCCCGCCGGTGCGGCACGGGTCGTCACCCTCGAGCGCACCTACCCGGCCGACGTCGAGGACGTGTGGGACGCCGTCACCGACCCCGAGCGCATCCCGCGCTGGTTCCTGCCCGTGACGGGCGACCTCCGGGTGGGCGGCACCTACCAGGTCGAGGGCAACGCCGGCGGCGAGATCCGCGCGTGCGAGGCCCCGCGGCTCCTGCGGCTCACGTGGGTCATGGGCCCGCCGACGCCGGAGGACTCGTCCGTCGTCGAGGTCCGGCTCGCGCCTGCGCCGGACGGCGGCACCACGCTCACGCTCGAGCACACTGCCGTCGTGCCGCCGGAGATGTGGGACCAGTTCGGCCCGGGCGCCGTCGGCGTCGGGTGGGACGGCGCGCTGCTGGGCCTCGGGCTGCACCTCGACGGCGGGGCGACGCTCGACCCCGAGGCCGTCCTCGCGAGCCCCGAGCTGCGCGCGTTCAACGTCGCGAGCAGCGAGGCGTGGGGAGCGGCGCTCGCCGCGGCCGACGGGCTCGACGCGGACGACGTCGCCGCCCGCGTCGCCGCCACGACGGCGTTCTACGTCCCTGCGGACGACGTCCCCGCCGAGGACGGCTCGGGCGCCCGGTAGGGCCGCCCCCGCGGTCGCCGGTCGCGGGTCGCACCGGCGGTCCCGCGAGGTACCGCCCCGGGGGGACGCCCCGCGGCGGACGTCCGCCGCGGGGCGGATGTTCACCCGTGGTTCACCCGGCATACCCTCGTCCGATGACTTCGCCCGATTCGTCCCGCACCACGACCCTGCCCGACGCCGCCCCGACGCGTGACGAGAGCGACGGCGCGCCGGCCGGACCCACGGCCCCCGAGCCGTCGTCCGGGCTGGCGGGGCAGGCGCTCGTGGCGCTGTCGTGGCTCGTCGGGGCGGCGCTCGTCGTCCTCGTCGCCCGGATGCTGCGCGGGCCGAGCGAGTCCCTCTACCTCGCCGTCACGGCGCGCACGGCCGACCTCCCCGGGACGGAGCTCGTCGCCGAGGGCGGCGTGCTCGTGCTCGTGGCCTGGTGCGCGCTCGTGGCCTGGCGCTCGCGCCGGGGCGGCCCGCCCGCAGTCGCGACGACGCTCGTCGCCGGCGTGGGCGCCGTCGCCGCCTACGCCGCGAGCGAGGCCGTGAAGTCGCTCGTCCGCCAGCCGCGCGGTTGCTGGGAGCTGGTCGAGGTCGCGCACTGCCCCGCGGCGGGCGACTGGTCGTTCCCGAGCAACCACACCGCGATCGCGTTCGCCCTCGCGACCGCCGTCGTCCTCGCCGGCGCGCCGGCCGTGCGGGTCCCCGGCGCCGTGCCGGCGCGGCACGCGACCCGCTCCCGTACGCGCGACCTCGCGGTGTGGGTCGTCGTGCCGGCCCTGCTGGCCGTGGCGGTCGCGGCGGCCCGCGTCGCCCAGGGCGTGCACTTCCCGCACGACGTCGTGGCCGGCGCGGCCGTGGGCGTCGCCGTGGTCGTGGCGGCGGTGACGGTGCTCGCCGGTCCCGCCACGACGGCCGTCGTGGCGGCGTGCCGCGTCGACGGGGTGCGCCGCGTGCTGCTCGCCCGACCGTCCTGACCCCACCCGCGGGCGGGGTCGTCAGCGCGGCGCGGTGACGAAGACGTCGAACAGCTCCGGGTGGTGGGCGTGCACCAGCACGGCGAACACCACGACGTCGAACAGCAGGTGGACGGCCACGACGTACGTGAGCGACTTGCTCCAGGAGAAGATCCAGCCCTGGACGAGCGCGAACGGCACGGTGAGCAGCGGGCCCCACTCGCGGTAGCCGAGCTCCCAGAGGAACGACACGAAGACCGTCGCCTGCAGCAGGTTCGCCGTCCACACCCCGAAGTGCTCGCGGTACAGCGCGAAGACCACGCACACGAAGAACAGCTCGTCCCAGATGCCCACCGCGTTGACGCCGACGAACAGTCGCGCGATCTCCGCGCCGCCCGTGATCGGCGGCCAGTTGAGGTACGCGCCCGACCCGATGAAGTAGAACGGCAGGATCAGGTAGCCCGCCACGACGACCACGACCAGGTACACGACCTGCCCCCGCGTCCAGCGGCGCCCCGTCGCGACGGGGAACGTGACGGCGTCCTCGCGGAAGACGAAGCGGGACAGCGCCCACGGGACGAGCACCGCGAGGGAGAGCACGACGGCGAAGCGCACCATGCCGGCGTCGGACAGGTCGGCCTTCAGCGAGATGGTCGAGATGATCCCCATCCCGACGCCGACCAGCGCGAGGTCGCGGCCGAGGCGCCGGTCCACGAGCAGCCCGAGCGCGACCCCGAGGACGAGCGGGACGTACCCGAGCGGGCGCGCGTGGACCGCGAAGAGCAGCACCGCGGAGCCGGACACGAGGACCGCGGCGAGCAGCCGCAGGGGCGACCCGACCGCCCAGGGCGGGCGGGCGGCGTCGGGCAGCGGGCTGAGCGCGGGGGAGGTCACGCGCACACGGTGCCACGACCGGCAGTCCGGGGCGCGCGCCGCCGCGCCGGGACCGGGCCGCGACCGGGCCGTGCGAGCCCCGGCGCTACAGCTCCTCGTACACCGCCGGGTCCTGGCCGTTCGTGCGCCCGTCCGCCCGGGCGAGCCCGGTCAGGGCGTTCATCTCGTGCGTGGTCAGCTCGAACGAGAACACGTCGAGGTTCTCGCGCTGACGCTCCGGCGACGACGCCTTCGGCAGCGGCACGACACCGAGCTGCACGTGCCAGCGCAGGATCGCCTGCACCGGGGAGACGCCGTGCGCGGCCGCGACCTGCGTGACGACCGGGTCCCGGAGCAGGTCGTTCGCGCGTCCGATCGGGCTCCACGCCTCCGTGACGACGCCGCGCTCCGCGTCCGCCGCACGCTGGAGCGGCTGCGGGAAGTACGGGTGCAGCTCGACCTGGTTCACGACGGGCGTCACGCCCGTCGCCGCGATCACCGCGTCCAGGTGCTCGGGCAGGAAGTTCGAGACGCCGACGTGCCGGACCAGGCCCCGGTCGCGGCACTCCACGAGCGCCTCGTACGCCTCGACGTACCGGCCCACGCGCGGGTTGGGCCAGTGCACGAGGTACAGGTCGAGGTAGTCCAGGCCCGTGCGCAGCACCGACTCCTCGACCGTCCGGACGGCGTCGTCGTGCGCGTGGTGGCGCCCGGGGAGCTTCGACGTCACGAGCACGTCCTCGCGCGCGACGCCCGAGCGGCGCACCGCCGCGCCCACGGCGCCCTCGTTCTCGTAGCTGAACGCGGAGTCGACGAGCCGGTACCCCGCGTCGATCGCGCGCGCGACGGCGTCCGCGCCCTCCTCGCCCTGGAGACGGTAGGTGCCGAGGCCGATCGCGGGGATCGTCGTGCCGTCCTGCGCCGCGAGGGTGGGGATCGTCATGGGCCCATCGTGCGGGCGACCCCGGCGGCCCCGCACCTCGGCGGGACGCGGCAGCGGGACGTCGCGCGGGCGAGATGCGAGAAGTGGCCCCTGGTCCGGCGGGACCCGGGGCCACTTCTCACCTCTCGGCGGGTGCTACGCGGCGCTCGGGAACGGGACCCCCGTGGTCGCGTGGCAGCGGTAGCCGTTCGGGTTCTTGTCGAGGTACTGCTGGTGGTAGTCCTCGGCGTAGTAGAACGGCCCGGCCTCGGCCGCGGGGCGCATCTCCGTCGTCACCGGGTCGTACCCCTTGGCCTCGAGCACCGCGGAGTAGCGCGCCGCCGTCTCGCGGACGGCCCGCTCCTGCTCGGGCGTCGTCCAGTACACGGCGGACCGGTACTGGGTGCCGACGTCGTTGCCCTGGCGGTAGCCCTGCGTCGGGTCGTGGCGCTCCCAGAAGATCTTGAGCAGCTCCTCCTCGGAGACCTTCGTCGGGTCGTACGCGACGAGCGCCGTCTCGGTGTGGCCGGTCCGCGCGGTGCACGCCTCCTCGTAGGTGGGGTTCGGCGTCGTGCCGCCCATGTAGCCGACGGCGGTGCTCACCACCCCGGGGACCTGCCAGAAGATCTCCTCGGCGCCCCAGAAGCAGCCCATCGCCAGGTAGAGCACGCGCGTGCCCTCGGGCCACGGGCCGGTGATCGAGGTGCCGAGCACGGTGTGGGGACGCGGCGCCTGCAGCACGGGCGACTGGCGCCCGGGCAGCGCGTCCTCGGGGGCGATCATCGTCGTCTTGCCGGACGAGCCGAAGATCGCGTCGAAGATCGAGTTCATCGCTTACCTCCTGAGGGTGCCCGGACGACCGGGGCGCTGGCCCACGACGCATCGTCCTGGCACGGGGTAGAACGCGGCGGGGGCGGTCGGTGTTCCGCGGACGTGCCGCGACCGGGGCCCGGGCGCGCGTCCGGCCCGAGCCTCTCACGGGACGATCGAGTCGATGTACCCGCCGTCGACGCGCACCGCGGCGCCGGTCGTCGCCGACGCGAGCGGTGACGCGAGGTAGGCGACCATGTGCGCGATCTCCTCCGGCTCGATGAGGCGCTGGAGCAGCGACTGCGGGCGGTGCTCGCGCATGAACACGCGCTGCGCCTCGTCCCACGGCAGGTCGTCGCCGACGAGCTCGCGCGCGAACGCCTCCACCCCGCCCGTGTGCGTGGGCCCGGCGAGCACGCTGTTCACCGTGACGCCCGTGCCCGCCGCCGCCTTGGCGAACCCGCGCGAGACGCCGAGCAGCGCCGTCTTCGTCACGCCGTAGTGGATCATCTCGGCCGGGATCACGACCGCCGAGTCGCTCCCGACGAACTGCACCCGGCCCCAGCCGCGCTCCGTCATCCCCGGCAGGTACGCGCGCGTGAGCCGCACGCCCGCGAGGACGTTCACCTCGAAGTAGCGGCGCCACGTGGCGTCGTCGATCGCGAGCGGGTCCGCGCTCGAGAAGATGCCGAGGTTGTTCACCAGCACGTCGACGTGCGGCACGGCGTCGAGCACGGCCGCCGTCCCCTCGTCGGTCGCGAGGTCGGCGGCCACGCCCAGCACGTCCGCCCCGGGCACGTGCTCGCGCACGTCGGCGGCGGCCCGCTGCGCCGTCTCCTCGGAGCGCCCGTTGACGACGACCGCCGCGCCGCACGCCGCGAGCGTGCGCGAGATCGCGAGCCCGATCCCCTGCGCCGAGCCGGTGACGAGCGCCCTCCTGCCGTCCAGGTCGATCCTCATGCGCGGGCTCCTTCCGGGTCGTCGGACGACGGTCGCCGCCCGCCTCCCTACCGTGCCCCGCGGCGGTCGCGGCCGCCACCGCCTCACCGCCCCCGCCATGGCCGCCGTCGCCACGGCCGCCGCCGAGCAGGTGGTCCTGGCTCGTCCGGGTAGCGGGACGGACCAGGACCGCCTGCTCGGCGCAGGGGGTGCGCCTAGGCTGGTCGGGTGACCACCTCGAGCGAGCACCCCGACTGGACCACCACCGGCTTCTCCACGCGTGCGATCCACGCGGGCCAGGACCCGGACGCGACGACCGGCGCCGTCGTGCCGCCGATCCACCAGGTCTCGACGTACAAGCAGGACGGCGTCGGCGGGCTGCGCGGCGGCTACGAGTACTCGCGCTCCGCGAACCCGACGCGCACCGCCCTCGAGGAGGCGCTCGCGGCCGCGGAGTCCGGCGGCCTGCGCCCGACGGCGGACGGGTCGCCCGCCGCGCGCGGGTTCGCCTTCGCGTCCGGCCTCGCGGCCGAGGACACGCTGCTGCGCGCCGTCGTGCGCCCCGGGGACCACGTGATCGTGCCCGACGACGCGTACGGCGGCACCTACCGCCTCATCGCCCGCGTGTTCGGCCCGTGGGGCGTCGAGCACACGCCCGTCGACCTCACGGACGTCGAGGCCGTGCGCGCCGCCGTGCGCCCCGAGACGCGCGTCGTCTGGGTCGAGACCCCGACGAACCCGCTGCTCGGCGTGAGCGACGTCGCGGCGCTCGCGGGCGTCGCGCACGACGCCGGGGCGCTGCTCGTCGTCGACAACACCTTCGCGACCCCCTACCTCCAGCAGCCCCTCGCGCTGGGGGCGGACGTCGTCGTGCACTCGACGACGAAGTACGTCGGGGGGCACAGCGACGTCGTCGGGGGAGCGCTCGTCGTGGCGACGGCCGCGCAGCTCCCCGGCGGGCTCGCGTCGTCCGCGGGCGGCACGGACGTCGCGGGGGCGGTGGGCTTCCACCAGAACGCGTCGGGCGCCGTCGCCGGGCCGTTCGACGCGTGGCTCACGCTGCGCGGGCTCAAGACGCTCGCGGTGCGCATGGACCGCCACCAGGCGAACGCGGCCGCGGTCGCGGAGTTCCTCGACGCGCACCCGGCCGTGACCGAGGTGATCTACCCGGGCCTCGCGTCGCACCCGGGCCACGAGCTCGCGGCGCGCCAGATGTCCGGGTTCGGCGGCATGGTCTCGTTCCGCGTGGGCAGCGAGGCCAAGGCGCTCGACGTGTGCGCGCGCACCCGGGTGTTCACGCTCGCGGAGTCGCTGGGCGGGGTCGAGTCGCTCGTCGAGCACCCCGGCCGCATGACGCACGGCTCCGTCGCGGGCACGGCGCTCGAGGTCCCCGACGACCTCGTCCGGCTGTCCGTCGGCATCGAGGACGTCGAGGACCTGCTCGCCGACCTCGGGCAGGCGCTCGCCTGACGGGGAGATCCTGCGCACACCGCGCGGGCTCGCCGTGCGCAGGGGCGCGCGGCGGGGGCCGCTCCCCTAGGGTTGCGCTGTGAGCGCGCAGACGGACCAGCACCGCACCCCCGACCCGCTTCCTCCCGCGCGTCCCGGCGCAGCGGCCGTGCCCGACGCCGTGCGCTCGGCCGCCGCGTGGTCGTGGCGCCTGCTGCTCATCGGCGCGGCGATCGCGGCCGGGCTGTGGGTCGTGACGCAGCTCAAGGTGATCGTCGTGCCGATCGCGGTGGCGCTGCTGCTCACCGTGCTCCTCACGCCGGTCCAGCGGTTCTTCCGGCGGCACCTGCGCATGTCGCGCGGCCTCGCGTCGGGCGCCGCGCTCATCGCGCTCATCGTCGTGGTCGCGGGGCTCATCGCCATCGCCGGGCAGCAGATCGTCAGCGGCTTCCAGGACCTGCGCGACCAGGCCGTCGAGGGCTTCGAGCAGTTCACGAACTGGCTCGCCGACGGCCCCCTCGGCCTCGACTCCACCACGCTCTCGCACTGGCTCGACCAGGCGGGGACCGCGGTCTCCGAGAACCAGGACTCGATCGTGTCGGGCGCGCTGGGCGCGGCGACGACCATCGGCCACGTGCTCGCCGGGGCCCTCATCGCCCTGTTCTGCACGTTCTTCTTCCTGCTCGACGGCCGCTCGATCTGGTCGTGGGTCGTGGGGCTGCTCCCGCTGCGTGCCCGCGACCGCGTGCACCAGGCCGGCCGTCGCGGCATCGTGACGCTCGCCGCGTACACGCGCACCCAGATCCTCGTCGCCGCGGTCGACGCGGTCGGCATCGGCGTCGGCGCTGCGTTCTTCGTGCCGTCGCTCGCGCTGCCGCTCGGCATCCTCGTCTTCGTCGGGTCGTTCATCCCGATCGTCGGTGCCATCGTCACCGGGTCCATCGCGGTGCTCGTCGTGCTCGTCGCGCAGGGCTGGGTGCAGGCGCTCGTCATGCTCGGCATCGTGCTGCTCGTGCAGCAGATCGAGGGCCACATCCTCCAGCCCTTCCTCATGGGGCACGCGGTCTCGCTGCACCCCGTCGCCGTCCTGCTCGTCGTCGCGGCCGGTAGCTTCGCCGCGGGCATCGTCGGCGCGCTGTTCGCGGTCCCGATCGCCGCGGTGCTCAACACGGTGGTGCTCTACCTGCACGGCCACGACAAGTTCCCCGAGCTCGGCACCGACGACCGCGTCGTCGTGCGCGGCAGCCCGCAGCCGCCCGTCATCGCGCGCGCCGAGTCCGACCTCGACGACGCGGGCGTGCGCCGCCGCCCCGGTCGCCGGGCGCACGACGCCGGCGGCTCGGCGGTCGTGGAGACGCAGGACGCCGGCGTCGCCGACGCACCGGGCGAGGGCACACCGGGAGAGGCGCGGTGACCTCAGGTCCCGTGCCCGTCCCGCTCGGCGACGTCCGCGACGCCGCCCGCCTGCTCGACGGCGTCGCGTACCGCACGCCGGTGCACACCACCCGGGCGATCAGCGAGGCGGCTGGCGTCCGGGTCCTGCTCAAGTGCGAGAACCTCCAGCGCGCGGGGTCGTTCAAGGTCCGCGGCGCCTACGTGCGCATGGCGCGCCTGAGCGCCGACGAGAAGGCGCGCGGCGTCGTCGCGGCGAGCGCGGGCAACCATGCGCAGGGCGTCGCGTTCGCCGCGGGCCTGCTCGGCATCCGGGCCGTCGTGTACATGCCGGTCGACGCCGCGCTCCCCAAGGTCGCGGCGACGCGCCAGTACGGCGCCGAGGTCCGGCTCGTCGGCGCCGACGTGGACGAGACGCTCGCCGCCGCGCGCGCCGAGGCCGACCGCACCGGCGCCGTGTTCATCCACCCGTTCGACCACCCCGACGTCGTCGCGGGTCAGGCGACCATCGCGCTCGAGATCCTCGAGCAGGTGCCCGACGTCCGGACCGTCGTCGCCCCGCTCGGAGGCGGCGGCCTCGTCGCCGGGCTCGCCGCGGCGTTCGCCCAGGCCGCGCCGCACGTGCGCGTCATCGGGGTGCAGGCGGAGCGCGCCGCGGCCTACCCGGGCTCGCTCGCCGCAGGAGAGCCGACGACGGCCCGGCTCGCCGGGACGATGGCCGACGGCATCGCGGTCGGGACCCCGGGTGCGGTGCCGTTCGGGATCGTCGCGCACCACGGCGTCGAGGTGCGCACCGTGACCGAGGAGGAGATCTCCCGGTCCCTGCTCATGGTCGCCGAGCGTGCGAAGCTGCTCGTGGAGCCCGCCGCCGCGACCGGCGTCGCGGCGCTCCTGTCCGGGACGGCCGCGGTCGACGCGGGCGCGGCGGACCCGGTCGAGGGACCGGTCGTCGTCGTGCTGTCCGGAGGGAACGTCGACCCGCTCGTGCTGCTGCGGGTCGTGCGGCACGGCCTCGCCGCCGCGGGCCGGTACATCCAGCTCCAGGTGCTGCTCGACGACCGCCCCGGCGCCCTCGCGCGCATGCTCGAGGCGGTCGCGGCGAGGCGCGGCAACATCATGCACATCGACCACGACCGCACCGACGTGGGCCTCGCGATCGGCGAGGCGTGGGTGCGCATGCAGGTCGAGACCAAGGGGCCCGAGCACTGCGACGAGCTCGTCGCGCACCTGCGCTCCGCGGGCTACCGCGTCGAGCGCAGCGACGGCGGGTCGCCGCGCGTCTGACGAGGAGCGAGAAGTGGCCCCTCCCGCGCGTGCCGGAGGGGCCACTTCTCACTTCTCACGTCTCGCCCACCCGCCTCTCGGCCGGCGGCCGGCAGTCAGGTGGTCCGGTGCGCCGGGGTGACGACGCGCGGGCGCGTGGCCGGGTCGGGAGCGTCCGGGAGCTCTTCCGGGCGCGCGCCGCGGTCGACGAAGGCTTGCAGAATCCGGCCCTCGGTCGAGGGCCAGCGGCCGAGGACGTCGTACGCGAACAGCACGATCACCCGCCATCCGAGCCGTTCCAGCTCCTCCTGCCGCGCGACGTCGTTCAGGCGCTGCCGCGCGGAGGTCAGGTGGTGCCGGCCGTCGTACTCCACCGCGATGCGGAGCTCGGGCCAGCACAGGTCGGGTCGTGCGAGCCAGCGTCCGTCGTCGTCGACGACGTCGGCCCCGACGACCGGGCAGGGGAAGCCCGAGTCGACCAGCCGGAGGCGCAGCAGCGTCTCCATGGTGGAGTCCACGAAACGGCGGGAACGGTGGAGCGCGGACGCGAGCGGCACGACCCCGCGTCGACCGCGCAGCAGGTGCACGCGCGCCTCGAGCCGGTCGCGGGGGTACGGGCGGGCTCGTCCCCGGGCGCCGAGGACCGCGTCCAGGACGACGACGAGGTCCGTCTCGGTGAGACCGTGCCCGCCCGCGGCGACGAGCGCCGCCAGGTCGGCGACGGTCCTGTCCGGGCCGGTCACGGCGAGCTCGTGCCGGACGACGACGTCGCGCCCCGGCAGGCCGACGTGCGTGACGACACCGGTCGCGTCGAGGGGTCGCGTGCCGGGTGGCCCCGAGACGTGCAGCGGAGAGAGGCCGGACACGCCGGGCGGGAGCGGCAGGTCCCACAGCGCGGCAGCGGTGGTGTGGGAGAAGGCGGCCGCGCGCGGGAGCGCGAGCCGGACGGCGGCGGCGACGGACCGCAGGTCGTCGCGCCGGGCGGCGTCCATGCGGACGCCCCGCACCGGGGCGTGGAGCCGCGGTGAGCGCAGCTGCTTCCGGCTCACGCCGAGGCGGAGCGCCTCGGCGACGACGAACGGCGGGTCGGGCACCGGGACGGGCATGCCGAGAGTGTCCCCGAGCACACCCCCGACCTGCCGAGGAACGGCCAAGACCTGTGGACGAAGCAGACGAGAGCTGCCGAGAAGCGAGAAGTGGCCCCTCCGACACGTGTCGGAGGGGCCACTTCTCACGTCTCGCCCGGCGGCGTCGCGGCCGCCGGGGGCGCGTCAGCCCTCGAAGGGCTTCGCGGCGGTGATCTTCACGGCGATCTCGTTGCCGTTCGGAGCGGTGTAGCTGGTCTCGTCGCCGACGGTCTTGCCGTCGATCGCGGCACCGAGCGGAGACGTCGGCGAGTACACGTCGAGGTCCGTCGTGCCGGCGATCTCGCGCGAGCCGAGGAGGAACGTCATCTCGTCGCCCGCGACGACGGCCGTGACGACCATGCCGGCCTCGACCTTGCCGTCGTCCGGCGGCGTGCCGATGCGCACGTTGCGCAGCTTCTCGGTGAGCTCGCGGATGCGGGCCTCGTTCTTGGCCTGCTCCTCGCGGGCGGCGTGGTAGCCGCCGTTCTCCTTGAGGTCGCCCTCGTCACGGGCGGCGGCGATGCGCTCCGCGATCTCGGTGCGGCCCTCGCCGGACAGGTGGGCGAGCTCGGCCTGCAGCCTGTCGTGCGCCTCCTGGGTCAGCCAGGTGACGGTGGTGTCGGTCACGGTTCGCTCCTTCCTTTCCATGGTTCGACGGTCGCGCCGGGCACGGCCGTGCAGAGACGGGCAGCCGGGGCGCGTGCTCACGCGAGCGCCTGCCTGCCCGGGTCGGTGACGCTGCCCGGGTGGCAGCGCGGAGGACTGGTTCCCGCCGGACCGCCGGGTCGCCCGATGGTCGGTCGCCTGTCACGAGCACCGGCCGCGGGCCGCACGCGGTCGGGTGCGGGAATCCCTCAGGATAGCAAAGCACGAGGTGCGGACGGCGCGGGGCGGGGCGGTCCGCCGGCACGACGGCCGGAGTGCGGCGGCTGGTCCGCACGACGGCCGGGCGGCTCAGGGAGCCGGGCGGCAGGACTGGACGATCCCCGTCGTGGCGAGCTCCGACGTCGCGACGCTCACGGTGTAGCGGGACTCCGTGACCTCGACGGGGCCGACCGTCACGTCGACCGTGCCGACCTGCGCGTAGCTCTCGGCGAGTGCGTCCAGGGTGCACGTCGCCGTCGTGCCGGGGTCCATGTACACCTCGAACGTGACGTCCACGCGCTCCGGGCTGACGACGGTGTACCCGAAGTCCTTGAAGCGCACCGGCTCGTTCGCGTAGCGCAGCCCGATGACGAACGTGATCGCGAGCCCGACGACCGCGACGAGCACGATCCCGACGACCGCCAGGCGCCGACGCCGCTCGGTGGGCTCGGGCCCGTACCGGCCCGCCGGAGGGCGCAGGGGCGTGCTCGGGCTCGGCTGCGGGGCGGTGGTCTCGTTCGTCATGGTGCGGTCCCGTGGTCGGTGCCGCCGCGCCCCGGTCGCGGGCCCGGCGGGTGCCGGCGGTGGTCGGCGGTTCGTCAGGTGTGGGCGCGGTGGTGGATCATGTCCTCGACCCATCTTCGCAGAGCCCCGGCCCTCGTCGTGCACCCACGGCGTCCTGTGCCGCGTCCCGGGCCGCGCGAGGAGACGTACGACGCACCCGGGAGGACCAGTGGCCGAACCCGCGGCCGGATCGACCACCCAGCGCGAGCAGCCGGAGACGCTCCGTCTCCTGGCCGTGCACGCGCATCCCGACGACGAGTCGAGCAAGGGCGCCGCGACGACGGCGCGCTACGCGGCCGAGGGCGTGGACGTGCTCGTCGCCACGTGCACCGGGGGCGAGCGCGGCGACATCCTCAACCCGAGCTTCGGCGAGGGCCCGGCGGACATCGAGGGCATGCGCGCCCTCCGCCGCGTCGAGATGGCCGCCGCGGCGCGCGCGCTCGGCGTCCGGCAGCAGTGGCTCGGGTTCGTCGACTCGGGGCTGCCCGAGGGGGACCCGCTGCCGCCGCTGCCCGAGGGCTCGTTCGGTCTCGTGCCGCTCGAGGAGGCGGCCGCGCCGCTGGTCGAGCTCGTGCGCGAGTTCCGTCCGCACGTCGTCACGACGTACGACCCGTCGGGCGGCTACCCGCACCCGGACCACGTCATGTGCCACCGCGTCGCGTTCGAGGCGTTCCACGCCGCGGGCGACCCGGAGCGCTACCGCCGGGAGGGCGGTGCGGCGCCCTGGTCGCCGCTCAAGCTGTACTACAACCACGACTTCTCGATGAACCGCATCCGCACGCTCCACGAGGCGATGCAGGGCGCGGGCCTGGAGTCGCCGTTCGGCGACTGGGTCGAGTCGCGGTCCGCGCGGGAGATCCCCGAGCGCGAGGTCACGACGCGCGTCCACGTGGCGCGCTACTACGCCCAGCGTGACGCGGCGCTCATCGCGCACGCGTCGCAGATCGACCCGGAGGGCTTCTTCTTCGCGATCCCACGCGACCTCGAGGTCGACGTGTGGCCGTTCGAGGAGTTCGAGCTCGCGGAGTCGCGCGTCCCGACGGACCTGCCGGAGGACGACCTGTTCGCCGGCGTGCGGGAGCTCGTCGCGGGCGAGGAGGTGGCCTCGTGAGCGCGGCACCCTTCCTCGACGTGCCGACGCTCGCGGGCGGCCCGGGCTGGGCGGCGGACGTCGTCGCGGAGACCGCGACGCCGAGCCCGTCGGACGACCCGCTGCGCGAGGACCTGGATCCGAACGACGTGTCGCCCGGTCTCGCCGGTTTCCTCGCGATCTTCGCGGTGGCGGTCGCGACCGTCGCCCTGTTCTTCGGGCTCTCGCGCCAGCTCCGACGCATGCGGCACAACGCCGAGACCCAGGGGATCGGCCCGGACGGCCCGGTCGACGCGACCGCCCCGGAGACCCCCGCCGGCTCCGCGACCGCCGGCTCCGGACCGGACGGCTCCGCGTCCGACGGCGCCGCGCCGGACGGCTCCACGTCCGGCGGCACCCGCGACGCGCGCGGCCCGGACGAGAGCGGCCCGGAGCGGCAGGGCTGACCGTGGCGACCGGCGCTCGCGTCACGATCGGGCAGCTCGAGGTCTCGGCCGACCACGCCGCGAACCTTGTGACCGTCGGCGCGGCGTTCCGGGAGGCGGCGCGCGTGCGCGCCGACCTGCTCGTGCTGCCGGAGTACGCCGCGGCGTTCGACCCGCGCGGCACCGGCGCGGAGCACGCGGAGCCGCTGGACGGGCCGTTCGTCGGCACGCTGCGCCGGCTCGCGCGCGAGCACGGTGTCGCGGTCGTGGCGGGGACCCTCGTGCCGGGCAGCGCGCCCGGCCGGGCGGTGAACGTCGTCGTGGCGGTGGACGCCGCGGGCGACCTCGTGGGCACGTACCGCAAGGTGCACCTCTACGACGCCTTCGGTCACCGCGAGTCGGACCGGCTCGACGCCGGGGACCCGGCCGCGCCCCCGCTCGTGCTGCGCGTCGGCGACCTGACGTTCGGCGTGATGACCTGCTACGACCTGCGCTTCCCGGAGAGCGCGCGGCGCCTCGTGGACGCGGGCGCCGACGTGCTGGTGGTGCCGGCCGCGTGGGCGGCGGGCGAGCTCAAGGCGGACCAGTGGCGCACCCTCGCGCGGGCCCGCGCGATCGAGAACACCGCCGTCGTGCTCGCCGTCGGCCAGGCGGGCCGGGGCGTGACCGGGCGCTCCCTGCTCGTCGGTCCCGACGGCCAGGTGGGGCTGGAGCTCGGCGAGCGCGCGGAGCTGCGCAGCGCGGACCTCGACCCGGCCGCGCTGGCCGCGGTGCGCGAGCGCAACCCGTCGCTCGCGAACCGGCGCTACGTCGTCGTCCCGAAGGACTGAGCCGGCGCGGGGCGCCCGGGTGGGCACTCCGCCCGCGGCGGGCGCTCAGCGCGCGGCGAGCGCCGCGATGAGGATCGCGGCGTAGTGGCACCCGTAGCCGACGACGGTGAGCACGTGGAAGATCTCGTGGAAGCCGAACCAGCGCGGGCTGGGGTTGGGCTTCTTGATGCCGTAGACCACGGCGCCCAGCGTGTAGGCGAGGCCGCCGACGGCGACGAGCCAGACGATCGCCGGGCCGTTCGTCGTCGTCCAGAACTGCGGCATGTAGCCCACCGCGACCCACCCGAGCGCGACGTAGATCGGGACGTACACCCACCGCGGGGCGTCGAGCCACAGGATCCGGGCGAGGAGGCCGAGCAGGGCCCCGCTCCACACGATCGCGAGCAGGATCGTCGCTGTCCGCTGGGGCAGCAGGAGGACGGCGAGGGGCGTGTAGGTGCCCGCGATGATGAGGAAGATGTTCGAGTGGTCGGCGCGGCGGAGCACGCCCGCGACGCGGGGCGACCACGTGCCGCGGTGGTACACGGCGCTCGTGCCGAACAGCAGGCACGCGCTGAGGCCGAAGACCGCGGTCGCGACCTTGCCGGCGACGGGCGGCGCGACGACGACGAGGACGATGCTCGCGACGAGCGCGAGGGGGAACGTCCCCGCGTGGATCCAGCCGCGCAGGCGCGGCTTGACGACCTCGGCGACCTTCGCGACCGCGTCGCCCACGTTCTCGCGGACGGAGTCGAGCGCGTCGGTGCCGGGTGCGTGCGCCGGGCCCGGGTCGGCGGGCGGCGCGCTCGGGGTGCGGTCGCGGTCGGTCGGTCGGTCCACGACGTCTCCTCGGTGGTGTGTCCGGGCACGGAAGAGGCCGGCGCGGGGCTCCCACGCCAACCTACGCCATCGTAAGTTACGCCAACGTAGGTTCGCGACCGGTCCCCGCCTCGCGGTGTGAAGATCCTGGGCAGGGGCGCGCGGAGCGGTCCGGGCCCGCCGGACCGGGCACGGACGAGCGGTAGCGTGTGCGGGTTCGGCCCGAGCGCCCCGCACCGGGGCGCGCCCGCCGGGCGTCCCCGTCCGCCCATCGCCGAGGAACCAGCGTGCGCCTGCCCCGCCCCGTCTACGGACTCTACGAGCGTCGCCTCGCGGCGACCCTCTCGCGCGAGAGCGTCCCGCGCCACGTGGGGGTCATCCTCGACGGCAACCGGCGGTGGGCGCGCTCGTTCGGGGAGTCCACGGCGACCGGGCACCGCCGGGGTGCCGACAAGATCACGGAGTTCCTGGGCTGGAGCGAGGACCTCGGCGTCGAGGTCGTCACGCTGTGGATGCTCTCGACCGACAACCTGTCGCGGTCGCAGGAGGAGCTGTCGGCGCTGCTCGACATCATCGAGGACGCCGTGCGCGACCTCGCCGAGACGGGCCGCTGGCGCCTGCGGGTCATGGGTCGGCTCGACCTGCTGCCCGAGCGGCTCACGGCGGCGCTGCGCGACGCCCAGCAGCGCACGGCCGCCGTCGACGGCCTCCAGGTCAACGTCGCGATCGGCTACGGGGGGCGCCACGAGATCGCCGACGCCGTGCGGTCGTACCTGCGCGAGCAGGCCGCCGCGGGCGCGCGCCTGCAGGACCTCGCGGAGAACCTCGACGTCGAGCACATCGAGGAGCACCTCTACACCAAGGGCCAGCCGGACCCGGAGCTCGTCATCCGCACGTCGGGCGAGCAGCGCCTCGGCGGCTTCCTGCTCTGGCAGAGCGCGCACTCGGAGTTCTACTTCTGCGAGGCGTACTGGCCCGACTTCCGTCGCGTCGACTACCTGCGCGCGCTGCGCGCGTACTCGCAGCGCGAACGCCGGCTGGGCCGCTGATCGGTCACCCGGCGGGTAGGGTCGATGCGAATGCATCGACCGATCCGTCCGGGGGCGACATGACCCAGCAGCACGCCGACGACGCGGGCCCCGAGCCGGGCCCCGGGAGCGCGCGCCTCGCCGTCGAGACGTGGGAGTCCCTCTTCCGGGCCCAGGTCGCGATCATGCGGCGGCTGCAGTCCGACCCGGTCTGGGACGGCCTGACCCTGCGCGAGTACGACGTGCTGTTCTCGCTGACGAAGGGCCCCGAGGACGGGATGCGGCTGCGCGACCTCAACGCGTACATCCTGCTCAGCCAGCCCTCGCTGAGCCGCATGGTGGACCGGCTCGCGGCGCGCGGCCTCGTCGAGCGGGCGACCCCGCCGGACGACGCGCGGGGCACGCTCGTCCGGCTCACCCCGGCGGGCCGGGACCTCCAGCGCGCGACCGGCCGCGCGCACGCCCGGGCCATCGCGACGTACGTGGGCGGCGCGCTCGACGACACCGACCTCGCCACGCTCGGCGAGCTGCTCGAGCGGCTGCGCGCCGCGCAGCCGGACATCCCGGACGCCGCGCCGGGACGCGCGGCGGGCGCCCCGGGCGCCTGAGCGCGCGCCCACGGACGACGCGGGCACCTCGGCGCCCCAGCACCGGCTTCGCACGCTCGGCGCTGTGGCGCGGAACACGTCCGGTCCGTCCCTTCCGCTACGGGCCGTCGCGCGTCGGCCTGCCTAGGATGCGAGCGTGTCCTCAACGCCGAGCACCATCCCGAACCCCGTCCACGGGCCCCGCGCCGACGGCCCGCTGCGCGTCGTCGTCGCGCCCGACTCGTTCAAGGGCAGCCTGAGCGCCGCCGACGTCGCGCGCGCCGTCGCGACGGGCGTGCGCAGCGTCGTCCCCGACGCGGAGGTCGTCGAGCTCCCCATGGCCGACGGCGGCGAGGGCACGCTCGAGGCCCTGCTCGCCGTGTGGGGCGTCCCGGCCCGCGAGGTCTCCACGGTCGACGCGATCGGCCGTCCCCGCACCGCGCGGTACGGGGTCTCGGCCGACGGCCGCCTCGGCGTGGTCGAGCTCGCCGAGGCGAGCGGGCTGCCCCAGGTGAGCGACGTCGCGCTCCAGCCCCTGCACGCGCACACCCGCGGCACGGGTGCGGCGGCGGCCGCCGTGCTCGACGCGGGGGTCGACGAGGTGATCGTGTGCCTCGGCGGCTCGGCGTCCACCGACGGCGGTGCGGGCATCCTCACCGGCCTCGGCGCGCGGCTCCTCGACGCCGACGGCGCGCCCGTTCCCGACGGCGGGGAGGGCCTCGCGCGGGTCGCGCGGCTCGACCTGTCCGGCCTGCACCCGCGGGCGCGCGAGGTCCGCTGGCGCCTCGCGGTCGACGTCACCAACCCGCTGCACGGCGAGCGGGGCGCGGCGCACGTGTTCGGACCGCAGAAGGGAGCCCAGCCGGCGGACGTCGCGTTCCTCGACGACGCGCTGCGGCGCTGGGCGGGAGTCCTCGCGCAGGAGACCGGCGTCGACGTGGCGGAGCTCGCGGGCGCGGGCGCCGCGGGCGGCGTGCCCGCGGGCATGGTCGGCGTCCTCGGCGCCGAGCTCGAGCCCGGCGCGCGCCTCGTCGCCGAGGCGATCGGGCTGCCCGCTGCCATCCGTGCTGCCGACCTCGTCGTCACGGGCGAGGGGTCGTTCGACTCGCAGTCCGTCAACGGGAAGGTCGCCGACGCGATGGGCGCCCTCGCGGCACAGGCGCCGCACCGGCCTCCGGTCGTCGTGCTCGCGGGCCGGGTGCTGCTGCCCGCCCATCAGACGCGCCAGGCCGGGATCGCCGCGGCGTTCAGCATCGCGCCCGGCCCCATCGCGCTCGACGAGCTGCTCGACCGCACGGCGTCCCGCCTCGTCGACCTCGCCGCGACCGTCACGAGCCTTCACGTCGCGTCGCGGCGCTGACCGGCGCGTCCCCCGCCCCTGCCCTCGGCGGGCTCCCGAGGGACGGTGCCGCCGTCAGCGCTTCGGCCAGCCCCACGCGGGCTGGTCGAGGAGTCCCTCGCGCCCGGCGACCGTCGTCTCGCCGGACGGTGACCGCACGAGCTCGACCTCCACGAGCTCGTCCGCGGCGGGCAGGTCCGCCGGGCCCGACGCGGCCGCGTCCCGTAGCGCCTCGACGAGCGGCGGCGCGTGCGTGACGACCACGACCTGCGTCTCGCGACCCGCGGCGTGCACGAGCGCGCCGAGCGCGGGCAGGAGGTCGGGGTGCAGGCTCGTCTCCGGCTCGTTGAGCACGAGGAGCTCGGGCGGTCGCGGCGAGAGCAGCGCGGCGACGAGGAACAGGTAGCGCAGCGTCCCGTCGCTCAGCTCGGCGCCGGTGAGCGGCCGGAGCAGCCCGTCCTGGTGGAAGGCGACCTCGAACCTGCCGTCGCCGGCGTGCACCGCGAGCCGGCTGCCGGGGAAGGCCCGGGCGACGGCGTCGTCGAGCTCGTCCCCGCGGCCCAGGTCGCGCACCGTCTCCAGCGCCGCGGCGAGGTCCGCGCCGTCGTGCGCGAGGACGGGCGTGCGGGTGCCGAGCTGCGGCGAGCGCGCCGGGGCGTCGGCGTCGGTGCGCAGCTGGTCGTAGAAGCGCCACGACCGCAGGCGCTCGCGCACCGCGACGACCTCCGGCGCGCCCACCGGGTCGACGAGCTCGGTGAGCACGCTGTCGAAGGGGCGCAGGCGCGCGGGTGAGGACTGCCAGCGGCCCGCGTCGTCGCGCACGCGGACGGCCGGTCCGCGCCGCTCGACCTGGAGCGTCGCGGGCCGCGGGACGGGCCCCGACCAGACGGTCTCGACCTTGATCTCCGGGTCGAGGGCGAACGCCGAGCCCGGGTGCTGCGGCAGGCCGAGGTCCACCGCGTAGCCGAGGTCGTCCGGGGTGGCCCCTGCGAAGCCGAGGCGCAGCGCGACGGGCGCCGACCGTCGCGTGCCCTGCACCGCGCCACCGCGCGCCGCCCGACCGCCCTGCTCGGGCCCGGCCCAGAGCGTCGACCGCAGGCCGCCCTCGCGGGCCACCGCGCCGACGGCGCCGCCGAGCGCGCACCCGGACAGCAGGCGCAGCGCGCGGTACAGGCTCGACTTGCCCGTCCCGTTCGCCCCGGTCACGACCGTGAGCCGCCCGAGCGGCAGCACGAGGCTCCGCAGCGAGCGGTAGCCCTCCACCGCGATCGTCGCGAGCATCGGTCACCTCCCGCCCGGGACGCTACGCGCCGGGTCCCACGCGGCGGCGCGGGACCCGGCGCGGAGCGCGGCGAGGCAGGCTGAGTGGCGCGTCAGTCGGTGATCGCGAACGCGTCGATCTCGACGAGCATCTCCTCGCGCGGCAGACCCGTGAACACCGTGGTGCGGCTGGGGAGCACGCCCTTCGTGGTGTGCTGCGCGACGAACGCGCCGTAGGCGTCGTTCATGATCGGGAAGTCCTCGCGCTTCGTGAGGTACACGCGGAGCATGACGACGTCGTCGAACGTGGCGCCGGACGCCTCGACGATCGCGCGCACGTTCTCGAGCGTGCGCGTGGTCTGCGCGGCGACGTCGCCGGGGTAGAGGTACTCGTTCGTCGCCGGGTCGACGGGCCCCTGGCCCGAGACCTGGACGAACGGTCCCTTGCGCACGCCCTGGTGGAACGTGTGCGCGGGGGCCGGGGCGTCGGGGGTGGAGATCGCGGTCTTCTCGGTGGTCATGCGGGGTCCTCTCGGGGTGTCCGGGTGTCGTGCGGGTTCGGGGTGGGTCAGCGCTGGGTCAGAGGTCGATCGTCGCGAGGTCCACGACCTCGTCGCCCCGCACGACGGCGGCGACGCGCCACCGGTCGAACGTCGTGCAGGGGTGGGAGATGCCGAAGCCGACGACGTCGCCCGGGCGGACCTGGGCGGTGGCGGGGCCGCCGACCTGCCCGGCCCCGGCCTCGTCCGCGTCCAGCGCGAGGTAGAGGTGCTGGTCGTTGAGCGCGGTGACACGGGTGCCGGCGAGCTCGCGCGGGGCGAGCCAGCCGTCGTCGGACTGCGAGCGCAGCCAGAGCGCGACGGGCAGGTCGATGTCGAACGAGACGTCGCGCCGGCCGATGCCGCAGACCGCGAGCCCGGGCTCCGGGACGGAGAGCACCTGGCCCCAGACGGTCCCGGCGGCGCGCAGCGGCTCCGCGCCGGGGATGCGGCTCCACGGGTCGGTGCGCGAGTAGAAGCCGTGGTCGTGCGTCACGTACGCGCCCGAGCGCACGACGACGCGGACCTCGACCTCGCGGCCGTCCGGGCCGGGGACGGGGCCGGGCAGCCCGGCGAGCACGACGTCGAGGAACGAGCTGCCGCCCGCCGACAGCACGAGCGGCTCGTCGACGCCCGCGAGACCTTCGCGCACGAACGCGGCGCCGAGCGCGCGCAGCCCGTCGCACCAGGCGCCGACGGCGGCGAGCTCGTCGTCGGTCGTGCCGCCCGCGACCGAGCCCTCGTACCCCGTCGCGCCGAGCAGGCGTAGGCCCGACGCGCGGACCGCGCGCGCGAGGTCGAGCGCCGCGGCGGTGCTGCGGACGCCGGTGCGCCCGCCGGGGACGCCGAGCTCGACGAGCACGCCGAGGCGCGCGCGGACGCCGGCCGGGGCGTCGGCGAACCCGCGGGCGAGCAGGTCGACCCCGTGCGGCGAGTCGACGCACAGCCACACCTCGTCGTCGCCGCCCACGGCCTCGGCGCGCGCCAGGTCGTCGCGCAGCCACGCGATCTCGCGCGGGTCGAGCAGCTCGTTGGCGAGCAGCACGCGCGGCACGCCCCAGTCGCGCACCGTACGCAGCTGGGACGGCGTCGCGACCGTCGCGCCCCACGCCCCGGCCGCGGCCTGGCGCGCGTAGAGCGCGCGCGACATCGTCGTCTTCACGTGCGGCGCGTGCTCGACCCCGCGCTCGGCGCACACGCGCGCGACGGTGCCGACGTTGTGGTCGAGCGCCGCGTCGTCGAGCGTGAGCAGCGGCCAGGAGAACGCGCCGTCGGTGACGCGCGGCGAGCCCGCGAGCACGTCCGCGACGGTGGTCCCGGCCGGGAGCCGCAGGCCCTTGGTCCGGGGCCCGACGACGTCGCGCGCCCAGGGGCGGTCGGGTGCGGGCCGCGCGGCGTCGTGCGTCGTGCCGGTCATGGGGTCCTCCTCGGGGACGGGGCTCTCGTGCTGGACGGGGGCAGGGCGCGGGTCACGCCGCCGGTGCGCCCGGACGCAGCGGGCGGCCCGGGAGCGCGTCGGTGAGCGCGCCGTCGCGCAGGACGCGCACGCCCGCGACGAGCACGTCGTCCACGCCCGACGCCGGTCGGCGCGGGTCCTCGTACGTCGCCTCGTCGCGCACGCGGTCGGGGTCGACGAGCGCGAGGTCCGCGACCGCCCCCGGGACGACCGCACCGCGCCCGGCGAGCCCGAAGCGCGCGGCGGGCCGCGCGGACAGGTGCGTGACGGCGTCGTGCCACGTCCAGTCCCCGAGCGTACGCACGTGCTCGGCGAGGAAGCGCGCGAACGCGCCCCAGCCACGCGGGTGGGGGCGGCCGCCGCCCCCGACCGGCGCGTAGATCGCGTCGGACCCGCCGACGTGCGCCCGGTGGCGCAGCAGGGCGCGGACGGACTCCGGGGAGTTCGTGGGCGGCTGGGCGAAGACGCACGACGCGCGCAGCCGCGTCGCGACGAGCAGCCGCACCGCGGTCTCGGCGGGGGACAGCCCCAGGCGCGCGGCGACGTCGGGCAACGTCATGCCCTCGGTCCACGACAGGTCCTCGACCGAGCCCGGCGCGGCCCCGGCGGCGGGGCCGGTCGGGACCGCGGCCATCGTCACGCGCGGCCACAGGTCGGCCAGGTGCGGGAAGTGCTCGCGGTGCAGGCGCTCGAGCACCGCGGGGTCGGCGAGCGCCGCGACGGTCGCGTCGACGTCCGCGATGGGGAGCCACGTCGGCAGCGACACCATCGACAGGATCGAGCAGCCGCGCAGGTACGGGTACGAGTCGAACGTGACGTCCAGGCCCGCGGCGTGCGCGTCGTCGACGTACCTCAGCAGCTCCGCGGCCGGGCCGTGGTAGTGCGAGACGTGGGTCGCGACCCCGGACGCGCGTGCGACGCGCACGAGCTCCGCGAACGCCGGGCCGGCCCGGTCCTCGTAGCCGCGCATGTGCGACACGTGCGGCACGCCGCGGGCCGCGAGCACGCGCGCGAGCGCGACGAGCTCGGCCTCGTCGGCGTACGTCGCGGGGACGTACTCCAAGCCGGTCGACAGGCCGAGCGCGCCGTCGTCGAGCGCCGAGGCGAGCAGCGCGAGCATCCGGTCCGTCTCGGCGGGCGTCGCGGGGCGCGCGGCGGCGCCGAGCACCGCGTAGCGGATCGTGCCGTGCGGGGCGAGGTAGCCCACGTTGACGCGGGTCGTGCCGTCGTACGTGGCGAGGAGGTCGGCGACGGACCCACCCCGGAACGTCGGGTGCTCGCCGTTGATCGCCGCGAAGTACCCGCTCGCCCACGCGGCGGCGTCGCGCAGGCCCGACGCCGCGGGCCCGCCGTCGGCGCCCGGGCGCGGCGAGGGTGCGTAGGACACCCCGTCCTGCCCGACGACGACGCTCGTCACGCCCTGGCGCAGCATCGCGAGCTGCACGTCGTCGTCGAGCACGGCGGCCTCCCCGTGCACGTGCGCGTCGACGAACCCGGGCAGCAGGAGGCGGCCGTCCGCGTCCAGCACGTCGGCGTCCGCCGGAGCGGTCCCGGCCGCGGGCGCGACACCCTCGACCCGGCCCGCGCGCACGGTGACGTCGACGGGGGCGGAGGGGCCGCCGTCGGGCTCGACGAGGCGCGCCCCGCGCACCACGAGGGCGCTCATGCCGGGCCGCCCGCGTCCTCGTCGCGACCCTCGACCCAGCCGCCGACGCCGCGCAGGCCGCCCGCGGCGAGCTCCTCGGCGCGGTCGCGCGGCCAGCCCGCGACCCCGGGCCGGGTCTGCCACGGGTGCGGCCCGTCGAGCGGCCGGTACTCCACGCCGCCCGCGTCGAGGCGCGGCAGGTGGTGCGCGACGAGGCGCTCGCGGAACGCGCGCGCCGCGGGGGACCCGGGGGAGCGGTCGGCCTCGGGCGACCACATGACCTCGGCGAACGCCGCGAGGCGCGGGAACGCGGCGTAGTCGACGCGGCGCGCGGAGTCGAGGTGCTCGGACCAGAGCTCCGCCTGCCCGCCGAGCAGCGCGCCCGGCGCGGGAGCGGTGGCGGGACCGGCCGCCGTGCCGTCCGCGGCACCCGCGAGCTCGGCCGGCAGGGGCTCGAACGCGTACACGTCGTCGAGCGTGGTGAGGAACCCGACCGGCACGGGCTCGTCCGGGGTGTCGCCGCCGCGGTGGTCGAGGTACACGACCTGCTCGGGCGCCATGACGACGTCGTGGCCCGCCGCGAGCGCGTCCGCGCCCACGGCCCAGCCGCGCCACGACGTCACGACCACGTCGCGCGGGAGCGCGGGGCCGAACGCCTCGTCCCACACGACCGCCCGCCGACCGCGGGACGCGACGTGCTCGGCGAGCCGCGCGAGGAACCAGCCGTGCAGCCCGCCGACGTCGTCGAGCCCGAGCGCCTGCGCGCGCGCGACGATCGCGGGGTTCTCGCGCCACAGCGTGGTGGGCACCTCGTCGCCGCCGATCGCGACGAACGGCGCGTCGAAGATCTCCAGCACCTCGTCGAGCACGTGCCGGAAGAACGTCAGCGACTCCTCCGACGGGTCGAGCACCTCGGTGCTCACGCCCCACGTGGTGCGGACCTCGTGCGGCCGCTTGCGCGTGCCGAGCTCCGGGTACGCGGCGACGGCGGCCTCCACGTGCCCCGGCGCGTCGATCTCCGGGACCACGGTGACGCCGCGCTCGCGCGCGTACGCGACGATCTCGCGCAGGTCGTCCTGCGTGTAGAAGCCGCCGTGCGGACGGCCGTCGGCGACGCCGGCGCGCCAGGTGCCGAGCCCGGACTCGCGCCGCCACGCGCCCACCTCGGTGAGCCGGGGGTAGCGCGCGATCTCGACGCGCCACCCCTGGTCGTCCGTGAGGTGGAGCTGGAGCACGTTGAGCCGGTGCGCGGCGGCGAGGTCGACGAACCGCAAGACGTCGGCCTTCGGCAGGAAGTGGCGCGCGACGTCGAGCAGCACGCCACGCCACGCGAACCGCGGGTGGTCGGTGACCGCGACGTGGGGGAGCGCGAGCGTCGCGCGACCGCCCGCGCCCGTCACGGCGGGGGCGCGGCGGAACGCGGCGGGGCCGGCGAGCTGGCGCAGGGTCTGGGCCGCGGCGTGCGCGCCGTCGAGGTCGGCCGCACCGACCCGGACGCCGTCGTCGCCGACGACGAGGCGGTAGCCCGACGGCGGGAGGTCGTCGTCGACCGCGAAGACCACGGGCGGGGTGCCGTCGGCCGGCGCGGTGCCCGCCGGGGCGGGCACGAGGTCCAGGCCGAACGCGTCCTCGGTGACGCGCCGCCACCAGCGCGCCGCCGGGTGCAGGGCGGGGTCCGCGACGACGGTCGTCCCGTCCGCGACGACGGTCGTCCCGGCGCCGGGCTCGAGCGTCACCGGGGCGGGGAGGATCCCGGCGGGGTCCGCCGTGGACGAGGTGGGCACCTTTTGGAAGGACACCGAACGAGCCTAGCGGGCCCGCGGGGGCGTTCCTACCCGGCTGTGGACGAGTGGGACAGCGCTGCCGCAAGCGTGCGTTCGCGGCCGGGAGGATCACGCAAGCCGCTTGCGGCCGGACGTATAGTCGAAGGCATGTCGAGACGTCTGGCGGAGGTCGCCACCAAGGTCGGTGTCAGCGAGGCCACCGTGAGCCGCGTGCTCAACGGGAAGCCCGGCGTCTCGCAGGCCACGCGGGACGCGGTGCTCACGGCGCTCGACGTGCTCGGCTACGAGCGGCCCACCAAGCTGCGCGGGGAGCGCGGCCGGCTCGTGGGGCTCGTGCTCCCGGAGCTCGTCAACCCGATCTTCCCGGCGTTCGCCGAGGTCATCGGGGGCGCGCTCGCGCAGCAGGGGTTCACCCCGGTGCTGTGCACGCGCACGGCGGGCGGCGTGACGGAGGCCGAGTACATCGACCTGCTCCTGGGGCAGCACGTGTCGGGCGTGATCTTCGCGGGCGGCTTCTACGCCGAGCGCCAGGCCGACCACGCGCACTTCCGCCGGCTCGAGAAGCTCGGCCTGCCCGTCGTGCTGATGAACGCGTCCGTCGAGGACCTCGACTTCCCGCGCGTCTCGTGCGACGACCTCGTCGCGATGAACCAGGCGCTCGGCCACGTGCTGTCCCTCGGCCACGAGAGGGTCGGCCTGCTCCTCGGCCCGGCCGACCACGTACCGTCCGAGCGCAAGCTCGCTGCCGCGCAGGCCTTCGCCGAGCGGCACGGCCACGCGCTGGACCCGGCGCTCGTCGTGCACAGCCAGTACTCGCTCGAGAGCGGTCAGGCCGCCGCGAACCGGCTCCTCGAGGCCGGCGCGACGGCGATCGTGTGCGCGAGCGACCCCCTCGCGCTGGGCGCGGTCCGCGCCGTCCGCCGCGCGGGGCTCGACGTGCCCGCCGACGTCTCCGTCGTCGGCTACGACGACTCGAACCTCATGAACTCGACGGACCCCGCGCTGACGACCGTGCGCCAGCCCATCGAGCCGATGGGTCGCGCGGCCGTCGACCTGCTCGCCGGCATGATCGCGGGCGCCGACGTCTCCCGCGACGAGCTGCTCTTCGAGCCGGAGCTCGTCGTGCGCGGCTCGACGGCCGCCGCACGCACGACGGGTCGTGACGCGACGGTCGCCTGACCGCACCCTCTTCCTCCTGGGCCCCGGCCCGGCCGCCTCGTGCGCGCCGGGCCGGGGCCCTCGTCGTCTGCCCTGCGGCGGGAGCCGCTCCCACCTCCGGCCGAAGACGTCGCGGTCTGGACACGCCGAGATAGCGTTTCGATAACGCTGCTGTCAGGTTCTTGCGCGGATGATGTCGACTAGTTACTGTCATGCCCGACGGCGCGGTCGGCACCCGGTGCACGACGGCCGTCCCGGGACCATCCCGGGACCATCCCGGACTGCATCGAACGCCGTGCGCCGACCGACGGGGCGACCGCCCCGACCACCGGCCACGCACTCACGGAAGAGGACGCGGTGAGCAACGACCACCCCCGAGCCGCCGACGGCGCGCCCACCCCCGACGCGGCCCCCGCGGCGGCGGCACGGCCGGCGGCCTCGTCGCCCGACTGGTGGCGCAGCGCCGTGATCTACCAGGTGTACGTGCGCAGCTTCGCGGACGGGAACGGCGACGGGACCGGTGACCTCGCAGGCGTGCGCCAGCGCCTCGGCTACCTGCGCGACCTCGGCGTCGACGCGATCTGGTTCACCCCCTGGTACGTGTCCCCGCTCGCGGACGGCGGCTACGACGTCGCCGACTACCGCGCGATCGACCCGCAGTTCGGCACGCTCGCCGAGGCCGAGCAGCTCATCGCGGAGGCCCGCGCGCTCGGCATCCGCACGATCGTCGACGTCGTCCCGAACCACGTCTCGTCCGAGCACGAGTGGTTCCGCGCGGCCCTCGCGGCCGGCCCCGGCTCGCCCGAGCGCGAGCGCTTCTGGTTCCACCCGGGCCGGGGCGAGGACGGGTCGCAGGTACCGACCCACTGGGTCTCGGAGTTCCAGGGCGGCACGTGGACGCGCACGACGAACCCCGACGGTACGCCCGGCGAGTGGTACCTCCACGTGTTCGCGCCCGAGCAGCCCGACCTCAACTGGGACCACCCCGACGTGCGCCGCGAGCACGAGGACATCCTGCGGTTCTGGTTCGACCGCGGCGCCGCGGGCATCCGCATCGACTCGGCGGCGCAGCTCGTCAAGGACCCGGCCCTGCCCGAGATCCCGGACCACCCCGGCCCCGGCGAGCACCCGCACGTCGACCGCGACGAGCTGCACGACATCTACCGCGGCTGGCGCGCCGTCGCCGACGCGTACGACGAGCCGCGCGTGCTCGTGGGCGAGGTCTGGCTCGCGGACCGGGAGCGGTTCGCCCGGTACCTGCGCCCGGACGAGATGCACACGGCGTTCAACTTCGACTTCATGGCCCGCCCGTGGGACGCGAAGGCGCTGCGCGAGTCGGTCCAGACCACGCTCGACGCGCACGCGCCGGTCGCCGCCCCCGCGACCTGGGTCCTGTCCAACCACGACGTGACCCGACCCGTGACGCGCTACGGGCGCGAGGACAGCTCGTTCGCGTTCGCCACCAAGCGGTTCGGCACGCCGACGGACCTGGCGACCGGGCGGCGTCGGGCCCGCGCGGCCGCGCTGCTCTCCGCCGCGCTGCCGGGCTCGCTGTACCTCTACCAGGGCGACGAGCTCGGGCTGCCCGAGGTGGAGGACCTCCCGCTCGACGCGATCCAGGACCCGATGCACGCGCGGTCCGGCGGCGTCGACCCGGGCCGCGACGGCTGCCGCGTCCCGCTCCCGTGGACGCGCGGCGGCACGAGCCACGGCTTCGGGCCCGACGGCGGGGCGCAGCCGTGGCTGCCCCAGCCGCGCGGCTGGGGCGAGCTCTCCGTCGAGGCGCAGACCGGTGACGAGACCTCGGTGCTCACGCTCTACCGGCGCGTCCTCGCGACCCGCCGGGCCGAGCCCGCGCTCCGGGCCGGCGGGTTCCGCTGGCTCGACTCCCTCGGCGGGGTCGTGCTCGGCGACGACGTGCTCGCCTTCGTCCGCGAGGCGCCCCGCGACGGCGACGGCCGCGCGGTCGCGTGCGTCGTCAACCTCGGGCCCGACGACGTCCCGCTCCCCGCGGACGCCGAGGTCCTCCTGCGCAGCGACGCGCCCGGGAGCGTGTCCCGCGCGAGCGACGCGCCGGGCGCGGCGCGGCTGCCCACCGACACCGCCGTCTGGCTCCGGGCCTGACCGCGGCGACCGCCACGAGAACCCGGGCCGCGGGGCCCCGGCCCCACGACCCGCACCCGCTACCCAGCACCCCGTAACCCACCCAGCACCACCGGAACCCAGGAGCGACGATGAAGTCCACACGTCAGGCGACCGCCCTCACCCTCGCGGGGGCGCTCGCGTTCAGCACGCTCGCCGCGTGCTCGAGCGGCGGCTCGGGCAGCGACGACGAGAGCAGCGGCTCGGGCGGCGACGGGAAGGTCACCCTCAAGGTGGTGTCCCTCCTGCCGGGCTCCGAGCAGGAGGCGATCGACGCCTTCAACGCGCAGGTCGAGGAGTTCGAGGCCGCGAACCCGGACATCGACGTGCAGCCGGAGGAGTACGAGTGGAAGGCGACGACGTTCGCCCCGCAGCTCGCCGGCGGCACGCTGCCCGACGTCTTCGAGATCCCCTTCACCGACGCCAAGACGCTCGTCGAGAACGGCCAGCTCGCCGATCTCGACGAGCAGTTCCGGACCCTGCCGTACGCCGACAAGTTCAACCCGGCGATCCTCGAGGCCGGGACGGGCTCCAACGGCCACGTCTACGCGATCCCCGCGAAGAACGTGTACGGCGTGGGCCTGCACTACAACCGGGAGCTGTTCGAGTCCGCCGGGCTCGACCCCGACCAGCCGCCGACCACGTGGGACGAGGTCCGCGAGGACGCGAAGAAGATCGCGGACGCCAACCCGGGCGTCGCGGGCTACATGCAGATGTCGCAGAACAACACGGGCGGCTGGCAGCTCACGGTCAACACGTTCGCGCGCGGCGGTCGGACGCAGGAGGTCGCCGACGACGGCACCGCCACCTCGACGCTCACGAACGACGGCACCAAGGAAGCGCTCGAGTGGCTCCAGGCCATGCGCTGGGAGGACAACTCCCTCGGGAGCAACTTCCTCCTCGACTGGGGGACCATGAACCAGGCGTTCGCCGCGGGCCAGGTCGCCATGTACACGTCGGGCTCGGACGTCTTCACGTCGCTCGTCCAGACGAACGCGATCGACCCCGCCACCTACGGCCTCGCGGCGCTCCCGCTCGAGGGCGACGACGCGGGCGTCCTCACCGGCGGCACGCTCGCCGCGATGCCGGCGGACGTGGACGAGACGAAGAAGGAGGCCGCGATCAAGTGGATCGACTTCTTCTACCTCGGCAAGCTCGTCGACGAGAAGCGCGCCGTCGCCGACGCCGAGACGCTCGTCGCGAACGACCAGCCCGTCGGCACCCCGGTCCTGCCGATGTTCTCCCCGGAGCAGTACCAGCAGAACCAGGAGTGGATCAAGGACTACATCAACGTCCCGCTCGACCAGATGACGAGCTACACGGACACGATGTTCGACCTGCCGCTCGTGGGTGAGCCGTCGCAGAAGACGCAGGAGATCTACGCCCTGCTCGACCCCGTCGTCCAGGCCGTCCTCACCGACGAGAACGCCGACGTGGACGCGCTGCTGGAGCAGGCGAACACCGAGGCGCAGGCCCTGCTCGACCAGGGCTGACGCCCGTCGGGGCGGGCGGGCACCGTCCGCGCGTCCCGGCTCGCAGACCCGGGTCGGCCGGCGGCGCCCCCCCGCCGGCCGACCCGTACCCCGCCGGTGCCCGACGGCGCGACGCACCTCGCGTCGTCGGGCACCTCCCACCGCACCGAAGGACGTCCGCCCGTGACCGCCACCACCGCCCCGCCGCGACGGGGACCCGCCTCGCACGCGCGGGCCGACCGCGGCGGCCGACGCCGCAGCCCCGTGACGTGGTTCCGCGGCGGCGGCCTGAGCAACCTCGTGTTCCTGCTCCCGCTGATCCTCGTCTTCGGCGTCTTCTCGTGGTTCCCGATCGTGCGCGCGGTGATCATGAGCTTCCAGGAGACGAACCTCGTGAGCGACCCGACGTTCGTCGGGCTCGACAACTTCCGCCAGGTGCTCAGCGACCCGCTCCTGGGCAAGGCCGTGAAGAACACGCTCTACTTCGCGTTCCTCGCGCTGCTGTTCGGCTACCCGATCCCGCTCGTCGCCGCGGTGCTCATGCGCGAGGTCCGCCGGGCGCGCGGGCTGTACTCCGCGCTCGCGTACCTGCCGGTCGTCGTGCCGCCGGTCGTCGCGGTGCTGCTGTGGAAGTTCTTCTACAACGGCAGCCCGACGGGCGTGTTCAACACGATCCTCGGCTGGGTCGGGCTCGGCCCGTACCCGTGGCTCCAGGACGCCTCGACCGCGATGCCCTCGCTCGTGCTCGCGGCCACGTGGGCCGGCGCGGGCGGGACGATCATCATCTACCTCGCGGCGCTCACGAGCGTGCCGCCCGAGCTCTACGACGCGTCCGAGGTCGACGGCGCCGGGCTGTGGCGCAAGATCTGGCACGTCACGCTGCCCGCGCTGCGCGGCGTCCTCTTCATCACCCTGATCCTCCAGGTGATCGGCACGGCGCAGGTCTTCCTCGAGCCCTACCTCTTCACCGGCGGCGGGCCGAACAACGCGACCCTGACGATCCTGCTGCTCATCTACCGCTACGCCTTCCAGAACAGCCTGGGCGGCGACTACGGGGCCGCGACCGCGCTGTCGATCATGCTCGCCGCCGTCCTCGCCGTCTTCTCGGTCCTCTACTTCCGGCTCACCCGGTCCTGGAGCACGTCATGACCCTCTCGCCCACCGACAACCCGAGCGAGATCGGCGTCGTCTCGCAGGATTCCGCAGCGGCGACGGACGCCGCCGACGACCCGGCGGGCACCGCTCGCCGCGCCGCGGAGGCGAGCCGCACCCGTCGTGAGGCGGACCGCCGACGGCTGCGCGCGCGCCGCCGCAAGGCGCTCGACGGCGTCGAGGACCGCGGCGCGCTCTCCGAGGCGGACTGGCGCCGCCCGTCCGTGCGGTGGGGGATGGGCACGACCCACGTCTTGCTGCTCGTGGTCCTCGTCGTCGCGGGCCTCGGCCCGATGCTGCTGCTCGCGAAGTACGCCGTCACCCCGACGCAGGACATCCTCCGCACGCCGATGGCCGTCTTCCCGAACGGCATCGCGTGGGACAACCTCGACAAGGCGTGGAACGACGTCCAGGTCAGCCGGTACTTCCTCAACACGATCTGGCTCGCGGTCGGGTCGTGGGCGTCGCAGATCCTCGTCGCGACGACGGGCGGCTACGCGCTGTCCGTGCTGCGCCCGCGGTACGGGAAGGTCGTGCAGGCGCTCGTGCTGTCGACGATGTTCGTGCCCGCGATCGTCCTGCTCGTCCCGCTGTACCTGACGATCCTCGACCCGCCGCTGCTGGGGCGCTCGCTCATCAACAGCTTCTGGGCCGTGTGGCTGCCCGCAGGCGCGAGCGCGTTCAACGTGCTGCTCGTCCAGCGGTTCTTCGACAGCCTCCCTCGCGAGGTGTTCGAGGCCGCGCGCATGGACGGCGCCGGGCCGTACCGGCTGTTCTGGTCGGTCGTGCTGCCGATGTCGCGCCCGATCGTCGGCGTCGTCTCGGTGTTCGCGGTCATCGCGGCCTGGAAGGACTTCCTCTGGCCGCTGCTCGTGCTCAAGGACCCGGCGATCCAGCCGCTGTCCGTGCGCCTGCCGTCCATCGAGGCGTCGACCGACCTCGGCGTCTTCCTCGCCGCGCTCGCGATCTCGACCCTCATCCCCGTCGGCCTGTTCCTCGCCTTCCAGCGCATGTTCCTCCAGGGCGCCGGCCTCGGAGGAGCGGTCAAGGGCTGACCCCAGCGCTCGGCCCCCCACCCCCTCTCCGCACCCCCCTTCTCCGCCCAACCTCTCCGTCGAACACGGGGTCGGCGACCGGAATCGTCTCGATCCGGTCGCCGACCCCGTGCTCGGCGGCGCCAGGGCCGTGGTCGGCGGCGCCAGGCCCGTGGTCGGCGGCGCGGGGCCGGGCGGCTCCCCGGGGCTCAGCCGCGACCGCGGGGCTGCATCGCGCGCAGGACGGCGTCGTGGACGTCGGTGTTGCGCTGCGCGCCCGCGAGGCGTGCGGCGCCCGGGCCCTGTGCGGTGATGGGCGTCGCCTCGCCCGTGTGGCCGCCCGTCGTCCAGTCGACCGTGAGCTGCAGGTCGGAGCCCGCGAGGTCGAACGGGCCGTCCTCGGCCGTCGCGCCCTCGCCGCCCTCGTCCTCGGGGTCGACGTTCTCGATGGCGAGCCCGCCCGTCGCGTGGTCGCCCACGACGAGCACGAGCGTGTCCCGGTTCCGCTCCTGGAAGTCGAGCGCCAGCGCGACGGTCTCGTCGAGCGCCTGCCCGGCCTGGATCGTGCGCGTCGCGTTGGAGCGGTGCGCGAACTCGTCCACGCCCTCCTCCTCGACGAGCAGGAAGAACCCGTCGCGGTCGCGCGACAGCACGTCGAGCGCCTTGGCCGTCATGTCGACGAGCGGCACCTCCGGCTCGTACAGGTCGCCCTCGCCCTCGTTGCGCTGCTCGAACATCTCCTCGTTCGCGAACAGGCCGAGCAGCCTGCGCCCGCGCGCGTCCGCGAGGCCCTCGGCGTCGCTCACGTACGCGTAGCCGAGGTCCTGCGCGCGCTCGACCAGGTTCCCCTTCGTGCCCTTGCTCTGCTCGGTCGGGTCCTTGGCGGGGTTGTCCTCCCACGCGCCGGGGTCGCCCGCCGGGTACCACCAGTCCTCGCCGCCGCCGAGGACGACGTCGGGCCGCGAGCCCTCCAGGAGCTGGCGCGCGATCTCGCTCTGGTCGCCGCGGTCAGGCACGTGCGCGCCGAACGCCGCGGGCGTCGCGTCGGTGACCTGCGCCGTCGTGACGAGCCCGGTGGCCTTGCCCGCGTCCCGGGCCGCCTCGAGGAGCGTCGGGACCGGGTTGCCGTCGACGTCGACGCCCACCGCCCCGTTGTACGTCCGGACCCCGGATGCGAACGCCGTGGCGCCCGCCGCGGAGTCCGTGACGGCCTCCTCGGGGTCGGCAGAGTCCGTCGTGGTCCACCCGGCGTGCTCGAGCGAGTCCATCGCGAGCTGCCCGTCCTTGCCGACCGTCGCGAGCCGGATGAGCTCGCGGTGCGAGAGCCCGAGCCCGTCGCCCTGGATGAAGATGACGTTGCGGGCGCGGTCGTTCCCGTGGCCCTGGCCGCCGCCGCGGTCGCCGCCCCGGTCGTCGCCGCGCTCGCCTCCGCCGCCGAGCGGCAGGAGCATCACGAGCGCCGCGGCGGCCGCGACCCCCGTCGTCCCCGCGCTGAACCGTCCTCGTCGTGCCTGCATGAGACTCCCCTTTCCCACCGGCGCCGGCTGCGGTGCCGGCACGGCCGCCGCGGACGGGGTCGCCGTCGTCGCGGGGCACGCCCGACGGCGTCGGTGCCGTCGGGACGCTCCCCACGCTAGGCAGGGGCGGGGGACTGGCAAGCCGGGCCGGGGTGCGGGGCGGTCACCAGCGGTTGTGGACCTCCTCGGCCCAGCCGACGAGCCCGTCGAACCGCACCGGCGCGGGCGGGGTGCCGCCCGCACCCGGCGCGGCCGGCGGCGTGAACGTGCCCGACCAGTGCCCGAAGCACTGGTCGGTCGACGACGAGACGACCCCGAGGTGCGTGCGCGTGACCTTCGTGTGGAAGGGCACGAACGTCGCGTCGAGGCCGCCGCCGCTGACGCGCCACGGCCGGTCCGGGTCGGCGAGGTCGTAGTCCCACACGAGCTCGTCGGGGAGGTGGTGGAGGCGCCCGTCGACGAGGACCGCGTTCTCGGTCGAGCCCGTGCCGACCGTCCAGCGGCCGCCCACCTGGATCCCGACGACCCGGCCGTGGCTCTCGCCCGAGCCCGCGCCCCAGTTCCACCGGACGTCGTACGGCCAGCGGCCGCGCCCGTGGTCGAGCACGGCCCACGACGACCCGGCCGGCACGTCGACCGTCCGGCCGTCGATCCACAGCGTCCCGTGCGCCGGGCGGGCCACGTCCTTGACCGTGTACTGGAACCGCGTGTCGCTCCACGGGACCACCACCGCGAGCCGCTCGTGACCCGGCGGCAGCGTGGCGACGACGTCGAACGAGACGTCGCGCGTGCGCGCCCGCAGGCGCGTGCCGCCGTCGACCTCGTCGAGGTCGATCGCGAGGTTCCTCGCCCGGGCGCGCGCCGGGCCGTCGCCCAGCGTGCCGGGGAGCTCGACGCCGCGCGCCGGCACCACGGTCGCGCCGGCACCCCACGTCCGGCCCGACTCCCGGTCCAGGACCCAGACCTCGTGCACCGCGGCGTAGTCGATCGAGGAGACGGTGAGGGCGAGGACGTGCGTCGGGGTGGTGACGCCCCAGTACTCCCAGCGCTTGTTCCGGCCGAACCGGCGCGGGCCGCCCGCGCCGCGCCGCCCGATCGCGTCGGTGCCGACGAGGGGCCGGCGGGCCCAGCCGACGGCCCGGCGGTCGAGGCGGCCGTCGGGGCGCGTGAGCGGCACGCGCTCGGTGATCTCCGGGAGCAGCACGGCTCCACCTCCACGTGGTCGGCTCGGGCGGCTCGTGCGCGGGCGTCGGTGCCCGCGGCGCGGCCCGAGGGACGAGCGGCCCGAGTCTAGGGCGCGACCGTCGTCGCGAGGGACGAGGTGACACTCTGTCCCGTCAATGTCACGTCCGAGGTGCCCGCTTCCGGACGAGCGGGCTCAGGAGCGGGTGCCATGATCGGGAGCATGCCCCCGTTCTCCCCCCAGGACGTCACTGCCGACACGGGCCGGGCCGCCGAGCCCGCCGCCAACCCCGCGAGCGCCGTCGACCCCGGCCCTGCGCCCGACCTGCGCCCGTACGACGCGCTGCTGCTGTACTCGTTCGGCGGGCCCAACAAGCCCGAGGACGTCGTGCCGTTCCTGCGCAACGTCACCGCGGGCAAGGGCATCCCGGACTCGCGCCTCGAGGAGGTCGGCGAGCACTACTACGGCTTCGGCGGCAAGAGCCCCATCAACGAGCAGAACCTCGCGCTCAAGGCGGCGATCGAGGCCGAGCTCGCGCGCCGCGGCGTCGAGCTGCCCGTCGTGTGGGGCAACCGCAACTGGGAGCCGTACACGACCGACGCGATCGACGAGCTCGAGGCGCTGGGCGCGAAGAACGCCGTCGCGCTCGTGACGTCCGCGTACTCGTCGTACTCGGGCTGCCGCCAGTACCGCGAGGACCTCGCGGTCGTGCTCGACGGGCGCGGCCAGCTCGGCCCCGACGGCTCCACGGGCGTGCAGTTCGACAAGGTGCGCTCCTACTTCAACCACCCGGGCTTCGCGCAGGCGAACGTCGACGCGGTGCTCGACGGCTACGCGGCGCTCGCGGACAAGGGCGGCGACGGCGCTGCCGCGCGGCTCGTGTTCGTCACGCACTCCATCCCGGACACGATGGAGGCGGCGTCGCGCATCTCGTTCGCGACGTACTCCGAGCAGCACCTCGACCTCGCGCGCGTCATCGCCGCGGAGGTCTCGGCGCGCCTGGGCCACGACGTCGCGTGGGACCTCGCGTACTGCTCGCGCTCCGGCCCGCCGAGCCAGCCGTGGCTCGAGCCCGACGTGAACGACCACCTGGAGGCCCTCGCGCAGGACGGCGTCCGCGACGTCGTCCTCTCGCCGATCGGCTTCGTCTCCGACCACATGGAGGTCGCGTACGACCTCGACACCGAGGCGATGGAGACCGCGACGGGGCTCGGGATGACCGCCGTCCGCGCAGGCACCGTGAGCACGCGCGAGCCGTTCGTGCGCGGCCTCGTGGACCTGCTCGTCGAGCGCGCGGCGCTCGCACGCGGCGAGGACGTCGAGCAGGCCACGGTCGGTGCGCTGCCCGCGTTCCGCTCGGTGTGCGCGCCGGGCTGCTGCCTGCGCCGCGACGGCGAGCCGAGCGGCGTCCCGGCGCTGTGCAGCACGGACATCCACAGCTGAACCCCGGCGGACACCCCCGCACGGACCCGAGAGGAACCCCGATGAACGACGCCGCGCGCGTACCCGCGGACCACGAGCAGATCAACACCACCATCCGCTACGCGATGTGGTCCGTCTTCGCGACGGCGGCGCCCCTGCCCGCCGACGCGGACGAGCGCGCGGGCCTCGTGGCCGACGCGCTGGCCGCCGTCGGCGGCGGTGACGACCCGTCCGCGACGGACGGCGACCTCGTCGTGCGCGGCTGGTACGACGTCGCGGGCCTGCGCTCGGACGCCGACCTCATGGTGTGGTGGCACGGCCCGACGGTCGAGTCGGTGCAGCGTGCCTACCAGCACCTGCGCGCGAGCGGCCTGGGCGCGCACCTCGAGCCCGTGTGGTCGAACGTGGCGCTGCACCGTCCGGCGGAGTTCAACCGGGGGCACGTGCCCGCGTTCCTCGCGGGCGAGGAGCCGCGCGACTACCTGTCGGTCTACCCGTTCGTGCGCTCGTACGACTGGTACCTCCTGCCCGACGCCGAGCGCCGCACCATGCTGCGCGACCACGGCCTCGCGGCGAAGGACTACCCGGACGTGCGGGCCAACACGGTCGCGTCGTTCGCGCTCGGCGACTACGAGTGGATCCTCGCGTTCGAGGCCGACGAGCTGCACCGCATCGTCGACCTCATGCGCGAGCTGCGCGCGACCGAGGCGCGCCGCCACGTGCGCGAGGAGGTCCCGTTCTTCACGGGCCCGCGCACCACCCTCGCCGACTGGGCGGACCGCCAGCCCCTGGCCTGACCCCCCACCCTCGCTCCCGCCCGCCCGGCAAGCCCGGGTCTGCGGCCGAGAACGACTCTGGTGTCGGTATCCCCGCGATACCGACACCAGAGTCGCTCTCGGCGGGGAGCAGGGTCGTGCTCGGCGGCGAGCAGCGTCGTTCTCGGCGGGGAGCGGCGGTGCTCCCGGGATGCTCAGCATGCTGAGTGATGTAAGGCTGGACGTATGACCACCGCAGCCGCCGTCCCCGCGGGAAGCGTCCGCGCCCCCGCTCCCTCCGACCGGGTCCGCCAGGTCGTCGTCCTCGTCGGGTCGCTCGTCGCGGCCGGGGCCGCCGCGTACGGCGCGGGCGCCTTCGGCGGCACGTCCGTCGAGCAGACCGCCGGGGGAGCGCTTTCCTCGACCGCGACGCCCGTCGCGCCCGACAACCCGGCGTTCCGCATCTGGTCGGTGATCTACCTCGGCCTCTTCGCGTTCGCCGTCTACCAGGTGCTGCCGCGGCACGCGACGAGCCCGCGCCTGCGCGCGACCGCGTGGTGGGTCCTGGTGTCCATGGTCCTCAACGCCGCGTGGATCGGCGTCGTGCAGGCCGGGTGGGTGCCGCTGAGCGTCGTCGTCATCGCGGCGCTGCTCGCCGTCAACGCGGTGGTCGTCGTGCGGCTCGTGCGCCGTCGCCCCGAGTCGACGGCGCAGGCCGTCGTGCTCGACGGGACGATGGGCCTGTACACCGGCTGGGTGAGCGTCGCGACGCTCGCGAACGTCGCCGCGGCGCTCACCGACGCGGGCGTCGGCGAGCTCGGCCTCGGCGCGACGGTCTGGTCGGTCGTGCTCGTCGCGGCGGCCGCCGCCCTCTCGGTCGCGTGGGCCGTGTTCGCCGCCGGGCGTCGCGCGGTCGTGCTCGGCATCGGCCTCGCGATGTCGTGGGGCCTCGCGTGGATCGCCGTCGGCCGGTTCCAGGGCGAGCTGGTCAACCACACCGTCGCCTGGGCCGCCGTCGCAGCATCCGCGATCGCCCTCCTGTCGGCGCTCCTGGCGACAACCCGCCGGCCACGCCCCTGATCACCCGCCGAGCACGGGCTCCGCGACCGGATCGAGCCCAGGACGGTCGCGGACCCCGTGCTCGGCGGGGCCGAGTCTGGTCCGTCAGGGGTAGAGGCCTCGGATCTGGTGGGCCTCTGCTACGCGCTGGACGCCGATGACGAGCGCCGCGTCGCGCAGGCTGAGGTCCTCGCGGCGCGCGAGACCCGCGACCTCCTCGTAGGCGTGGAGCATGCGGTGCTCGAGCTTGTCGCCGATCTCGTCCGCGGTCCACCAGTACGCCTGGTTCGCCTGGACCCACTCGAAGTAGGAGACGACGACGCCGCCCGCGTTCGCGAGCACGTCCGGCACCACGGTCACGCCGTTCTTCGCGAGCACGCGGTCGCCCTCG
Organism: Cellulosimicrobium sp. XJ-DQ-B-000; assembly: GCF_031119065.1. Classification (NCBI taxonomy): domain Bacteria; kingdom Bacillati; phylum Actinomycetota; class Actinomycetes; order Micrococcales; family Promicromonosporaceae; genus Cellulosimicrobium; species Cellulosimicrobium sp. XJ-DQ-B-000. The sequence goes on from NZ_JAVHYN010000006.1 coordinate 64,791, forward strand.
GCGGTCGTCGGGCCGTTGGCGCCCTCGACGACCCAGCGCGCGCGCACGGTCCGGGCGGTGTCGCCGTCGAGCACGCCCTCGACCGCGGCCGGGACGAGCACGTCGACGTCGAGCGCGAGCAGCGCGTCGTTGTCCACCGGGTCGGCCCGGTCGAAGCCCACGACGCTCCCCGTCGCGGCGACGTGCTCGACCAGCGCCCGCACGTCGAGCCCGTCCGGGGCGTGCACCCCGCCGTACTGGTCGGAGACCGCCACGACGCGCGCGCCGCGGGCGGCGAAGATCGCGGCCGCGTGCGACCCGACCTTGCCGAAGCCCTGGACGGCGACGCGCACGTCGGACAGCGGCACGCCCGCCTCCTCGAGCGCCGCGGCGGTGACGTGCACGACCCCCGCGCTCGTCGCCGTCGTGCGACCGAGCGACCCGCCCACGGTGATGGGCTTGCCCGTCACGACCGCTGGGATCGTGTAGCCCTGGTTGACGGAGTAGGTGTCCATGACCCAGGCCATGGTCCGCTCGCTCGTGCCCATGTCGGGCGCCATGATGTCCCGCTCGGGCCCGATGACCGGCATGATCTCCGACGTGTAGCGTCGCGTGACGCGCTCGAGCTCCGCGTCGGAGTAGGAGCGCGGGTCGATCGCGACGCCGCCCTTCGCGCCGCCGTACGGCAGGTCCACGAGGGCGCACTTCCACGTCATCCACATGGCGAGCGCGCGGACCTCGTCGATGTCGACGCTCGGCGCGTACCGCAGGCCGCCCTTGCCCGGACCGCGCGAGACGTTGTGCTGCACGCGGTAGCCGTGGAACAGGACGGTGCGGCCGTCGTCGCGCCGCAGCGGCACGGCCACGTTCACCTCGCGGCGCGGGGTCGCGAGCATCTCGTGCAGGCCGTCGTCGTAGCCGAGGAAGCGGACCGCGCCGGCGAGCTGCGCGTGCGCGGTGTCGAGCGCGGACGCCGGGGTCCCGGCGTCGGGGGAGCGGCGTGTGCCGCGGGGGAGATCGGTGCTGTCGGTCGGGGTGGGGCCGTCGCTCGTGGTGGCGGGCGGCACGGACGTCGTCGTCACGGTTCCTCCGGTTCGAGGTTCTCCTCGGTGCCGCGGGGGTGTGCGGCACCGAGGGTCACGCTACCCCCGGCGCGGTCGCTCGCCCCTCACGCGCCCCGGCGGTGCCCGAGGGCGTCGACCGCCGCGAGCTCGTCGGCGGTGAGGGAGAACCCGGTCACCCGGAAGTTCGCCTCGATCCGCTCCGGCGTCACGGACTTCGGGATGACCACGAACCCGTGGTCGAGGTGCCAGCGCAGCACGACCTGCGCGGGGGTGACGCCGTGCGCGGCCGCGACCTCGGCGAGGACCGGCGCGTCGAGGTCGGTGCGCTTGAACGGGCTGTACCCCTCGAGCACGACGCCGCGCTGCGCGAGCTCGTGCACGACCCGGTGGTCGTAGTCGGCCGGGCTCCACGGGATCTGGTCGACGGCGGGCGTCTCGCCGACCTGCTCGGACAGCACGTCGACCTGCTCGACGGAGTAGTTGCTCACCCCGATCGAACGCACCTTGCCCTCGTCGCGCAGCTCGACGAACCGCTCCCACACCCACGGCGACGCCTCGCCCGCCGGCGGCCAGTGGATGAGCCACAGGTCGACGTGGTCCGTGCCGAGGTCGCGCAGCGACGCCTCGAGCGTCTCGCGCTCGCGGCCCGCGGCGTCCGGCGGGAGCTTGGTCGTGACGAACACGTCGGCGCGGTCGACGGACGAGTCGGCGAGCGCGCGCCCCACCTGCGCCTCGTTGCCGTAGCCCGTCGCGGTGTCGACGTGCCGGTAGCCCACGTCGAGCGCGTGGCGCACGGCGCGGTAGGCGTCGTCGCCCTCGGACTGCCAGGTGCCGAGGCCGAGCAGGGGCATCGTGCCGCCGGGCAGCTCGACCGCGGGGACGGGGGCAAGGTCTGCGGAGGTCATGCCGTCAGTCTCCGTGCCCGACGCCGTCCCTCGCCACGGCGGGCGCCCTCGCCGTCGAGCGGGCGGAGGTCAGCGGCGGGTGCGGCGCCGGTACTGGGCCGGGGTCTCGCCCGCGAGGCGCGCGAACGTGCGCGTGAACGACGGCTGGTCGTAGAACCCGCTCGCCGCCGCGACGTCGCCGATCGACACGGCGCTCCCCGCGAGCAGGCGTGTCGCGTGGTCGACCCGGGTGCGCAGCACGAGCTGGCGCGGCGTCACGCCGTACACGCGCCGCACGCGCCGGTCGAGCACCGCGGGCGTGCACCCCGCCGCCTCGGCGAGCCGCGCCGTCGTCCAGCGCGCCCCGAGGTCCGCCTCGACCGCGGCGACGAGCGCGGCGAGGGAGTCCATCGTCGCGTCGTCCGCCGCGCCCGCGCGCAGGTCGTGCGAGACCGAGACGATCCCCACGAGGTGACCGGCGTCGTCGTGCACGGGGAGCTTGGACGTGAGGAACCAGCCCGACGTGCCGCCGAGCCGCCGGATGCGCTCGAGCTCGCCGCGCAGCGCGCGCCCGCGCAGCACCTCGGCGTCCTGCTGCTCGTAGCGCTCGGCGAGCTGCGCGACGAACAGGTCGCGCGCGCGTCGGCCCAGCACCGCGCGGCGCGAGCGCTCGTTCGTGCGCGCGACGAACACCGGGTTGACCGCGACGTACCGGCCCGTGACGTCCTTCGCGCAGAACATCGTGTCCGGCAGCTCGTCCATGAGCGCGACCATGGCGGGGCTGAGGGCGGCGAGGAGCGCCATGCCCTCGGGCCACAGGTTGTCGCGGACGGGTGCCATGTCGCCCCGGATCGTACAAGACGAGCCACCGCGACCCGAGGCACCCTGGAGGGATGAGCAACGACGCGCCCGCCCGGCCGCTCCCCACCCCCGGAGCCGTCGGCGACACGAGCCTCACCTCCCCGGACGACCTCGTCGAGGAGGCCGTCACGCTGGCCCGCCGCTGGCTCGCCGCGAGCGAGGGGGCGGGCGACGCGCGCGCCCGCAGGACCGCCGAGCGGCTCGGCGCGCTCGTCTCCGACCCCGCGGGCCTCGAGCTCGCGGTCCGGTTCGTCGACGACGTCGCGCGTCCCCAGGACGTGCACGTCGCCGCGCGGGCGCTCGGCCGCCTCGGCGAGCTCGCGGGCAGCGCGGGGTCGTTCCTCGGGCCGGTCGACCGGTCCCTCCTGCACGTCGGGGCGGGCGTCGCGCCGGTGCTGCCGCGCGTCGTCGTGCCGGCCGCGCGCGTGCGCCTGCGCCAGCTCGTGGGCCACCTCGTGGCCGACGCCGGCCGCGGCCTCGGCCCGCACCTCGCCCGGACCCGCGCGGAGGGCTACGCGCTCAACGTCAACCTCCTCGGCGAGGCCGTGCTCGGCGAGGCCGAGGCGGACGCGCGCCTCGAGCGCACGCTCGCGCTCGTGCGGCGCCCCGACGTGGACTACGTGTCGGTCAAGGTGTCGTCCGTCGCGTCGCAGCTCGTCACGTGGGACCTCGACGGGTCGTGCGCGCGCGTCGTCGAGCGGCTGCTGCCGCTGTACCGGGCGGCGCGCGACCACGGCGTCTTCCTCAACCTCGACATGGAGGAGTACAAGGACCTCGCGCTCACGACCGCGGTCTTCCGCGAGATCCTCGCGCACGACGACCTGCACGACCTCGAGGCCGGGATCGTGCTCCAGGCGTACCTGCCCGACGCGCTCGGCGCGCTCGACGGGCTCACCCGCTTCGCGACCGAGCGCGTCGCCGCCGGGGGAGCGCCGATCAAGGTGCGCCTCGTCAAGGGCGCGAACCTCGCGATGGAGGCCGTCGAGGCCGAGCTGCACGGCTGGCCGCAGGCGCCCTACCCCACGAAGCCCGACGTCGACGCCAACTACGTCCGCCTCCTCGACCACGCCCTGCGCGCGCCGCGGACCGACGCCGTGCGCATCGGCGTCGCGAGCCACAACCTCTTCCACGTCGCGCTCGCCGTGCTGCTCGGCCGCGCCCGCGGCGTGAGCCACGCGGTCGACGTCGAGATGCTCCAGGGCATGGCCCCCGGCGAGGCGCGCGCCGTGCGCGACGAGGTCGCGGCCGACCGCGTCGAGAGCGGCCCGCACGCCGGGCGCGGCGGCCGCGTCGTGCTGTACACGCCCGTCGTGCGCGACGAGGACTTCGACGTCGCGATCTCCTACCTCGTGCGCCGTCTCGAGGAGAACGCCGCCGAGCAGAACTTCCTGCACGCCATGTTCGCGCCCGACGGGTCGCCCGCGGGCAGCCCCATGGAGCGCCAGGAGGCCGCGTTCCGCGCGTCCGTGCGCCACGGCGTGCACTACGCCGAGACCGACGTCGCGCCGCGCCGCACGCCCCGGCCCGCCGTCGGCGGCGGGACCGGCGCCGGGTTCGCGAACGCCCCCGACACCGACCCCGCCGTCGCCGCCTCGCGCGACTGGGCCCGCCACGTCACCGGGGCCGGCTCCGGGTACGTCCCCGTCCGCACGCCCGAGCTCACGACGACCGCCCAGGTGGACGACGCCGTCGCGACCGCCGTGCGCGCGACCGCCGCGTGGTCGCAGGTCGCCCCGGCGGCCCGCGCCGCCGCGCTGCGCGCCGTCGCCCGGCGCCTGGAGGAGGCGCGCACCGACCTCGTCGCCGCGATGGTGCACGAGCCGGGCAAGACCGTCGCCGAGGCCGACCCCGAGGTGAGCGAGGCCGTCGACTTCGCGCGCTACTACGCGCGCTCCGCCGAGGAGCTGGACCACGTGCCCGGGGCCCGGTTCGCGCCCGACGGCGTCACGCTCGTCACGCCGCCGTGGAACTTCCCCGTCGCGATCCCCGTGGGCGGGGTCCTCGCGGCGCTCGCGGCCGGGTCGGCCGTGCTCGCCAAGCCCGCGCCGCCGACGCCGCGCTGCCTCGAGGTCGCCGTCGAGGCGGTCCACGCGGGCCTGCGCGACGCGGTGGCCGCGGCGCCCGGTGACTTCGCGGGGCTGGACGCGGGCTCGGTGACCGACGTCGTGCAGTACGTCCGCGTGCCCGACGACGAGCTCGGCACCCGCCTCGTCACGCACGAGGACGTCGCGCGCGTCGTTCTCACGGGCTCGATCGAGACCGCGCAGCTCTTCGCGCGGTGGAAGCCGTCGCGGCCGGTGCTCGCCGAGACGTCGGGCAAGAACGCGCTCGTCGTCACGCCGTCGGCGGACCTCGACCTCGCGGTCGCGGACCTCGTGCGGTCGGCGTTCGGGCACGCGGGGCAGAAGTGCTCGGCCGCGTCGCTCGCGATCCTCGTCGGCTCGGCGGGCGACCCGCGGACGGAGACGGGCCGCCGGGTGCGGCGCCAGCTCGTGGACGCGGTGCGCTCGCTCGCCGTCGGTCCGGCGACGGACGTCGCGACGACCATGGGCCCGCTCACCGAGCCCGCGTCGGGCAAGCTGCTGCACGCCCTGACGACGCTCGAGCCGGGGGAGACCTGGCTCGTACGGCCGCGGCTGCTGGACGGCGGGCCCGAGCTGGAGGGCCGCCTCTGGACGCCGGGTCTCAAGGAGGGCGTCGCGCCCGGGTCGCCGTTCCACCTCACCGAGTACTTCGGGCCGGTCCTCGGGATCATGACGGCCGCGACCCTCGACGAGGCGATCGCGCTGCAGAACGCGGTCCCGTTCGGCCTCACCGGCGGCATCCACAGCCTGGACGACGCCGAGGTCGAACGCTGGCTCGACGCCGTCCAGGTGGGCAACGCCTACGTCAACCGGCACATCACCGGCGCGATCGTGCAGCGGCAGTCGTTCGGCGGCTGGAAGCAGTCGGCCGTCGGGCCGGGCGCCAAGGCGGGCGGGCCGAACTACGTCGCGCAGCTCGGGCGCTGGAGCGACGCGCCCGACACCTCGACGAGCGCGTCGGCGTCGGGCACCGACGGCACGCACGACGCGGTGCCGCCCGCGCGCGAGACCGCGCCCGAGGCGTGGCTCGCGTGGGCGAAGGCCGACGACGTGCGCTGGTGGGAGCGGGAGTTCTCCGTGGGCCACGACCCCTCGGGCCTGCACGTCGAGGCGAACGTCTTCCGCTACCGCCCGGTCGACGTGCTCACCGTGCGCGTCGGCGCGGACGCGCTCCCCGTCGAGGTCGAGCGCGTCCTGCACGCCGCGCGCACCGCGGGCGTGCCGGCCGTCGTGGTGCCGAGCACGGGCGACGCCGCGGTGAGCGACGAGGACTTCGCGCGCCGCGTCGCGTCGGGTGCCGTCCGGGGCCGGGTCCGCGTCGTCGGCTCCGCGCCGGGGCTGCACGAGGCCGCGGCCGAGCGCGTCGGCGAGGTCACGGTGCTCGACCACCCCGTCGTCGCGAGCGGGCGCCGCGAGCTGCTCACCGTGCTCCACGAGCAGGCCGTCAGCCGCACGACGCACCGGTACGGCCACGTGAAGCGCTGACCGCTCCCGGCGCGCGGGAGGGGCTCGGCCACCGCCGGGTCCCTCCCGCGACGACCGCGCGGCACCCCGGTCGCTACCGCGCGTCCGGCACCGGCGAGACGGTCACGGACGCCGCGTCGCGGGACGCGCGCAGGCGCTCCGCCTGCTCGGCGACGGCGTCGGCGAGCCCGGCGTCCCACGGGACCCAGGGGTCGGTGAGGACCGTGAGGCGCCGGCCCGACGCGCGGGGCCGCCACGTGCCCACGACCTCGCCGCCCGCGAGCACGGCCCCGGGCCGGCCGAGGACCCGCCACAGGTCCTTGGCACGCGCCACGTCCGGGACGAGCGTCGCGCGGTCGCGCAGCTGCAGGAACAGGTCGTAGGGGCCCACGAGGCGCACGACCGGGGCGCCGGGCGCGGGTCGCGCGTCGCGCTCGCGCGCGGCGGCGCCCGTGACGCGACCGAGATCCTCGGCGAGCACCCAGCGCTCGGTCGGCCGCGGGCCGGGCTCGACGTCGGCGACCTCGACGCGGACCGCGTCGTCGGGCCACCGGTCCCGGACGTCCTTGACCGGGGCGTCGAGGAATGCGGCGACGTCCTGGACGCTGGCGGCGGGGAAGAAGCGCAGGTAGCCGCGGACGACGTCCAGGCGCGGCAGGGCGTCGCCGCCGAGGCGCCCGTAGAGCGGCGGCTCGAGGCCGGGGACGCGCCGCAGCACGGGCGGGGACGAGCCCGGTTCGAGCTCGAGCCCGGCCTGCAGGGCCGCGAGGCGGAACGTCTGCTCGTAGCTGTGGGTGGCGCCGCACGGCCCGCACCAGCGCAGGTGCGGCTCCGGGAGCCGCGCGGTGAGCCGCGTCGAGAGGTCGCCCTTGACGGTCGGGGTCTCGACGAGCTCGCGCTCGAGCCGCGCCTCGGTACGCAGGGCGTCGAGCACGGCGACACCCGCCGCGCGGAGCGGTCGGCTCGCGTCGTAGACCCGCTTGGCGGCGTCGGCCTCGGAGAACGGCGCCGTCGCGGTCGCGACGTCGGCGAGGTCCGCGCGGCGGTAGACGTGCGGGGCGCCGCGCAGCGTCCACGCGAGCACGAGGTCGGGCGGCAGGGTGCTGGGCGCGACGGGCGGGGCGCCCCGGACGGCGAGCGCCCACGCGGCGCCGTCGGACCCCGTGTCCTGGACGCCCAGGTCGAGGACGGCGACGTCCGTCACCGCGGCGGCCGCGCCCGGCGCCCGGTCGAGCTCGTGGGCGTGCCAGCGTGCGGCGAGGACGTCGGCCCGCGAGAGCGTGGCCACCACCGGTTCCGTGGACGTGTGCACGACGCCAGGCTACGAGCGACCGCCCACAGCGTCTCGGCCCCACGCCTCGGGTGCCGCGCGGCGCCGCGGGCGGCGCGGGGGTCAGACGGAGTCGCGCTCGACGAGCTCCGGCGCGAGGACCTGCGACGCGATCTCGTCGCCGCGGCCGCCCACGAGGTCGAGCAGGAGGTCGGTCGCGCCGCGCACCATCTCGACCATGGGGTTCTGGACCGTGGTGAGCGGGGGCGACGTCGTGGCGGCGGTGGCGAGGTTGTCGAAGCCGACGACGGACACGTCGCGCGGCACGTCGCGGCCGTGGGCCGCGAGCACGCGCAGCGCGCCCTCGGCCATGAGGTCGGACGCGACGAACAGGCCGTCGAGGTCGGGGTGCGCGGCGAGGAGGCGTTCCATGGCCGCCGCGCCGCCCGCGACGGCGAAGTCGCCGATCTCGACCGCGTCGTCCGGAAGGCCGGCGTCGCGCAGCACCTCGCGGAACCCCGTGAGCCGGTCCACGCCGGCCGTCATGTCCTGCGGGCCGGCGATCGTCGCGATACGGCGCCGGCCCGCCTCGACGAGACGCCGCGCCGCGAGGCGGCCGCCCTCGACGTTGTCCACGTCGACGTACAGGAGGTCCGGCGTCGGGTGGAACGGCCGCCCCACGAACACGGCGGGCAGGCGCGCCGCGAGGAGCGCCTCCTCGAGGTCGTCGTCGCGGTGGTGGGACGCGACGATCGCGCCGTCGACGTGGCCGCTGCTGAGGTACCGCACGATGCGGCCCGGCTGCTCGTCGGGACGCGCGAACAGCAGCACGAGCTGCAGGTCCGTGCCGCCGAGCGCGGCGCTCACGCCGCGCATCGTGCCCGCGAGGAACGGGTCGGTGAGGATGCGCTCGTCGGGCTCGGGGACCACGAGGGCGATCGAGTCCGTGCGGCGCGTCACGAGCGAGCGGGCGGCGCGGTTGGGCGTGTAGCCGAGCTGCGCGACGGCGGCGTCGACCGCCGCCTGCGCCTCGGGCGACACCCGCAGGCCGCCGTTGATGGCGCGCGACGCCGTCGAGCGCGAGACACCCGCCGTCTGGGCCACCTCGTCCAGGGTCGGCGCGGAGCGCAGGCTGTTCATCGGGACAGTATGGCGCGCGCGCTCCCCGGTCCGCACCGCCCCGCTCACCGTGTCCTCACCGTCGCCGTCACTCGGCCGGGGCGGCGTCCGCGACCGGCGTCTCGCGCGCCGGGATCGCGTTGTCGCGCGCGACCTGGGCGTACCAGGCGCCGCTCGCCTTGACGGTGCGCTCCTGCGTCTCGTAGTCGACCCGGACGATGCCGAAGCGCTTCGTGTAGCCGAGCGCCCACTCGAAGTTGTCCATGAGGGACCACGCGAAGTAGCCGCGCACGTCCGCCCCCGCGTCGATCGCGTCGCGCGTCGCGCGCAGGTGCGCGTCGAGGAACTCGAGCCGGTCCTGGTCGTCGACCGAGCCGTCCGGGCCCACCTGGTCCGGGTAGGCGGCGCCGTTCTCGGTGATGTACATCGCGACGCCGCGCGGGCCGGTGAAGTCGCGCTGCAGGCGCGTGAGGAGGCGCGTCAGCCCCTCGGGCTGGACCTCCCAGCCCATGTCCGTGCGCGGCAGGCCGCGCGAGTGGGCGTGCACGCCGTCCGCGGCGGGGTAGGGGGACGACGTCGGGCGCACCGGCGCGGCGTCGGCCTCCTCGTCGCGGACGCCCTCGGGGCGCGTGCCCCCGCCGCCGTCGCTCCCGGTGCCGGGCGCCGTCGTCTGCGGGCGGGCCGAGACCGCCCCGCCGTTGTAGTAGTTGACCCCGAGCGTGTCGATCGGGGTCGAGATGATCTCGAGGTCCCCGTCCTTGACGTGGTCGAGCAGGCCGTAGGGTGCGACGTCCTCGAGGACGTCGGCCGGGTACTCGCCGTGGAAGACGGGGTCGAGGAAGATCCGGTTGAACTGGCCGTCGATCCGGCGCGCGGCGTCGACGTCGGCCGGGTCCTGGGGGTCGACCGGGTCGGACACCGTGAAGTTCAGCGTGAGCCCGAGGTTCGCCTCCGGCGCGCGCTCGCGCAGCGCCCGGACCGCGAGGCCGTGCCCGAGCAGCAGGTGGTGCGCGGCCGCGAGGCCGTCCTCGCGCGACTGCCGGCCGGGCGCGTGCACGCCCGCGGTGTAGCCGAGGAACGCGGAGCACCACGGCTCGTTGAGCGTCGTCCACACGCCGACGCGGTCGCCCAGCGCCTCGTGCATCGTCACCGCGTACTCGGCGAAGAGGTACGCCGTGTCGCGCGACGTCCAGCCGCCCTTGTCCTCGAGCGCCTGCGGGAGGTCCCAGTGGTACAGCGTGAGCCACGGCAGGACGTCCGCGGCGAGCAGCTCGTCGACGAGGCGGTCGTAGAACGCGAGCCCGGCGGGGTTGACCGCGCCGCCGTCGGGGCGCACGCGGGCCCACGACGTCGAGAACCGGTACGTCCCCAGGTTGAGGTCGCGCAGGAGCGCGACGTCCTCGCGGTACCGGTGGTAGTGGTCGCACGCGACCATGCCGTCGTCACCGTTCACGACGGCGCCCGGCACGCGGGCGAACGCGTCCCACACGGAGTCCGTGCGTCCGTCGGTGTGCCCCGCGCCCTCGATCTGGAACGCGGCCGTCGCGGCACCCCAGAGGAAGCCGGGGGGCATCTCGACGCGTCCGGTCGCGGTCGCCGGGTTCGGGGGGAGGGGCGCGGACGGGACGAAGCTGGTCATGGTCGATTGTCCTTCGAGAAGTCGCGGGATGGCACGCGGGCGGGCCGGTCGGGCCCGCCCGCGCGACGGTGGGCGCGCAGCACGGACCGCGCCCACCGGGTGGTGGACGGGTCGTGCGGCGCGGGGCGTCGGGCGTCAGCCCTTGACGGCGCCCTGCATGATGCCCGCCACGAGCTGGCGGCCGGTGAAGATGAAGATGACGATGAGCGGCAGCGTGACGAGGAAGATCCCGGCCATGACGAGCGAGTAGTCGACGAAGAAGTTCGACTGCAGGGACCGCACCACGAGCGGCAGCGTCGGGTTGTTCTGGTTGAGCACGATGGACGGCCAGAAGAAGTTCGTCCACTGCTGCACGAACGTGAACAGGCCCAGCATCGCGGCGGCCGGGCGGGCCGCCGGCAGCGCGATGGACCAGAACGTGCGGATCATGGACGCGCCGTCGACCCGGGCCGCCTCGATGAGCTCGTACGGGAGCGCCTCGCCGAGGTACTGCGTCATCCAGAAGACGCCGAACGCCGTGACGAGCGCGGGCACGATGACGGCCTGGAGCTTGCCGATCCACCCGAGGTCCGACATGAGGATGTACATCGGGATGACGCCGAGCTGCGTGGGCACCGCCATCGTCGCGATGACGAACACGAGCAGCGGGCCGCGGCCGCGGAACCGGAGCTTCGAGAACGAGAAGCCGGCGAGCGTCGAGAACAGCACGACCGAGAGGGACGTGAGGACAGCGACGACCACCGAGTTCCAGGCGGCCTTCCAGAAGTTGATCGCGTCCGAGCTCATGACGTCGGCGAACCGGTCGAACAGGCTCGCGTCGGGCAGGAGCTGGGGCAGCGCGCTGCGCGAGATCTCCTCGGGCGTCGAGGAGCCGAGGATCAGCGTGAAGTACAGCGGGAACACCGAGATCAGCAGGACGATCCCGAGGATGGTGTACGTGACCCAGCGCGGGCGGCGCTGCGTGCCGCCCACGTTCTTCCCGGCGCTCCGGCGGCGGGACGCGGCGCGGGCCGCGCCCGGGCCGGCGGTCTGGGCGATGACGGGGACGGAGCTCATCGCTTCCTCCGGTCGGTCGGGCTGGCGGCGGTCGGGACGGACGCCTCGGTCCCCGCGGCGGAACGCTGCGCGGACATGGCGTCCTCGGCGCGCAGGCGCTTGCGCGCCTCCTGGCGGCGACGCACCCAGCGTGGCGGGCGCGGCTGCGCGTTCGACGTGGCGATCCGCCGGGTGACGAGGAAGTTGACGATGCCCACGAGGATGATGAGCAGGAACAGCAGCCACGCGACGGCGGCCGCTCGGCCGAAGTTCTTCTGGTTGCCCCACGCGACGTCGTAGAGGTAGAGCACGGTCGTCATCCACTGCCGGTCGGCGCCGCCGAGACCCTGCGCGTCGAACATGCGCGGCTCGTCGAAGATCTGCAGGCCGCCGATCGTCGACGTGATGACGACGAAGATGATCGTGGCGCGGATCTGGGGGACGGTCACGGAGAAGAACTGGCGCACGCGCCCGGCGCCGTCGATGATCGCGGCCTCGTAGAGCTCGCGCGGCACGGCCTGCATCGCGGCGAGGAAGATCAGCGCGTTGTAGCCGGTCCAGCGGAAGTTCACCATCGACGCGATGGCGACGTGGCTCGCGAGGGCGTCGGCGTGCCAGCGGATCGGGTCGACGCCGACGAGGCCGAGCAGCTCGTTGATGAGCCCGTACTGGTCGGCGAACAGGCGGCCGAAGATCATCGAGACCGCGACGGGCGCGACGACGTACGGCAGCAGGACGCCCATGCGCCAGAACGTCGCGGCGCGCAGGTTCTGGTCGAGCAGGGCCGCGATCGCGATCGCGGCGACGACCTGCGGCACGGACGAGAGCACGAAGATCGAGACGGTGTTGCGCAGGGACTTCCAGAACGTCGGCTGCGCGAGGACGTCCGTGTAGTTCTGGAGACCGACGAAGTCGCCCTGGCCGCCGAGCAGGTTCCAGTCGTAGACCGACACCACGGCGGTGTACACGAGCGGGAAGAGCCCCGTGATCGCGAACAGGATGAAGAAGGGCGAGATATAGAGGTAGGGCGAGACCTTGACGTCCCAGCGGCTGAGGCGCTGGGAGAAGCCGACGCGGCGCGGCGTGCGCGGCGGCGGCCCGCTGAGCCCCGGCGAGGGCTGGGTGGGCGTGAGGACGGCCATGTGGGATTCCTGGGCTGCTCGGTGGCGCTGGGTGGCTGCGGGTGCGGGGCGTCGTCCGCGGGCGGACGCGCGCGGGGCCGGGGGCGGCAGGTCGTGCCGCCCCCGGCCCCGTCAGGTCACAGGCCCAGGTCCTGGAAGGACTGGAGCGTCTTCTGCCACGAGGAGGCGGCGTCGTCCGTCTTCTCGACGTCCACGCGCTTGATGCCGTCCTGGACGGTCGTGTGGATCGAGAAGTAGTTCGCGCCCTTGAACGGCGCGCTGTCGATCGCGAGCGCGCGGTTGACGAAGATCGTGCCGACCGGGGCGTCGTTGAAGAAGTCGTTCGTGAAGGACTGCACGGCGTCGGACTCCTGCGCCTCGAGCTGCGACGGGAACGTGCCCGCGTTCTCGAAGGCCGTCGTCTGCTGCGCCGGGTCGGTCAGCCACGCGGCGAGCTCCTTGGCCGCCTCGGCGTTCGGGCCGGAGGCCGGCACCGTGAGGAACGAGCCGCCCCAGTTGAGGCCGCCGCCGGGGAAGACGTCCGCGACGTTCCAGCCGGTGACGCCGCCCGAGCGCTCCTCGACCGGGCCGGTCATCCACGCGGGGCAGATCATCGTCGCGAAGCCGTCGTTCTGGAACGCGGCGTCCCAGTCGCCCGACCACTGCTCGAGGCCGGCGGAGAGCTCGTTCGTCGTCGACTGCTCGAGCACCGTGTCGTAGATGTCGATGATCGGCTGGTTGGACGCGAGGTCCTTGGGCGTGCCGTCGGACTCCTCGTAGGCGTTGTCGATCTGGTTGACCATCGCCTGCGAGATGGACATCGCGGAGTCGTACCAGGCCGCGTCGCTCGCGGCGACGAAGGTCTTGCCCGCGGCGAAGTAGTCGTCCCACGTGGCGTCCTCGCCACCGAGGAGCTCCGCCACGCCGGCCGGGTCGCTCGGGAGGCCCGCGGCCTCGAAGAGGTCCTGGCGGTAGCAGATCGCGCTCGGGCCGATGTCGGTGCCGTAGCCGATGAGCTTGCCGTCGGTCGTCGTCGCCTGCTGGACCTTCCAGTCCACCCAGCGGCCGTCGAGCGACGAGTCGGTGAGGTCCGTGAAGAGGTCGGGGTACTGCATGAGCTCCGGGAGCCAGTCGACCTCGATGGCCTCGATGTCCGCGAGACCCTCGCCGCCGGCGGCGAGCTTCGTGGTGAGGTTGGTCCGCGCGTCCTCGGACTTGGCGGCCTTCGTCTGCTTGACGGTGACGTTCGGGTGCTCCGCGGTGTACGCGGCGAGGAGCTCGTCCGTGTAGCCGAAGTCGTTGAACGTCGCGACGGTGAGCGTGATCTTGTCTCCGTCGCCGGAGCCCGTCGCGTCGTCGTCCGAGCCGGAGCCGCTCGAGCACGCGGTCAGGGTGAGGGTGATGGCCGCGAGGCCTGCGACGGCGGTGATCGCCTTGCGGGGCCGGCGGGTCGTACGGGTGCTGCTCAGCACGGTGACTCCCTTGTCGGTGGGGCGGGGTCGTGGCAGCGCTCCCACCACCAATGTGGTAGCGCTTCCACACAACGGCCTGATCGTGCGTTCCCGCCCGAACCCGTGTCAAGCCTGGGTCGGGTCCGCACGGGTGTGGTCGCGCTCCCACCGGGGTATCGCCGCAGGTCAGCGCGTTACAACGACCGACCAGTTGGTCGGGTTCCGTGGAAATCGTTACCGGTTCGAGACCGGTCGCCGGGCCGGCGTCGCCGGGTCGCCGATCAGGTCCGGCCGGGCGCCGCTCGGTCGGTGGTCAGCGCGACAGCCACGCGAGACCGGCGGACTCCTCTGCGGCGAGCGCCGTCCGCACGGCCTCGGCCGCGGCCTGCTCGATCGCCCCGCCGAAGAGCGGCACGTTGGCCTTGACCTCGCCGTCGTAGCGCTCGACCGTGCCGTCCCCCTCCGGGGAGAGCGTCACGGTGCCCGTGAGCCGCACCGGCGCGCCCGTGATCTCGAGCGACACCGTGCCCGACCGCTCGCCGTCGCGCTCCGGCTCCCAGGCCTCCGCCTGCCGGATCTCGAGACGACCCCCGACGAACGAGCGGACGTGCGCCGGGATCTGGTCCGTGGGCAGCGTCCGCCGCACCGTGACCGTGAACCCCTCGTCCGGCCCGCCGGTGACGTCCACCTGCTCGACGTGGGCGCCCTCGCCGCCCGAGCGGGCGGCGCGCCAGCGGACGAACTCCTCGTCCGCGAGCATCGCCCCGACGGCGTGGACGGGGGCGGGGTAGCGGAGCTCGACGCTCAGGTGCACGGGACCTCCTCGGGCCCTGCGCCGGCCCGTGACGGGCCGGCCGACGGGACGGCTGACGGTTCGGGCGACCGCGCACGCGGGCGCTGAGGGGACTCTACCGGTCGCGCCCCTCTACGCTGGGGTCCGTGTCTGCCATGAGTGACCTCATCTCCCGCCACGCCGACCTCAGCCCGGCGGACAACGAGTGGTTGCACCTGCTCGTGGGCGACTGGCAGGTGATCTCCGACCTCGCGTTCGCCGACCTCGTGCTGTGGCTGCCCACGAGCGACGGCAACTTCGTCGCCGTCTCCCAGTGCCGGCCGTCGACGGGCGCGACCGTGCACTACGACGACATCGTCGGGTCGTTCGCCCCGGAGGGCCAGCGCCCGCAGCTCGAGCGCGCGCTCACCGAGGTGCGGTCGCAGCGCTCGCGCGAGCCGCGCTGGTTCGGCGCGTACGCCGTGCGCGAGGAGGCCATCCCGGTGCTGCACTCCGGGAAGGCGATCGCCGTCGTCGCGCGGCAGACCAACCTCGGGAGCGGGCGCACGCCCAGCCGCCTCGAGCTCAACTACGTCGAGGCCGCGGACGACCTCATCGCGATGATCTCGCGCGGGGAGTTCCCCTTCCCGAACGCCGCGACCGGGCCGCGTCGCGGCGCGCCGCGCGTCGGCGACGGCCTCATCCGGCTGAACTCCGAGGGCGAGGTCCTCTACGCGAGCCCCAACGCGCTGAGCTGCTTCCACCGCCTGGGGGTCATCGGTCCGCTCGTCGGGCGGTCGCTCGCCGAGGTGACGGCCGACCTCATCGAGCACCAGACCCCCGTGGACGAGTCGCTCCCGCTCGTCGTCATGGGCCGCGCGCCCTGGCGCACCGAGATCGAGGCGCAGCGCGTCGCGCTGTCGCTCCGCGCGCTCCCGCTCACCGAGTCCGGCCAGCGCATCGGCGCCGTCCTGCTGTGCCGCGACGTGTCGGAGCTGCGCCGCCGGGAGCGCGAGCTCATCACCAAGGACGCGACGATCCGCGAGATCCACCACCGTGTGAAGAACAACCTCCAGACCGTCGCGGCGCTCCTGCGGCTCCAGGCCCGGCGCATGGACGTCCCCGAGGCGCGCGCCGCGCTGGAGGAGGCCATGCGCCGCGTCGCGACGATCGCGCTCGTGCACGAGAGCCTGTCCCAGACGCTCGACGAGGAGGTGGAGTTCGACGACATGGTCGGTCGCGCGCTGCGCCTCGCGGCCGACGTCGCCTCCGCCGACACGAGCGTGCGCACCGTCCGCACGGGGAGCTTCGGGCTCGTGCCCGCGGAGGACGCGACCCCCCTCGCGCTCATCCTCACCGAGCTCGTCACGAACGCCGTCGAGCACGGCCTCGCGAAGCAGGAGACCGGCACGGTCGAGGTCGCGGTCGAGCGCGAGGGCTCGGCCCTGCGAATCGTCGTGGCGGACGACGGGGTCGGCATGCCCGACGGCGACGTCGCCCGGGCGGGCAAGGCCGCCAAGAGCGGCCTGGGGTCGCAGATCGTGCAGACCCTCGTGACGAACGAGCTCGGCGGCACCATCGAGTGGTCGCCGCGGCCCGGCGGGGGCACCCAGGTCGTGCTCGCGCTCGTGCTGCGCGACGGCAACCGCCAGGGCTGACCGGCCGGCACGACGGCGGCCGCCGCGCGGAGGCGCGCACGGCACGGGTCGTGGAGCGGAGGCACCGCACGACGACGGGCCGCCACCCCGGAGGGTGACGGCCCGTCGTGCTGCTCGACGCCCGGAGGCGGAGCAGCGTGTCGTGTTCAGCCGGCGCGGCGTGCGCGCGCGGTGCGGCGCTTGAGGGCGCGGCGCTCGTCCTCGGAGAGACCGCCCCAGACGCCGGCGTCCTGGCCGGACTCGATGGCCCACTTGAGGCACGTGTCGACGACGTCGCAGCGGCGGCAGACGGCCTTCGCCTCCTCGATCTGGAGGAGAGCAGGGCCGGTGTTCCCGATGGGGAAGAACAGCTCGGGGTCTTCGTCGAGGCAGGCTGCGCGGTGGCGCCAGTCCATGTTCGTCGTCTCCTTCGGGCAGAGGGGAGCCTGGTCGCGAGGTGATGACTCGTCGCTGGGCGACCCGGCAGGGGGCTGCCCGGGCCAAGGGCTCGAGGCGGGGGGTGATTGATGCTTGAACCAGGTTCACACCTCGTGAAGCACAGCACAAGGGGTTACGAGAAAGTTTCCGTCGCATGAATCGTGAGGCCTTCGTCACACGGGTGTGAAGCCGCAGGTCGGCGCGTACGCTGGGTGATCGTGCCCTCCCGCGAGCCCTCCGGAACCCCGCCCGAGCCCCGCCCGACGCCCCCGGGACCGTCGTCCGACGGGGGGTCGCGGCCGCCCGCGCTGACGGCGCTCGTCGCCGGGGTCGGCATCGAGATCGCCGCGCTCGTGGTGGGCGCCGTGCTGATCCTCGTCGAGCTCCTCCGCGGTGGTTCGCAGTCGTTCGGGGTGAGCGTCTTCCTCGTCGTCTTCGCCCTGGGCGTGGGGGCCGTGCTCGCCGCGAGCGTGCGCGGGCTGCTGCGCGGGCAGCGCTGGGCGCGGTCGCCCGTCGCGACCTGGCAGATCCTCCAGGGGGTCGTCGCGGTCAGCTCGCTCCAGGTGGGCGTGACCCCGTGGGTCGTCGTGGCGCTCGTGCTCGCCGTCGTGGTGCTCGTCCTCCTCATGCTGCGTCCCGTCGTCGAGGCGACCACGCGCGACGTCCGCCCGGCCGCCTGACTCCCGGGTCCTGACTCGGCCGTCACGGTCGGGCGACCTGGAGCGGCGCCAGCCGCGCGCCCTGGACCACCACCCCGCGACCCGGTCGGGGCCGGCCGGGTTCGGCGAGCCACTCCAGCCCGTGCCCGAACACCTCGGCGCTCCCGCGTTCGCGCGGCGCGAGGACGATCCCGCTGCGCGCCCCGCGCAGGTCCGCGAGCGGACCGCGCAAGGCTGAGGCCGCGGCACCCGTGGTCGCCGACGCGAGCAGCACGAGCCCGTCACGGCACAGCGCCGCGAGCCGGTCGGCCTCCAGCACGCAGAGCTGGGTCAGCACGTCCAGGTCGTCGACCACCACGACCCGCGGCGCCGTCGCCCTGCTCGGGAACGTCTCAGCGCCCTGACCTGCTTCCAGCGTGTCGAGGAGGCGCGCGACGTCTGCCGGCGTGTACCGCCGCACGACGATCGCCCCGTTCCCGTTCCCGTTCCCTTTCTCGTTGCCGTTGCTGTGGCTCTTGCCGCTCGCTCTCCCGACGGCCGTCCTGCTCGAGCTCCTGGTCCGGTTGGTGGTGCGCGTCGTGCGTCCGTGGGCGGCCATCACGGCGCCCGCCAGCGCGTCGTCGCGGGTCACGACCGCGCGGAGCCCGCCGGTGGCGGCCGCGTGCCGGGCGAGCAGCGCGAGCGTGCTCGTGCGGCCGCTCCCGGGCGGCCCGACGACGAGCGCGCCGCGCCCGACGTCCATCCACAGCGTCCGCCCGTCGTCGCCGCCCCGGCCGACCGCGACCTCTGCGACGGCTCGGCTGTCCGGCTCCGCCACGACGGCGGCGGAGCTCGGGTCGCCCCCGCCCGGCGCGTGCCCGGCCACGTCGAGATCGACGGAGTCGACGTCGTCGGGCAGCGGGTGCAGCCGGAAGGCGCCCCGGCGGGGTGGCGCCGGGCGCCCTGATCGTCCTCGCGCGACGGTCGGTGGCAGCACGACCTGGCACATGAGCGGGTCGCCCGGCCCGAGCCACACCGCTCGGCCGGGCGGTCCGCCCTGCCCGGCGAGCGCTGCTGGCACGCCCAGCGACACGTCGTCGTGGCGGTCGCGCGAGGCCAGCACCGCTCTGACGCCGACGAGCGATGCCAGGCCGCCGACCGTCGGCCCGCTCGCGCTCACGGCGACCGCCGTGGGGGAGTCGGCGAGCACGTCCGCGAGGGCGTCGGCGCCGGCCCCGCCCGCGACGCCGGCGAGCACGCCGCGCACGGCCTCGACGTCGTCCACGAGGAGGAGGGTGCGCCCGGTCGTGCGGTCGAGCCTCGCGGGTCGGGACTGACCGTCGTCGTGACCGGCCAGGAGCCGGAGGAGGCGGGCGACGCGGCGCGGGTCGCTCCGGTCCACGACCGTGCCGGTGCCGGGGTGCGCCGCGAGGTCCGCGAGCCCCGGCCCGATCGCGTGGACCGCCCAGCCGTGGTCGAGCGCGGCCAGCCCGACGGTGCGCAGGGCCGTGGTGCGGCCAGACCGGGGCCGGCCCTGGACCGCGAGATGACCGTCGCGCGGGTCCCAGCGGACCACCGTGCGGCGCTGCAGTGCCGGCAGGTCGCCCAGCGCGACGGGCAGCGCGCGGTCGTCGGGGCACATCTCCGCGCCTTCGGTCCCTGCGGCCGTCGCGGAGCCCGCCACCTGCTCGCCGGCCGCCGTCGTGCCTGCGATGTCTTCGCTCATCTCCCGGCCGTCCGCCACGCGCTCGTCTGCCCCTCCGCCGCCTCCCTCGCCCACCCGCTCGACTCCGGCGAGGTCGTCGGGTCCGACGCAGACCGGCAGGGCGGGGAGCCACGGCGCGGGGTGGGGGCGCAGCCCCGACCGCGCCGCGACCTCGTGCGCCGCCGCGACGAGGAGCGGCAGGTGGTCGTCCGAGGAGCCCGGCGCAGGCCCGCCCGGGCCGCGTCCAGCGCCCCACGGGTCCGCGAGCCGCACGCGCGTCTCCGGCAGGGCGAGCGGCCCGCCGGCTCGTGCGCACTGCACGGCCACCGGTGGCTCGGCACCACGGCGCAGGACCAGGCGCCCGGGCGTCGCCGCGGGGACGCGGGCCGCGTGCGGCGAGTCGACGACGTCGCGCGAGTCGGCGACGTCCACGACCCGGAGCGCGATCCGCAGCGTGACGTTCGCCCGCACGTCGGCGCTGACGGCGCCTGCGGGCCGCTGCGTCGCGAGGACCAGGTGCACGCCGAGCGACCGGCCCTGCGCGGCAACACGCAGCAGCCCGGGCACGAGGTCGGGCAGGTCGTCGGCGAGCGCGCGGAACTCGTCCACCACGACCACGAGCCGCGCGAGCCGTCCCCGGGGGAGGGCGTCGATGCTCGCGACCTCCGCCGCGGCGAGGATCCGCTCGCGCCGGTGCAGCTCGGCCCGGAGCCCGGCCAGCGCCCGTCCCGCGAGCCCCGGGTCGAGGTCGGTCACCTGGCCCACGACGTGCGGCAGCCGGCCGCACGCCCCGAAGCTCGCGCCACCCTTGAAGTCGACGAGCGCGAACGACAGCTCGTCGGGCGAGCGTCCGAGCGCGAGCCCGGCGACCAGGGACTGCAGGAGCTCGGACTTCCCGGCGCCCGTCGTGCCGGCGACGAGCGCGTGCGGCCCCTCGCGGACGAGGTCGACGGCGACGGGCGCGCCCCCGGGCCCGACGCCGAGCACGGTCCGCAGGCCGTGCCCGTCCCGGCGGGCCGCGTCCTGCCAGCGCTCGGCGACCCACGTCGCGAGCCGGTCCGGCGCTCGCGGTGCGCCCAGCAGGGGACCGAGCGCGACCGCCGACGGCAGCGACCGCGCCGTGGGGTCGCCCGGGTCGGGCTCACCCGCACGGTCCCCGTCCCCGGTGCCCAGCCGGCCGAGGTGCTCGGCCGCGGCGAGCCGCCGCGCGAGGCCGAGCGCCCACCCGGCGCTCACGCCGACGTGCTCGCGCGGCGTCCGGGCGCCGTCGGGACCCGTGACGACGGCGACGGCTCCCGAGACGTCGACGAGCGTCCGGCACCACGCCGGGACCTGCGCCCGGTCCCCGAGCACCAGCAGCACGTCGGTGCCCACGGGTGCGCACCGCTCCCACGCCCGGGCGAGCTCGCCCGCAGGCACCGGGCCGTCGACGACGACGAGGCCGGGCGGGTCGGCGGCGGCCACGGCGTCGAGCGTCCGGACGGCGCGGGCGTGCGGCAGCCAGCGGCACCACGACCACGCGGGCGCGTCCTGCGCCGCGGGCCGCACCGTCAGTGGCGCCCCCGAGGCGAGTACCTCCACGAGCAGGGCCCGGGCCGCGGCGAGCGCGACGTCCCGGGGCCCGACGACGGCCACGCACCCGTCCGGCAGCCGGACCCGCGACGGGCTCGTCCCACCCGACGCCGCGAGCGACGCCCCGCCACCGGTCGCGCCCACGGACCCGCCCGACGTCGTGCCGACCGTCGTTCCCGGCGCCGCCCCTGACGACCCGGCGTGCGCCGAGGGAGCGCCCGCCGCCCCCGCCCCCGCCAGGTCGGCGCCCGGGGCGAGCCGGGCGATCGTCGCCCAGAGCAGGACGTCGGTGGGCCGGGGGTCCAGCGGGTCCACCGGCACGGTGCCGGGGGCGGTGCCGACGTCCGGCGGGGCCCCGGGCGGCGCGGCGCGCTGCGCGACGCGGCGGCGGCGCGCCTCGGCGATCGCGGGACCGAGGACCGCGAGCGGCCCCACGAGCGCGAGCAGCGCGAGGAGCGGCTGGCGCAGCGCCATCGCGAGCCCGACCGACGCGACGGCCGGCACGAGCGCGGTCGCGAGCTGCGCCGTCCCGAGGCGGCCGGCCTCGGCGGGACGGTCCGGACCCACGGCCGGTCCCGACCGTGGACCGTGCACGAGCGCGGGCCGCGCGCGCAGGGCGTACGCGCCGCCGGGCGTCACCAGGGCGCGGTTGACGCGCCAGCGCACCGCGCGCCACGAGCCCACCCGCCGACCGGCCCGGGCCGGGCGCGTACGAAGGACGGCAGCGTCGTCGGGCACTCGGCGCGTGCCGCGCGGAACGCGGACCCGCACCCGGGGCCCGCGCCGCGTGGTGCGCCAGCGGACGTCGAGCCGGTCGACGCGGGTGCGTCCCCGGTCGCCGTGCCCGACGGCGACGAGCCGCCCGGCGTCCGGGCCGCCCAGGACCGCGACGTGCCGGGGCGCCGCGAGCACGTCCTCGGGCACCGGCCCGTCGTCGCGACTGCGCGGGTCCGACCCCGCCCGCACGACCGTGACCGTCGCCCCGGGGAGCAGCGGGCGCGTGCCGCAGCGCTGGTCGTCATCGACGGGGACGCCGTCCACGGCCAGCGGCGCCGTGCGCAGCTCGGGGCGGCACCCGAGGTCGGCGAGAGCGGGTCGCGCGTCGCCCAGGCGCGTGCCCGCGGCGAGCAGGACGTCCGTGCCCGGGTGGACCGTTACGCGCACCCACACCCCGCCGTCGGACGGGGGCGCGGGAGTGCCGCCCCGCGGTGCACCGGGAGCGAGGGGCGGGGCGGGGGAGAGCACCCGGCGATCGTGCCCGACGGCGGTCCGCACGAGTCGGGCACGACCGCGCCCCTGTGGACGGGGGTCCGTCCACAGGGGCGCGCGTCGGCCGACGGCCGGTGGGGCGTCTCGCTCAGTCCACGGCGAGCGCCGCGACGGGCGACGTCCGGGCCGCGGTGCGGCCGGGGACGACGGAGGCGACGAGACCCGCGACGAGCGCGACCACGAGCACGAGCGCGATGTCGCGCCACGGCACGGCGAGCGACACGTCGCCCATGACGCTCAGCGCCGTGGCCGCTCCGGCCCACCCGTAGAGGACGCCCAGCACGATCCCGAGGACGGCCCCGACGCCCGCGATGAGCATGCCCTCGATCGCGAGCATCCAGCGCAGCTGGGAGCGGCTCAGGCCGATCGCCCGGAGCGTCGCGGACTCGCGTCGCCGCTCGATGACCGAGAGCGACAGCGTGTTCGCCACGCCGATGAGCGCGATGACGACCGCGACCGCGAGCAGCCCGATGATGACCCCGAGGATCGTGTCGATGACGCTCTGCATCGCCGCGCGCTCGACGGCGATCCCGGCGACCTCCACGGGCGTGTCCGACTCCACGACGGCGTCCTGGATCGCAGGGACCACCTGCGCGGCGGCGCCGGTGTCGTCGAGGCCGACCCACAGCCGGGACATGAGGCTCGTCGGGTCGACGGCACGCGCGTCGTCGACGGTGAGCAGCCCGCCGGAGCCGATCCCCCCGGTGCGGACCGTCACGTCGAGCGTCTCGCCCGTCGGGCCCGTGAGCTCGGCGGTCTCGCCGTCCGCGAGGCCGTAGTTCTCCGCCTCGCCCTCCGAGAGGAGGAGCGTCCCGGGACCGAAGGCCGCGAGGTCGTCCGGCGTCCGCACCACGGAGCGCGCGGCGTCGGGGTCGGCCCCGTGGAACGACGTCTCGGTGCCGTCCGGCATGGTCACTGTCGCGGCGTACAGCTCGACGACGCGGGACACGCCCTCGGTGCCGGACACGGCGCGCACGACGTCGGACGGCACGGGCTCACCGGTCGACCCGTACGCGTCCGTCGCGACCATGACGTCGACGGGGTACTGGTCGTCGAGCGCCGCGTCGAGCGAGGTGCGGGCGCTCGCGGCGCCGGTCGACATCATCGCGACGAGCGTGACGCCGATGAGCAGCGCGGTGCTCGTCGCTGTGGTGCGGCGCGGGTTGCGCAGCGTGTTCGCGGTGGCGAGGCGCGCCGTCGACCCGGTGCCCGCGAGCAGGCGGCCGACGAACGACACGACGGCGGGCAGCCAGTAGACCGCTCCGACGAGGACGCCCACGAACGACAGCGCGCCGCCGACGACCCCGGCGAGGAGCCCGATCTCGGGCTTGTCGGTGAGCCCGAGCCAGATCCCGCCCGCGAGGACGGCGACGCCGCCCAGCGTGAGCAGGGACGCGACGACGAGCCGCGCGCGGCCGCCCCCGCGCAGGATGTTCGGCGCGTCGGCCGGGCGCAGCGCCTCGAGCGGGGCGACGCGGGTCGCGGCGCGGGCGGGGGCGAGCGACGCGACGACCGTCACGAGCGTGCCGACCACGAGCGGCACGAGCACCACCACGGGCGTGACGGTGATGGTCGCGGGGACCGGGACGCCCAGGTCGGCGCCGCGCGCGACGAGGAGCGCGATCTGCGTGAGCAGGCCGCCCAGGACGATGCCGGCGAGCGACGACACGATGCCGAGGATCGTCGCCTCGGTGAGCACGGACCGGGCGAGCTGCGCCTTGTTCGCGCCGACCGCCCGCAGGAGCGCGAGGGTGCGCGTGCGCTGCGCGACGAGGACCTGGAACGTGTTCGCGATGACGAGCGCGGCGACGAGCAGCGCGACGGCGGCGAACGAGAGGATGACGTACGTGAAGACGTCCTGGTCGCCGGTCATCTTCCGCGCCTGCTCCTGCGCGTGCTCGTCCGGCGTGACGGCCTTCGCCCCGTCCGCAGAGGCGGCGACGAGCTCGGCGCGCGCGGTCTCGAGGTCCGTGCCGGGCGCGAGGGCCACCATCGCCGACGAGTAGGTGCGGGCCGGGTCGTCGGGCGTGGCCTGCGCGGCCTCCCAGGCGGCGACGTCCTCGGCCGGGACGACCACGGCGCCGCCCATCTGGGCGTACGCGCCGTACGGGTCGTCGGTCGTCCCGACGACGGTCAGCTCGTCGCGGACCTCCGTGTAGTCGCCGCCGTCGGGCGCGGTGTCGTCCCACACGTTGCGCGAGCTCGTGACGGTGTCGCCGATCCCGACGCCGAGGCGCTCGGCCACGGCGGTGGGCAGCGAGACCTGGCCGGACGCGGTGGGCATCGAGCCCTCGACGACCTCGAGCGCCTCGAAGCGCGGGTCGGACGGCGCCGGGACGCCGAGCTGGAACACGCGCTTCGCGCCGTGCGAGAGGTCGAGGTAGGTGAACGACGTGGCGTCGACGGCCTCGACGCCGGGCACGGAGCGCAAGGCCTCGACGTCGGGCGCCGTGAGGTCGTCCGGGGCGGACACGACGAGGTCGGCGTCCGCGTACTGTGCGGCGATCGAGTCGTTCGTGGTCTGGGTGATGACGTTGCCCGCGATGAGCGTCGCCGTGACGAAGGCCGTCCCGATGACGATCGCGACGCCGGCCGCGACGAGGCGGCCGATGCTGCGGCGCATCTGCGCCAGGGTGAGCCGGAACATCAGGCGCGCACCGCCTGCGACGCCGTCGGGGCGGGACCGTCGGTGCGGGCGTCGAGCGTGCGGAGCGCGTCGAGCCCCGCGAGCACCGACTCGGGCGTCGGGTCGGTGATGTCGCCCGCGATGCGCCCGTCGGCGATGAGCACGACGCGGTCCGCGTACGCCGCGGCCGTCGGGTCGTGCGTGACCATGATGATGGTGCGGCCGAGCTCGCGCACCGAGCGGCGCAGGAAGCTCAGCACCTCCGCGCCCGAGCGCGAGTCGAGGTTGCCCGTCGGCTCGTCGGCGAACACGACCTCCGGGCCGGCGATGAGGGCGCGCGCGATGGCGACGCGCTGCTGCTGCCCGCCGGACAGCTCGCTCGGGCGGTGGCTCAGGCGCGCCTCGAGGCCGAGCGTGCGCACGAGCGTCTCGAACCACGCACGGTCGACCTTGCCGCCCGCGAGCTCGACGGGGAGCGTGATGTTCTGCTCCGCCGTGAACATCGGCAGGAGGTTGAACGACTGGAACACGAAGCCCACGCGGTCGCGGCGCAGCTGCGTGAGCGCGTTGTCGTTGAGCCCCGTGACTTCAGTGTCCCCGATGAAGGCGTGCCCGCTCGTCGCGGTGTCGAGGCCCGCGAGCAGGTGCATGAGCGTCGACTTGCCCGAGCCCGACGGCCCCATGATGGCCGTGAAGTGCCCGCGCTCGAAGTCCACGTCGACGCCGTCGAGCGCGTGCACCGCCGCCTCGCCCGTGCCGTAGGTCTTGCGCAGCGTGCGGGCCCGCACCGCGGGCGGGCCGGCGGGGGCCGGGTCGGTGGGTCGGTACACGGTCGTGTCCACGTCGTCTCCTGGTTCGTCGTGCCGCACGCGGACCGGTGGTCACGGGCGTGCGTCGGGATCGTGGACGACGCTACGGAGGGGGCCCGGCCCACCGCGTCCGGCGATGGTCGGGTCATGGCCGCGGGCGGGGTCATCCTCTGGTCGTAGACGTCCCCCGCCCAGGGTGGACACGACGGCGCCCCACCGGTCGGCGACCGGTGGGGCGCGGGCGGAGCGGGTCAGGCGCCGGGGCGCACGAGCCCCGTCTCGTAGGCCGTCACGACGGCCTGCACGCGGTCGCGCGCGCCGAGCTTGGCCAGGATGCGCCCGACGTGGGTCTTGACCGTCGCCTCGGCGACGAACAGGTCGCTCGCGATCTCGGTGTTGGAGCGACCGCGCGCCATGAGCACGAGCACCTCGCGCTCGCGCTCGGTGAGGCCCTCGACGGCCGCGTGCGCGGGCGAGTCCTGGACCTGCTCGGCGGGCAGCGCCGTCACGAGGTGCTCGAGCAGGCGCCGCGTGGACGACGGCGCGATGACCGCGTCGCCGCGGTGCACCGTCCGGATCGCGGCCAGCATCTCCTCGGGCGGCGCGTCCTTGAGCAGGAAGCCGCTCGCGCCCGAGCGGATGGCCTCGAGCACGTACTCGTCGAGGTCGAACGTCGTGAGGACGATGACCTTCGGGGCGTGCGCGCCGTCGGCCGCCGCCGCGGTGAGGCGGGCCGTCGTCTGGAGCCCGTCGAGGTGCGGCATGCGCACGTCCATGAGCACGACGTCGACCGGGTGGTCCGCGAGCAGGCGCAGCGCCTGGAGCCCGTCGCCCGCCTCGACGGCGACCGTGAGGTCGGGCTGGGAGTCGATCACCATGCGGAAGCCCGCGCGCACGAGCTGCTGGTCGTCGACGAGCGCGATGCGCACGGGAGCGTGCGGCTCGGTGGCGTACGCGTCGCCGGGCACGGGGAGGGCGTCGGTCATGGTGTCCTGTCGGTCGGTCCGGTCGGAGGGCTCGCGCGCGGGTCAGGGGGGCGGCGGGGGCGGGGCGAACAGGCCCGGAGCCGGTCCCGCGGCCGTCCTGCCCGGTCCCATCCTGCCCGACGGTCCCGACCTGCCCGGCAGCGCGGGCCCCGACGGCACGGTCCCCGGCGGCACGGTCCCCGGCGGCACGGGGCCCGACGGCACGGGGCCCGACGGCGCGGGGCCGGGCGGCGCGGGCGAGCGACCGGGGACCGGCGGCACGGGCAGGCGCAGGTGCACGCGGAAGCCGCCGCCCGCGCGCGGCCCCACCTGGACGGACCCGCCGAAGAGCGCGGCCCGCTCACGCATGCCGAGCACGCCGTAGCCGCCGGAGCGGGCGTCCTGCCGGGCCTCCGCCGCGCTGGAGGCGCCCCGGCCGTCGTCCTCGACCTCGAGGTCGAGGGTCGTGGCGCCCCAGCGCACGACGATCGTGACCTCCGGGTCCGGCCCCGCGTGCTTGAGGACGTTGGTGAGCGCCTCCTGGCAGACGCGGTAGACCGTGAGCCCGGCCCCGGGCGGCAGGGTGCGCGCCTCGCCCACGCGCACGAACGACACGCGCATCCCGCTGTCGCGCACCTGGGCCACGAGGCTCTCGAGGTCGGCGGCGTCGGGCTGCGGCGCGCGCTCGAGCGCGGCCGGCGGGGGGTTCCCCGGGAGCTGCTGCGTGGGCGCGCCGGGTCCGGACGGCGAGCCCGGGCCGGGGGCACCGCCGCGCCCCGCGGGCAGCGCCAGGGTGCCCGCGGGCCCGACGGCGGCCCCCGGCGCGGGCGGGCGCGGCGGCTCGGACCGCAGCACGCCGAGCAGACGACGCATGTCGGCCAGTGCGGTGCGTCCCGTCTCGGAGACGGTCGCGAGCGCGCGGGCCGCGGCGTCGGGGTCGTTGGCGGCGGCGTACCGGCCGCCGTCGGCCTGGGCGATGATGACGGACAGCGAGTGGGCCACGATGTCGTGCATCTCGCGGGCGATGCGCGCCCGCTCGGCCGCGGTCGCGATCTGGGCCTGCTGGTCGCGCTCGACCTCGAGGCGCTCGGCGCGGTCGACGAGCGCGGCGATCGTCTCGCGCCGGGACCGCCGCACGAGGCCGAACGCCCAGACGGCGAGGAACGTCATGCCGCCGAACGCGGACGTGAGGAACACCATGAGCGCGAGGTCCTGGAGCCGGCCCGAGAGCAGCCCGAGCGCGACGCCCAGGACCACCGCGCCGACGAGCGAGGCGACGATCGCGGTGCGGTGGGCCCAGCGCGGCCCGTAGACCGTGACCGAGTAGAGCGCGACGAGGACGGCGAAGTCGGCGGGGAAGATGAGGAGGTAGCCCGCGAGCAGGTGCACGAGCGCGACCGAGTACACCGTGACCGCCGACGCGAGCGGGTGCGAGCGTCGCCAGGGGAGCGGCGCGAGGAGCAGCACGGCCCAGAACGCGGCCCAGCCGCCGCTCGTGCCGACGCCGCTCGCGCCCGACGCGGAGAACGCCGCCGACGCGGGCACGAACACCACCGCGAGGACGAGCGTGACGGTGAGGTCCACACCGAAGCGGTGCTCGTCGGACCACTGCCCGAGGCGCTCGTACCAACCCATGCGTCCAGCCTAGGCAGCGGGCGGTCGCGCGACGTCCGACCAGGGTCGCAGAGTTCACCGGGCACGATGGGACCGAAGTCGTACTGATGCCCTAGCATGAGCGAATGACCCACGTACTGCTAGCGGAGGACGACCCGGCGATTGCCGAACCTTTGGCGCGCGCACTGACACGTGAGGGTTACAACGTCGTCGTCCAAGGAACTGGTCAAGGGGCGATCGACTCGGCCAGCGGTGCGGACATCGTGGTGCTCGATCTGGGCCTTCCGGACATGGACGGCCTCGACGTCGCACGCGAGATCCGTCACAAGGGCCTGACCACGCCCGTGCTCGTGCTCACCGCGCGCGCCGACGAGGTCGACCTCGTCGTGGGGCTCGACGCGGGCGCCGACGACTACGTCACCAAGCCGTTCCGCCTCGCGGAGCTCCTCGCCCGGGTCCGGGCGCTCCTGCGCCGCTCGCACGGCGAGCAGGTCGACGAGGAGGAGCTCGCGGCGCAGGACGTCCGCATCGACGTCTCCGCGCACCGGGCGTTCCAGGGCGAGCGGGAGCTCCACCTGACCACCAAGGAGTTCGAGCTGCTGCGCGTGCTCGTCGCGAGCGCGGGCTCGGTCGTCGTCCGCGACGCCCTGATGCGCGACGTGTGGGGCTCGGAGCCCGTCGGCTCGACGAAGACGCTCGACATGCACGTGTCGTGGCTGCGCCGCAAGCTCGGCGACGACGCCAACGCGCCGCGCTACATCTCGACCGTCCGGGGCCTCGGCTTCCGCTTCGAGACCGGCGAGAGCTGACCGTCCCCTGACGGGACGAGGGACACGGGGAGCGAGGAGCAGCGTGCGGCGTCGGATGCTGCAGGCGACGGTGGCGGCCGTGGCCGTCGCCGTGATCCTCCTCGGGTTCCCCCTCGCCTTCTACGGCGCCCGGTTCGTGCTCCAGGGCGAGGTCGACGACCTCTCCTCGCGCGTCGAGCGCCTCTCCCGGTCCATCGACGCGCGCCTCGCGACGGGTGACGAGATCCCGGACCACGTCATCGAGGACGCGGTCCAGCCCCGCGCGAGCGACCCCCCGGCGCACGTCTACGTCGCGCTGCCCGACGGCACGGTGCTCACCGCGGGCGACGAGGTCACCGGCCGCGAGATCGAGCAGCCCCTGCACTCCGACTCCGGCGCGCTCGTGACCCTCACCGTCTCCTACTGGGACGCCTACCTCCGGGCCGCGCAGGTCGTGCTGCTCGTCGTGGCCGCGGCGATCGTCGCGTTCGCGGCGGGCATCGGGATGGCCGTGTGGCAGGCGAACCGCATCGCCGCGCCGCTCGTGTATCTCGCGGCGTCGGCGGAGCAGCTCGGCTCGGGGCAGGTGCGCCCACGGCTCGAACCCTCGGGCGTCGAGGAGATCGACCTCGTCGCCGCCGAGCTCGCGCGCAGCTCCGACCGGCTCGCGGGCCGGCTCGCCGCGGAGCGCCAGTTCGCGGCCGACGCGTCGCACCAGCTCCGCACGCCCCTCACGGCCCTGAGCATGCGGCTCGAGGAGATCTCCCTCGCGTCCGACGACCCGGCCGTCCAGGAGGAGGCGCGGATCTCTCTCGAGCAGGTCGAGCGCCTCGTCGGCGTCGTCGACGACCTCCTCGCGTCGTCGCGGCGCGCGCAGGGCGGGACGACGGAGGCGGTGAGCCTGCTCGACGTCGTGCACCAGCAGGAGGAGGAGTGGGTGCCGACGTTCGCGAAGGCGGGGCGCCGGCTCGTCGTCGACGTGCCGCCCGAGTACCAGGTGCTCGCGACGCCCGGCGCGCTCGCGCAGGTGCTGGCCACGCTCATCGAGAACTCCCTCAAGCACGGCGGCGGCACGACGACCGTCCGCGCGCGCCCGTCCGGCACGAGCGGCGCCATCGTCACCGAGGTGTCCGACGAGGGCGCGGGCGTCCCCGACGACCTCGCGCCGCGCATCTTCGAGCGCGAGGTCACCTCGGGCGCGGGGACCGGCCTCGGCCTCGCGCTCGCCCGGGACCTCGCCGCGTCCGACGGCGGCCGCCTGGAGCTCGCGCAGCGTCGGCCCGCGGTCTTCGCGCTCTTCCTCGCGGGGGTGCCGCGGCGCCTCGACCCGCGCGTCGTGCTGCCGACGGGGACGGTGGTCGCGGCCGGCGGTCGGCGTCGGCGTCGACGCGGCTGACGCGTCCGGGACGTGCGCGGCTCAGTCGGCCCGCACGTCCGCTGGTGGGCGGGCCGCGTCGTCGGCGGTCTTCGCCGGGGTCGCGGCGTCGGGGCGGTCTCCCGTGAAGACGAGGTGGCGGTACGCCACGTAGCGGAACGCCGTGCCCAGGGCGAGCCCCACGACGTTCGCCGAGACGTTCTTGGCGAGCGGCGACGTCAGCCCGAGCGCGTACGTCGAGATCGCGAGGCACCCCACGGCGATGAGCATCCCGCCCACGTTGACGACGACGAACGCCGCGAGCTCGCGCCCGCGCGACTGCGTGCGCCGGTCCGAGAACGTCCAGTACCGGTTGCCGACCCACGCCACGAGCGTCGCGACGGCGACGGAGACGATCTTCGCGGTGAGCGGCTTGTGCCCGAGGAGCTCGCCCGGGCCGAAGCTCAGCAGGTTGAACAGGCCCAGGTCGACGACGTACGCGAGCGCGCCGACCGACCCGAACTTCGCGAGCTCGCGGACCCGCGCCAGCACCCGCTCGCGGCGCGACCCGGACGTCGCGGACGTCTCCGCTCGTCGGTCCAGGTCGTTCACCACCCCTCGAGGCTACCGGCCGGTCCTGGCCCCCGCCCGGGTGCCGTCCGCCGTCCGTCCGTCCGACGGGCGGTCGGGGGAGGGCCGCCCCGCGGCCAGGCACTAGGGTGGGTGCACGTGGCAGCCCCAGTGATCGCCGTGGTCGGCGGAGGACAGCTCGCACGCATGATGGCCCCCGCGGCCGGAGAGCTCGGCGTGCACCTTCGCGTGCTCGTGGAGGCCGCGGACTCGTCCGCGGCCCAGGTCGTCGTGGACGCGCCCGTCGGCGTCGCGTCCGACGAGGCCGCGGTCCGCTCCCTCATCGCCCCCGCGGGCGCCGCCCCGGCGGACGTCCTGACGTTCGAGCACGAGCACGTCCCGAACGCGCTGCTCACCGACCTCCTCGAGCACGGCACGCCCGTGCGCCCGGGCCCGGACGCGCTCGTCCACGCCCAGGACAAGATCGTCATGCGGCGCCGGCTCACCGAGCTCGGCGTGCCGTGCCCGCGCTGGGCCGCGCTCCCCACGGACCCGACGGCGGCGCGGGCAGCGCTCACCGGCTTTCTCGCCGAGGTCGGGGGCGAGGCCGTGGTGAAGACGGCGCGCGGCGGGTACGACGGCAAGGGCGTCCGCGTGGTCTCGGCCGCGGAGGGCGGCCCCGAGCAGGTGGCGGAGTGGATCGAGGCCGCCGCGACGGACGGCCCCGAGCTCCTCGTCGAGGAGAAGGTCCCGTTCGCGCGCGAGCTCGCCGTGCTCGTCGCCCGGCGCCCGAGCGGCGGCGCGGACGGGCGGGGCGAGGTGCGCACGTGGCCCGTCGTGGAGTCGATCCAGCGCGACGGCGTGTGCGCCGAGGTGATCGCGCCCGCGCCCGGTCTGACCGACGGCGAGGCGCAGCGTGCGCGCGCCGCCGCCGTGCGGATCGCCGAGGGGCTCGGCGTCACGGGGGTGCTCGCGGTCGAGATGTTCGAGGTCGCGGGGGAGGACGGCCCGCGCGTGCTCGTGAACGAGCTCGCGATGCGTCCCCACAACTCCGGCCACTGGACGATCGACGGCGCGATGACGAGCCAGTTCGAGCAGCACCTGCGGGCCGTCCTGGACCTCCCGCTCGGCGACACCGCGGCGACCGCGCGCTGGACCGTGATGGCGAACGTCCTCGGCTCGACCCTCGACGAGCTCACCGACGCGCTGCCCGACGTCCTCGCCGCGTTCCCCGACGCCCGGGTCAACCTCTACGGCAAGGGCGTGCGCCCCGGGCGCAAGCTCGGCCACGTCAACGTGAGCGGCGACGACCTGGACGACGTCCGGCGCCGGGCCCTGGCCGCCGCCGCGACCCTGCGGGGCGAGCGCCCCGCGACCGACCCGAGCGAGGAGCGCGCATGAGCCAGAACCCCGTCGTCGGCATCGTCATGGGGTCGGACTCCGACTGGCCCGTCATGGAGGCCGCCGCCGACGCGCTGGCCGAGTTCGACGTGCCCGTCGAGGTCGACGTCGTCTCCGCCCACCGGATGCCCGTCGAGATGATCGACTACGGCCGCACCGCCGCGGAGCGCGGCCTGCGCGTGATCGTCGCGGGCGCCGGGGGAGCGGCCCACCTGCCGGGCATGCTCGCCGCCGTCACGCCCCTGCCCGTCATCGGCGTCCCGGTGCCGCTGCGCCACCTCGACGGCATGGACTCGCTGCTGTCGATCGTCCAGATGCCCGCGGGCGTCCCCGTCGCGACGGTGTCCGTCGGCGGCGCGCGCAACGCGGGCCTGCTCGCCGCGCGCATCCTCGCCGCGGGCACCGACGACGACGCCGCGCGGCTGCGCGAGCGCATGGTGGCCTTCCAGGCAGACCTGGGGGAGCAGGCTCGTGCCAAGGGTGCGCGACTGCGGGCGGCGCGCTCCGGCCTCTGAAGCCTCGGGCGCCACCGGCGTGGTCCGTTTCGGGGTACGCGCGCCGACCGGGTAGCCTCGAACGGATCCTCGGCGACGCGAGGAGCGGGTGCGGTGCGCCCGCCGGGGGAACGCGTCGGCGAGGCCGCCGCCCCCTCGACAAGGATGACCAGCATGACCCCACCCCCCTGGGCCGCCGGCCTCTCGGAGGCCCGCGCCAGCGGTGCGGTCGCGCCGGTTCGCCGGCACGCGCGGCCTCGCGGGGCCGGTGCGCCCGCGACGGCCGGGTACCGGCACGACCTGGACGGCCTGCGCGCCGTGGCCGTGCTGCTGGTCGCCGTCTACCACGTGTGGGTGCACCGCGTCTCCGGCGGCGTGGACGTCTTCCTCATGCTCTCGGGGTTCTTCGTCGGCGGGGGACTGCTCCGGAGCTTCGCCCGGGGGGCGCCCGTCCGCCTGCGCGACTATCTACCCCGGCTTGCCCGGCGCCTGCTGCCGGCTCTCGTCGTCGTGCTCGCGGCGGTGCTCGTCGCCAGCATGGTGTGGCTGCCGCGTACCCGGTGGGGCGACGTCTCGGGAGAGACCCTCGCCTCGCTCCTCTACGTGGAGAACTGGCGGCTGGCCGTCGGCGAGCACACCTACGGTGCCGCGGACGCGATGCAGAGCCCGCTCCAGCACGTGTGGTCGCTGTCGGTCCAGGGCCAGGTCTTCGTCGGGGTCCCGCTCCTGCTGCTCGCGGTCTGGTGGTGCACCCGTCGGTGGGCGTCGCCCGCTCGGCTCTCGGCGGTGCACGCGACGGTGGTCGTCCTCGCCGTCGCGTCGTTCTTCTACGCCCTCGTCTCCGTGCGTCTCGACCAGTCGTTCGCGTACTACGACACCTTCGCCCGGTTGTGGGAGTACCTCACGGGGACGCTGCTCGCGCTCGCGGTCGTGCGCGCGCGGGTCTCGCGCGGGTGGAGCGTCGTCGGCGGGTGGGTCGGCGTCGCGGTCCTGCTCGCCGCCGGTCTCGTCGTGGACGGCGGCTCGTCCTTCCCCGGCCCCGCGGCGCTCGTGCCCGTCGCCGGTGCCGCGCTCGTCGTGCTCGCCGGTGCGACGTCCGACGGACAGCTCCCGCGGGGCTCCGTCTCCCGCCTCCTCGCGTCGACGCCCGTCGCGCGGGCGGGCGGCTACGCCTACACCTTCTACCTGTGGCACTGGCCGGTGCTCGTGTTCGCGATCGTCGTGCGCGACCGGCCCGTGGGGTGGCTCGCGGGTACCGCGGTGCTGCTCGTCGCCGGGGCGCTCGCCTACGCGACCCGGCGCTGGGTCGAGGTCCCGCTCCGTTCGGCCACGCCACGTCCCCGGACCGACGGGCTGCGCGGCCTGCGAGTCGCGGTCGCGGTCGCGGCCGCGCTCGCCGTCGCGCTGCCGCTGGGGTGGTTCGGCCAGCTCGAGATCCAACGGCGGTCGTTCAGCACCGTGGACACCGCGAGCTTCGAGGGGTTCCCGGGGGCGATGGAGGTGGCCGCGCCAGGGGTCTTCTCCGTCGAGAAGGACGCCACGCCGGTCCCTGACCCCGTGACCGCACCGTTCGACGTGGCGCTGCCGACGCGGGACGAGTGCGTCACCTACAACGAGGACACGACCGTGGTGCGGTGCACCTACGGCGACGAGACGGCGCGGACGGTCGTCGCGGTCGTCGGCAACTCCCACGCGGAGCAGTGGGTCGACGCCCTGTCCGGGATCGGCTCCGTGTCGGGGTTCCGGGTCGTGACCTACCTCAAGGGCGGGTGCCCGTTCTCGCTGGACACCCCGGAGGAGAACCCGTGGCAGTCCTGCCGGGACTGGAACACCGAGGTGGTCGAGGAGCTCGTCGAGTCGCCGCCCGACGCGGTCTTCACCATCGGGACGCGGTACTCGTGGAACGACGACAGCATCCCGGGCAACGAGTTCGTGCCGCCGGGGTACGTGCGGGCCTGGGAGGCCCTCGACGCCGTGGGCGTCCAGGTGGTCGCCCTCCGCGACACGCCGTGGCTGCTGGAGTCGGCTCCGGACTGCGTCGCCGTCAGCAACGACCCGACGGTCTGCGCCGTCGAGGCGACCAGCGTGCTCGACGTGCGGAGCCCGGCCGACGACATGGAGCTGCCCGCCAACGTCGCGCTCGTCGATCTCAACGACATCGTGTGCTTCGACGGGGTGTGTCCCTACGTGCAGGGCAATCGCATGGTCTATCGGGACAACAACCACCTGACGCAGGCGTACGTCCGCTCCATCGCCCCGGTGCTCGAGGAACGCGTGCGGGACGTGCTGCCGGTCTTCTGACCCCGTCCGCGGTCCGCTACTGCGGCAGCCCGCCCACCTGGCCGGGTGCGAGGTTGCCGTCGCGGATGTCGACCCAGAACTGGCCGACCGTCTCGGGGTCGAGCTGCACGGTCGCTCCCAGGTTGCCGCCGGGGCGGAAGTCGGGGTTCGAGATCGGTGGGGTGCCGGTGATGCCGTCGGGCCCGTTGGCCTTGCGGAACGCGAGCACGAGCTTGCCCAGGTCCACGACGCCGGTCTTCTCGTCGACGGTGAGCGCCCCCAGCCCGGAGTCGAGGAGCGAGACCTGGTCGCCCGGGCGGAAGAGGATGCTGGGGTTCGCGGCCTGCGAGCTGATCGCGCCGATGACCTGGCGCTGGCGCTCGGCCCGCCCGATGTCGCCCTTCGGGTCGGAGTACCGCATCCGCGAGAACGCGAGCGCCGTGTGGCCGTCGGCGACGTGGCAGCCCGCCGTCCAGACGAGCTCGCTCTTCGGGTCGTCCACGTCGTAGTCGAGGCACAGCTCGACCCCGCCGACGGCGTCCACGATCCCCTCGACACCGCCGAACCCCACCTCGACGTAGTGGTCCACCGTGAGACCGGTGAGCTGCTCGACGGTCTGCACCAGCAGCGCCGGGCCGCCCCAGGAGTACGCCGAGTTGAGCTTGCTCGACCCGTTCCCCGGGATCTCCGCGTACGTGTCGCGCGGCAGGCTGATGAGCGCGACCGGGCCGCTCGGGGGTGCGTGGAGGACCATGATCGTGTCGGTGCGCGCGCCCTCGGTGCCGTCCTCGCTGATGCCGTCGCCCCGCGCGTCCGACCCGGCGAGCAGGTAGGTGCTGCCGGCGGTGCCGGGAGCGCCGGAGAGCGCCTCCACGTGCTGGATCTTGCCGTTGGCCCAGATGAGCAGGCCGACGGGCCACGCGAGGATCGCGACGATGACGACGCCGGCGACGAGGCCGACGACGCGGCCCTTGCGGACGCGGAAGCCGCCGCGACGAGAGGGCCCGGGGGCCGACGGGGGCCGCCCGCCGCCCGGACCGCCGGGCCCGGCCGGGCGCGGACGAGAGGCCGCCGTGGAACGGCCCGGGCTCGCGGTCGCGGCGCGTGCGCTCGCGTGCGGGGACGACGAGACGCGAGCGGGTGCCGAGCGCTCGGCAGAGCGCGCCGGTGCGACGGACGGAGGCAGCGCCGTCGCGGCGGGCTCGCCCCGGGAGCGCGTGCGTCCGGCGGGCGGCGCAGGCGGCGGCGTCCCCTTGCGAGCCGGGGTCACCGGGATCTCTCGCGACGACTGACGTCGGATGCGCGGCTCGGCCCGGACGGCGTCGTCGGGAACCGACCGCGCCGGCGGCCGGGGGCGACCGCTGTTCCCGACGGCGATCGCGTCGTCGGCCGACGAGGGCCGGGGCGAGCGACCGCCCTGGGGCGTGAAGCTCGGCGGCAAGGACCGGGGGTCGCGTGGGTCGGTCATGGGGTCACCCGCACTGCGAGGTCTGGTCGGCGGCGGAGAACGCCTCCTTGCCGGCTTCCTTCGACTGCACCGGCGCCGGGTCGGTGGCGGCCGGGTCCGGCGCGGGGGCGTCGTCTCCCTCCGTGACCGGCGGGGCGTCGGTCGCGCTGTCGTCCGCCGGCGGGGAGGCCGGGGCAGCGGGCGCGACGATCGGCTCGTCGGCGCGCACCTTCGCCCACAGCTCGTCGGCCTCCGAGGTCCAGACGACCTTCGCGTCGGGGTCCCGCGGGTCCGGCGCGTTCGGAACGGTCATGAAGGTGATGTTGCCACTGGTCGCGCCCTGGAGGCTGAAGGCGAGCCCGGCGAGGCTCGGGATCGACGAGAGGTTGTCGCTCATCGTCAGCGACTTGGTGCCCGCGTCCACGAACCCGTAGATCTGCCCGAGGTCCGAGAGCAGGTTCTTCGACAGCACCTGGTTGACCGTCGCGGCGAGGAGCTGCTGCTGGCGGCCGATGCGGCTGAGGTCCGACCCGTCTCCGACCCCGTAGCGTGCCCGGGCGAACCCGAGCGCCTGGGCGCCGTCGAGCGTCTGCCACCCGGCGGCGAGCTGCAGGTCGGCCTTGGGGGAGTCGATCGCCTCGGGGATGCAGATGGGAACGCCGCCGATCGCGGTCACCATGTTCTGGAAGCCCGCGAAGTCCACGACGACGAAGCCGTCGACGTACACGTCGGTGAGGCTCTCGACGGTCTGCACCGTGCACGCCGCGGCGGAGTCGACGTCCCCGCCGACCGTCGCCCCGTCGGCGAACGCGGCGTTGAAGCGCGTGTTCGCCGGCGCGGTCTTCTTCCCGTTCGTCGTGGTGCACGCCGGCACGTCGACGCGCGAGTCGCGCGGGATCGAGATCATCTCCACGCGCGAGCGGTCGGCAGAGACGTGCACGAGGATCGTGGTGTCCGAGCGCATGCCCTCGACGCCCTCGACCTCGTGGCCGTTCTCCCCTCCGCGTGCGTCGGAACCCATGACCAGGACGTTCAGCGGCTTGCCGGCGTTGGGGTCGCTGGGGTCGGGGACGGTCTGCTCCGGCCGGTCCTCCACCAGCTCCAGCGCGTTCGACGACGTGATGTTGCCCTGGATGCTCGTCAGCGCCGTCGCCCCTCCGACGGCCCCGAACGCGAGCACCGCCGTCGCCACCATGCCGACGGTGCGTGCCACCCGGTGGGTGCGCAGCGTCCGCGCGTGCGCGGGCCCGCGCGGCGGCGCGGAGGCTGCCGCGGCGCGGTCCTGGGCTCGGGTGCGGGATGTCACGGGAGTCGAGCATAGGCCGCCCCTGCAACGGCGCGGCGCCTGCGCGGAGCGCGGGTGGTGGAGGACTTGTGCAGGCGGACGGCCCGGCGCCCCGCGGCGGCGCGGGAGCCCGGTCGCGGTCCGGTAGCCTGCTCGTCGTGTCGAGAACGGGTGGGGTGTCCGCCGAGCCCCGGGTGGTCGCGGTGGTCGTGGCGTACAACCGGCGCGACCTGCTCGTCGAGTCGCTCGACGCCCTCGCGGGGCAGACGCGCGCCGTCGACGCGGTGCTCGTGGTGGACAACCGCTCGGACGACGACTCCGCCGTCGTCGCCGGCGAGCACCCCGTCGGCGCGACCGTCCTCGAGATGTCGCGCAACACGGGCGGCGCGGGCGGCTTCGCGGCCGGGATAGCGCACGCCGTCGAGTCGATGGACGCGGACCTGGTCTGGCTCATGGACGACGACACGATCCCCTTGCCCGGTGCGCTCGAGGCGCTCCTCGAGGCGAGGGCTGCCTACCCGGGGCCCGTCGCGCTCCTGGGCAGCCGCGTCGTCTGGCACGACGGCCGCGAGCACCCGATGAACACTCCCCGCACGAGGCCCGGAGCCTCGCCCCGCGCCCTGTCGCGCGCGGCGGAGGCCGGCTCGCTCCCGGTGCGGTCGTCGTCCTTCGTCTCGATGCTGGTCGACGCCCGGGCCGTCCGGCACCACGGGCTGCCCGTCGCCGACTACTTCATCTGGAACGACGACTTCGAGTTCTCGTGCCGCCTCCTGCGGCACGGGACCGGCCTGTACGTCCCCGGCTCCGTCGTGGAGCACCGGACACGGACCTTCGGCGCGACCGACGTCGACCCGGGCGAGCGCTTCTACTACGAGGTGCGCAACAAGCTCTGGATGCTGCTTCGCTCGCCCGCTCTCGCACCCGAGGAGCGCGTGCTGTACGCGGGGTCGTCCGCGCGGCGGTGGGCTCGTACCTTCGCCCGGTCGTCGCGGCGCTCGGTCCTGGTGCGCTCGGCCGCGCGCGGCCTTCGGGACGGCCTCGTGCGCGGCCCGCGTCCGACGTCGCAGGTGCTGTCGGGCGCGACGCCGTGGGGAGACGAGGTCGTCGCGATCGAGGACGGCGTGCGGACGGGGGGACGGTGAGCGCCCCGTTCTCGGTGCTGCTCCCGGTCTACCGCGGGGACGTCGTCGCGCAGCTCCGCCGCTCCTTCGAGTCGGTCACCGCGGAGCAGACCCGGCAGCCGGCGCAGGTGGTCATCGTGCGTGACGGTCCCGTCGGCCCCGAGCTCCGCGCACTCCTCGCGGCCCTGCCCGCCCGGTCGCCGGTCCCGGTGGAGCTGGTCGAGCTCGAGCGGAACGTCGGGCTCGCGCTCGCGCTCGAGGCGGGCCTCGAGCGCTGCGCGCACGAGATCGTCGCCCGGCAGGACGCCGACGACATCAGCCGTCCGGCCCGGTTCGAGCGGCAGATTCCCCTCGTCGAGTCGGGACTGGACATCGTCGGATCGGCGATCGAGGAGTTCGAGGACGAGTCGGAGGACGAGGGCGTCGCCGAGGGCCACCTGGTGCGGGTCCCGCCGCTCACCGGTGCGGAGATCGAGCGCGCCGTCCGCTTCCGCTCGCCGTTCAACCACCCGTCGGTCGTCTACCGCCGGTCGGCCGTCGCCGCGGCCGGAGGCTACGAGGACCTCCCGCTCATGGAGGACTACTGGCTGTTCGCCCGCATGATCGCGGGCGGTGCTGCCACGGCCAACGTCCCGGAGCCGCTCGTCCTCTACCGGGTGGGTGCCGGGTCGTACTCCCGCCGCGGGGGGACACGGCTGCTGCGCTCGGAGCTCGAGCTCCAGCGTCGGCTGCGGAGCATCGGGATCACGACCCCGGCCCAGGAGCTGCGGAACTCGGTCGTCCGCGGGGGCTACCGGCTCGTGCCGGAGGCCGTGCGTCGTCGTGCCTACGGGGCCTACACCCACCGCAAGCACGGCGGGGGATGAGAGCGGGCAGGGGCGTCGTCCGAGGACCGACGCCCCGGCCACCGGCGCGACGGCACCTGCGGGCCCGGTGCACCGCCCGAGCGGGCGCCCGAGGTGAAGGTTCGGTGAGGGAAGCCGGCCCCCGACCCCGGCGTCCGAGCGCGCGCCGCCTGCACGCTAGGCTTTGGTGGCTGCAAAACCAACTGAGGAGTGTGTGTGGACGCGGATCTTGTCGTCGTGGGTTCAGGCTTCTTCGGCTTGACCGTCGCTGAGCGGATCGCCGAGGAGCACGGCCGGAAGGTCCTGGTCATCGATCGGCGGAGCCACATCGGCGGCAACGCCTACAGCGAGCCGGAGCAGTCGACGGGGATCGAGGTCCACCGGTACGGCGCCCACCTCTTCCACACCTCCAACGAGCGGGTGTGGGAGTACGTGAACCGCTTCACGGCGTTCACGAGCTACGTCCACCGCGTGTACACCACGCACCGGGGCGAGGTCTTCCCGATGCCGATCAACCTCGGCACGATCAACCAGTTCTTCCGGTCGGCGCACGGACCGGACGCCGCGCGGGCGCTGGTCAAGGAGCTCTCGGCGGAGCTGGGGGACAAGAAGCCGGAGAACCTCGACGAGCAGGGCGTGTCCCTCATCGGCCGACCGCTGTACGAGGCGTTCATCCGGGAGTACACCGCCAAGCAGTGGCAGACCGACCCCCGCGACCTCCCGGCGTCGATCATCTCCCGGCTGCCCGTGCGTTACACGTACGACAACCGCTACTTCAACGACACGCACGAGGGTCTGCCCGTCGACGGCTACACGGCGTGGATCGAGCGCATGGCGGACCACAAGAACATCGAGGTCCGGCTCGGCGTGGACTTCTTCGACGAGTCCCAGCCGGTGAGCAAGGGCAACGTCGTCGGCAACGTGCCGGTCGTCTACACGGGTCCGGTCGACCGCTACTTCGACTACGCCGAGGGCGACCTCTCGTGGCGCACGCTCGACTTCGAGGAAGAGGTGCTCCCCGTCGGCGACTTCCAGGGCACCCCGGTGATGAACTACGCCGACGCCGACGTGCCGTACACCCGCATCCACGAGTTCCGGCACTTCCACCCCGAGCGGGACTACCCCACGGACAAGACCGTGATCATGCGGGAGTTCTCACGCTTCGCGGAGAAGGCGGACGAGCCGTACTACCCCGTGAACACGGCGGCGGACCGTGCGCGCCTGCTCGCGTACCGCGACCTCGCGGCCGGTGAGAAGGACGTCCTCTTCGGCGGCCGGCTCGGCACGTACAAGTACCTGGACATGCACATGGCCATCGGTTCGGCACTGTCGATGGTCGACAACAAGCTCGCTCCGCACTTCGCCCGCGGGACGAGCATCGAGAGCGGGGGCGTTGACGCATGAGCACCCAGACCCAGCAGACCGCGACGGACGAAGCGGCCGAGAGCGTCGAGCACCGGATCGTCCAGCGCGTGATCCTCCCGATCGAGGCCGACTCCGACAGCCTCCCGCTGTACGTCGAGGCGGGCGAGATGCGGGCTCGGCAGATCCAGACCGACCTCGAGTCCCTGTGGAGCCGGTCGCAGCAGAGCGACTCGTTCTCCCGCTCGAGCGAGCAGGTCCGGTCGCAGGACATCAACGGGCGTTTCTCCATGCTCGTCCGCCCCGGCCGCCGTATCTCCTTCGCGACCTACTTCAACGCCTTCCCGGCCAGCTACTGGCGCCGCTGGACCGTCGTGGAGTCCGTCCGCCTCACCGTGGCCACCTCGGGTCCCGGCTCCGTGACGGTGTACCGCTCGAACGCCCGCGGGGTCCAGCAGCGCGTCACGTCGGTCCAGGTGTCCGGCGACACGACGACGGACCTCGACCTCTCGCTCGCCCAGTTCGGCGACGGCGGCTGGTACTGGTTCGACCTGATCGGGGGGGCGGAGCCGTTGCTCCTCTCCCACGCCGAGTGGTCCGTGGACGCGGCCGCCCGCCGCGAGGGCACGACGAGCGTCGGCATCACCACGTTCAACCGCGCGGACTACTGCCTCGAGACCATCCGGACGGTGGCGGAGAGCCCCGAGGTGCGCGAGATCCTCGACGAGCTGATCGTCGTCGACCAGGGCACCCAGCGCGTGCGCGACCAGGACGGCTTCCCGGAGCTCGAGGCCGAGATGGGCCCGCAGCTCAAGCTCGTCGAGCAGGGCAACATCGGCGGCTCGGGCGGCTTCTCCCGCGGCATGTACGAGACGCTGCAGTCGGGGAAGAGCGACTACGTCATCCTGCTCGACGACGACATCGTGCTCGAGCCCGAGAGCATCCTTCGGCTGGTGAGCTTCGCGGACTTCACGCGCAAGCCGACCATCGTCGGCGGGCACATGTTCGACATGTACAACCGGTCGGTGCTGCACACCTTCGGCGAGGTCGTCGAGCCGTGGCGCATCCAGCCGGGGCTCCCGCACGCGGACATGGAGAACGGCCACGACTTCGGATCCTCGGGCCTGCGTGCGACGCCATGGCTCCACCGCCGTGTCGACGTGGACTACAACGGCTGGTGGATGTGCCTGATCCCGGTCGAGGTGATCCGCGAGATCGGGCTCTCGCTGCCGGTCTTCATCAAGTGGGACGACGCGGAGTATGGTCTGCGCGCTCGTGCGCACGGCTACCCGACCGTCTCTCTGCCGGGTGCGGCCGTCTGGCACGTCTCGTGGGCGGACAAGGACGACCTCGTCGGGTGGCAGGCGTACTTCCACGAGCGCAACCGCCTCATCACGACCCTCCTGTACTCCCTGTACGAGCGCGGTGGGCGCGTCCTCCGCGAGTCGACGTACATGGACGTCAAGCACCTCATCTCCATGCAGTACTTCTCCGAGCGCGGACGACTCATGGCGATGCGCGACGTGCTCGCCGGGCCGGAGCAGCTGCACGGGATCATCGGCTCCAAGCTGCCCGAGATCCGCGGCATGGTGCAGGACTTCAGCGACGCGCGGTACGCGCCCGACGCGGACGCCTTCCCGGCGCCGGCGCCGAGCAAGCCGCGCAACAAGGGCCGTGGGGTCCAGATGCCGAGCCGGGTCGCGCTCGTGCCGTGGGCGGCCAAGACGATGGTGCGCCAGATCGTCGTGCCCGTCGACGACGAGCGGGCCGACCGCCCGCAGACCCTCGTGTCCCACCAGGACGCGCGCTGGTGGCGGCTGTCGCAGTACGACAGCGCCATCGTGTCCAACGCCGAGGGCACGGGTGCGTCCTGGCACCGCCGGGACCCCCGGGTCGTCCGCGAGATGCTCACGGAGGGTCTGAAGCTGCACGCGCAGCTCTTCGCACGATGGGCCGAGCTCCGCAGCGCCTACCGTGACGCGCTTCCCGTGATCACCTCGGTGGAGGAGTGGGAGCGCACGTTCGCGGCCAACCCCCCTGCACAGCGGTGAGCACGGCCGCCGCAGAAGAGCGCCCTCTGGTCGAGCCCGGTCGCGGGCACGGGCTCCTCGACGTCGTCAGGCACAGGTTCCTCCTGCGTCTCGTCGTCAAGAAGGAGCTGCGTGTCCGCTACCGGGGCTCGGTCCTCGGGATGCTCTGGTCCTACGTCAAGCCGGCGGTCCAGTTCATCGTCTTCTACCTCGCGCTCGGGCTGTTCCTCGGCCTGAGCAAGGGGGTCGAGGACTACGCCGTCTACCTCTTCTCGGGGATCGTCGTCGTCAACTTCTTCGGCGAGGGATTCTCGAACGCCACGCGCTCGGTCGTCGGCAACGCCGCGCTCGTGCGGAAGATCTACCTCCCGCGCGAGCTGTTCCCGGTCTCGTCGCTGTGGGTCTCCGCGGTGCACTTCTTCCCGCAGCTGCTCGTGCTCCTCGTCGGGGCGATCTTGTTCGGCTGGCGTCCCAACGCCGCCGAGCTGGGCGCGGGGCTGCTGGGCTTCTGCATCGTCGCGGTGCTCGCCCTGGGTCTCGGCCTGCTGTTCGGCGCGGTCAACGTGTTCTACCGCGACGCCGAGAACTTCGTCGACCTCATCGTCATGGTCGCGACCTGGCTCAGCCCGGTGCTGTACCCGTGGCAGGCGGTGCGCGACGTCGTGCCCGAGTGGTTGTTCGTCGTCTACCAGCTCAACCCTCTCACCGCGGCGGTCGAGCTGTTCCACTACGCGTTCTGGTACCCGGGGACCACGAGCGGCACGGTCGAGATGCCGCCGCACCTGTGGCTGTTCGCGGTCGCAGGGCTCGTCATCTCGCTCCTGGTGCTGTTCGCCGGGCAGTCCGTCTTCAAGCGTCTCGAGGGGCGCTTCGCACAGGAGCTGTAGGACATGGTGTCAAGCATCGAGGTGCGAGGCGTCGAGAAGACGTTCACGCTCCGGCACAACCGCTCCCTCAAGGAGCTCGCGATGTCGTCGATCCGGCGCCAGCGTCTGGCGGACGAGTTCGTCGCGCTCAGCACGCTGGACCTGACCATCGACGAGGGCGAGACGGTCGCGCTCCTGGGCTTCAACGGGTCCGGCAAGTCGACGCTGCTCAAGCTCATCTCCGGTGTGCTGAAGCCCGACCGGGGCACCGTGCGGACCCGCGGCCGGGTCGCCGGGCTCATCGAGGTCGGTGCGGGCTTCCACCCGGACCTCAGCGGGCGGGAGAACGTCTACCTGAACGGTGCGATCCTCGGCATGTCCGAGGAGGACATCACCCGACGGTTCGACGACATCGTCGCGTTCAGCGAGATCGAGCGGTTCATCGACACCGAGGTGAAGTTCTACTCCTCGGGCATGTTCCTCCGGCTCGCCTTCGCGGTGGCGGTGCACAGCGACCCCGAGGTGTTCCTCATCGACGAGATCCTCGCGGTGGGCGACGAGCCGTTCCAGCGCAAGTGCCTCGACCGCGTGCGTTCGCTGCGCGACGAGGGGCGCACGCTGGTGATCGTCAGCCACGACCTCGACA
The DNA here is from genome assembly GCF_031119065.1 of Cellulosimicrobium sp. XJ-DQ-B-000. NCBI lineage: Bacteria > Bacillati > Actinomycetota > Actinomycetes > Micrococcales > Promicromonosporaceae > Cellulosimicrobium > Cellulosimicrobium sp. XJ-DQ-B-000. Next base: position 109,296 of record NZ_JAVHYN010000006.1, read on the forward strand.
TGGTCGCCAAGCTGTGCGACCGGGGCGTCCTCCTCGAGGGCGGGGTGCTGACCGGGGACGGGCCGACGGTGGAGATCGTCGAGCGCATGAGGTCGTCGCACTGACGGAGTGACGCCGGGGACGACGCCGGCAGAGGACGCCGAGCGGTCCGCCTACGGGTGGGCCGCTCGGCGTCGTCGTGCTGCGCGCCGCCGGGTCGACACCCGCCACGCGCGGGGCCCCGTCGCTCGTCGCCGTGCGATCCCCGACACGCGTCGAGCCGTGCGCTCCCGTCGGCGCGTGGACGACGAGCTGCGCCCCTTCGCGGCGCCTGGGCTCGGGGACCTGGCTTCCCCGTGCGACGGGCTGAGGCCCGGGGCCGCCCTCGACCACCCGCCTCGGCGCAGCCGGACGCTGGCGACAGGACGTGACGGTCCGCTCCGGGAAGCCCCCTCGGCGCGGCGGGTGGCGCGGACCGAGGAGCGCCCGTCGTCCACGTCCCCCGCTCGGGGTCGACGCGGGCCGACGCGGGAGGACTCAGGACGACTCAGGACGACTCAGGAGGGGACCGAGGACGGCGCGACGCGGCGGCGGCGCCGGACCATGCCCAGGGCCACCGACTGACCCAGCGCGAGCACGAGAGCGAGCCCTGCCAGGATCGCGCCCGAACGCACCGCAGGCGTCGTGTACTGGACCGTCACCTGGTCGGCGCCGTCGGGGACGTCGACCTGCAGCAGCCCCTCCGGGCTCACCTTCATCGGGATCTCGTCGCCGTCCGCGGTCGCGGTGTAGCCGGGCCAGGCCAGGCGGGCGAAGGTCAGCGTCCCGGAGCCGCTGACGGAGACCGTCTCGGTGGCGAACGAGGAGTCCGAGGAGGTGACCTCGAGGTCGCCCGTCGTGCCCGAGACGCGCCCGGGGAGGGTCAGGGGGTCGATCCGCTCCCACACGGCACGCTCGTCGTCCTCCTCCACGACGCGCCAGCCGTCCGGCGGACCGTCCGCGATCTGCTCCTCGAACTGCGTCTGCTGGAGGACGAGGGTCTCGACCCGCAGGGCGTCGAGGAGGTTCCCCTCCGTGCCGCGGACCGGGCGCAGAGCCTTCTCGAGCGCCTCGGGGCAGACGGAGCCCTTGTAGTCGATGCACAGCGCGTTCGCGAAGTCGCGGTAGCCGATGCCCGTGTAGCGGTTGACGGACTCGTGGCCGGAGACCACGGGCAGGTTGCCGAACAGCACCTGGGCCGACTCGATCGACTCGGACGTCGCCTGCCCCTGGTTCGCCAGCTGGAGCACCGTGCCCCGGAACCCGTCCGCCTGCGCACGGATCGCGCTCACGGACGACGGGGGATAGGTGCCGAGGTTCCCGTCGCTGGGGAACACCGACGTCTGGAAGAAGGTGAAGACGAGCGTGCCCGCGGCCAGGACACCGGCGAGCTGCTCGGTCGAGCGGCGGCCGACACGGAGGGCGAGGGCGACCAGGCCGAGCGTGACGACCAGGACCGCGACGTGGCGCAGCTGGTCCTCGGGCCGGACCGCGAAGGCGAGGTAGGCGCCCAGGAGCACCAGGGAGAGGCTGCCCAGCGCACGGGCGCGGGCGTGCGACGTCGCCAGCCCCGCGGTGAGCGCCACGGCGAGGCCCACGAGGACACCGAGGTACAGGTACTCGATGACGCGCAGCGGCCAGCGGAAGAGCCAGAAGTTCGAGGGCCCGAGCGCCATGACCGCGAAGACGAGGCCGAACACGGCCAGGCTCGGCGCGGTGCGCAGGCGCGCTCCGAGCGCCCCCCAGCGCAGCCACGGGAGGAGCGGCAGGACGAACCATGCCAGGTACACGGAGGGCAGCTGCTCCACGAGGGCGCCGCCCCAGTTCGTGATGGACGGCAGGTAGGAGGCGGTGCTCGACCCGGCGATGTCACCCAGGTCCGGGACCATGAAGGTGTCGTTGGCGATCCGTGCCAGCTCCTGTCGCGACGTCACGTCCTGCGTGCCGAGCAGGGGACCGAAGACGAGCCACGCGGTCATGCCCACGAGCGCGCCGGTGACGACCAGCGAGACCAGCCCCTGCCAGCGGCGCGCGATCAGGAGCTCCACGCCGAGAGCAGCCAGCACGACGACCAGCCCGAGGGCTGCGTAGGGGTTGCCCGTGGTCATCGCGAGGAAGCCGACGACGAACGTGAAGAGCGGCGAGCCGCCGCGGGTGACCTGTCGGTGGGCGACCCACCAGAAGGCGGTGACGCCCACGAACGCGGCCAGGCCCGCCGGCCACCCCGCCGCCTCGTAGAAGAGGGTGAACCCGGACACCGGGAGGGCGGTCGCGACGGCGAAGGCCGGCCATGACCCGGCCCCGTAGGACCGGGCGAGCAGATAGGTGCACACCGCGAGCAGCACGAGCATCTCGATGGCGACGACCGCGCCGGCGAGCGCGAGGTCGTCGAAGAACGACGTGAGGACGTAGTTCCCCAGGATCACCGGGTTCCACTGGCTGTAGGCGGCCTCGGCGGCGTAGTTCCCGCCCATCCACCCGGCCGGGTCCATCTGCGGCCAGACACCGGCACGCAGCTGCTCGCCGAAGTGGTGCCAGAGCGGGACGAACGACTCCGGCGCGTCGCCGTCGTAGAAGAAGTCGTTGCCCCGCCACGCGGCCACCACCCCGAGCAGAACGGTGACGAGCGGCGTCAGCACCGCCGGCAGGGACTGTCGAAGTCGTCCAGGGCGCGCGACGACGCTCATTCCAGCACATCCTCCAGGAAGCGGTTCCACCGCCGGGGGCGGTCTGGCACGGGCTCGGTCGGACAGTCTAGCCTCCGGGCGAGGGCGTCCCGGCCCGTCGGGCCGTCGTCGAGCACCGGCGACGATCGCTACCATGGCACGGCGCCCGAGGCGGAGCGTGACACGAGGACGGAGAACCATGAACCCGACGGCAGGCCGACTGAGCCTGATCATCCCCGCGCTCAACGAGTACGAGAGCGCGGGCGAGATCGTCGACTTCTACCGAGACATCGTTGCTGCGCACGACGACCTGGAGATCGAGCTCGTGCTCGTCGACGACGGGTCGACCGACGGCACCGCGGACGCCGTGCGCGCACACCTGCGCGACGACGACCTGGCGCTCGTGGTGTCGCTCTCCCGGAACTTCGGCTCGCACGCCGCGATCACGGCGGGCCTCACGCACTGCACGGGCGACGCGGCGCTGACGCTCAGCGCCGACCGGCAGGAGCCGCTCTCGGCGGTGGCGAGCTTCGTGGAGGAGTGGCGGTCGGGTGCCGACGTCGTGTGGGGGCTGCGCTCGGTCCGCGCGACGCGTCGCGGCCCGTCGGAGACGTTCGCGCAGACCTTCTCCAAGGTCTTCAACCGCTCGTCGACGGTCCCGACCTACCCGGCCGAGGGCCCGTCCCAGATCCTCGTCACGCGTCGCGTGATCGACGTCATCACCCGCATGCCGGAGAACAACCGCAACGTCCTCGCGATGATCGCCTGGTCCGGCTTCGAGCAGCGCCGCGTGTTCTTCGAGCAGCTCCCGCGCCCCCACGGCGTGAGCAAGTGGACCTCGTCCAAGAAGGTGAAGCTGGTCGTCGACTCGTTCGTCGAGTTCTCCTTCGCGCCCGTCCGCTGGCTCACCACGGCGGGGCTGGCGATCGGCGCCCTGGGGGCGCTGACGCTCCTCACGTCCCTCGTGCTGGCCTTCTTCCCGGGGGCGCCCGCCGGGATCGCCCTCGTGGCGGGTCTGGTCCTCGCCGTGGGCGGCGCGAACATGGTCGCCCTGGGTGTGGTGGGGGAGTACGTCTGGCGCGCCGGCGACGACGCGCGTCGGCGTCCGGTCTTCGTCGTGCGCGACGTCGTGCGTGCGGGGCGCGCCGCAGCCGTCCGCGACGGCGCCCCGCAGGCCTGATCAGGAGATCGCGGAGTGCAGGTCCCACCCGCTGCCCACGAGCCCGGCGGGGAGGATCGTCCCGCCCGGACCGACCGGGTAGCGGCGCAGCAGGCCGCCTGAGGTCCCAGGCTCCCGAGCGAGGAGCGCGGAGCCGCCCGAGCCGGCCGACCCCGCGAGCAGGTCGAACCCTCCCCAGCCGGAGTTGACGACCTTCGCGTCGAGGATCGTCCCGCCGGGCCCGGTGCGGTAGAGCACGAGCGACCCGTTCGAGCGCAGCCGCCCCAGGAGGTCCGGTCGTCCGTCGCCCGTCACGTCGCCCACGGAGACGACGGCGTCCAGCGCGTGCCACCCGGAGTTGACGGTCCGCGGAGGGTCGAACGTCCCGTCGGCGCGGCCCGCGTACAGCAGCAGGTCACCGAGCATGGTGGTCCGCGCGTACAGGTCGGGCCGTCCGTCGCCGGTGACGTCGCCCGCGGCGACGATCATGTCGACCGTGTGCCAGCCCGTGCCGACAGCACGCCGGGACGTGGACCGGCCGTCGCGGGCCTGTCCGTAGAGCCAGAGCGTGCCGGTGCTGCGCTCCCGCGCGTACAGGTCGGGCACACCGTCCTTGTCGACGTCGCCGGGCGAGCCGATCCAGTCGTGCATCCCCCATCCGGAGCCGACCACCCGCGGCGGCGAGAACGTCCCGTCGGCGCGGCCGGGGTAGAACGACAGCGTGCCCGACGTGGCGTCGCGGCCGTAGGCGTCGGGGACGCCGTCGCCGGTGACGTCGGCGACGACCCCGCCGCTGCCCTGCGTGCCGCCCGCCACCGCCCACCACGTGGAGCGCAGCCCGAACGCCGACCGGAACGCGTCACCGGTGACGGTGACCGACCCGGCCGTCCCCTCGACGCGCACCTGCGTGACGCGACCGCCCCAGCGGCCGTTGCCCGACCGCCCGAGCACGGTCAGGCGCGTGGGAGTGCCGACGGTCGGGTAGGCCGACCGGACCGAGGCGGAGGAGACGACGGCCGTCCACGCGTTCGCGGTGCTCGGCACGACGCCGTCGTACGGGTCGGGGCGGGCGGAGAGGTACGGGAACGAGCCCGCGGCCGTCCACCCTCCGTTCGCCGCCGAGAACTGCGTGAAGGCGTAGCTGCGAGGACCCCCGGTGATGAGCACGTTGCCCGACGTCGCCGCGATGGCGGCGGTCGTCGCGGCGGCCTCGTGCGTCGTCGTCAAGGTGCCGTTCATCGTGTACGACGCCCTGCCGGAGTAGACCTGGCACGCCGTGGTGTCGCACGTGTCGATCTGGCCCCCGGCGTTCTGACGCTGGTGGCTCGCGTAGGTCCTGGCGGCCACCGCCTGCGCCCCGAGCGCCGCGGCCGGCCAGCTCGACGGCATCTCGGCAGGGACGACCGACAGGAGGTAGCTCTCCAGGGGGACGATGTTGACGGTGACGAGCGCCCCCTTGTCGACGGTGGCACCGACCCCGCCGCGGTACTCGCGCCGGTCGTACGACGGCCGGACGAGCCGCACGGCGCCGTCCGCCGCGTAGAAGGTGCCCCAAACGCCCGGGACCAGGCTGTACCGCTCCCACGTCGCGCGGGATGCGTCGACGTAGTCGAGCACGAGGTCCGAGGAGCCCTGGCGGACCAGGCGCCAGCTGAGCACGGCGCTGCCCCGGGGAGACACCGTCGGGAGCGGGAGGTCGCCTCCGCCCCAGCGCAGCACCAGCCCTGGTTCGCCGTCGACGACGACCTCCCCGGACCTGCCGGTCGACAGCCGGACCACGATCGGCTCGTCCGGCTGCCCCGTGAGAATCGTCCCCGGGTAGTAGAACCCGAGGATCTGCGCCGACGACTGCCCGAGCGAGGCGGCGCCGCGCGCGCCCCACTGGGACAGCCCTCGGCCGTGGCCGTAACCGTGCCCCCACAGCTCGAAGTTCCCACCGGCGTCGGGCACCGCGGTCTCGTCCGCCGCGGCCGGTCCGGAGAGGGGGAGGAGCAACGCGATGCTGGCGACGAGCACGACGAGCGCCCTCGTCAGACGACCCACGACCATGAGCAACCTTCCTTGACACGCCCTGGCGCCGTCGCGGGCCGCTGCGCGGCGTGGGCGTTGGTAGACTTCGACGGACCTAGGAGGAACATGACACGGAACGTCGCACTCGGCCAGCCCACCGTCGGAGAGGAGGAGCTTGCCGCGGTCGCAGGCGTCTTCGAGTCCGGATGGCTCTCAGGAGCCGGGCCCGCCTGCCTCGGGCTCGAGGCGGACTTCGCCCAGGTCGCCGGGGTGCCCCACGTCCTCGCGACGTCGAACTGCGGGTCGGCCCTCCACCTCGCGCTCCTCGCCCTCGGGGCCGGGCCGGGTGACGAGGTCATCGTCGGCGACTACACCTTCCCCGCGACCGGGCACTCGGTCATGTGGACCGGCGCCAAGCCGGTCTTCGCGGACGTTCGTCCGGACATCTGGTCGATGGACCCCGCAGCCGTCGAGGCGGCGATCACGCCGCGCACGGTCGGGATCGTCGCGGTCGACGTCTTCGGGCAGCCGGCCGACTACGACGAGCTCCGTGCGATCGCCGACAAGCACGGCCTGTGGCTCGTCGAGGACGCGGCGTGCGCCGCGGGCGCGACGTACAAGGGCCGCCCGGCCGGGAGCCTCGCCGACGTCGCCGCCTTCAGCTTCCACGGCCGCAAGGGCATCACGGCGGGGGAGGGCGGCGCGCTCGTGAGCGCCCGCGCCGACCTCGTCGACCACGCGCGCAAGCTCCACACCTACGGGATCGCGCCGGCGATCGTGCGCGACGCCTCGACCGAGCTCCCGGTGCCGTCCTTCGACGAGCTCGGCTACAACTACCGCCTGTCCGACATCAGCGCGGCCATCATGCGCGTGCAGGTCCGACGCCTGCCCCAGCTGCTCGAGAACCGGACGAAGGCGGCCGCGGGCTACGCCACGCTGCTCGGTGACCTGGAGCAGGTGACCCTGCCGGTGGAGCTCGAGGACCGGACCCACCCGTGGCAGTCGTACGTGCTCACGCTCGACCCGGGGCTGGACCGGGGTGCCGTCGCGCTCGCGCTGCGCTCGCGTGGTGTGGGCTGCAACTTCGGCACCTATGCGAGCCACGTCCAGCCGCTCTACGGCGCCACGGAGGCGTGCCCTGTGTCGGCCGACCTGTTCGCCCGGCACATCGCCATCCCGATGCACGCCAACCTCACGGACGACGACGTCGAGTACGTCGCGCAGGTCGTCCGCGAGGTCGTCTCGACGGCCGCGACGACTCGTCGCTGACCAGAAGCCCACCGAACCACCGCCACTGAGGGAGCTCTTCATCCATGTCTGAAAACCGCACGGCCTTCGTCACCGGCGGTGCCGGGTTCATCGGCCTGCACGTCGTCTCGCAGCTTCTCGACAAGGGCTACGACGTGCGCATCTTCGACAACATGTTCCGCGGCGACCGCGACGCGGTCGCGCGTCTCGCCGAGCGGGGCAACGTCGAGCTCATCGACCAGGACATCCGCTACGGCGGGGCGGTCCACGCGGCGATGAAGGGTGCGAGCCACGTGGTGCACCTCGCCGCCGTCTCGATCAACAAGAGCCAGGCCGACCCGTACGAGTCGATGGAGATCAACACCATCGGCGAGCACAACGTCTTCGCCGCGGCGGCCGACCACGGCGTGAAGCGGCTCGTCTTCGCGTCGAGCGCGTCGGTCTACGGCGACCCCGAGAAGCTCCCCATGCACGAGGACGACACGCTCTCGCCGCTCACGCCCTACTGCATCTCGAAGCGCACCGGTGAGGACCTGCTCGGGTACTACCAGCGCCGCGCGGGGCTGTCGTGGATCGCGCTCCGGTTCTTCAACGTCTACGGACCGGGCCAGAAGACCACCGCCTACTACACGTCGGTGATCAACCACTTCGTCAACCGCATCCGCAACGGCGAGCCGCCCGTCATCGACGGCAAGGGCGAGCAGTCGATGGACTTCATCCACGTCCACGACATCGCGCGGTCCGTGGTGCTCGCCATGGAGGCGGAGAAGGACAACGTGCCGGTGAACGTCGGGACGGGCATCGACACGTCCATCGCGGACCTCGCCCGCATCCTGATCGACGCTGTCGGCGCCGACGTGGAGCCGATCTTCAACCCGCGCGACGTCCTCGTGAGCCGCCGTGCCGCAGACACCACGCGCGCGAAGGACGTGCTCGGCTTCGAGCCGACCATCAACGTCAAGGACGGCATGACCGAGCTCATCCGCATCGGGGGCTGACCTTGGCCGAGGACCGGGGCGGCCTGCCCGCCAACCCGTACAACCCGCTCGCGTGGATCGTCGGGGAGCCGACCATCGGCCAGGGCACGTGGATCGGCGCGTTCACGGTGATCGACGGCTCCGGTGGGCTCACCATCGGGGAGGGCTGCGACATCTCGTCGGGCGTCCAGATCTACACCCACTCGTCGGCACGGCGCTGCGTCAGCGGACGTCGCCACCCGACCGTGGACCGGGCGCCCGTGACGATCGGGGACCGCGTCTTCGTCGGCGCGGGGGCGGTCATCAACATGGGAGTCACGATCGGGGACGAGGCGGTGATCGGCGCGGGAGCGGTGGTCACCAAGGACGTCCCTGCCCGGACCGTGGTCGCGGGCGTCCCGGCGCGTCGCGTCGCCTCGGTCGCGTTCGGCCCTGACGGCGTCCCGGAGTTCACGCAGGGCTGACGCGACACGGGCCTGCGTACACGAGAGGGGCGCACTCACACCGCGTGTGAGTGCGCCCCTCTCGCGCGTCAGGAGACCGGTCAGGCCTGAAGTGCCGCCTCGGTGGCGGCGTCCGCCTTCGCCTGCAGCGCCCGGGAGACGATCCGGTGCGAGGGCAGGATCGAGCGGCGCTCCTCCTCGGCGTCGGCCGTGCCCTCGACGAGGTCGAGGAAACGGTTGAGCTGGGTGACCAGGGGCTCGGCACCGACGATCTCCGGCACCTCCATCTCCGTCGCCTGACGGAACCCGGGGCCGCCGTCCCGCGCCTCCTCGATCGTGGTGTGGCGGTACGCGGTGACTCCGCGCCGCAGCAGGTCGACCTCGATCATGCGGTCGAGCTCCTGGATGACGAGCGTCCGGACCTTGCGCTGGCCGATCCGGCTCGCGGAGACCGTCGCGATCCCGCCGCCGTCGAACCGCATGGACGTCTCGATCACGTCCTCCGCACCCGGCGCCGACTGCGGGCTGAAGTGGCCCACCTCGACCGAGAGGGACCGAGGATCGGCGTTCCCGAAGAACCGCGACACCAGGTCGACGTCGTGCACGAGGAGGTCCCACGCCACACCGGTCTTGATCCGGGGCGCGTACGGCGAGTGCCGCTCGGCGCGGATCAGGTGCGGCTGCTCGACCATCGACAGCGCGACCATCACGGCGGCGTTGTACCGCTCGAGGAGGCCGCACATCAGGGGGACGTCGGCCGCGAGGGAGGCCGCGAGGATCTCCTCGGTCTGCTCCAGCGAGGGGCAGACGGGCTTCTCCACGAGGAGCGGGCGGCCCGCCTCGATGACGTTCTTGGCGATGTCGTAGTGGTACTCCGTCGAGGCGGCGACCACCACCGCGTCCACGCCGGCGAGGCCGTCGGTGTCCGGCGCCCAGCGGGCCCCGAAGCGCTCCGCGACGGCGCGGCCCGTCTGCTCGTGCGGGTCGACCACCAGCGCGAGCTCGGCACGCGGAGAGGCGGCGATCACGCGGGCGTGGTTCTGCCCCATCGAGCCCGCGCCCACGAGGGCGAGCTTCGGCGCCGCCATCAGGCGAGGACCTTCCGGAGCGAGTCGGCGATCGTCTCGACGTCCTCCGAGGAGAGGTACGCGTGCACCGGGATCGAGAGACAACGACGGACGACGGCGTCCGCCACGGGGGCGTCACCGATGACGACGTCCTCGCGGTCGCGGTAGCAGTCGTAGTCGTAGACCGTCTTCGGGTAGTACACGCCGCTGCCCACGCCGTGCTCGTCGCGCAGGCGCTCGATGATGCTCTCGCGGTGCTCCGCGCGCTCCTCGGGGAGCAGGACGGTGTACTGGTGCCACACGTGCTCGCGCCCCGGGAGCTGCTGGGGCAGGACGAGCCCGTCGACGTCGCCGAGCAGCTCGGTGAGCCGTGCCGCGTTCGCCCGCCGCTTGGTGAGGTTGTCGCCGTAGGAGTCGAGCTGCGGCAGGACGAGCGCCGCCTGCAGGTCGGTCATGCGGTAGTTGTGGCCGGCGACCTCGTACTGGTAGCGCTGGCGCATCCCCTGGTTGCGCAGGACCCGCAGCCGGTCGGCGAGGTCCGCGTCGTTCGTCGTGATCATCCCGCCCTCACCGGTGGTGAGGTTCTTGGTGGCGTAGAACGAGAAGCTGCCCAGGCCGAACGTCCCGGCCCCGCGGCCCTCGAACGTCGCGCCGTGCGCCTGCGCCGCGTCCTCCACGATGCGCAGCCCGCGCTCCTCGGCGAGCGCGCCCAGACCGGTCATGTCCGCCGTCTGGCCGTACAGGTGCACCGGCATGAGGACCTTGGTGCGGTCCGTCACCGCGGCGCGCGCCGACTCGGGGGTCAGGTTGAAGTCGTCCGTGGAGATGTCGCCGAACCGCGCCGTCGCCCCGGCCTCGAGGATCGCGTTGAGCGTCGCGACGAAGGTGAACGGGCTCGTGACGACCTCGTCCCCCGGCTGCAGGTCGAGGACCTGCAGCGAGGCCACGAGCGAGGTCGTCCCGTTGTTCACGGCGACGGCGTGCTCAGCCCCGACGAGCTCGGCGAAGCGCCGCTCGAACTCGGCGACCTTGGGGCCCTGGGCGATCGTGCCCGAGCGGATGACGTCGACGGCGAGCTCCTCTGCCTGGGGGCTGAGCCGCACGACGGAAATCGGAATCATCGATCATGCCTACTTTCCACGGTCCTCTACGGGCGTCGACGCTCAGACGTCACCGGGTGCGCGATGCGTGAGGCGCCTACGTCGGTGCCCCCCGGCTCCTGGGTAGAATCACCCGGGTCAGTTGCCGTCCGCCCCATCCTAGTCACCCGTACGACGCTGCTGGGGACGGACCAACGGCCCCTCGACGCAGTGCACGAGTCCTGAGGCGCCAGGGGGATTCTCGTCGGCGACCTCGTTCTGAAGGAGTACCGTGACCACCCACCAGGGACATCCCCGCATCCATCCGACGGCGTACGTCGGACCAGGCGTGGAGCTCGGCGCCGACGTGGCGCTCGGCCCGTACGTCACGCTGTTCGGCCCGCTGCGCGTGGGCGACAGGGTGTGGATCGGGGCGGGGGCGAGCGTGGGTGCGCCGCCGGAGATCGCGTCCCTGCGACAGAACACCGCCTGGACGGGCGACCTCGAGCACCAGGGTGTCGAGATCGGTGCGGACTCGGTCCTGCGCGAGCGCGTCGTGATCCACCAGGGCAGCGCGCGGCGCACGGTCGTCGGCGCCCGGTGCTGGCTCCTCAACGGCGCGTACCTCGCCCACGACGTCCAGCTCGGCGACGACGTGACCGTCTCCGCGGGCGTGAGCGTGGGTGGTCACTGCACGATCGGGTCCCGCGCGACCCTGGGGATGAACGCGGTCGTGCACCAGCGCCGCGTGATCGGCCCCGGTGCGATGGTCGGCATGGGCACGGCGCTGACGGGGGACGTCCCCCCGTGGACGAAGGTGTTCGGCGTGCCGCCGCGCCTGCACGGGGTGAACGCCGTCGGCCTGAGCAGGGCTGGAGCCGCGCCCGAGGTGGCGGACCTCCTCGCGTCGCGCTACGCGGACGGCGACCTCCTGCTGGACGACGCGGCAGGCCTCGACGCGATCGCCGCGGACCGCGCGGCATGGCGCGCGGCGGCGCCGACCCGGCCGGTGCGGTCGTCGCTCGAGCGGGCGGCCCACGAGATTCGGGAGGCGGTCTGATGGAGGACGCCCTGGACCGCGAGCACGTGTCCGAGCTCGCGCCGGAGAACCCGTCGACGGAGCCGGCCCCGCCGGCCGCACCCGCGCAGGACGGCGCGCCCGCCGCCGAGCCGCGGGCGCGCGACAAGATCCTCAACGTCGCGCGGTACGTGCTCCTGGCGACGGTGGTCGGGGCGGCCGTCTTCTACCTGTGGACCAACTGGGACGAGGTGCTGCCGTACCTGCGCGACATCTCTCCCTGGTCCATCGTCCTCTCGCTGGTCGCTGTCGTCGCGTCGATCGGGTGCGCGACGATGAGCTGGCAGGTCCTCGTCGACGACCTGGGCAAGCCGATCGGACCCGGGCGCGGCGCTCAGGTCTTCCTCGTGGGGCAGCTCGGCAAGTACCTGCCGGGATCCGTCTGGGCCTACGTGCTCCAGCTCGAGCTGGGCCGCAAGGCCGGGCTGGCGCGGGCGCGCGTCTTCGCGGGGACGCTCTTCTCGATCGCCGTGACGATCGTGGCGGCCCTGCTCGCGGGAGCCCTCGCCGTCCCGGAGATCGTGCGCGAGAACGGCGACCTCTCCTGGCTCTACTGGCTGTACCTCATGCTGCCGGTCGCGCTGATCTGCCTGCACCCGCGCATCCTCACGGCCGCCGCGCGCTTCGGGTTCAAGATCCTGCGCCGCCCGCGCCCCGACCACCCGGTCTCCTACCGCACCGTGCTGGCCTCCCTGGCCTGGGCTCTCGGCTCGTACCTGTGCAGCGGTGCCCACCTCTGGCTCCTGGCGCGCTCGAGCGCCGAGGTGGGTCCGTCGGTGTGGTTGCTGTGCGCCGGCGTGATGGCGCTCGCGATGCTCGCCGGCCTGTTCGCGTTCATCCTGCCCTCCGGTGCCGGCGTCAGGGAGCTGGTCATCGTGGCCGCGCTGGCACCCCTCGTCGGGACGCCCGCCGCGGTGGCCTACGCGACGGTCTCCCGGCTGCTCTTCACCGTGGCCGACCTGATGACCGCCGGGGGTGCGGCCGGCCTCGCGGTCGTCGCCAAGCGTCGTCTCGGCCACTACCACGGGGATCCGGGCATCGACTGACCGGCACCGCTCCCGACCTGCGGAGACGCGGGGCGCTGCCTAGACTGCCGAGGGGCAGGACACGGCGTCCGCCGAAGGGGCAGGTAACGGAATGCTGGCAGCAAGGACGGCAGGGGCGGTGCTGTGCGCCGCGTTGTGCGTACCCACGACGGCTGGCGCCGCGTCGGCGGCGCCGACGGCGCAGGGCCCGGCACCGAACGTCACCGTGGCCGTCCCGGGTGACGTGACGCACCCCGCGGTCGACGCGCAGCAGGACGCGAGCACCGACGTCGCGGCGTTCGACCTCGGCGACGCGCCGGTCGTGCCGGCCGACGAGCCTGCCGCACCGGACGCGCAGGTCTCGGCCGAGGTGGCCGCGGCACAGGACGCACCGGTGCTCGGAGCGGTCCCCGCACGGGCGGTCGACGTCGACGGCGCGACCATCGTCGGGGTGACGTGGAAGGGCACCGTGTCGCCGGACCGGGTCGAGGTCCGGGCCCAGGGTGCGGACGACGAGTGGTCGGAGTGGACGGCGCTGGAGCCGGAGCAGGACCCCGACGGCGACGGCGGCGGCACCGACCCGTGGTTCACCGGCGGGGCCGCTCGCGTCGAGGTGCGCGCTTGGGGGCCTGACGGCCCGATGGCGGAAGGCCTCGACGTCGCGGCGATCTCGACCGACGTCACCGACGTCGACGAGCAGCTCGGTGCCCAGGCTCCCGGCGTGCAGCTGGTCGGGTCCCGGGGGAGCAGCGCAGGCCGCTCGGCCGCCCTGGCAGGCCCGCTGCGGACGGGGACCGCGCCTGCGCCCCCGACCGTGATCTCGCGGGCCCAGTGGGGCGCCGACCCGGCACTCATGACGTGGACCCCCCAGTACGCGCAGACGACGGTGGCCGCCGTCCTGCACCACACCGCCGGGTCCAACAGCTACACCCCTGCCCAGTCGCCGGGGATCGTGCGCGGGATCTACGCCTACCACGCCCAGTCGCGAGGCTGGGGCGACATCGGCTACAACGTGCTCGTCGACCAGTACGGGCAGATCTTCGAGGGCCGCTTCGGCGGACTGACGATGGCGACGGTCGCCGCGCACGCGGGCGGGTTCAACTCCGGCACGTTCGGCGTCTCGATGATGGGCGACTACTCCTCCGTCGCGCCGTCGGCTGCGCTGCGCGAGTCGGTCGCCCGGATCATCGCGTGGCGGCTGGGCGGGTCCTACCTGTTCGACCCGTGGGAGGTCTCGACCTACGTGACCCCGGGGCACTCCACCTCCCGCTTCTCACCGGGTACGGGGGTGCGGATCTACCGGATCCTGGCGCACCGGGACGTCGCGTACACGTCCTGCCCGGGCAACGCCGGGTACTCGATCCTCCCGTGGCTCCGGAATCGGGTCGGCGAGCTGACCGGCGCGGCCAAGACGCAGATCTGGAGCAACTGGCAGGCGCTCGGCCGCACGTGGGGCGACGTGGGCCAGCTCGAGTCCGACGTCGGTACGGGGTCGGCCGCGTACTTCACGAACGGGTTCAGCGCGACGTACGAGCCCGGCGTGGGGGTGCACTCGATCTCGCCGCGCATCCGACCGGGCTGGCTCGCCGGGTCGGGGTTCACCGGCATGGGGTTCCCGCGGAGCTTCGAGTTCGACGTCGGCGACCGGCGCGGGCGCGCGCAGGAGTTCAGCGCCGACGCGAGCGTCGTCTGGAGCCCGCAGACCGGGAGCCAGGCCATCGGCGGTGACCTCCGCCGGGGCTGGTGGCGCGAGGGCGGCGCGACGGGCTGGCTCGGCTACCCCACGACCTCCCAGCGGTTCGTCGGGGACGGCCGCGGAGTCTTCATCGAGTTCGAGAGCACCGGCTCGCTCCTGTCGACGCCGACCACGGGCACCGCCGCGATCTCGGGGGCGCTCCGCTCGGAGTGGTGGCGGACGGGCGGTGCGACGGGAACCCTCGGGTACCCGAACCGGACGCAGTCCCCGGTCGGGGACGGCAGAGGTCTCTTCGTGGAGTTCGAGAAGGGGGGCTCCGTCCTGTGGACCCCGACCACCGGGGCCAGGACGCTGACCGGCGGTGTCCGCGCCGCGTGGTGGCGCAGCGGGGGAGCCACGGGTCTCCTCGGCTACCCCACGCGGTCCGAGGGACCGGTGGGGGACGGCGTCGGGACGTTCGCCGAGTTCGAGGGCGGCGGCACCATCCTCGCCACGGCGTCGACCGGTGCGCACGTGATCCACGGCCCGGTACGGCACTACTGGTACGGGCGCGGCGGCGTGAACGGCCTCGGCTACCCCACCACGGACCAGAAGCGGACCGCGGACGGCAGCGGGTGGGAGATCGACCTGGCCGCCGGCGTGACGACGGTCTCCGCCCCGTCGGGCGCGACCTACACCGTGTGGGGGGCGATCCGTGACCGGTGGCGTGCTGCCGGAGGGACCCGCGGGCCGGGCTACCCGGTCTCCGAGCCGGTCAACTACGCCGGGCGCGCCGGTGGGTACAGCTCGTTCTCGTCAGGTGCGCAGGTCGCGTGGACGCCGACGACGGGCGCTCTCCTCGTGCCGGCGGCGGTCGCTCGCGGCTGGTCGGACCGGGGAGGCTACGCGGGTCGTCTCGGAGTTCCGGTCGCCGAGGCCGTGACGACCGGCGGGACGACGACCCAGCGGTTCGAAGGGGGTACCCTGACCGTGCGCGACGGAGTTGTCACGGGCTGACGGAACTCCGTCCCGCCCCCGTCGCCGCGTCAGTCACGTCGGTGAAGGGTCGTCATGTCGCGAGTCGTAGTGGTAGGTGCGGGAATCGTCGGTCTTGCCGTCGCCGAGAGGCTCTCGCGGCGTGGGGACGAGGTCGTCGTCCTCGAGAAGGAGGAGCGGCCCGCGGCGCACCAGACCGGGCGCAACTCCGGCGTGATCCACTCCGGTCTCTACTACACGCCGGGCTCGCACAAGGCGCGGATGTCGGTGGCGGGCGCGAAGTCCATGACGGCCTTCGCGCGCGAGCACGGGGTGACGGTCGACATCTGCGGCAAGCTCGTCGTCGCGACCTCGGACGACCAGGTCGCCCAGCTCGATCGTCTGGCCGCGCGGGCGGTGGAGAACGGCGTCCCCGCTCGCGTGGTCTCGGCCGAGGAGGCACGCGAGTACGAGCCGTACGTCCGCGCGGTGCGCGCCCTCCGGGTCGAGAGCACCGGGATCGTGGACTACGTCGGCGTGTGCCGGGCGATGCTCGACCTCGTCCTCGAGCGGGGCGGCGAGATCCGCTACGGCGCGGAGTTCGTCTCCGCGCGGACGGAGCCGAACGGCGTCGTGGTCGAGACGACCCGGGGCGAGGTCCGCGCAGACTCGCTCGTCGCGTGCGCGGGCCTCTACAGCGACCGTGTCGCGGCGGCCTCCGGGCTCGAGCCCGAGGCGCGCATCGTCCCGTTCCGAGGCGAGTACTTCGAGCTCGTCCCCGAGCGTCGCTACCTCGTCAACGGACTCATCTACCCGGTGCCCGACCCGGCGTTCCCGTTCCTCGGCGTGCACCTGACGAAGATGGTCGACGGGTCCGTGCACGCGGGCCCGAACGCGGTCTTCGCGCTCGCGCGCGAGGGATACCGCTGGCGTGACGTGGACGTCAAGGAGCTTGCCGGGTCCCTCGCGTGGCCGGGACTGTGGAGGCTCGCGGCGCGCAACGTCGCCGCCGGCGTGAAGGAGGGTCTGCGGTCCGTCTCGGGGCGCGCCTTCGCGCGCAGCCTCTCCGAGCTCGTCCCTGGCATCGGTGTCGACGACCTGAGCCCGGCGGAGGCCGGGGTCCGCGCGCAGGCGCTGCGCCGGGACGGCACGATGGTCGACGACTTCCTCGTCCAGGGCACGTCGCGCCAGGTGCACGTGCTGAACGCCCCGTCACCCGCCGCGACGTGCGCCCTCGAGATCGCCGGTCACATCGTCGACGAGCTGGACTCGGTCACCGCCTGAGGGGGCACGACCCGGTCGTCCTCGGGCGGGAAGGGGCGGGCCCGGCGTCGGCCGCCCAGCACGTGGACGACGGCCAGCACGAGAGCCGCCAGGAGCCCGCCGGCGGCGATCGCCGCTCCGGTCGTCAGCCCGGGACTGCGGAACGACAGGGTGACGTCCGTGGTCCCGGCGGGGACGCTCACCTCGAGGAGTCCGTACGGCCCCTCGCGGACGGCGAGCGCACGACCCTCGCCGTCCTGAGCGCCGTACCCCGGCCACGCGAGCCGGTCGAGGAGCACCGTCCCGTCTCTGTCGGCGACGACGCGCACGTGCACGGAGCCGTCCTCCGCCGTCGTCGCCTCGGCCGAGACGACTTCCTCCGACGGGGTGGCCGTGACGTCGGGTGCGGGCGTGGGACGGACGAAGGCGACACGGTCGGCGTCGTCCACGACCTCGCGCCAGCCGCTGGGCCGCACGATCTCCTCCGGCTCGAACGAGGCCTTGCTGTAGACGAGCGTGTCCACGCCGAGCGCATCGAGCAGCGTGGCATCGTAGCCGCCCTCGACCGGGTCCTGCAGGCGCTCCGCGAGGCTCGCGCAGCCCGTGCCGCCGCGGTAGTCCATGCACAGCGGCGACGTGAAGGACGGGAAGTCGATGCCGGTGTAGCGGCCGAGCGTCTCCAGTCCCGCCGCCGCGCCCTGATGACCGAACACGAGGTGGCCCTCCCGCACGGCGCTGGAACCGGGCTCCAGCGCCTCGATCGAGCCGAGCTGCAGCACCGCTCCTCGGTAGGGCGCGGTCGCGGCACGCAGCTCGGTGAGGTCGTGCGCCGCCCCGCGGTCGGCGGCGACGCCGAGCTGCTGGTGGCTCCACCCGAACAGCGACGCCTGCGCCGGCGCCACGACGAGGCACCCTGCGACGAGGGGCACCACGACCCAGCGCGCCCCGAAGCGGCGTGCGACCAGCACGGCAGCCGCGACGAGCGCGAGCACCGTGCCGGCGAACGCGAGGTGCACGGTCCAGTCCTGCGGCGTGACGGCCCAGGCGTTGAAGAAACCGAAGGCGACCACGGTCGCGCTGAGCGCGGCGCGGAGACCCCGGTGGGAGCGCGCGAGACCGAGGGAGAGCAGCGCTGCGAAGAGCACGCAGACCCCGACGTACGTGTACTCGACCAACCGGATGGGCCACCGGAAGAGCCAGATCTGGGCGGGTCCGACGGTGAGGAGGAGCATGAGCGAGGTGAAGACGAGCGGTCCTACGAGACGCTTGCCGAGTGCTCGCGCCGCTCCCCAGCGGAGCCAGGGGAGGAGCGGGAGGACGAACCACGCGAGGTACGTCGAGGGCACGTAGTCCGAGCGGGAGTACCACGCCAGCATGGACGGCAGGTAGGAGGGGCTGCTCATGCCCGCGAGGTCCTGGAGGTCGGGGACCATGTACCCGTCGTTGGAGACGGCCTCGGGAGCCTGACGCACGGTCACCCCGAGCGTCCCCACCAGGGGCAGGTACACGACGGCGGCAAGCGCCCCGACGCTCGCTCCGAGGACCACCAGACGCCCGAGCGTCGACCACCGCCGCCGCACGACGAGGTCCGCCGCCAGGGCCGCCAGGACCACGAGGATGCCGAGGATCGCGTAGGGGTTGCCGACCGTCACGGCCAGCCCGCCGAACGCGAACGCGACGAGCGGGTTCAGGGTGCCGCGGGAGTACCGGTGCGCGGCCCACCAGAACCACACCACCCAGGTCGTGGCCATGAGGCCGGACGCCCAGTTGCCGGCACCGTAGAACAGCGTGAAGCCGGCGAGCGGCATGGCCAGACCGACGCTCACCGCCGGGCCCCGCGCCGCACCGTAGGACCGCGCGAGCAGGTAGGTGGCGACGCCCAGGAGCGCGAGGAACTCCGTCATGACGACGAAGATCCCTCGAGCGAGGTCGTCGAAGCCGGACAGCAGGACGAAGTTGGCGAGGCTCACGGGGTTGAGCACGCCGTAGGCCGCCTCGGCGACGTAGTTGCCCCCGGCCCAGCCGGCGGGGTCCATCGGCAGCCAGCGGCCGGCGCGGAGCTCCGTCCCGAGGTGGTGCCACAGGGGGGCGAACGACTCTGCGTTGTCCCCCCAGAACCCGAACATCCGGTCGAACGCCTTGACGAGGACGGCGGCGACGACGACGCCGACGGCGACACCGAGACTGGTGAGGAGTTCGGCAGCCCGAGGGCCGATCCGACGGACGGGCATGATGCTCCCCTGCTTCAGGTCGAGGTCGTCGGGGACCGGGGTCGGTCCGGCTGGGGGGCGTCCCTGTCGACGTGCGCTTCGGCGTCGATCCGTTCGCCCGTGGCGAGGCGCCGCGCCGCGTCCTCGTCCGTGCAGAGCCGTCGCGCGTACCTCGGGGAGACCAGGACGACCGACCCGTCGTCGGCCAGGACCGCGAGGCACGCCCCCAGGGTAGCGGAGCCCGCGCCCGGAGCGACCAGCGTCCGCGCCCCGGGCGCGGTCCCGGTGCGCGGCACGAGCTCCTCGTGCGCCGCGCTGCCGGCGCCGGAGACCCACGCCGGTGCTGCGGGCTCGACCTGCGGGACCCACCCGACCTGGTCGCCGTACGTCATCACCGCCGACGCAGCGTCGATCGCACCGGCCGGGAGCGTGCCGTCGAACGCACGGGCGAGGGCAGGAAGCGCGACGGCGACGAGCTCCGCGCCGGACGCCGTCCACCGGTCCGGGCGGTCGGTGACGACCACGTCGGCGTGCGGGGTGCTCGCACCGGTGGCATTCTCGTCCGTCAGGACCACGGTCGCTCCCACGCGCCATGCAGCGAACGCCCAGACGACGGTCCGCCAATGCACGGGAAGATCGAGAACGACCTGCGTTCGAGGACCGGCGTCGAATTCCTCGACGAGCAGGTTCGTCGTCTTGTTCACCCAGTTCTCGAGCACTGCGCCGGAGAGCTCGACGCGCTCGCCGTCGTCCCCGTACCACGTGAGCCGGGGCCGACCAGGGTCGCGCGTGACGAGTCGGAGCAGGTCAGCGACGTGGGTGGGGCGGTCGCCGCGAGGGGCGGGGGCGTGGGGAGCGGACACCATGGACACCACCCTAGGGTGCCGATATCGACACCCGAGATGTGATGGTTTCACCCGCCGCCTCCGCGGGGCTATCACATTTCGGCTTGACGCCCGCGGATGACACGCGTGTAATTTCTTCAATGCAGTTTCCTGCCTGGTTCTCGCTCGAGGCCCGGCGAACGGCATGAAGGGGCGAGCAATGTGGAACATGCTGGACGGGACGGGCGGGGTCTTCCCCTCCGACGCTGAGCGAGAGGTGGAGCGCGTGGCACCGGTGCTGCCGCTCTTCGGTGAGCCGGTCGACGACTCGCTCATGGGGTGGCAGGAGCGCGCGCTGTGCGCCCAGACGGACCCCGAGGCCTTCTTCCCGGAGAAGGGCGGGTCCACGCGCGAGGCAAAGAAGGTCTGCACGGGCTGCGAGGTCCGGGCCGAGTGCCTGGAGTACGCGCTCGAGCACGACGAGCGCTTCGGCATCTGGGGCGGGCTCTCCGAGCGGGAGCGCCGCAAGCTCAAGCGCCGCGTCGTCTGACGACCGGGCCCCGGCCCGGAGGGTTCGTCGGCGTCGCCGACGAGCAGCGTCGTGACGGGTGGCCGACACCCGCCACACCGGGGCGCGCAAATGCCGCGCCTGGAGCCGTGTCCGTCGCATGATCGACGGGACATGACTTCCTCCGACCTCACCACGTCCGCGCGCAGCGCCCGTCCCGGCGACGTCACGCCGGGGGCCGCCGCGCGCGCCGCCGCCGTGCCGGGCGTCGTCGCGGCACCCGGGATCGTCGCCGCCGTGACCGGCGCGCTCCCCGTCGTGACCACGGTCACGGCGGTCGTCGTGACGCGCGGCCGCACCCCGTTCCTCGCCCACACGCTGGAGGCGCTGCGCGCCCAGACGACGAGCCCGCACGAGGTCGTCGTCGTCGACGCCGCGATCGGCGACGCCAGCAGCGAGCACCAGGGCCTGCAGCTCGGGGACGCACGTTTCGTCGCGGCCCCGCGCGCCCGCTCGTTCGGCGACGCGGTCGACGCGGCGCTCGCGAACGTCGAGCCGGGCACGTGGCTCTGGCTCCTGCACGACGACTCCGCGCCCGCGCCCGACGCGCTCGCCGAGCTGCTGCGGGCCGTCGAGCACTCGAGCGCTGTCGCGGTGGCCGGCCCCAAGCAGGAGCGCTGGGTGCCCGGCACCGACGCGCAGGTGGCGGCGCCGTTCGAGCCGGGTACGGTCAGCCGCCTCGTCGAGGTGGGCGTGACCACGACGCCGCTCGGGCGCCGCCTGACCGGCATCGACGAGGACGAGGTCGACCAGGGGCAGCACGACGTGCGCGAGGACGTGCTCGCCGTCGGGCTCGCCGGGGCGCTCGTGCGGCGGGCCGTGTGGCAGGAGCTCGGCGGCACGGACCCCGAGCTCGGCCCGTTCGGCGACGGCCTGGACCTGTGCCGGCGGGCGCGCCTCGCGGGGCACCGGGTCGTCGTCGTCCCGTCGGCCGTGGTGCGGCACGCGCAGGCGTCCCTGCTCGGCCTGCGCGAGCGTCGGCGCGGGACGACGGCGCTCCCCGCCCCGGACCCCGACGCGTCCTCGGCGGCCCGCCGTCACTCCCAGCTCCACGCGCGGCTCGTCGGCGTCGCGGCGCCGTGGCTCCCGTTCGTCGCGCTCGCGATGGTCGTCGGCGCACCCTTCCACGCCGCGTTCCGGCTGCTCGTCAAGCAGCCGGGGCAGGCCCGGGACGAGCTGCTCGCGCCGCTGTGGGCACTCGTGCGGGTCGGGCCCGTCGTGCGGGCGCGCCGCGTGGCGCGCCGGACCCGGACGCTCCCGCGCCGGGCGCTGCGCCCGCTGCGCGGCACGTGGCGCGAGGTGCTCGTCGAGCGGCGCGACCGCCGCCTCGCGCGTGCCGAGCAGCGGCGCACCGCGTGGGCGCCGACCGACATCGAGCGGCGCGAGCTGCGCGCCCTCGCGGTGCGGCGTCGGGCCGGGCTCGCCGGAGCCGCCGTGGGGCTGGCGGGGTTCACCGCCGTCGTGTTCGGGCCGCTGGCAGGGGCTCTCCTCGCGGGCGGTCGGCTCGTGGGGGGCTCGCTGCTCCCGGCCACCGGGACGCTCGGGGACGTGTGGCGCGCGGCGACGACCGGCTGGGTCACCACGGGGCTCGGCGCACCCGCGCCGGCGGACCCGTTCGTGTCCGCGCTGGTCCCGGCGTCCCTGCTCGCCGGCGGCGCCACGCAGACCGCCGTGAACCTGCTCGTCCCCGCGTGCTTCCTCGCGGCCGGCCTGGGCGCGTGGTTCGCCGCGGGCGCGGTCACGCGCTCCGTGCCGCTCCGCGCCTGGGCGACGCTCGTCTGGGTCGCCGCTCCCGCGCTCCTCACCGCCGTGGGTGCCGGCCGGGTCGGCGCCGTCCTCGTGCACGCGACGCTCCCGTGGCTCGCGCTCGCGGTCGTCCGCGCGCTCGGTCTCCAGCGGCTCGACGTCGTCGCGCCCCCGACGAAGGACGTCGTCCGTCGGGCTGCGCGCCGCGAGCCGGGGTCGCTCGCGGCCGCCGCCACCGCGGGCCTGCTGTTCGCGGTCGCCGTCGCCGGGGCGCCCGTGCTCCTGCCCGTCGGCGTGGTCGTGCTCGTCGTCGTGGCGCTCGGGGTCCGGGCGCACCGCCGCTACCTCGCCCTCGTCCCCGTGCCGGCCCTCGTGCTCTTCGCCCCGTTCCTCGTGCACGTGGCCCGCACCGCGGGCGACGGCGGGTGGCGGCTGCTGCTCGCCGACCCGGGCGTGCCGGTCGCGGCCACGCCCGCCGCGCCGTGGCAGCAGCTCCTGGGGCTGCCGACCGCGCCCGAGGCGTGGTTCGGGCTCGACGGGAGCGGCGCGGGCGAGCTCCTCGCGCGCTGGGCTCCGTTCGCCGCCGGCGCGGTCGTCGTGGTGCTCGCCGTGCTCGCCGTGCTGCGCGGCCGGCGTCTGGCCGTGGGGGCGTGGTTCGTCGCGGCGCTCGGGCTGGCCGCCGCCGTCCTCGCCGGGTCGACCGTCGTGGCCGCCGGGGTGTCGCCCGACGCCCCGGTCACGGGGTGGCCCGGCGCCGGGCTGTCGCTCGCGCTGCTCGCCCTGCTTGGCGCCGCCCTCGTCGGCGTCCCGCGATGGCCCGGTGCCGGCGCCCCGGCCTGGCGCTCGGGCGCCGTCGTCGCGCTCGCCCTGGTCGTCACCCTGCTGCCCCTGGGGGCCGCCGCGTCGTGGACCGTGGGCGTGCTCGACCGGGACGACGCCCGGGTCGGCTCGGTCGTGGCCACGACCGAGCCGGTCGTGCCGCCGGTCGGCCGCCAGATGCAGTCCTCGCCGCGCCAGGCGCGCGTGCTCACCCTGGAGCACGGGCCGGGTGGCGTCGTCGAGTACGCGGCGCTGCGCTCGGACGGTCCGCAGGCGGTCGACTCGTCGGCCGTCGTGCACGCGTGGCAGGCGGCCGACCCCGCGGTGACCGAGGGAGAGCTGCCCCGGCTCGTCGCGGAGCTCGTCTCCGGGACCTCGGCGGACGTCGCCGGCGGCCTGGGCCGTCTGGGCGTCGGGGCGGTGCTCCTGCCGGCGTCCGCGCCGGAGGACCAGGCGCGGGCCGAGCTCGTCGCCCGGCTCGACATGGTGCCCGGGCTCGAGCGCATGACGGAGGGCCGGGCAGCGCTGCTCTGGCGCGTCGTGCCCGAGGGCGGCGAGCCGTCGTGGGCGCGCGTCGAGTCCGCTGCGGGGGTCGAGCCGCTGGCCGCGGACCGCGAGGCGCTGCGCCCGGTCGTCGCGACCGTCCCGGAGGGGGCCGAGGACCGGCAGGTCGTGCTCGCGGAGGACGCGTCGTCCGGGTGGCGCGCCACGCTCGACGGCCGCCCGCTGGAGGCGGTCGACCCGGCGACGACCGGCGGGCTGCAGGCTTTCGCCCTCGGGGCCGACGCCGGGCGGCTCGAGGTGTACCACGCCGCGGACCACCGGTCGGGCTGGATGGCGGCTGCGGGCGTGACCCTGGTCGTGTACGTGCTGCTCGCGGTGCCGGTCCGGCGCCGTCGCGCGGGAACGAGGTAGGAACGGTGACGACGACGAACGGGACGAGCCCCGACGAGGCTCCGGAGACGGACGCGCGCCCCGGGCGCGCCCGGGCGGTGGTGCGCCGCGTCACGACGACGGGCGCCGGGCTGGTCGGCATCCTGGCGGTGGGTGCGGTCGTCGTGCTCGGGGGCACGGGCGCGGCGCTCCTGCCCGCGGCCCCGGCCCCGGCGGACGCGGTCGAGGAGGTCACGGTCGAGCCCGCCCGAGAGGTCTCGGTCTGCCCGGGACCGGCGCGGCTCACCGACCCGGAGACGGTGGGTGACGCGCAGTTCGGTCCCGCCCCGGTCGGCACGTCCAGCCGGCTGCGCGCGGTGGTCGAGGGCGAGGGGGCCGCCGGGCTCGGCGTTCTCGACGGCGGCGACCTCGAGGAGCAGGAGCTCGCGCCCGGGTCGGGCGCCGACGTCACCGTGGGCGATGTCCAGGACCCCGCGCACGGCACCGTCCTGACCGTGCGCCCCGCCCAGGACTCGTCGCCGCGCGTGGCCGCGTCCGTCGGCTCCGTGACGACCGACGGCGACCTGCGCGGGCTCGCCGCGGCGAGCTGCGCGCGGCCGGGCATCAGCCAGTGGCTCGTCGGCGGGAGCACCGAGATCGGCAGCAGCTCCCAGCTCGTGCTCCAGAACCCCGGCCTCACGCCCGCGGTCGTCCAGGTGCAGGTCTGGGGGCAGGGGGGCGAGGTCGCGCTCTCCGGGGGCGGGCAGCAGCTGGTCGGTCCGGGGCAGGAGGTCGTGACCCTGGTCGAGGCAGCGGCTCCCGAGCAGCGCCGCCTCGTCGTCCACGTGGCCGCGTCGGGCGGACTCGTGTCGGCGTACCTGCAGCACTCGACGCTCGACGGCCTGGTGCCGCTCGGCGTCGACCACGTCGTCCCGGGCGGGGAGCCGACGACGGACCTCGCGCTGGCCGGCGTCACGAGCGTCGGGGAGGCGGTCGACGACCCGCACGCGCCGCAGCTGCGCCTGCTCGCCCCCGGCGAGCAGGCCGGGACCGCGCGCGTCACGGTGTACGGGGAGGACGGCGCCGTGCCCCTGCGCGGGGCCGAGGAGGTCGCGCTCGCGCCCGGCGTCGTCACGGACGTGTCGCTCGGCGGCCTGCCCGCGGGCGCGTACGCCGTCTCCGTGCACGCCGACGTCCCCGTCGTCGGCGGTGCGTCCGTCGACCGCCGCGGTGAGCCGGATCCCGACCTGCTCCACGAGGAGCGGCAGTACGACCGCGCCTGGGTCGCGGCGCGACCGCTGCCGTCCCTGACGGACGCGGAGGGCGCCGACGAGAGCGCCGGGTCCACCGACGACACGTCTCCCGCCGGTCAGGTGGCGCTCGTCCCGGGCACGTCCTCCGCGCTCACGCTCGCCGCCGTCCCTGCGGCGCGTGCCGACGAGGACGAGCCGACGGGCTCGCTCGAGCTCCTCGTGCGCGTCTACGACGAGAGCGGCGCGGAGGCGGGCACGACGACCCTGACCCTCCGCGCGGGCACGACGCAGACGCTCGACCCGGCGACGGTGCGGGCGGAGGGGTCCGAGGCCGTCCCCGCGGCGGTGACGGTCGACGTCGTCGGGGAGGACGACGGCCTGCTCCCCGTCTGGTCGCTCACGGCGAGCGCCGGCCCGACGAGCGGCGACGAGGGCGACGGCCTGCCGAGCCTCGTGTCGGTGCTCCTGCCGGTCACGGACGCGCCCGCCGCGCACGAGGTCGCGGTCCGCGCGTCGGACACGGCCGGGCTGGGACGCTAGGCGACGGTCAGCGGTCGCCCGTGTAGCGCGGGTCGATCTCCTCGGGGGTGCGGGCCAGCAGGTGCGCGACCTGCTCGACGAGCACGTCGCGGACGAGGTCCTCGAGGTCCTCGGCGTCGAACGCGCGCGCCTCGACGGGCCGCCGGTAGACCACGATGCGGGCGGGCTGGCCCGACTCGGCCGGGAAGCACCGGCCGAGCGGCACGCCGCCGTCCTCCCAGGGCGCCGGGTCCGACGGCGGGACGTCCTCCACCGCGAACTCCGTCCCGCGCAGCTGCTTCGCCCACGAGCGCTGCACGCGCTCCACGACGTCGAGCACGACGTCGTCGAACTTCTCCGCGCGGGTGCGGCTCGCGGGCGCGGTCGGCGGGAGGAGAGGACCTCGGATGCCGCGTCCCCGGCGGTCGCGCCGTCGTGGCACCGGTCCGTGGCCGCCCGGCCCAGGGGCGCGCGGCGGGATGAGGAGCTCGTCGAACGAGACCGGGGGAGGGGTGACGGCGCTGCGACGCGACCAGCGGTCGCGGGCCCGGCGCCCGGCGCCGGCCGGGTCGGGGCGCGAGCCGGGGGACGAAGAGTTGCCACGCACACCCCGACTCTAGTCGGCCTCCGCCGAAGGCGGGCGGCGTGTGCCGTCCCCAGGACCCCTCCGGAAGGCGTAAGGTCAGGCCGTGAGATCCGTCAGGCAGTGCTCGCGCACGGCGTGCGTCCGTGCCGCCGTCGCGACCCTCACCTACGTCTACGCCGACTCCACGGCGGTCCTGGGCCCGCTCGCGCACCTCGCCGAGCCGCACAGCTACGACCTGTGCGCCGAGCACGCGGAGCGGCTCACCGCCCCGCGCGGCTGGGAGGTCGTGCGCCTGTCGCCGCAGTTCGTCGAGACCGGTCCCAGCGACGACGACCTCTCGGCGCTCGCCGACGCCGTCCGGGAGGCGGGCAAGGTCCGCACCGAGCCGGAGCCGCCGGACGTCACCGAGGTCGGGCGCCGCGGGCACCTGCGGGTCCTGCGCGCCGAGGCCGACTGACCTACGCCTGCAGCGTCCGGACGAACGCGTCGACCTCGTCCGCACGGGGGAGGGCTCCCGCCGCGAGCGCCTCCCGTAGGGACGGCGCCGCCGCGTCCTTGGCGGAGAACGACGGCACGAGGGCGCGCCCGTCCGGGCCGGTGGCCGGCCACTCGATGGCGAGCTCGGGGTCGGTCGGGTCGACGCCGTGCTCCCGCTCGGGGGCGTACCCGCTCGAGCACAGGTAGACGACGGTCGCACCGTCCTCGAGCGCCATGAACGCGTGCCCGACGCCCTCGGGGAGGAACACGGCGCGGCGCTCGTGGGCGTCCAGCAGGACCGCGTCCCAGCGCCCGAAGGCGGGCGACCCGACGCGGAGGTCGACCACGACGTCGAGGACGGACCCCGCGACGCACGTCACGTACTTCGCCTGCCCGGGCGGGACGTCGGCGTAGTGGATCCCGCGCACGACGCCCGCCCTCGAGACCGAGGCGTTCGCCTGGGCGAGGTCGAGGTCGCGCCCTGTCGCCTCGCGCAGGGCTGCGGCCGTGAACCACTCGAGGAAGACCCCTCGGTCGTCGGCGTGCTGACGCGGCAGCAGCTCCCACGCGCCGGGGACGGTGAGCTCACGGACGTTCATGGTGCTCCTCGGTAGGGTGCCGTGCGGAGGTGGTCGTGGTGCGGTGGGCGGTGACAGGGGCCGGCGGGATGCTCGGGACCGAGGTGGTGGCGCTGCTGCGCGCCGGCGGGGAGCCCGTGCGCGCGCTCGACCGCGCGGCGCTCGACGTCACGGACGGGGACGCCGTCACGCGCGCGCTCGCCGGCGCGGACGTCGTGGTGAGCTGCGCGGCGTACACGGCCGTCGACGCCGCCGAGGCGGACGAGGCGACGGCCTTCGCCGTCAACGCCGTCGGGGCCCAGCACGTCGCCCGCGCGGCGGCTCGCCACGAGGCCCGGCTCGTGCACGTGTCGACGGACTACGTCTTCGACGGCGGGCCCGCCGCCGTCGGGGTCCCGTACGCCGAGGACGCGCCGCTGGCGCCCCGGTCCGCCTACGGCCGGACGAAGGCCGCCGGGGAGTGGGCCGTGCGGACCGAGCACCCGGACGCCCTCGTGGTCCGCACGGCGTGGCTCTACGGCGCGCACGGCGCGTGCTTCCCGCGGACGATCGCCCGGGTGGCGCGCGAGCGCGGAGCGCTCGAGGTCGTCGACGACCAGGTGGGGCAGCCGACGTGGGCCCGCGACCTCGCCGACCTCGTCGTGCGGCTCGTGCGGTCCTCCGCCCCGGGCGGCGTCTACCACGGCACGGCGCAGGGCCGGGCGTCCTGGTGGGACCTCGCCCGCGAGGTCGTCGCCGCGGCCGGGCTCGACCCGGCGATCGTCCGGCCCGTCCCCAGCGCCGCGTCCGCGCGCCCCGCGCCGCGGCCGGCGTGGTCCGTGCTCGGTCACGAGGCGCTGCGCCGGGCCGGCGTCGAGCCCGTCGGCGACTGGCGCGAGCGCTGGGTCGTCGCAGCGGCCGGCGTGCTCGCCGGAGCCTCGTCCCCGGGCGCTCACGCGTCGAGCAGCGACAGCAGGTAGGTGCCGTAGCGCGACCGGCCCAGCGCGGCCGCACGCTCGCGCAGGCCGTCGTCGTCGAGGAACCCGCGGCGCCACGCGACCTCCTCGGGGGCCCCGATCTTCAGGCCCTGCCGGTTCTCGATCGTGCGGACGAAGTCGCTCGCGTCGAGGAGCGAGTCGACCGTCCCGGTGTCGAGCCAGGCGGTCCCGCGCGGCAGGACCTCGACCTGGAGCCGGCCCTCGCGCAG
This sequence comes from Cellulosimicrobium sp. XJ-DQ-B-000, assembly GCF_031119065.1. Classification (NCBI taxonomy): domain Bacteria; kingdom Bacillati; phylum Actinomycetota; class Actinomycetes; order Micrococcales; family Promicromonosporaceae; genus Cellulosimicrobium; species Cellulosimicrobium sp. XJ-DQ-B-000. Next base: position 137,618 of record NZ_JAVHYN010000006.1, read on the forward strand.
GTAGTGCAGGTTCACGTCCGTGATCTCGTACTCGCCACGCGCCGAGGGCCGCAGCGAGCGGGCGACGTCGACGACGTCCGCCGAGTAGAAGTACAGGCCCGGCACCGCGTAGCTGCTCCGCGGGTGCGCGGGCTTCTCCTCGATGCTCAGGGCGCGTCCCGATCCGTCGAACTCGACCACGCCGTACGCCGTCGGGTCCGAGACGCGGTAGGCGAAGACGGCGCCGCCGTCGATCGCGGCGAACCGCTGGAGCCGGTCGCCGAGGCCGGGCCCGTAGAAGATGTTGTCGCCGAGGACGAGCGCGGCGGAGTCCCCGTCGAGGAAGTCCGCGCCGAGCACGAACGCCTGGGCGAGCCCGTTCGGCTCCGCCTGCACCGCGTAGGAGATGGAGATGCCGAACTGCGAGCCGTCGCCGAGCAGGCGCGTGAACGCGGCGGCGTCGTGCGGCGTCGTGATGACGAGCACGTCCCGCACCCCGGCCAGCAGCAGCGTGGAGAGCGGGTAGTACACCATCGGCTTGTCGTAGACGGGCAGGAGCTGCTTGCTCACCCCGAGCGTGATCGGGTGCAGGCGCGTGCCCGCTCCTCCTGCCAGGACGATCCCCTTCATCCCGGCAGGCTCTCACGACAGCCCCGTGCCGCGGCGGGTGAAATGCCGCCGCGGACCCCGGGGCCGGGGCCCGCCGTCGATAGACTCGCCGCGCCAGGAGGACGGATCGAGGAGGTCGGCTGTGCGGGTGCTCGTGACCGGCGGCGCCGGCTTCATCGGGGCGAACTTCGTGCATCGCACGGTCGAGACGCGGCCCGACGCCGCGGTGGTCGTGCTCGACGCCCTGACGTACGCGGGGGACGCGCGGTCCCTCGACCCGGTGCGCGACCGCGTCGAGCTCGTCGAGGGCGACGTCGCGGACGCCGACCTGGTGGACCGGCTCGTGGGCGAGGCCGACCTCGTGGTCCACTTCGCCGCGGAGTCGCACAACGACAACTCCCTGCGGGACCCGTCCCCGTTCGTCCGGACCAACGTGCTCGGCACGTTCACCCTGCTCGAGGCGGTGCGCCGCCACGACGTGCGGCTGCACCACGTCTCGACGGACGAGGTGTACGGCGACCTCGAGCTCGACGACGGCGCGCGCTTCACCGAGACGACCCCGTACAACCCGTCGTCGCCCTACTCCTCGACGAAGGCGTCGAGCGACCTCCTGGTGCGGGCGTGGGTGCGCTCGTTCGGCGTGCGCGCGACGATCTCGAACTGCTCCAACAACTACGGGCCGTACCAGCACGTCGAGAAGTTCATCCCGCGGCAGATCACCAACCTGCTCGACGGTGGGCGTCCCAAGGTCTACGGGGCGGGTGCGAACGTGCGGGACTGGATCCACGTCGACGACCACAACGACGCGGTGTGGGCGATCGTCGAGCGGGGTGCCGTGGGCGAGACCTACCTCGTCGGGGCGGACGGCGAGCGGTCCAACCTGCAGGTCGTCCAGGACCTGCTCGAGATCTTCGGCCGCGACCGCGACGACTACGAGCTCGTCGCCGACCGTGCGGGGCACGACCTGCGCTACGCGATCGACGCCACGCGACTGCGGACCGAGCTGGGGTGGGAGCCCGCCTTCACCTCGTTCGGCGACGGTCTCTCCCGGACGGTGGACTGGTACCGCGAGCACGAGGAGTGGTGGCGCCCGGCGAAGGCGCGGACCGAGGAGCGGTACGCGGCGGCCGGGCAGTAGCCCGCGCAGCAGCCGTCGCCGTCGCACGCGGTGCACCCGCGGATAGGGTGGGTCGCGTGAGCACCGACCTCTCCCACCTCATCAAGGCGTACGACGTCCGCGGTACCGTCCCGGACCAGCTGAACCCGGAGGTGGCCCGGGCCGTCGGCGCGGCGTTCGCGCGGGCCGTGGTGCTGCCGGAGGCCCCGGCGGGCACGCGGGCCAGCGCCGTGCTGGGGCACGACATGCGCGACTCGGGCCCGGAGCTCGTCGACGCGTTCGCCGCGGGGCTCACGGCCGCGGGGGTCGACGTGACGCGCATCGGGCTGTGCTCGACGGACGGTCTCTACCACGCGTCCGGGGTGCTGGGCGTCCCCGGGGCCATGTTCACCGCGAGCCACAACCCCGCCGTCTACAACGGCATCAAGCTGTGCCGCGCGGGCGCGCGCCCGGTCGGCCAGGACTCGGGCCTGATCGACGTACGGACCCTCGCGGAGGGGTACCTGGACGACGGCCTCCCGCCCGCCGCCGAGGAGCCCGGCACCGTCACGGACCGCGACATGCTCGCGGAGTACGCGGCGTTCCTGCGCGGTCTCGTCGACCTGTCGGGGATCCGGCCGCTCAAGGTCGTCGTCGACGCCGGCAACGGGATGGGCGGGCACACCGTGCCGGCCGTGCTGGGCACGGGGGCGGGACTGCCCGCCCTGCCGCTCGACGTCGTCCCGCTCTACTTCGAGCTCGACGGCACGTTCCCGAACCACGAGGCGAACCCGCTGGACCCGAAGAACCTCGTGGACCTGCAGGCGGCCGTGGTCGAGCACGGGGCCGACCTCGGGCTCGCGTTCGACGGCGACGCCGACCGCTGCTTCGTCGTGGACGAGCGCGGCGAGCCGGTCTCCCCGTCCGCCGTCACGGCGCTGGTCGGCCTGCGGGAGGTCGCGAAGGAGCTCGAGGCCGGGCGCACCCCCACCGTGATCCACAACCTCATCACCTCGCGCGCCGTCCCCGACTTCCTCGGGGCGGCCGGCGCGCGCACGGTCCGCACGCGCGTGGGCCACTCGTTCATCAAGGCGCAGATGGCGGAGCACGACGCCGTGTTCGGGGGCGAGCACAGCGCCCACTACTACTTCCGCGACTTCTTCTTCGCGGACACCGGGATGCTGGCGGCGATGCACGTCCTGGCCGCCCTCGGGTCGCAGCCGCACGCGCTGTCCGACCTCGCGGAGATGTACGAGCCCTACGTCGCCTCGGGGGAGATCAACTCGACCGTGGCCGACGTCCCGGCGGCGCGTGCGCGCGTCGTCGAGGCGTACGTGACGCAGCAGGGGGCCGGCCCCGTCGAGGTCGACGAGCTCGACGGCCTGACGGTCTCGCACTGGGGCTCCCACCCGCAGTGGTGGTTCAACCTGCGGGCGTCCAACACGGAGCCGCTCCTGCGGCTCAACGTCGAGGCCGCTGACGAGGACATCATGGAGAAGGTGCGCGACGACGTCCTGTCGCTCGTGCGCACGGACGACGACGAGGAGCGAGCATGAGCCTGCAGATCGACCCCTGGGTGCGCGAGGCGCTGCGGTGCCCGGTGACGGGCGCCCGCCTCGTGGACGGGACGAGCCCCTCCGGCGAGCCGGAGCTGCACTCGACCGACCCGGGGCGTCCGCTCGCGTACCCCGTGCGCGACGGCATCCCGGTGCTGCTGGAGGACGACGCGCGCGAGCTCTGAGGGCGCCGCGTCCCGCTGCACGACCGAAGGCCGGCCCCCGCGAGGGAGCCGGCCTTCGGCGTCGGGCACCGAGGGTGCCCGCACGGCTGCGGCGAACCGGGACCGCAGCCCGTCCGGGACGGGCCCTGCAGATCCCGTCGGCAGGGCCCGTCGGAGCGCGGGTGGTCGAGGCGTCAGACGCCCGCGGCCTCCTTGAGGTCGTCGACGAACGTCGGGTTCTCCTCGAGCCACGCCTCGACGGCGGCCTGCTCGTCGGCGTACTCGTCGGAGTTGAACATCATGTTCTCGAGCGAGAACAGCTGCTCGTCGTCGAGGGAGAACGCGCCGAGCAGCTTCGTCAGCGTCGGGTAGCGCTCCTCGAAGTCGGCCGAGCCCCACATGTGGATCTTCTCCGCCTCGCCGAGAGCGCCCTCGGGGTCCTCGAGGTCGCGGACGGGGAACTCGTCGTAGGCCCAGTGCGGGCGCCACAGCGTGACCGCGATGTTCTCGCCGGCGTCGGTCGCGCCCTTGAGCTCGGCGAGCATCGCGGGGGTGGAGGAGATGGAGTAGTCCATGTCCTCGAGGCCGTAGGTGGGGATGACCTGGTCCTGGGTGATCTCGGTCAGGCCGGCGCCCGCCTCGATGCCGACGAGCTTGTTGCCGTACTCGTCGGACATGGCCGCGAGGTCCTCGAGGGACTGCGCGGGCGAGTCCTCGTTCACCGCGATGGTGAGCTTGGCGTCGTCGTACCAGTAGCCGAGGTCGGTGATCTCGCCGCCGTACTTCTTCTCGTACGACGCGTGCGTGTAGGGCAGCCAGACGTCGAGCGTGAGGTCGAAGTCCCCGCCGACGAGGCCGGTGTACACGACGCCGACGTCGGCGGTCTGCGTCGACACGTCGTAGCCCTCGTCCTCGAGGATGGTGGTCCACAGGTGGGAGACGGCGATGCCCTCGTCCCAGCCGGACGGGATGCCGATGGAGACCGACGTCTCGTCCTCGCCGGTGGAGGAGGCGCCGTCGCCGGAGCCGCCCGAGCCGGAGTCGGACGCGCAGCCGGTGAGCGCGAGGCCGAGGACGGCGGTCGCGGCGACGGCGGCGGTGCGGGTGGTGCGCTTGCGTGCGGGGGTCATGCGTTCCTTCCGTGGGCCGTGAGGCCCGGTCGGGGTGCCCCACGACGGTGCGTGGGAGGGGGTCCCGGCATGCGGCCGGGGACGGTGGGTGGCGCGGTCAGACGCGCGCCGCGGCGAGGGCGCGCGCCACGGGGGCGCGGTCGCCGAGCGCGGAGGTCACGCGGTCGAGGAACATCGCGAGGATGACGACGGCGAGGCCTGCCTCGAACCCGAGCGCCACGTCGACGCGCTGGAGCGCGGCGACGACGTCCTCGCCCAGGCCGCCGGCGCCGACCATGCCGGCGATGACGACCATGGAGAGCGAGAGCATGATGACCTGGTTGACGCCCGCCATGATCGTGGGCAGGGCGAGCGGGAGCTGGATCTGGCGCAGGATGCGGCCGGGGGTCGAGCCGAACGCCTGGCCGGCCTCGACCACCTCCTTGTCGACCTGCCGGATGCCCAGCTCGGTGAACCGGACGCCGGGCGCCATGGCGAAGACGATCGTCGCGATGATCCCGGGCACGGGCCCGGTGAGGAAGATGACGACGGTCGGGATGAGGTAGACGAACGCCGGCATGGTCTGCATGAAGTCGAGCACGGGCCGCACGACGGCGGAGACGCGGTCGTTGCGCGCGGCCCAGATGCCGAGCGGGATCGCGATCGCGATCGCGAGGACGGCGGACAGCAGGACGAGCGCGAGGGTGTCCATCGCGTTGTCCCACTGGTTCACGCCCGCGATGAGGACGAAGCCGACGAGCGTGCCGACCGCGAGCCGCCAGCCCTTGACGAAGAACGCCAGCGCGGCGAGGGCGATCGCGACGACCCAGAACGGCGGGCCGGACAGCACGGCGTCGAGCCCGTCGTAGACGCCCACGAGGACGTCCTTGATGAACCGGAAGAGCGGGCGGAACGTGGTGGTGACCCAGCCGACGAAGGCGTCGACCCACTCGCCGAGCGGGATGCGGGGGACGAGGGTGTCGTTCACGCGGCACTGCCTTCCGTCGGGGCGGCCGCGAGCGGGGCGGAGCCCTCCGCCGCCGCGTCCTGGACGACGGGCGTCTGCCCGAGGTCGATCTCGCCGGTCTTCGGCTGGTCGCCGGGGACCATGGCCTCGAGGAGCGTGACGCGGGGGACGACGCCGACGAGGCGGCCCTGCTCGTCCGTGACCGCGACGGGCAGCGGCGACTCCGCGGCGGGGGCGAAGACCTCCGCGAGCGGGGTGTCGGGGGAGACGGGCGCGACGCCCTGGCGCACGAGGCCGTCGAGGCTGTCCTGGCCCTTCTTGAGCGCGGCGACCGCGTCCTCGTCGCGCACGACGCCCTGGAGGTGGCGCTGGCGGTCGACGACGTACGCGGCCGAGACCTGCGCCTCGCGCATCGTGCGGCTCGCCTGGCGGGGACCGCCGGAGAGCGGGACGACGACGGCGGGGCGCACCATGACGGACGAGGCCGTGAGGACGCGCGTGCGGTCCACGTCGGCGACGAACTGGGCGACGTAGTCGTTCGCGGGGTCGGACAGGATCTGCTCGGCGGTGCCGATCTGCACGATCCGGCCGTCGCGCATGACGGCGATCCGGTCCCCGAGGTGCATCGCCTCGTTGAGGTCGTGCGTGATGAAGACGATCGTCTTGCCGAGCGTCTGCTGGAGCTCGAGGAGCTGCTCCTGCATCTCGCGCCGGATGAGCGGGTCGAGCGCGGAGAACGCCTCGTCCATGAGCAGGACGTCGGTGTCGGCGGCGAGCGCGCGGGCGAGCCCGACGCGCTGGCGCATGCCGCCGGAGAGCTGCGAGGGCAGGGAGTCCTCCCAGCCGCCGAGCCCGACGAGGCCGAGCGCGGTGCGGGCCTTCTCGCGGCGCTCCGCCTTGCCGACGCCCTGGATCTCCAGGGGGTAGGCGGCGTTGTCGAGCACGGTGCGGTGGGGCAGGAGCGCGAAGTGCTGGAAGACCATCGACACGTGCTTGCGGCGCAGCGCGCGCATCTGCTTGGCGTCGGCCTGGGCGAGGTCGGTGCCGCCGAGCAGCACGTGCCCGGACGTCGGCTTCCACAGCCCGTTGAGCATGCGGATGAGCGTCGACTTGCCGGAGCCCGAGAGGCCCATGACGACGAAGATCTCGCCCTGCTTCACGTCGAACGACGCGTCGATGACCGCGGCGGTGCCGAGCGGCTTGACGTCGTCGCGGCTCGCGCCCTGCTCGAGGCGGCGGATCGCCTCGACGGGGCGGCGCCCGAAGACCTTGTAGACGTCGCGGACCGAGAGCGCGGTCGCGCGCTCGTCGGTGCCGACGGTCGCGGCGCCGGCGTGCGCGGCCGGGTCGGTCGGCACGGGTGTGCTGAGAGCTGTCATGCGGTGGGTGTCGCCACCTTCCGGTCGTGGACCAGCGTCACGCCCCTCCGGAGCACCCCGGGTGCGGGCGCTCGACGAGAGGGCACGGCAGGAGGCCCCGGGTGCGAGGACGTCCTCCCTGGGGTGGCGCGTCCGGCCGGTTGCCCCCGCAGGGGCCGGCGCACACAGGGCCTCACGCTGATCCGATGTCAATCGGTTCGCGCCCACCCTGCCTGATTCGAGGTTCAACTTCTACCCAGGACCCCCGCACCAGGGGCGATTCCAGGACGATTCTTGACCGAGCATCGTTGGAATGGCGCGGATGACGGCGGAACCGGGATCGTTATCCCTTCGTGATCTTGAGATGGTCAAGCGTTCGTGTTACGCGCGCGCCCGGGCGCGCGCGCCGGACGAACGGTGGTGCTGCGGGCGCGGGTGGTCCGCGCCCCGGCCGGACGGCGTCGTCCTCGGTAGGCTGGTGCCGGGCGGGCCGCGGTCCCGTCCCGCGCGGACGGGAGCCCCCAGCGCAGCAACCGACCAGTCATCGGGAGCCACCGCGGAGCCGGTACCACCGGCTCCGCCGGCACCGAGAACGCACAGGAGAACCATGTCCACCACAGCGCAGGCCCCGACCTCCGGCGCCACCCCCGGCTTCGACGAGATCCCCGGCCGGTACAAGGTCCGCGACCTGTCCCTGGCCGAGGCGGGCCGCCACCAGCTCCGCCTCGCCGAGCACGAGATGCCCGGCCTCATGGCGCTGCGCGCCGAGTACGGGGACTCGCAGCCGCTCGCGGGCGCCCGCATCGCCGGCTCCCTGCACATGACCGTGCAGACGGCCGTCCTCATCGAGACGCTCGTCGCGCTCGGCGCGCAGGTGCGCTGGGCGAGCTGCAACATCTTCTCGACGCAGGACGAGGCGGCGGCCGCCGTCGTCGTCGGGCCGCACGGGACGCCCGAGGACCCGCAGGGCGTCCCGGTGTTCGCGTGGAAGGGCGAGAGCCTCGAGGAGTACTGGGACTGCACCGAGCAGATCCTCGTGTGGCCGGGGGACGAGTCGCCCAACCTCATCCTCGACGACGGCGGCGACGCCACGATGCTCGTCCACCTGGGCCTGCAGTACGAGCGCGCGGGCGTCGTCCCGCCGGACACGCTCCCGGGCGAGCCCGACCACACCCACGAGATGAACGTCGTGCGCGGGGTGCTGCGCCGCGCGCTCGAGGCCGACCCGCTGCGCTGGACGACGATCGCGCAGGAGATCCAGGGCGTCACCGAGGAGACGACGACGGGCGTGCACCGCCTCTACCAGCTCGCCGAGTCGGGCGAGCTGCTCTTCCCGGCGATCAACGTCAACGACTCGGTCACCAAGTCGAAGTTCGACAACAAGTACGGCATCCGCCACTCTCTGCCCGACGGCATCAACCGCGCGACCGACGTCCTCATGGGCGGCAAGGTCGCGTTCGTCGCGGGCTACGGCGACGTCGGCAAGGGCGCGGCCGAGGCGTTCCGCGGCCAGGGCGCGCGCGTCATCGTGTCCGAGGTCGACCCGATCTGCGCGCTCCAGGCCGCGATGGACGGCTACCAGGTCGCCCGGATCGAGGACGTGCTCGGCGAGGCCGACTTCTTCATCACGACCACGGGCAACAAGGACGTCATCCGCGCCGAGCACCTCGTCGCGATGAAGGACAAGGCCGTCGTCGGCAACATCGGCCACTTCGACAACGAGATCGACATGGCCGGCCTCGCCGAGGTGCCCGGGGTGTCGCGCACCGAGATCAAGCCCCAGGTCCACGAGTGGACGTTCGCGGAGCCGGGCCCCGACGGCCAGCCCGCGGGCCGCTCGGTCGTCGTGCTCTCCGAGGGCCGCCTGCTCAACCTGGGGAACGCGACGGGCCACCCGTCGTTCGTCATGAGCAACTCGTTCTCGAACCAGGTGATCGGCCAGATCGAGCTCTACCAGGACGCGACGGCCGCCGCGCGCGAGGGGCGCGAGCGCGCCTACGCGCGCCAGGTCTACCGGCTGCCCAAGGTGCTCGACGAGAAGGTCGCGCGCCTGCACCTCGACGCGCTCGGCGTCCGGCTCACCGAGCTCTCGCCGTCTCAGGCGGACTACCTGGGCGTCCCCGTCGAGGGGCCGTACAAGCCGGAGCACTACCGCTACTGAGCACCGACCCGAGTCGTCCGGCACGCGCCGAGGAGGTCGTATGGACCCGTCGTCCGACGAGCGCACGCCGGTCGTGCCCTCGCCCCCCGCGGGCGAGGGCACGTCGGGGCCGGCCGACGAGGTGCGCGACGAGCCGCCGCCCGGCCGGGTGCGGCCGCTGTGGCACCGCGTGGGCGACCGCTGGGAGCGCGAGCCCCCGCACGACCTCCTGTACGGCGCGATCGTCGCGGGGTTCGTCATGGCGGTCTCCAGCGTGCACGCGCCGACGGGCGACCGCGTCGTGCTCGCGACGACCCTCGTGGCGGTGGGCTACTGGCTCGCGCACTGCTACGTGGACGCGGTGAGCGGACGCTTCCACGACACGGGGCACTCGCTGTGGGGCCGCACGGTCGTCGCGCTGCGGTCCAACGTCGGGGTGCTCCTCGGCGCGCTCCCCGGGATCGTCGTGTACCTCGTGGCGCTCGCGGCCGGGCTCGACGCCGAGAGCGCCGCCCTCGTCGCGGTGTGGTTCACCGTCGTCCTGCTCGGTGTGGTGGGGTTCCTCGCCGCGTACCGCGCGGGGGCGCGCGGAGGCCTGCTGGTGGGAGAGACGCTGCTCGCCGCGGCGTTCGGCGGCGTGGTCATCGCGGTCAAGTACCTGCTGCACTGACGGCAGGTACGGGGGTTGTCCCCACCCGGGTGCGGCGGACGCCACCCTGTCGTCGCCGCACGCGCGCGCCCAGACTGGCACCATGACTGCCGTGACCCCTGACCAGCCGAGCGTCGTGCCCGAGGGCGAGCCCTCGCCGGGCGCGCCCGACGCGGTCGTGCCGACGCCGCACCCCTCCGCGGTGCCGTCGACGCCCGCCACGTCGTCGGACCCCTCGGCGTCCGCCGTGGCCGCCGCGCCCGGGGTCCCGGGCGCGTTCGCGGGCTCGCAGCCCGACCCGCGGTACGTGGACCACCGCGAGCGGGTCGGCTTCGCGCGCGCGCCGTTCGCGGGGCGCACGTGGCGCGAGTACGGGTACCTCTCGCTCGCGCTCCTGCTGGCGCCCTTCGCGTTCTCCTACGGGCTGTTCTCCGTGGTCTTCCTCGTCGCGATGATCGTGCCCGTCCTGGGCCTCGTCGTCGCGGGGTGGGTCGTGGTCGGCGGGCGCGGCTGGGGCTCGATGTACCGGTCGCTCGCGCGGTCCCTGCTCGGGGTCGACGTCGCCGCCCCCGCCCCGTACACGCGCCGCCGCGGCTTCTGGAGCACGCTGTGGAGCGGGATCGGCGACGGCACGGGGTGGCGGGCCGTGCTCTTCCTCCTCGTGACGTTCCCGCTCGCCATCCTGTCCTTCGTCGTGAGCACGGTCTTCCTCGCCGTCGGGCTGGGCGGCACGACGCACTGGATCTGGTCGCGCTGGCTCCCGCTGCAGCAGGCCGCCGACGGGACGTGGCACCGCGGGGTGCAGATCGGCGTCGACTGGTACGTCGACACCCCGGCGCGCCAGCTCGGCCTCGTGCTCGTCGGGGCGATCTTCCTCTGGGTCTGGCCCCACGTCACGCGCGCGTTCGCCCACCTCTTCCGCGTGCTCACGGTGGCGCTGCTCGGCCCCACGCTGTCCAGCCTGCGCGTCGCCGACCTCGAGGAGTCGCGCGGCCGCACGGTCGAGGACGCCGACGCGAAGCTGCGCCGCATCGAGCGCGACCTGCACGACGGCACCCAGGCGCGCCTCGTCGCCGTCGCGATGCAGCTCGGCGAGGCCAAGGAGCAGCTCGCGGCGGGCGGCGACGCGGGCGACGCGCTCGAGCTCGTCGACCTCGCGCACTCGTCGACCAAGGAGGCGCTGGTCGAGCTGCGCGAGCTCGCGCGCGGCATCCACCCACCGGCGCTCGACAACGGTCTCGCGGTCGCGCTCGAGACCCTCGCGGCGCGCTCGCCGCTGCCGGTGACGGTCGACGTCGACCCGGCCGTCGAGGCGTCCGGCCGGCTCGCCCCGGCGGTCGAGTCGATCGCCTACTTCTGCGTCGCGGAGCTCGTGACGAACGCGGTCAAGCACGCGCGCGCGTCGGGCGTGTACGTGCTCGTGGAGCGCCAGGGCAGCGGGCGCGGGGCGCGCCTGCGCCTGCGGGTGCGCGACGACGGCCAGGGCGGCGCGCGCGTCGTGCAGCCGGGCTCGGACGGTCACCGCTCGGGGCTCGCGGGCCTGGCGGAGCGCGTGCGCTCCGTGGACGGCTCGCTCGAGCTCACGAGCCCCGTCGGCGGGCCCACGGTCGTCACGGTCCTCCTGCCGGTCCGGGTCTGACGTGCTGCGCACGGACGGGACGGTCCTGCCCGGGTGGCGGGACGGCGTCGGGCAGGATGTCCCCGGGGCACCGCGCCCGCCCGGGCCGCCCGGCCCGCCCGACCGGAAGGACACCATGCGGCTCGTCATCGCCGAGGACTCCGCCATCCTGCGCGACGGTCTCGTCGCGCTCGTCACCCGCCGCGGCCACGAGGTCGCGGCGGCGGTCGCGGACGGCGACGAGCTCGTCGCGCAGGTCGCGCGGCTCGCGGCGCAGGACGCGCTGCCGGACGTCGCCGTCGTCGACATCCGGATGCCCCCGACGTTCACGGACGAGGGGCTGCGCGCCGCCCTCGCGCTGCGCGCGGCGCACCCCGACCTCGGGGTGCTGCTCTTCTCCCAGTACGTCGAGACGCGGTTCGCGAGCGAGCTGCTCACGGGCGGGGCGCGCGGCGTCGGCTACCTCCTCAAGGACCGGGTCGCGGACGTCGGCGAGTTCGTCGACGCGCTCACGCGCATCGCCGCGGGCCAGACCGTCCTCGACCCGGAGGTCGTGAGCCAGCTCATGGGCGCATCGCGATCCGACGACGGTCTCGCGCGCCTCACGCCGCGCGAGACCGAGGTGCTCGAGCTCATGGCGCAGGGCCGGTCGAACTCCGCCATCGCGGAGGCCCTGTTCCTCTCCTACGGCGCGGTCGAGAAGAACGTCACCTCGATCTTCGGCAAGCTCGGGCTGCCGCAGGACGCCGGCGACCACCGCCGCGTCCTCGCGGTGCTGCGCTACCTCAAGGTCTGAGCGGCTCTCAGCGCCTCCAGGTCTCAGCGGCTGCAGGTCCGAGCGGCGGGGGACAACCCCCCGGAACCTGGGTGGACGACCGCGACGCGGTCGGGGGACCGTCCCGTACCGGGACGAACGGGATGTTTCGAGACTGGTGAGCACCGGGAGACCTCCCGGGCCCGCCGACCGAGGAGCATCCCGTGGCCGTCCTGTCGCCACCCCCCGCCCGACCCCGCGCGTCGTCGCACGTCCTCCCGGCCTCGCGCCGGACCCGCGACGGCGGCCCGCCGGCCCCGCGCCCGGACCGGCCCGGCGCGGCGGCCGCGGCGGGCGAGGGACCGCGTCGCCCGTCGCGCGACGTGTTCGTCGACGCCGTGCGCGCCGTCGCGACCCTGAGCGTCCTCACGGTGCACTGGCTCATGGCGGACGCGACGTGGGACGGCGAGCAGCTCCGGATCGGGAACGCCCTCGCGCACGGCGCCGGGTGGGCCGTGACGTGGGTGCTCCAGGTGCTCGCCCTGCTGTTCTTCGCGGCGGGCGCCTCGGCGGCGTACGGGCTGCGGCGTGCCGGCAGCACCGGCGGGACCGCCGCCCGGGGCCGGGTCGCGACCCGCCCGAGCGTCGCCGCCGACCTGGCCGACGGCGTCCGCCTCGCGGGCGCCCGGCTGCCGCGCCTGCTGCGGCCGGTGGCCGTCTTCGTCGGGGCGTGGGTGGTCGCCGTCGGCGTCCTGCTGGCCGTCGGGCTCCCGGCCGACGCCGTCCGCTCGCTCGCGACGCTGGCGCCGCAGCTCCTGTGGTTCCTCGCGGTCTACCTCGGTCTCGTCGTCCTCACGCCGCTCCTGCGTCGCGCGCTGCACGCCGCCGGAACGTGGGCCGTCGCCGGGCTCGCCGCGGCCCCGCTCGCGGTCGAGGCCCTGCGGTTCGGCGCCGGGCTCGAGCGGCTCGCGCTCGTCAACGTGGTGCTCGTGTGGGCCGTGCCCTACGCGGTCGGGCTCCTCTATGCCGACGCCCGCTCGGGCCTGCGGGTCGTGCGCCGGGGCCGCATCGTCCCCGTCGCCGTCGTGCCGCGGCCCCGCGTGCTCGTGGCCGTCGGCCTCGCCGCGGCGGCCCTCGCCGCCCTGCTCGTCGCCGTCGGGCCCTACCCGGTCTCGCTCATCGGCATGCCGGGCGACGCGATGTCCAACCTCGGGCCGCCGACCGCGCCCGTCGTGCTGCACGCCGTCGCGCTCGTCGCGCTCGCGCTCGCCGCGCGGGGACCGCTCGTGCGCTGGGCCGACGGCCGGGGGCGGTCCGTCGTCCGCGGTCTCGCGCGACGCTCGATGACCGTGTACCTGTGGCACCTCACCGCGATGGTGGTCGTGGTCGGGGTCGTCCTCGTGGTGCTCGGGCAGGAGCTCCCGGCCGTGGGCGGCGCCGACTGGTGGGCGAGCCGGCCCGTGTGGTTCGGCGCGTTCGCCCTCGTGCTCGTCGGGATCGCGCGCGCCGTCGGGCGGTTCGAGGACGCCCCGACGGGGCGCCGCGCGCGTCAGCGCGTCGGGTCGGGCACCGAGTAGGGGAGCCGGTGGAGCAGCTCGGCCTGCTCGCGCGCGGCGGCCTGCGCGCGGTGGGCCGTCGCGCGGTCCCGGTCGCGGCGTTCGGTGAGCACGGCGAGCAGAAACGTCTCGGGGTGGGTGCCGGGCGGCGGGCCCGGAGCGACGTACCGCTCCACCTGCCCCGCGAGCTCCTGGCCGAGCCGCGCGCGCGACGCCGGGTGCAGGCGGTCGGCGCGCCCGAGGAACTGCCGGGCGGCCAGCGCGAGGCCGTCCGGCAGCCGCCGCATGTCGGCGTGCGCGGCCCACGCGGCGAGGTAGGGCGGCATCGCGAGCGGGGCGAGCGTCGGTCGCCCGCCCCGCACCCGGATCGCGTACGTACCCGCCGCCATGTCGCCGAGCCGCTTGCCCTTGTCGTTCGTCAGCGACGCGACGAGCGCGACCGAGCCGAACGTCAGCCAGATCTCGCCGACCCCGACGAGCGCCCGCAGGAACGCGTGCCGGAACCGGACCGGGCCGCCGTCGTCGCGCACGACCCGGATGCCGAGCGCGAGCTTGCCGAGCGAGCGGCCGCGCGAGAGCGTCTCGACCGTCGTCGGGATGACGACCATGACGAGGACCGAGAACGCGATGAGGATCGCGGTGACCAGGTCGAGCTCGAGCGAGCCCAGCGAGGCGCCGAGCACGAAGAGCGTCGCGACGAAGAACACGAGCACGACGAGCAGGTCGAGCGCGAGCGCCAGCCCGCGCGTCACGAACGACGCCGGTCGCGCGTCCAGGACCACGCCCTCGCCGATCACGATGCCCTCGCGCACGCCCGCTCCCGTCCTCGCCGTCGCGGGTCCTGCCCGCCGGTCGGTCGGCGCACCGGCGGCACGCCCCGTGTGGCAGGGTATCGGTCGTGGACCTCGACGCCTTCACCGACGTGCACGGCGCGGAGTGGGACCGCCTCGACGCGCTCGTCCGCCGCCGCACGCTCGACGGCGCGGAGGCCGACGAGCTCGTCCGGCTCTACCAGTCCGTCGCGACGCACCTGTCGACCGTGCGCTCCGTCGCGCCGGACCCGGTGCTCATCTCGCGCCTGTCCGTGCTCCTCGGGCGCGCCCGCACGCGCATCGCGGGGGCGCACGAACCCGCGTGGCGCGACGTCGTGCGGTTCCTCACGGTGTCCCTCCCGGCCGCGCTCTACCGGATCCGGTGGTGGTCGGTCGGCGTGACCGCCGCGTGCCTCCTCGTCGCGCTCGTCGCGGGCGTCTGGGTCGCGACCACGCCCGAGGGCCTCGCCTCCATGGGCCCGCCCAGCGTCCAGGAGGAGTACGTGAACGGCGCGTTCGCGTCCTACTACGACCCGGGCGTCGACTTCGCCGCCGTCGTGTGGACGAACAACGCGCGGATCGCGGCCTTCTGCGTGGGCCTCGGGATCACGGGGGTGTTCCCCGTGTGGGTCCTGTTCCAGAACGCGGTCGGCATCGGCTCGATCGGCGGCATGATGGCCGCGCACGGCGAGCTCGCGCTCTTCCTCCAGCTCATCGCGCCGCACGGGCTGCTCGAGCTCATGTCGATCTTCGTCGCCGGCGCCGCCGGGCTGCGGATCTTCTGGGCGTGGATCGACCCCGGGCCCCTGCCGCGCTCGCGCGCCCTCGCGCAGGAGGGCCGGGCGCTCGTCACCGTCGCGATCGGCCTCGCGATCGCGCTCGCGGTCTCCGGCGTCATCGAGGGGTTCGTCACCGGGTCGGAGCTGCCGTGGTGGCTCAAGATCGTGATCGGGGCGGTCGCGCTCGCGGCGTTCTGGGTCTACACGATCGTGCTCGGTCGCCGCGCGGTCCGGGCCGGGGAGACGGGCGACCTCACGGCCGACCACGCGGGCGACACCGCGCCCGTCGCGGCCTGACCCCCGACGCCTCAGCCGTCGACGACGACGCGCGCCCGCGCGTCCGGCCACCCGCACCGCACCCAGTCCTCGGCGCGCGCGACGACCTCGTCGCGCACCGCGGGGTCGCGCAGTCGGTCGGCGAGGCTCGGTGCCTCGCCGCCGGACGCGCCGGGGCCGCTCCGTGCGCGCAGGGGTCGCACCTCGACGTGCACGACGACGTCCGTCCCGTCGGCCGGGCGCGCCCCGTCGGCCGGTTCCGTCGCTCGGGCGCTAGGGGTGTTCGCGGTCGCTGCTCGGGCGCTGCGCGCCGCCGGTGCCGCCGGGCGGGCCGTCCAGGCGCCCGCGACGCGGCCGTCGACGAGGACCGCCGCCGCGACCTGACCGTTGACGCTCACGACGCTCGTGACCGGCAGGTCCCCGAGGACGCGCGTGCGGTCGTCGTGGGACAGGAGCAGGTTGTCGAAGTCGCCCGCGAGGACCACGGGCACGGGCTCGTCGCCCGGCGGGCGCGGCGCGTCGGGCAGGTCGAGGAGCTCGGTGCCGGCCGGGCCGGTGAACGTCACGAGCTCCGGTCGCAGCACGTCGACCGCGGCGCGCAGCCGGGTCAGGCCCGCCCAGCGCTGCGCGTCGGCCACCGACGCCGGGCCGAACGCCGCGAGGTACCGCCGCACGAGCCGCACGCGCGCCGCGAGCGTCGCGTCCGGGTCCGTGCCGTGCGCGACGGCGTCGAGGGCGTCGTCGGACCGCCCGAGCCAGGCCTGCGCCGTCGTCCAGGTGGTCGTCGTGCCCGTGCCGCTCGCGCCCCACAGGCCGCGGGGCGGGACCTGCACGAGCGGGAGCAGGCAGCGCGCCGCGTACGCGAGGTGCTTCGGGTCGACGTCGGGCCAGCGCTCCGCGAGGCGCCGCCCCAGCTCGACCGACGTCAGCGGGTCCGCGAGCAGGTCGCGCGCCGCGCGCTCGAGGTCGTCGAGGTCGACATGGGCGAGCGCCGTCCCGTGCTGGTTCCGCGACCGCAGGTAGGTCGCCAGACCGGGGCGGGCGAGCGCCGTCAGCTCGAGCGCGTCGTCGGCCGCGACGAGGTGCACCGTGCCGCGCAGCGTCGCGACGCGCACCACCTGGCGGTCGAGCAGGCGGTCGCCCAGGTCGTCCGGCGCGAAGCCCGCCAGGCGCGACCAGAGCGCCGGGTACGGCGACGACGGGACCTGCGACTGCAGGCCGACGAGGTGGCGCACCTCGTCCAGCACGGTCGCGTCGCGCGGGGCCGCGAGGTGCTGGCGCGCGAGCAGCGCCCGGTTGAGGTCGTCGTGGCTCAGCCGCGGCCCGAACCGCTCGTCGGCCATCGGCCCGTCAGGACAGGACGATCGCGAGCGCCGGGACGAGGAACGTCGCGAGCAGCGCCACCACGACGATGATCGCGACGCGACGGTTGCGCCGGACGCGCTGCCGGGGGTCGGTCGGCTGCCAGGCCACGGGAGTCTCCTGAGGTCGGGATGGACGTGCTGGACGACCCTACCTCCCGCCCCTGACGGTCGAGGGAGAGGGCCCCGGAACCACCTCCCGCGAGGTAGAGGCCTGGTCTCCCGAGGTAGAGCCGTAGTTCCGCGACGTAGAGGCGTGGTTGCGTGAGGTAGAGCGGTGGTTTGCGCGAGGTAGAGGCGTGGTCGCCCGGGGTGGCCTGCCCACGCTCGTGGGCACGACGACGTCGGCCCACCCCGGACGGGTTGCGCGCCGACCGGATGGTCGTGGCGCCCGACCGGGCGCTCCAGGTGGCCCGGCGCCGCAGACGGAGCCGGGATCCCTGCTCGGCGAACCCGGGGAACCTCAACTCGTGAGACCAGGCCTCTACCTCGCGCGGCCTCGGCTCTACCTCGTGGGACCGGGCCTCTACCTCGTGCGACCGCGGCTCTACCTCGCGCGACCACCGGCTCCGGCTCGGTGGCCTCCGGCGGGGGCTCAGAGGCGGCCGGCCGCCTTGAGCGCGAGATAGGTGTCGGCGAGCCGGGGGGCGAGGTCGTCGGGGAGGGCGTCGACGACCTCGACGCCGCGCTGGCGCAGGACCGTCGTCACGGCGGCGCGCTCGATCTCGCCGCGCGCGGCGGCCGCGGCGTCGTACACCTCGGCGGTCCCTGTGCGGTCGCCGCGCAGGGCGGCGACCTCCGGGTCGCCCGCCGCGGCGAGCACGACCTGGTGCTTGGCCGTGAGCTGCCCGACGACGGGCAGCAGGCCGGACTCGACGGCGGCGGCGTCGAGCGTCGACAGGAGCACGACGAGCGCGCGCTGCGACAGGCGCTCGTGGACGGTGCCGACGAGGCCGGGCCAGTCGGTCTCGAGGAGCGCGGGCTCGAGCGGCGCGAGGGCGTCCGCCATGGCGGGCATGAGGCGCGGCCCGGCGGCCCCTGCGACGCGCGAGCGCACGGTGCGGTCGTACGCGACGAGCTCGACGCGGTCCCCGGCGCGCCCCGCAAGAGCGGCGAGCAGCAGCGCCGCCTCGATGCTCGCGTCGAGGCGCGGCGCGTCCCCGACGCGCGCCGCCGACGTGCGGGACGTGTCGACGACGATGAGCACGCGGCGGTCGCGCTCGGGCCGCCACGTGCGCACGACCACGTCCCGGCCGCGCGCCGACGCGCGCCAGTCGATCGAGCGGACGTCGTCGCCGAGCACGTACTCGCGCAGCGAGTCGAACTCGGTGCCCTCGCCGCGCACCTGCACCGCGGCGCGCCCGTCCATCTCGCGCAGGCGCGCGAGGCGGCTCGGGAGGTGGCGTCGCGACGCGAACTCGGGGAGCACGCGCAGCCGCCCGGGCACGGGGATCGACGCCTGGCGCGCGGCGAGCCGCAGCGGGCCGAACGAGCGGATCGTCACGCGGTCCGCGACGCGCTCGCCGCGGCGCGTCGGGACGAGCACGGTCGTCACGCGCGTCGCCTCGCCGGGCGGCAGGTCGACGGCGTGCCGGTTGACCTGCGTCCCCGCGGACGGCGGCCACGCGTCGCGCACGAGCGCGCGCAACCGCCGCGGGGCGAGGTTCGTCAGCGTGAGCCGGGACGCCGTCGCGTCGGTGAGCCGCACGGAGCCCGCGACGCGCCGCTCGATCGCGACGCGCCGCGGGGACGCCGCGAGGGCCGCGTCGAGCGCGCACAGCGCGACGACGAGCAGCGTCCACACGAGCACCGTCCCCGGCACGGGGACGAGCAGCACGGGGACGATCCCGAGCGCCGCCAGCACGACGGCGCGCCACGTCAGGGCCACGAGCGACGCCTCAGCGGGGGACGGGGACGGACGCGAGCACGGTGTCCAGCACGCTCTCGGCCGTCACGCCCTCCAGCTCGGCCTCGGGCCGCAGCTGCACGCGGTGGCGCAGCGTGGGGTGCGCGAGCGCCTTGACGTCGTCCGGCGTCACGTAGGAGCGGCCCGAGAGCCACGCCCACGCGCGCGACGTGGCGAGCAGCGCCGTCGCACCGCGCGGGGACACGCCGAGGGACAGCGAGGGGGAGTGGCGCGTCGCGCGGCACACGTCGACGGCGTAGCCGAGCACCTCGCGCGCGACCTGGACGCGCGCGACCTCCGCGCGGGCGCGGTCGAGCACGTCGCGCCCGGCGACGGCGCGCACCCCGGCGCCCGCGAGGTCGCGCGGGTTGAAGCCGGCGGCGTGCCGTGCGAGCACCTCGACCTCCTGCTCGCGCTCCGGCAGCGGCAGCACGACCTTGAGCAGGAAGCGGTCGAGCTGCGCCTCGGGCAGCGGGTACGTGCCCTCGTACTCGACGGGGTTCTGCGTCGCGATGACGAGGAAGGGGTCGGGCAGCGGGCGCGGCGTCCCGTCGACCGAGACCTGCCGCTCCTCCATGGCCTCCAGGAGCGACGCCTGGGTCTTGGGGGGTGTGCGGTTGATCTCGTCGGCGAGCAGCAGGTTCGTGAAGACCGGCCCCTCGCGGAACGAGAACTCGGCGGTCCGCGCGTCGTACACGAGCGAGCCCGTGACGTCGCCGGGCATGAGGTCGGGCGTGAACTGCACGCGCTTCGTGCCGAGGTCGAGCGACGCGGCGAGCGTGCGCACGAGCAGCGTCTTGGCGACGCCGGGCACGCCCTCGAGCAGCACGTGGCCCTTGCAGAGCAGCGCGATGAGCAGGCTCGTCACGGCGCCGTCCTGCCCGACGACGGCCTTGCCGACCTCGCTGCGGACGGCGGCGAGCGCCTGCCGCAGCTCGGGCGACGGCGCGGGCGGGGCGTCATGCACCGGTGCGGGGGTCGCGGTCGGGGTCGGCGCGGCGGGCGCGTGGCCCTGGCCGTACGGCGTCTGCGGGGCGGGTGCCTGCGGTCCGGGCCGGTGCGCGGGCTGGCCGGCGGCCGCGCTCACGCGGTCGGCGACGCCCGGGTCCTGGGCGGGCGGCGCGTAGCGGTCGGGCTGCGGCACGGAGCCGTCGGGGTGGTGCGTCACGAGTGGTAGACCTCGCTCTCGATCCGGTCAAGGTGACGCGCGAGCTCGAGCAGCGCCGCGTCGTCGGCGGGTGGTGGTCCGTACAGGAGCTGGGCGACCTGGTCGCCCGGCCGACCCGTCGCGCGGGCGACGGCGTCGACGACGGTGGGGGCGTCGGCCGAGCGGGGCAGGCCGAGGCGGTGCGCGAGACGGTCGGCGGCGCTCGCGCGCAGCCCTGCGGCGGCGTGGCCGCGCGCCCCGGCGCGTCGGTAGAGGCGGCCGCGGCCGCGCGTCGTCTCGGCGGCGCGCACGATCACCGGCAGGTCCTCCGTGACGAGGGGGCCCAGCCGGCGGCCGCGCCACAGCACGACCACGAGCAGCACGACGAGCGCCTGCAGGGCGACGACGCCGAACCACGGCGGCAGGGACAGCCCGGGGGTCGTGCTCCCGTCGTCGGCGAGCGACGTGTCGAACGGGTCGGGCACGAGCCACACGAGACGGTCGTGCGCGCCGAGCGTCCAGAGCGCGAGCGCGGCGTTGCCGTCCTCGGTGACCGAGTCGTTGCGCAGGACTGCGGGCGTGTCCACCGCGCGCACCGTGCGCCCGTCGGCCTCGTGCACGAGGTAGGCGCCCAGGGACGGGTCGTCGGGGGAGGGGAAGCAGAGGACGGTCGCGTCGTCGAGCGCGACGAAGCCGACGCCGTCGGAGCGGATCGAGCCCGCGGCCTGCGCGGCCGGGTCCGCGCAGCGCGCCGGTCGTGCCGATCCGCCGGAGCCCCAGTCGTACGCGAGCTCCGTGCCGCCGTCGGTCGCGGCGGCGAGCAGGTGGTCGGGCGGCGCGACGAGCACGAGGTCCGCGGGGGTCCCGACGAGCGCTTCCACCTGCTCGTCGAGCAGGTAGTCGCCCTGCGCGACGAGGAGCGTGCCGCCCTCCTCGGCGGCGCGCACCGCGTCGGCGACCGTGCGCACGTAGGTGACCTGCACGCCCTGGTCGCCCAGCACCTGCGCGACCGCGCGCGCCCCGGCGGGGCCCGGGTTGTCGGGTGCGAGCGGCGTGGCCGACGTCGCGGGCCGCGCGAGCGCCGTCAGCCCGGCGAGCAGCAGCAGCGCGCCGACGACGGCGACGGGCCAGCGCGCCCGGCGCCAGCGGCTGCGGGCCCGCGAGCGGGCGGTCGTGCCGTCGCCGACGACGGGCACGTAGGCCGTCGTCACGGCTCGCGGGTCGCCCGACGCGCCCGCGGAGGGCGGTGCGGAGGACGTCGTCGGGGCGCTCATGCGCCGTCACCGGGCGCGGACGCGGCGAGCTCCGCACGGAGCGCGGGGCGCGTCGCGAGCGTCCGCTCGTCGAGCGCGCGCAGGAAGGCGTCCGCCTCCGGGCCGACGGTCACGGCGCCGTACGCGACGTCGTCGAACAGGTGCGCGCCGCGCTCGAGCCCGTCCGCGACGTCGGGCAGGCGCTCGCCCGCCGTCCGTGCGGCCTCCCACGCGGTCCGTCCGGGACGCGGGTCGAGGACCGCGCGCTCCTCCAGCGAGCGCACGACGCCGCGGAAGCGTTCGAGCGCGGCGGTCGCCCAGTCGGCGCGCGCCGCGGCGGCGTCGGCCGCGGCCCGCATCTCGGCCGCGGTGCGCGCGTCGTCGTCGAGCACGACCACCGAGGCGTTCGCCCGGCGCGACAGGCGCACCGGACCGGCGACCCAGTAGGCCACCGCCGCGACCACGGCGACCGCCACGACGACGACCACCGCCGTCAGCGGGCCGCCGAGGTCGAGCGTGGGCGCGCCGTCGAACAGTCCCTGGAGCCACTCGAGGAACCGCTGCAGGAGCGACGGGTCCGTGCGGTACTCCGGCCTGGCGAGCTCGCCGACGAGCCACCGCCGGGCCTCGTCGGCGCCGGGCTGCACGGGCACGTCGGCCGCGAGCGACCGGACGGTCATGCGGGCGGCTGCTCGCTCGCCGCCGCGGCGAGCTCGACGTCCAGGCCCTCGCGGCGCATGCGCACGTCGATGTAGAGCAGGGCGACGATGCAGCCCAGGAAGACCGAGGTGAGGATCATCGAGAGCGCGACGCCGATCGCCTGCACGAGGTGGTACAGGAAGGTCTGGCCCGCCATGAGCAGGAACGACGCGGCGAGGCTCGCGGGGTACGCGACGATGCCGGAGACGAAGCTCATCGCCACGAGGGCGAGCAGGTAGATGCCGAACAGCCGCCAGAAGCTGCCGCGGGTGAGCAGCCACGCCCGCTTGACGGTCCGCCAGAACGGCTGCCCCTCCAGCGCCAGGGCGGGAGGCACGAGGCCGGTCCGCGTCCCGACCCAGACGAGGAGGACGGGCCAGGCGAGCAGGGCGACGACGATGAGGAACGCGCCGAGCCCCTCGGAGACCGCGAAGCCCGCGACGACGAGGAGCGTGGCCAGGCCGAGCGCCACGGACGCGGCCAGGCCGGTCAGCAGGGGGAAGGCGATGAGGAACCACGTGCGCCGTCCGACCTGGGACCAGACCTCGCCGACGCCGGCCTTGCGCCCGATCGCGGACTGGCCGACGGAGACCGTGAGGAGACCCGCGATGATCGGCGCGGCGAAGAACGTGGTCACCTGGATGCCGAGGGAGCTCGCGAGCGTCGTGGCGAAGCTCTCGTCGAAGCCGGGGAAGGTGGCCTCGTCCAGCACGACGTCGAAGTACTGGGCGACGTAGCCGGAGAACGCCCAGCCGAGGAAGGTGCCGAGCAGCGTCGCCACCACGACGACGAGCGCGCTCATGCCGAGCACGACCCGGGGGTTGTGGCGGATCGCGCCGAACGCGCCGTCGAAGATCTCGCCGAGCGACAGCGGGCGCAGCGGGATGATGCCGGGCTTCGCCGCGGCCGGCGCGTAGGGCGCGCCCGCGAGGCCGGGCGGCGGGCCGTAGCCCGGTGCGCCGTACTGCTGCTGCCCGTACTGGCCCTGCCCGAACTGCTGCTGGCCGTAACCGGGCTGCTGGCCGTAACCCGGCTGCTGGCCGTATCCGGGCTGCTGACCGTAGCCGGGCTGGCCGTACCCCGGCTGTCCCGGAGCGGCGCCGGGCGCACCCCACGCGCCGGGTGCGGGCGGCTGGTCCGTCGGCGGGTGCTGACCGGGCTCCTGGCCGGGCGCGTACTGGCCGTACCGCGGCTGGGGCGCCGGCGAGCCGGGCGCACCGTAGCCGGGGGCGCCGTACGAGGGCGCACCCCAGCCGCTCGCGTCGCCGCCCGGACCGGGCGCGGCGGGCGGCGTGGGGCCGGTGGTCGCCGTCGGGTCGGGCGTGGCACCGTCCGGCGTGCCGGAGGTGTCGGGTGTGCTCATGTGCTCGTGGTCCCCCGCGGTCGGCTCGGGCGTCGGTCCAGGCCGCCGGGCGAGGATCGGCAACGGCGGCGAGGCCACCCTAGTACGCGGCCCTGCGCGGCGGC
Organism: Cellulosimicrobium sp. XJ-DQ-B-000; assembly: GCF_031119065.1. Lineage (NCBI taxonomy): Bacteria > Bacillati > Actinomycetota > Actinomycetes > Micrococcales > Promicromonosporaceae > Cellulosimicrobium > Cellulosimicrobium sp. XJ-DQ-B-000. Next base: position 160,873 of record NZ_JAVHYN010000006.1, read on the forward strand.
CGACCGGGCTCGCGCCGCCGGGTGCGCCCGTCCGCGGGTTCACCCTCGCCGCGGGGCCCGGCCGCCCCGACGTCGGGCCCGTCGATGGCAAGATGTCCGCATGAAGGTTCGTGTGCTCGTGGTGGACGACGACACCGCCCTGGCCGAGATGATCGGCATCGTCCTGCGCTCCGAGGGCTTCGAACCGGTGTTCTGCGCGGACGGCGACCTCGCGCTCGAGACGTTCCGCACCACGCAGCCGGACCTGGTCCTGCTCGACCTCATGCTCCCGGGCAAGGACGGCACGGAGGTGTGCCGCCTCATCCGGGCGGAGTCGGGCGTCCCGATCATCATGCTCACCGCGAAAAGCGACACGGTCGACGTCGTGCTCGGCCTCGAGTCGGGTGCCGACGACTACATCTCCAAGCCGTTCAAGCCCAAGGAGCTCGTCGCCCGCATCCGGGCGCGCCTGCGCCGCACCGAGGAGCCCGCACCCGAGCACCTGTCCATCGGCGACGTCGAGATCGACGTCACGGGGCACCGCGTCTCGCGCGGCGGCGAGCAGGTGTCCCTGACCCCGCTCGAGTTCGACCTCCTCGTCGCGCTCGCGCGCAAGCCGTGGCAGGTCTTCACGCGCGAGGTGCTCCTCGAGAAGGTCTGGGGCTACCGGCACGCGGCGGACACGCGGCTCGTCAACGTCCACGTGCAGCGCCTGCGCTCGAAGATCGAGCACGACCCGGAGAACCCGGAGATCGTCCTCACGGTGCGCGGCGTCGGCTACAAGGCGGGCGCGTCCCGCACGTGAGCACGACGGCCGGCTCCGCCGACGGGTGCGGGCGAGGGCTCTGGCGCCGCGTCCGGCGCCGGGCGCGCGCGACCGTCCGCCGGGTGGTGTGGCGCTGGCGCTCGTCGATGCAGCTGCGCGTCGTCACGTCGGCGCTCGTCGTCGGCGTGCTGACCGTCGGGGCGCTCGGCGCCTACCTCACCGACGCCATGCGCGACGGCCTCTACGAGCGGCGCGCCGCCGAGCTCGACCAGGAGAGCGCCCAGTCCACGCAGCAGGCGCGCCGCACGCTCGACGCGTCGCCCGCGTCGACGCCGACCGAGGCCCAGTCGCTCCTCTTCGACCTCTTCTCCATGCTCCAGACCACCGGGTCGTCGCGCGACGTCTTCCTCTGGCAGTCCGGCGGGTCAGGCACGGTCGGCTTCCTCGACCAGTCGACCGACCAGCAGCTCGACGGCCTCGTGTCGCCCGAGATGCGCGCGGCGACCGTGGCGGCGGACGGCGAGCAGTACCTCCAGTCGGTGGCGATCCCGGTCGACCCGGCGCACCCGGAGTCGTCGGGGGTGGTGCCCGGCATCGTCGTGGGCTCGACCGTCGAGGTGCCGGTCGCGGGCACGTACGAGCTCTACTACCTCTACGACCTCGAGGCCGACCAGGAGACGCTGCGCTTCCTCCAGTCGGTCCTGCTCGTCGGGGCGCTCGTGCTGCTCGCCCTGCTCGTCGGCATCACGGCGCTCGTCACGCGCCAGGCGGTGCTCCCGGTGCGCCAGGCCGCGAGCGTCGCGGAGCGGCTCGCGGACGGCCGGCTCGACGAGCGGCTCCCGGTCAAGGGGCACGACGAGATGGCGTCCCTCGCGCACTCGTTCAACGAGATGGCGCAGAGCCTCCAGGAGCAGATCGGGCGCATGGAGGAGCTGTCGATGCTCCAGCGCCGGTTCGTCTCGGACGTGTCCCACGAGCTGCGCACGCCGCTCACCACGATCCGCATGGCCTCCGAGGTGCTGCACGCGTCGCGCGAGGACTTCGACCCGGTCTCGCGGCGCTCGACCGAGCTCCTGCAGGCACAGCTCGACCGGTTCGAGGACCTGCTCGCCGACCTGCTCGAGATCAGCCGGTTCGACGCCGGCGCCGCGGTCCTCGACGCCGAGCGGCGCGACCTGCGCGACGTGGTGAACGCCGCCGTCGACCACGCCGCCCCGCTCGCCGAGCGCAAGGGCGTGTGGCTGTCGGTCCACCTCGGCGACGAGCCCGTCACGGCCGACATCGACCCGCGGCGCGTCGAGCGCATCGTGCGCAACCTCGTCGTCAACGCGATCGAGCACGCCGAGGAGCGGCCGGTCGAGATCACGGTCGACGGCGACGGGCACGCCGTCGCGGTGACGGTCCGCGACCACGGGGTCGGGATGACGACCGACGAGGTCCAGCACGTGTTCGACCGCTTCTGGCGTGCGGACCCGGCTCGCGCCCGCACGACCGGCGGCACGGGCCTCGGGCTCGCGATCTCCCTGGAGGACGCGCACCTGCACGGCGGGTGGCTCGAGGCGTGGGGCCGCCCCGGCCGGGGCGCGAGCTTCCGGCTCACGCTCCCGCGGCGCGCCGGGATCCGTCTCCAGTCGTCCCCCCTGCCGCTCGTCTCCGAGGCGGCCACCGGCCGCGGGCTGCCCGCCGAGTGGAGCGTGCGGACGCCGGTCGTCGAGGACGTCGAGGGCACGGCGGGCCCCGCCGACCTGCCGTCCGTCACGGGCGGCATCCCCGTCGTCATCCCGCGCGACCACGCGCCCCAGCCCGGCCGGGCGACGGTGCCCGGCTCCGGCGGCGGTCCGACCGCCGGCCCCGACGACGTCCAGGAGGGGCGATGACCACGACGGGGACCGTGCGGCGTCCGACCGCGGGGCAGGCGGACCTGCGGCGCCGGGTCGGGCGCGCGCTCGCCGCCGGGCTCGCGGCCGTGGGGGTCGCCGCCCTCGCGGCGTGCGCCTCGATCCCCACGTCCGGGCCCGTCGTCGAGGGCGAGGCCACGCCGGAGGACCCGGGCCAGCCGTTCGTCAGCGCCGCCTCGCCCCGCCGCGACGCCTCGCCGGACCAGATCGTCCGCGGCTTCCTGGCCGCCCAGGCCCAGGGCGCGCGCGGCTCGTTCGACGTCGCGTCCGAGTTCCTCACGCGCGACGCGCAGGACGACTGGTCGCCCGTCTCCCAGGTCGCGATCCTCGAGGACGTGCCGCAGCTCGAGGTCGACGAGGCCGCGATCGAGGGCGGCACGACGACGGTCCGCGCCACCGCCGACGTCGTGGGCACCGTCGACGAGCGCGGCGTCTACACGGAGCAGGCGCCCGGCCGCACCACCGAGGTCTCCTACGGCCTCGTCCGCGACGCCGACGACCAGTGGCGCATCGACGTGGTCGACGACGGGCTGACGATCACGGCCACCAACTTCGCGCGCACCTTCAAGCAGGCCAACCTCTACTTCCCGACCCTCGACCGGGCCTACCTCGTGCCCGACGCCCGCTGGTTCCCGAGCCGGAACTGGCAGGCGCTCGCGGTCCGCGAGACGCTGCGCGGACCGGCGGACTGGCTCGCAGGGTCCGTCGCGACGGTCGCGCCCGAGGGCACCTCGCTGAGCATCGACTCCGTGCCGCCGGTGGAGGGCAGGGTCGCGGTGCCCCTCACCGACCCGGTGACCGCGGCGTCGCCGGCCGACCGCGCGATGCTCATCGCGCAGCTCCAGGCCTCGCTCGGCGTGCCCGTCGACATCACGGTGGGCGTCGGCGGCTCGGAGCTCTCGGCCGACGACGTCCCGACCATCGGCGTCGCCACCACGCCCGACGAGCCGGTCGTGCTCTCGGGCGACCAGATCATGAGCCTGGAGGGGCGCACGACGCGCGCGGTGACGTCGACCGCCCCGCTCGCCGGGCTCCAGCCCACCGCGCTCGCGTTCCGCGGCCGGGCCGACGACGCCACGTACGTCGTGCGGGACGGTGCCGGGCGGCTCGTCACGGCGCCGACGGCCGAGGCCGGGCCCGTCACGCTCCTCACCGGGACGAGCCTCGTCGCGCCGTCGATCGACCGGTTCCAGTACGTGTGGAGCGGCCCGCAGGTGCAGGCAGGGTCGTTGCAGGTCGTGGACCTGCGGGAGGCCGGCAGCGACGCCGCGGTCTCCGAGGTGGCCGCGCCGTGGCTCGACGGGCGCACCGTGATGTCGCTGCGGGTCGCGCCCGACGGCGCCCGGGTGGCCGTCGTCAGCGACTCGGGCTCCGGGGCGCAGGTCCACGTCGCGGGCATCGTCCGTGACGAGGCCGGCCGGCCGACCCAGCTCTCCGCACCGGTCCGGGTCGGGCAGCCGATCGCCGCCGCGACGCAGGTGACGTGGGCCGACCGCACGCTTCTCGGGGTCCTCGGCCGGGCGTCCGGGGAGTCCGAGGTCGTCGTCCAGCGGGTGCCCGTCGGGGGACCGACGGTCGCCGCCTCGCCCGTCGAGGGCGCCGTCTCGCTCGCGTCGGCCACGGGCGTCGGCACCACGCTCGTCGGGACGAGCGACAGCAGCCTGTACGCCGCGGGCACGTCGAGCCTCTGGACCAAGATCGCCACCGAGGTCCGGCTGCCCACGTATCCCGGCTGAGGCGCCGCGCGCCCGGCGGCGCGCGGCGCGCCGGGCGACCACAGGCCCCCGGACGGCGCGGGTCGGGAGCCAGCGGCGCGTGCGTCGTCCACAGGTGGCCGGTTCGCCGGTGCCGGACGCCCGCGCCACCGGGCACGCTGGCCCGGTGCTCCTCGCCGCCCTCGACGACGTCGCCCGCCTCGTCCTGCCCGTCGCGTGCCCCGGCTGCGACGCGCCCGACGTCCGGTGGTGCGAACCCTGCCTCGCGCCGCTGCGCGCCCCGCTCCGGCGGCGCGAACGTGGGGCGCCCCGCCTCGACCGGCTCGACGGCGTCGCGCCCCTGCCGGTGTGGGCGCCGGCGGCGTACACGGGGCCCGTGCGCGGCGTCGTCGTCGCCTGGAAGGACCGCGGCCGGGCGGACCTCGACCGGCCGCTCGCGGACGCCGCGTGGCGCGCGGGCACCGCGCTGGGGCCGGTGCTCGGAGCCGTGCTCGGGCCGGGGCGCGGCCCCGCGCTCGGTCCCACGCTCGGGTCCGGGTTCGGGGCGGTGCGGGGGGAGGGGTCCCGGGGTGGCCCGGTGCTCGTCGTCCCGGCACCGACGACGCGGGCCGCGCGTCGCGCCCGCGGGCGCGACCCCGTCGCTCTGCTCGCGCGTGCGGTCGCCGCCGGCCTCGACACCTCGGGGACCCCCGCCCGGAGCGCCGCGCTCCTCGTGCACCGCGGGCGCGCCCGGGACCAGGTCGGGCTCGGCTCGCGGGCGCGCGGGGCCCGTCTCGGCACGGTCGCCGTCGCCCCCGGGAAACTTCTCGGGGCCGGTGCCGGAAGGCTCGTCGGACCGTCCGCCGGAGCGCGTCGAGGACCGCCCGGGCGGCGCCCGTCGACCGGCGCGCCGGCACCGGTCGTGGCGTGCCTCCTCGTCGACGACGTCGTCACCACGGGAGCGACCCTCGCCGCGTGCGAGAGGGCGCTGACCAGCGCCGGCGCTCTCGTGCTGGGCGCCGTCGCGCTCGCCGCGACCCCGTCGCCGGGCGAACGACGGCGGTCCGCCGGGCAGCCTCCGTGAGGTGCGCGCCGCGGGGGCCGAAGGTCCCCTCGTTCACCTCCCGTTGGTGCTGCCGACACCCCGGACCGGGGGTTAGGCTGAGGGCCAGTCGCCGCGGACGACGGACGTGCAGGACACGTGCGCCGCCGCGCGAGCGTACCGAGCGCGCGGCCCTGCGCCGCAAGGAGGTGGTAGCCCACCGCACCCGGCAGCGGGTGCTCCTACCGAATCCGAACGAGGCGCCCGGACGCACCGGGCCGGGCGTCGCACTAGATCCTCGCGGAGGCTCACATGGAGATCGTCGTCGTCGGCAGGCACACGGAAGTGGCAGACCGCTTCCGCCGGCACGTGGAGGACAAGCTCGCCAAGGTCCAGCAGCTCGCGCCCACGGCGCAGCGCGTGGACGTCGAGGTCACCCACGAGAACAACCCGAGGCTCTCGGGGGTCCGCGAACGCGTCGAGCTCACCGTGCGGGCCAAGGGACCCGTCGTCCGCGCCGAGGCCGCGGCCGACGACCGGTTCGGCGCCCTCGACCTCGCGATGGACAAGCTCGCGGAACGGCTGCGCCGCGCCCGCGACCGTCGCAAGGACCACCGCAACCACACCGTCGTGCCGCCCGTCGACGTGCGTCCCTACGACCCGGCCACGCACGAGGCACCCCCGCCGCCGGCGCCGACCGCGCCGACCACGCCCGGGGAGGCCGTCGAGACGACGCTCGGCGACTCGCCCGTCGTCATCCGGCAGAAGCTGCACACGGCGGAGCCCATGACGGTGGACGACGCGCTGTACGAGATGGAGATGGTCGGCCACGACTTCTTCCTCTTCGTCGACATCGAGACGTCGCGCCCGTCCGTCGCCTACCGCCGCCGCGGCTGGACGTACGGCGTCGTCGCGCTCGACACGTCCTGCGACTGCGCCGACGCCACGGTCGAGAAGAGCGCCTGACCGCACCCGACGCGCCCGGACCCTCGAGGGTCCGGGCGCGTCGTGCTGTCCGGACCCGTCGCCCGCTGACCGACCCCGCCGCCCGCCGCGCGCCGCCCGCCGCCCGCTGCCCGCTGCCCGCCGCCCGCCGTCCGCCGCCGACCAGGCGATCCCGGTCGGCCGAGCAGGTGGTCGT
>NZ_JAVHYN010000007.1:0-139354 GCF_031119065.1 Cellulosimicrobium sp. XJ-DQ-B-000
TTGAACCGCAGCGTGTCCTCCGACACGAACGCCTCGCCCAGCGCCGGGTCCACGTCCTGCTCCAGCTCGGGCTGCAGGAACAGCTCCAACCCGTCCGGGTGCGTGTCGTTCTTCAGCACCGGGACCGTCACCACGTCCCCCGCATGCACGGTCACCTCGTCCGCCACCGCGTTCGGCGGCTGCAGCCGCGTCGGCGCCGGCACCGGCACCACCCGCACCTCGCCCACGGCCGACTCCGTGCCGTTCGACACCGTGTAGGCGATGCTGACGGGGCCGTCGAGCCGCCGCAGCTCCGTGACGCGGAGCATCTGGTGCCCCAGGACGGCCACGGAGACGCCCGCGTCCGCCGGGACCGAGACCGACTGGACCACCAGGACGCCGCCCGCCGGGTCGGTGTCGTTGGCGAGCACGTCGACCAGGGTCGAGCCGCCGGTGGGCAGCAGGGCCGTGTCGGTGACGACGATCGGGGCGCCCTCGGCCGCGGACGGCGGCAGGACATCGACCCGCACCAGGCCCGTGGTCGCGTTCGGGCCGTCGGTCACCTGGTACGTCAGGTCGTAGGAGCGCGGCTCCATCGAGAGGAACGTGAACGTGCCCGCGTCGTAGTTCGGCGTGATCTGCGCCGGGGCCGACTCCGAGACCGACGCCAGGCGCAGCTCGTCCCCGTTCGGGTCGGTGTCGTTGCGCAACGGCTCCACCGTCACCGGCTGCCCCGCCGGGACCACCACGTGGTCGCTCACCGCGACCGGCGGCTGCGGACCGGGCACCACGTCGACCAGCAGCTTGCCCTCGAACACGCCGCCCTGACCGTCCGCCACGGTGACCCCGACGATCTTGCGGCCCGTCGAGCCGCCGCCGTCGCGCAGCTCGACCGTGCCGTCGGGGCGCGAGCGCACGTCGTCGCCCGCGACCGTCGCGGCCGCCGACGCGAGGTACAGGTCGTCGCCGTCCGGGTCCTTGAAGTACGGCAGCACCTTGATCGACGCCGTCCCGCCCTGCTCCACCCGGACCACGGGGTCGCCCGTCTGCTCCGGCGGGGCGTTCTCTCCCCACGGCGAGACGCGCAGCGACACCGACGCCTCCGCGGTCCCGCCACGGCCGTCGGAGACGGCGTAGCGGAAGGAGCCCTCCCCGGTCGCGTCCTCGGGGACCACGGCCTGCAGCGCGGCTCCGCCCATGATGGTCTGCACGGTCGCGTTCGACGGCGAGTCCCCGACGAGCGACGCCGTCATCACGTCCCCGTCCGGGTCCACGTCGTTGCCCAGCACCGGCAGGATCGTCGTGCGCCCCGGACGCACCCCGAACGCGTCGTCCTTCGGCTGCGGCGGCCGGTTCGGCTGGGACCGGTCCGCGATGAACTGGTCCACCTGCTCCGGGTTCGTCAGCTCCGCGTCGGCCTCCTCGCCCTCGGCCTCCTCGGGCATCTGGACGTCCCAGTCGTCGACCTTCTGGTACTCGTCCGCCGCCATCCACAACGTCCCCGCCGACAGGTCGTTGAGCACGATCACCTGCCGGTTCACCCGGTACTCCAGGCGAGCCTGCGGGTCGATCCCCTCCAGACGGGTGTCCAGGTCGCGGTCGGTGCCCTCGCAGTCACGGACCACCTGGCCGGTCGAGGCCCACGCCCCGTACGTGCACGACCCGAGCTGCACGGGCGCCGCCGGGCGGCCCTCAGCCGTGCGGCGGACCGCGTCGCCGCCGGCGAGCGGCTGCGTGACGAGACCGCGCGACGTCGCGACCACCACGTCGTCGGACGCCGCCGAGGGCTGCTGCAACCGCGCCTCCGCGCCGTCGTCGAGCGCCACGGTGCGGCCGCCGGGCAGGACGAGCTGCGACGCGGAGCGGTCCAGTACGACCGGCTCGTCGCCGACCGCGGTCACCTCGACCTCGGCACCCGACCCCACGGGCAGCGTGGTGGACGCGGGCTCCCCCGAGACCGCGCCGCGCGCCGTCGTGCGGACCGTCCAGAGCGTCCCGGTCGACGGGACCGCGACGAACACCGTGCCGTCCTGCGCGACGACGACGTCCCCGTCGCCCTCGACCTCGACCGTCGGGTCGAGCTCCTCGGCGTCGAACGAGGTGGCGCCGTCGAACGGCAGGACCCACAGCAGGCCCTCCTCGCCGTCGAGGATCGCGGTCGTCGCGCCGCCGGAGGCGACCTGCGCCCCGGCCGGCAGCCGCACCTGGCCGTCGAGCTTGAGGTGGGCGACGTCCACGGGCGAGGCGGTCCCGGTGCCCGCGTCCTCGAGGAGCACGCGGCCCGCGTCCTGCTGCACGTCGAACGACGCGCTGCCCGCGTTGAGCGTGCCGTCCATCGCCTGGGACTCGTAGTTGAACCGCCCCACCAGGCCCGCGGACGTCTTCGTCACCCACACGCCCGAGTCGTTGAGGTCCACGTCCGCCGTGGCCTCGCCCTCGGTGAACAGCGCGAGTCCCACCAGCGCCGTGGAGAACACCGAGACGGTGCTCACGGACGCGACGGTACGGCGGTGCTCACGCAGGCGCGCCAGGAAACCCACAAGTCCTCCGAGGTGCCGGATCGGGAGGCGACCGGTCCCCTTCGCCGGCCCCCTCGATCTCGCACTTGCCAGGCGGCCCCACCGATCGCGCAACCGAGGATAACGGGAGGGCGAGTGAGATCCGACACCCGTCCCATGGGGAGAACTCCCCTCTCGGTCCGCGCGCCCCGGGCCCACCGGCGCGGACCGCCGTCGGGTGTACCGCTACCGGCCGGGCCGGACGGGTGTCCCGGGCAACCGGCCCGGGCACCGGGACGCCCCCGCGCCCACGACACCCGCGACCGGAAAGTTCACCCTCTCGGCGCGTCAGGCGGCGCGGTCCGCCAGGGCCTCCGCGAAGGACCGCAGCGCGTCGCTCACCGGCCCGGGGGGCAGCGTGTCGAGCTCGTCGACGGCGGAGCGAGCCCACCGGACGGCGAGGGCGCGCGTCTCGGCGAGCACCTCGTGCCGGCGCAGCGCCGCGACGGCCGCCGCGAGCGCGGCGTCGTCGGTCAGGTCGGAGTCGAGCAGCTCGACGAGCGCCGCGTCGTCCTCCGTCGCGGTCCCCTGCGCGATGCGCGCGCGCAGCAGGAGGACCGGCATCGTGGGGACCTTCTCGCGCAGGTCGGTGCCCGGGGTCTTGCCCGACTCGTCGCCGGAGGACGCGAGGTCCAGGACGTCGTCGGCGAGCTGGAAGGCGACCCCCAGCCGCTCGCCGTAGGCCGCGACCGTCTCGACGACGTCGGCCGGGCAGCCGGCGAACATCGCGCCGAGCCGCGCGGACGTCGACAGGAGCGATGCCGTCTTGTCCGCGAGAACCTCCAGGTAGTGCTCGACGGGGTCGTCGCCCTCGCCCGGCCCCGTGGTCTCGTGGAGCTGGCCGAGGCAGAGCCGCTCGAACGTCCGCGCCTGGATGAGCACGGCCTCCGGGCCGAGCGCCGCCACGGTCGACGCGGCGCGCGCGAAGAGCAGGTCGCCGACCATGATCGCGACGGAGTTGCCCCACACCGCGTGCGCGGACGGCGCACCGCGCCGCACGGGCGCGGAGTCCATGACGTCGTCGTGGTAGAGCGACGCGAGGTGCGTGAGCTCGACGACCACGGCCGCCTCCGCGACCTCGGGCCGTGTCCCGTCCCCGAGCTCGGCCGCGAGCAGCGTGAGCAGGGGGCGCAGGCGCTTGCCCCCGGCGTTGACGAGGTGCCGCGACGCCGAGTCCGCGAGCGGGTCGGCGTGCGCGACGGCGGCCCGGAGCCGGGTCTCGACCTCCGCCAGGCGCTCGGTGAGGGCGGCCGCGAGCTCGGGGTCCGAGATCGGGATCGCGGTGGTCGTCACGGGAGCGGTCCGCTCGCGCGGGCCGCGGGGCCCGGCGGGCGCGGAGGGGACGGGAGGCACGGAGGTCACGGGACGAACTTAACCGCCTCGGCCGCCAGATCGAGAACCGGGGAGGGGAACACACCGAGGAGGAGCACCCCGATCGCGCACGCGGCGATCGCCACGGTCGTCGGTCCGGTCGACCGCACGACGGTCACGCCGGTGCCCTCGGAGGCCTCCGCGCCGCCGTCCGCGCCGCCGCCCACGCCGCCGGACGGTGCCGTGAAGAACATCAGCACGATGAGGCGGACGTAGAAGAACACCGCCACGGCCGAGGCGAGCACACCGACCACCGCGAGCACCCACGTGGACCCGCCGCCCTGGCCGTCGGGGCCGGCGATCGCCGCGCCGAACGCGGTGAACTTCGCCACGAACCCGGCGGTCAGCGGGATGCCCGCCATGGAGAGCAGGAAGAGCGAGAAGACGCCGGCGAGCCACGGGCTGCGGCGCCCCAGACCCGCCCACTGGGCGAGGTGGGTGGCCTCGCCGAGCACGGCGACGGGCTCCCGGGACGAGTCGTCCGTGACGTTGTCCGCCGCGTCCGAGCCGTCGGCTCCCCCGGCGCCCGCCCCGACGGTCACGGGCACCCGCTCCCGGACGGGGGCCGTCTCGCGGACGAGCGTGACGACCGCGAAGGCGCCGACCGTCGCGAGGCCGTAGACGAGGAGGTAGAACACCGTCGCCCGCAGCGAGAGCTGGGAGAACCCCAGGACGCCGACGAGGATGAACCCCGCGTGGGCGATCGACGAGTACGCGAGGAGCCGCTTGACGTCGGTCTGGACGGCACCGACGACGGTCCCGACGACCATGGTGAGCAGCGTGACGATCCACAGCGCGACGAACAGGTCCTCGCGCGTGGCCGGCGACGACTGCGCCAGACCGAGGCTCACGACGTACAGCACGCGCAGGAGCGCGCCGAACGCCGCGGCCTTGGTGCACGCCGCCATGAAGCCGGTGATCGGCGTCGGGGCCCCCTGGTAGACGTCGGGCGTCCACGAGTGGAACGGCGCGGCGCCGATCTTGAACAGCAGTCCCGCGAGGACGAGCAGGGCACCGACGACGACCAGCCCGGGCATGCTCGCGAGCGGGCCCTCGGGCGTCGCGAGCGACCGGTACACCTCGACGAGGTCCACCGAGCCGGCGAACCCGTAGACGAGGGCGACGCCGAACACGAACAGCGCGGACGCGAACGCGCCGAGCAGGAAGTACTTGAACGACGCCTCCTGCGACAGCAGGCGGCGGCGCCGGGACATCGCGGACAGCACGTACAGCGGGAGGGAGAGCACCTCGAGCGCGACGAACATCACGAGCAGGTTCCCCGTGGCGGGGAAGATCATCATGCCGCCGACGGCGAACAGCACGAGCGGGTAGACCTCGGTCTGCTCCAGCCCCTTGCGCCGCGTGAGGTCCTCGTACGGCGAGCCGGGGACGGCGGCCGCGGACGGCGCGAACGCGTCCTGGCCGGTCGACGTCCGGTCGGCGATCACGAGGATCGCCAGGAACGCGAGCAGCACGACGATCCCCTGGATCGCGAGCCCGAAGGGGTCGATGACCATCGACCCGCCGAGCACCCGCACGCCGTAGGCGGCGCCGTCGGTGCCCTGGACGGCGGGGTCGCGCCACAGCACGACGACGAGCGCGAGCGCCGCGGCGGTCGCGAGCAGGGCCAGGACGACCTGCACCGTGCGCCGGACGCGCGCCGGGACGAACGCCTCGACGAGCACGCCGACGACGCCGGCGCCGAGCACGACGAGGACCGGGGCGAGGTACAGCCAGTCGACCGTGGGGGCCACGAAGGAGTCGTTCACGACTCGCTCCCTTCGTCGGAGCTACGAGTGACGGACGTGCCCTGGCTCGAGGAGGCGACCTGCTCGGTCCCCGCGGCGAACGGGTCGGAGCGCGGCGGGTCCTCGACGCCCGCGACCGCGAGGTCGGAGAGCGTCACCTCGGCGGGCTCGCGCACGAGGTCGAGCGCGGGCGCCGGGTAGAACCCGAGGACGAGGAGGGCGACGAGCAGCGGCGCGACGACCCACTTCTCGCGCGCGCCCAGGTCGGGGAGCCGGTCGAGCCCCTCGCGCGTGGCGCCCGTGAAGATCCGCTGGTAGGTCAGCAGCACGTAGAGGGCGGCGAGCACGACGCCGAGCACCGCGACGAGCGCGGCCCACGGGCTGCGCGCGAACGTCCCGACGAGGACCATGATCTCGCTGACGAACGTCGACAGGCCGGGCAGCGACAGCGCGGACAGGCCCGCCACGAGGAACGTGCCCGCGAGCACCGGGACGACCTTCTGCAGGCCGCCGTAGTCCGCGATGCGCTGCGAGCGCTCGGGGTGCCGCGCGACGAGGAAGCCCGCCAGGAGGAACAGCGCCCCGGTCGAGATCCCGTGGTTGACCATGTAGAGCGACGAGCCGGACACGCTGAGCGACGTGAACGCGAAGATGCCGAGCACGATGAACCCGAAGTGCGACACCGACGTGTAGGCGATGAGCCGCATGAGGTCGCTCTGCCCGATCGCCATGAGCGCGCCGTACAGGATCGACACGACGGCGAGCACGACGACGACGGGCGCCGCCCACCTGCTCGCGTTCGGGAACAGCGGCAGGCACAGCGTGAGCATCCCGAACGTGCCCACCTTGTCCAGGACGCCGACGAGCAGCGTGGACGTGCCTGCGGGCGCGTGCTGCGCGGCGTCGGGCAGCCAGGTGTGCACGGGGAAGAGCGGCGCCTTGATGGCGAACGCGAGGAAGAAGCCGAGGAACAGCAGCCGCTCGATCGTGACCGGCATCGGGTTCTCCGCGAAGTACCCCACGAGGTTCGTCGTGAGGAACGCGTCCTCGGGCCGCGCGCCCGTGGCCGGGTCGATCGGCACCTGCACGTAGAGCGCGATGACGGCCGCGAGCATGATCAGGCCGCCCGCGAGCGAGAACAGCAGGAACTTCACCGCGGCGTAGCGCCGCCGCGCCCCGACGCCGAACCCGCCGATCATGAAGTAGACCGGGATGAGCATGGCCTCGAACAGCACGTAGAAGAGGAACACGTCGCGCGCGACGAACACCGCGACCATGAACGCCTCGAGGAGCAGCACGAGCGCGAGGTAGTGGCGCAGGCGGCGGACGTCGCCGTCCTGCTCCTTCCACGCGGCGAGCACGACGAGCGGGACCAGCAGCACCGACAGCGCGACGAGCGCGAGCGCGACGCCGTCGGCGCCGACCGCGTAGCTCGCCCCGATCTGCGGGATCCAGCGGTACGTCTCGGCGAGCTGGTGGGTGCCGGCCGCGGACGTGTCGAACGCCGTGAACGCGCCCACGAGCAGGCCGAGCTCGACGAGCGCCGCGCCGAGCGCGATGCCGCGCACGGCACGCAGCGCGCCCGCGCCGACGCCGCGTGTGCGGGCCGCGGCCGTGAACCACACCGCCGCGGCACCCACCAGGGGCCAGGCGATGAGCAGGGACAACCAGGGGACGGAGGTGGTCATGGGTGTCTCCCTCTCAGCTCGCGGAGCCGGTGGTCAGGGCGAGGACGACGGCGACGACGACCACGAGGCCGCCGAGCATCGTCGCGCCGTACGAGCGCACGTAGCCGTTCTGCCACCCGCGGAGCCACTCCCCCACCTTGCCGACGAGGCCCGCCAGGCCCATCCAGCCGCCGTCGACCATCTCCTTGTCGGCATAGACGAGCGAGCGCGTGAGGTACTGGCCGGGACGCATGAACACCGTCTCGTTGACGTCGTCCTGGTACAGGTCGCGGCGGGCCGCGCGCGTGAGCACGGAGCCGCGCGGGGCGCGGACCGGGACGCTCGACATCGCGTACTGGCGCCACGCGAGGGCCGCGCCCGCGAGGACGAGCAGGAGCGTCAGCGCGATGAGCGACCAGACGGGCAGCACGGGCTCGTGGTGCTCGGCGTGCCCCGTGACGGGCTCGAGCCACGTGACGAAGCGCGAGCCCGCGGCGAGGATGCCGCCCAGGGCCACCGACCCGACGGCGAGGACGATCATCGGCCACGTCATGAGGCGCGGGGACTCGTGCGGGTGCTGGACGGGACCGTCCTGCGGGCCGAGGCCGTCCACGGAGCCGCTGCCGTCGTTCCAGCGGCGGCGACCGGAGAACGTCATGAAGAACAGGCGCGACATGTAGAACGCCGTGATCCCCGCGCCGAGCAGCGCCACGCCGCCGAAGACCCACGCCCGCCACGGCTCGCCGTCGACGGGGACGAACGCGGCCTCGATGATCTTGTCCTTGCTCCAGAAGCCGGAGAACGGCGGGATCCCGAGGATCGCGAGCCAGCCCATCATGAAGGTGATCCACGTGACCTTCATGTACCGCGCGAGGCCGCCGAACCGGCGCATGTCGACCTGGTCGTCCATGCCGTGCATGACGGACCCCGCGCCGAGGAACATCCCGGCCTTGAAGAAGCCGTGCGTCACGAGGTGGAAGATCGCGAACGCGTAGCCGATCGGGCCGAGCCCGGCGGCGAGGATCATGTAGCCGATCTGCGACATGGTCGACGCGGCGAGCGCCTTCTTGATGTCGTCCTTCGCGCAGCCGACGATCGCCCCGAAGAGCAGCGTCACCGCACCCACGACCACCACGACGAGCTGCGCCGTCGGCGCGCCCTCGAAGATCGGCGCGGACCGCACGACGAGGTAGACGCCCGCCGTGACCATGGTCGCGGCGTGGATGAGCGCGGAGACCGGCGTCGGGCCGGCCATCGCGTCCCCGAGCCACGCCTGGAGCGGGAACTGCGCCGACTTGCCGCAGGCCGCGAGCAGGAGCGCGAGGCCCGTCGCCGTGAGCAGCGCGGTCGAGGCCTCCGGCACGCGGGCGAACACCGTGCTGAAGTCGAGCGCGCCGAACGTCGCGAACATGAGCATCATCGCGACGATGAGGCCGATGTCGCCCACGCGGTTCATGACGAACGCCTTCTTCGCCGCGACCGCGTACGCCCGGTTGTGGTTCCAGAACCCGATGAGCAGGTACGACGCGAGGCCCACGCCCTCCCAGCCGACGAACAGCAGGAGGAACGAGTCGGCGAGGACGAGGACGAGCATCGCCGCGATGAACAGGTTGAGGTACGCGAAGAACCGGCGCCGGTCGCGGTCGTGCGCCATGTAGGCGACCGCGTAGACGTGGATGAGCGTCCCGACGAACGTCACGAGGAGCACGAAGGTCAGGGACAGCGGGTCGATCCGCAGCCCGACGGCGAGGTCGAGCCCGCCGGACGCGATCCAGTCGAACAGCCGGTAGTCCACGACGCGCTCGTCGACCGGGAGGCCGAGCATCGACACGAAGAGGACCAGGCCCACGACGAACGCCGCGGCGGACATGAGCACGCCGAACCAGGCGCCCCAGCGGTCGCTGCGGCGGCCCGCGAGCAGCAGGACCGCCGCTCCGACGAGCGGGAGCAGCACGAGCAGCGGTGCGGCGAGGAACGCGCCCGGGACCGTCTCGGTCGCGGGCACGACGTCGGTCGCGGTCAGCAGTCCGCCCGCCGACGGCAGGGCGGGAAGGAGCATCGTCATCGGTGCCGGCCCCTCAGCTCTTGAGCAGGTTGACGTCGTCGACCGAGGCGGACCGACGGGTGCGGAAGATGGACACGATGATCGCGAGGCCGACGACGACCTCCGCCGCCGCGACCACCATGACGAAGAACGCGAGGACCTGGCCGGTCACGTCGCCGTGGATGCGGGCGAACGTGACGAACGCGAGGTTGGTCGCGTTGAGCATGAGCTCGATGCCCATGAACACGATGATCGCGTTGCGGCGCAGCAGGACCGTCGCCGCGCCGATCGCGAAGAGGATCGCGGCCAGCACGAGGTAGTGGGTGAGCTCCATCAGTCCTCTCCTCCCGGGGTCGCGCCGGGCACGCGGGACCGGCCCGGGTCGTCGGGACCCCCGACGTCGCCGGCGGGCGGCTCGCCCTCGGGCTGCTCGGCCGTCGCGGCCTGCACCACGCGCTCGTTCGCGTCCTGGGCCCGCAGCGCGGGCAGGGCGCGGTGCGGCTCGTGCTCGACGAGCACGTCGCGCTCCGCCTCGAGGATCGTGCCGGCCGAGCGCTCCTGGCCACGGATCCGCAGGATGCGGGACACCGACTCCTCGATGGGCCGCCCCTGCGGGTCGAGGGCCGGCGTGTCCATCGCGTTGTTCTGCGCGTAGACGCCGGGCGCGGCGAGCGGCGTGAGCCGGCCGCCCGAGGGCAGGGCCGCGACCTTCGCGTCCGCCTGCTCGCGCTGGCCGACCTTCGGGGTGAGGCGGCGCCGGTGCGTGAGCACGAGCGCCGAGACCGCGGCGGTGATGAGCAGGACGCCCACGACCTCCATCGCGAACACGTAGTCCGCGAAGAGCACGCGCGCGAGCGCCGTCGGGTTCGTCACCGCGTTCGCGGCCTCGAGACCGACCGCGGGCGGGAACGCCGCCTGCGAGACGACGCCGACGAGCACGGCCCCGAGCCCGAGCCCGAGCAGCACGCCGATCCAGCGCTGGCCGCGGATCGTCTCGACGAGCGAGTCCGACGCGTCGACGCCGACGAGCATGAGCACGAAGAGGAACAGCATCATCACGGCGCCCGTGTAGACGACCACCTGGACGACGCCGAGGAACGGCGCCTCCTGCGCGATGTAGAGGATCGCGAGGTCGACCATGACGAACATGACCGCGATGGCGGCGTGCACCGCCTTGCGCGCGAAGAGCAGCGAGAGCGCCGCGAGCACCATGAGGGGGGCGAGGACCCAGAAGAGGACCGCCTCGCCGCCGCCCCCGATCACCGCGCGCCCTTCCGGGCCGACGGACGGGCGGACCGGCCGGACGGCTGCGTGACCCGCCGGACCTCCGGCTCGCGGCCCGCCGGCTCCGGCGGGAGCGTCGGGTCGTCCGGCCGGTGCTCGCGCACCCACTCCACCTGCTCGGCCACCGGGCCGCTCACCTCTCCGCGGTAGTACTCGGTGTCCGACGTCCCGGGCACCATCGGGTGCGGCGCGGCGAGCATGCCCTCGCGCAGCGGCGCGAGCAGGTCCTGCTTCTCCCAGATCATGCCCTCGCGCGTCGGCCCGGCGAGCTCGTACTCGTTGGTCATCGTCAGCGCGCGCGTCGGGCACGCCTCGATGCACAGCCCGCAGAAGATGCAGCGCAGGTAGTTGATCTGGTAGACGCGGCCGTACCGCTCGCCGGGCGACATGTGGCCGCCGTCGGGCAGGTCGGCGTTGTCCGCGCCCTCGACGTAGATCGCGTCCGCGGGGCACGCCCACGCGCACAGCTCGCACCCGATGCACTTCTCGAGCCCGTCGGGGTACCGGTTGAGCTGGTGCCGGCCGTGGTAGCGCGGCTTGGGCGGCACCTTCTGGCGCGGGTACTGCTCCGTCACGGTCGGCCGGAACATCGAGGAGAAGGTCACGCCGAACCCGGCGACGGGCGCGACGAGCTCGCGAAAGCCCTTCGCCTGCGGGCGGCGGACCTCGTACTCGCCCGGCCGGTCCGGCTTCTGGTCGTCAGCCACGGTCGACCTCCTTGTCGTGCGGTGTGTCGCGGGGAGCACCGGCACCCGGTGCGGACGTCCTGGCCGCGCCCGCGTCGTCGGGCACGAGGGCCCGACGGCGCGGCGAGGGCGGGAGCGACTGGCCGGGCAGCGGCGGGACGGGGAAGCCGCCGGCGAACGCGTCGAACGGCTCGGGCGCGGTGCCCGCGGCGCGCGGAGCGGCGCCGGGTGGCGCCTTCTTCTCGGGCCAGAACCAGACGACGACCACGACGACGAGCGCTATCGCGACCGCGATCCCGATGAACACGCGCAGGTCCACGTCGAGGAACTGGCGCACGGCCTGGGCGACGGCGAGCAGCACGAGCCACGCGAGCGCGAAGGGGATGAGGACCTTCCAGCCGAAGCGCATGAACTGGTCGTAGCGCAGGCGCAGCAGCGTGCCGCGCACCCACACGAAGAAGAACATGACGGCCCAGACCTTGACGAGGAACCAGAGGATGGGCCACCAGCCCTCGTTGAACATCCCGTCGTTGATCGCCGAGAGCGGCCACGGGGCCCGCCACCCGCCGAGGAACAGCGTCGTCGCGACCGCGGAGACGTTGAGCATGTTGATGTACTCCGCGAGGAAGAACCACGCGAACTTCATCGACGAGTACTCGGTCATGTACCCCGACACCAGCTCGCCCTCGGCCTCGGGGAGGTCGAACGGGAGGCGGTTCGTCTCGCCGACCATGGAGATCACGTAGATGACGAACGCCGGCAGGAGCGGGAGGAACCACCACAGCTGCGTCTGCGAGTCGACGATGCGCGAGGTCGACATCGACCCCGCCATGAGGAAGACGGAGACGAGCGAGAGGCCCATCGCGAGCTCGTAGCTGATGACCTGGGCCGTCGAGCGGACCGACCCGAGCAGCGGGTACGTCGAGCCGGACGACCAGCCGCCGAGCACGATCCCGTACACGCCGAGCGACGCGCACGCGAGGATGTAGAGCGTCGCGACCGGGAAGTCCGTGAGCTGGGCGGGCGTCACGTAGTCCGTGAACGGGATCTGCACCTCGGGCCCGAACGGGATCACCGCGAACACGAGGAGCGCGCAGAACACGGAGATCATCGGCGCGAGCAGGTAGACGAACTTGTCGGCCGCCTTGACGGTGATGTCCTCCTTGAGCAGGAGCTTCATCGCGTCGGCGAGCGACTGCAGCAGGCCGAACGGGCCGTGCCAGTTCGGGCCGGGCCGCACCTGCATGCGGGCGACGACCTTGCGCTCGAACCAGATCGCGAAGAGCACGCTCGTCAGCAGGAAGACGAGGATGAGGACGGCCTTGACGAGGTACGTCCAGCCGTTGTCCTGCGAGAAGTTCGCCGTGATGCCGGGCACCGCCGGCGTCTCGGTGGCCAGCGCGTGGAGCGCGTGCAGGCCGCTCATGCGCCCTCCCCTCCGTCGGTGGTCCCCGGCTCGAGCCGGACGAGGTCGCCCGGCACCGCGCCGAGCGTGGCGTGCACGGACGACCCCGGCGAGCGCAGCGGCAGCCACACCACGTGGTCGACCATGTCGGTCACCACCACGGGGAGCGTGACCGCGCCCCGGTCGGTGACGACCCGCACGAGCTCGCCGTCGAACACGTCGACCGCGGCGGCCGTGGCCGCCGACAGGCGGGCCACGGGGCGCTTGGCCGTGCCGGCGAGGTACCGCTCGCCGTCCTGGCCGCGCGCGTCGTCGAGCAGGAGGCGCCAGCTCGCGAGGACCGCGGTCCCCGGCGCGACGGCGGGCGGCTCGGTCGCGTCGACCGTGGGCGCCGCGGCGCGCGCGCCGTCCCAGGCGCCGTCGCCCACGAGCTGCTCGAGCTCGGCGCGCACGGCCTCGAGCGTCGGCAGGCCGAGCGGGGTGCCGGCGGCGTCCGCGAGCGCGTCGAGCACGCGGTGGTCGGGCATCGCGGTCGAGGCGAGCGCGGCCGGGAACGGGCGCACGCGCCCCTCCCAGCTGACGAACGCCCCGGCCCGCTCCACGGGCGGCGCGACCGGGAGCACGACGTCGGCGTACTCCGTCACCGCCGAGCGCCGCACCTCGAGCGAGACGACGACGTCCGCCGCCTCGAGCGCGCGGCGCGCGTGCGCCGGGTCGGGCAGGTCGTCGAGCTCGAGCCCGCCCACGAGGACGCCCGCGAGCTGGCCGACCGAGAGCGCGTCGAGCATCTCCCCCAGGTCGCGGCCCGGGGCCGTGGGCAGCCCCGCGGGGTGGTCCTCGGTCGTCGCCGCGCCCCACACGGTCGCGACGTCCACGCGGGCCGCGGCGTCGGCGACCGGGCGTCCGCCCGGCAGGAGGTTGGGCAGCGTGCCCGCCTCGACGCCGCCCCGCTCGCCCGCTCGGCGCGGCACCCAGGCGAGGCGTGCGCCGGTCGCGGCGACCGCGCGCAGCAGCGCGCTGTACCCGCCGGGCGTCGCGGCGAGCCGCTCGCCCACGAGGACGACCGCCCCCGGCTGGCGGAGCGCGTCGCTCGCGTCGGCGAGGACGTCGTCGGTGCCGCTCGCCTCGTCGAGCGTGCGGACCCGGTCGCCCGCGGCGATGCCGTCAAGCCACTCGGCCTCGGTGCCCGGGGCGGCGGGGAGCAGCGTGCCGTGCATGCGCTGCACGCCGCGCGACGCGAACGGCGCCACGGAGAACACGCGGACCCGGTGCCGCAGCGCGCCCTTGCGCAGGCGCAGGAACGCGACGCCCGCCTCCTCCTCGGCCTCGAGGCCGACGAGCAGGACCGCGGGGGCCTTCTCGAGGTCGGGGAAGGTCACGCCGAGACCCGTGCCGGCCACGGCGTGCGCGAGGAAGTCCGCCTCCTCCGCGCTGTGCGCGCGGGCCCGGTGGTCGACGTCGTTCGTGCGCAGCCACGTGCGCGCGAGCTTGGCGTACGCGTAGGCGTCCTCGACCGTGAGCCGCCCGCCCGGCAGGACGCCGACCCCGCCCGCGTCGCGGGCCCGGGTCAGGGCGTCGGCCGCGACCTCGAGCGCCTCGGCCCACGAGGCCGGGCGCAGCTCGCCGCGCGTGACCGTGCCGTCGGGCGCGACCTCGCGGTCGCGCACGAGCGGGTGCGTGAGGCGGTCCGGCGCGGACTGCCACGTGAAGGCGAAGCGGTCCCGGTCGGTGATCCACTCCTCGTTGACCAGCGGGTCCTGGCCCGCGAGGCGGCGCAGCACGACACCCCGGCGGTGGTCGACGCGGATCGCCGACCCGGACGAGTCGTGCTCGGCGACCGACGGCGTCGAGACCAGGTCGAACGGGCGCGACCGGAAGCGGTAGGCCGCCCCCGTGAGCGCGCCGACCGGGCAGATCTGCACGGTGTTGCCGGAGAAGTACGACGCGAACGGGAGGCCCGCCTCGTCCTCCAGGGCCAGACCCACCGGGCGGTCGCCCGGCGCCTCGCCCGCGGGCGGCGCGAAGTCGAGCACGGCCTCGTCGAACCGGCCGATCTGCTGCGCTGCGCCGCGCTTCTGCAGGTCGATGAACGCGTCTCCCGCGATCTCCTGGGAGAAGCGCGTGCACCGCTGGCACAGGACGCAGCGCTCGCGGTCGAGCAGGATCGTCGTCGAGACGGCGATCGGCTTGGGGAACGTGCGCTTGACGTCGACGAACCGGCTGGTCGCGCGCCCGTTGCTCATCGCCTGGTTCTGCAGGGGGCACTCGCCGCCCTTGTCGCACACCGGGCAGTCGAGCGGGTGGTTGATGAGCAGCAGCTCCATGATCCCGTGCTGCGCCTTGTCGGCGACCGGGCTCGTGCGCTGGGTCTTCACCACCATGCCCGGCGTCGCCTCGAGCGTGCACGACGCCTGCGGCTTCGGCATGGGCCGCACGTTGCCCTCGCGGTCGGGCGCCGCGACCTCGACGAGGCACTGGCGGCACGCCCCGGCGGGCTCGAGCAGCGGGTGGTCGCAGAACCGCGGGATCTGGATCCCGATCTGCTCGGCCGCGCGGATCACGAGCGTGCCCTTGGGCACCGACATCTCGATGTCGTCGATCGTGAACGTCACCTGGTCCGCGGGGGCCGGGGGCTTGGCCGCGCCGCCCGAGGGCGCGACGGCCGAGGAGCCGGTGCCCGGGGCGGGGGTCGTGGTCGTCATCAGTGCACTCCTGCCGTCAGGACGCGGGCCGGGCGGGGCGTGTAGTCGAAGAGCGCCGAGGCCGCCGGGTCGAACGGGCAGCGGTGCTCCGTGATGTGCGCCTCGTACTCGTCGCGGAACAGCGCGATGCTGCTCGTGACGGGCGACGTGGCGCCGTCGCCGAGCGCGCAGAACGCGCGGCCCAGGATGTTGTCGCACGTGTCGAGGAGCAGGTCGAGGTCGGCCTCCGTGCCCTGGCCCGCCTCGATGCGCGCCAGGACCTGCTTCATCCAGTACGTGCCCTCGCGGCACGGCGTGCACTTGCCGCACGACTCGTGCGCGTAGAAGTCGGTCCACCGGCTCACGGCCCGCACGACGCACGTCGTCTCGTCGAAGAGCTGGAGCGCGCGCGTGCCGAGCATCGAGCCCGCCGCGGCGACCGACTCGTAGTCGAGCGGGGTGTCGAGGTGCGCGTCGGTGAACAGCGGCGTCGACGAGCCGCCCGGCGTCCAGAACTTCAGCGCCTTGCCCCCGCGCATCCCGCCCGCGAGGTCGAGCAGCTCGCGCAGCGTCGTGCCGAGCGGGGCCTCGTACTGCCCCGGCCGCGTCACGTGCCCGGAGAGCGAGAACAGGCCGACGCCGGCCGAGCGCTCCGTGCCCATCGAGGTGAACCAGTCCGCGCCGCGCGCGACGATCGACGGCACGCTCGCGATCGACTCGACGTTGTTGACGACCGTCGGGCGCGCGTACAGGCCCGCGACCGCGGGGAACGGCGGCTTGAGCCGCGGCTGCCCGCGGCGGCCCTCGAGCGAGTCGAGCAGCGCCGTCTCCTCGCCGCAGATGTACGCGCCGGCCCCGGCGTGGACGGTGACGTCGAGGTCGAAGCCCGACCCGAGCACGTCCTTGCCGAGGTAGCCCGCCTCGTACGCCTCCTCGACCGCGCGCAGCAGGCGGCGGTACACGTGCAGCACCTCGCCGCGCACGTAGATGAAGGCGTGCCGGCACCCGATCGCGTACGACGTGATCGCGACGCCCTCGACGAGCGCCTGCGGGCTCGCGAGCATGAGCGGGATGTCCTTGCACGTGCCCGGCTCGGACTCGTCCGCGTTGACGACGAGGTAGCGCGGGCCGCCGTCGGGCGCGGGCAGGAAGCCCCACTTCATGCCCGTGGGGAACCCGGCGCCGCCACGGCCGCGCAGGCCGGACGCCTTGACCGTCGCGACGACGTCGCCCGGGTCCTGCCCGAGCGCGGCGCGCAGGCCCGCGTAGCCGCCGCGGTCCAGGTAGGACGCGAGCGTCCAGGACCGGTCCGCGTCCCACGTGTCCGACAGGACCGGGGTCAGCGGGTCCGGCGCCGGGCGGGTCTCGGTGCTCTGCTGCTCGCTCATGCGTCCGCTCCCTTCGACGGGTCGGGCTTCGTGCCGGGCGACTCGGCCTTGCCGCCGGGGTCGACGTCGGCGTCGGTCGTCGGCTTCCGCTCGGCGCTCGACTGCGCCTCGCCGGCGTCGGGCGCACCGCCGGCGGGGGCGCCGCCGTCCGGGGCCGCCTCGCCGTCCGTCTCAGCGGTCGGGGCGGTCCAGCCGTGCTCGCGCGCGAGCCGCAGGCCGGCGAGGGTGGGCTCGCCCGCGCCGACGCCCTCGTCGGCGCGGCCGTCGGGGAAGCCGGCGAGCACGCGGCTCATCTGCTTGAACGTGCACACGCTCGCCGCGCCGCGCGTCGGGGCGACGGGCTCGCCGGCGCGGAGCCGGTCCACGACGTCCGTCGCGCTGCCGGGGGTCTGGTTGTCGAAGAACTCCCAGTTGACCATCATCACGGGCGCGTAGTCGCAGGCCGCGTTGCACTCCACGCGCTCGAGCGTGATCGCGCCGTCCTCGGTGGTCTCGTCGTGCCCGACGCCGAGGTGGTCCGACAGCTCGTCGAAGATCGCGTCGCCGCCCATGATCGCGCAGAGCGTGTTCGTGCAGACGCCCACGGTGTAGGTGCCGTTGGGGTGGCGCTTGTACTGCGTGTAGAACGTCGCGACGGCGGAGACCTCCGCCGCGGTGAGCCCGAGCTGCTCCGCGCAGAACAGGATGCCGTCGCGCGACACGTAGCCGTCCTCGGACTGCACGAGGTGCAGCATCGGCAGCAGCGCGGAGCGGGACTCGGGGTAGCGCGCGACGATCTGCGCGGCGTCGGCGGCGAGCCGCGCCGTCGTCTCCGCGTCGTACCCGGGGCGGGAGCGCCCGGCGGGCGTCCCGTCCGTCGCAGGTCCGGCGTCGATGGTCATCGGTCCACCCCTCCCAGCACGGGGTCCAGGGACGCGACCGCGACCACGACGTCGGCCACCTGGCCGCCCTCGCACATCGCCGCCACGGCCTGGAGGTTGTTGAACGACGGGTCGCGGAAGTGCGCCCGGTAGGGGCGGGTGCCGCCGTCGGACACGAGATGCACCCCGAGCTCGCCGCGCGGGTGCTCCACGGTCTGCCACGCCTGCCCCACGGGGACCCGGAAGCCCTCGGTGACGAGCTTGAAGTGGTGGATCAGGGCCTCCATCGAGGAGCCCATGATCTCCTTGATGTGCTCGAGCGAGTTGCCCTGGCCGTCGCTCCCGATCGCGAGCTGCGCGGGCCACGCGATCTTGCGGTCGCCGACCATGACGGGCTGCCCCGCCGTCGCCTCGAGGCGGTCCAGGCACTGCGCGACGATGTGCAGCGACTGGTAGCACTCCTCGAGCCGCAGCACGACGCGGTCGTAGCAGTCGGCGCCCGTCGCGGTCGGGACGTCGAAGTCGTACGTCTCGTAGCCGCAGTACGGGTCGGCCTTGCGCACGTCGTACGGGTGGCCCGTCGAGCGCAGCACCGGGCCGGTGACGCCGAGCGCCATGCAGCCCGCGAGGTTGAGGTGCCCGACCCCGACGAGGCGCCCCTTGAAGATGGGGTTGGCGAGCATGAGGTCGCCGAGCTGGCCGAGGTAGCGGCGCACGAGCGGGTCCGCCCGGCGCACCTGCTCGACGAGGTCCGGCGGCACGTCCTGCGCGACGCCGCCCGGGCGGACGTACGCGTGGTTCATGCGCAGCCCCGTGACCGCCTCGAAGATCCGCAGGATCTCCTCGCGCGCGGTGAACGCGATGGTCATGACGGTCGTCGCGCCCATCTCGTTGCCGCCCGTGCCGAGGCACACGAGGTGGGACGCGATGCGGTTGAGCTCCATCATCAGCACGCGGATGACGCTCGCCCGTTCGGGCACGTCGTCCGTGATGCCGAGGAGCTTCTCGACCGCGAGGCAGTACGCCGTCTCCTGGAACAGCGGCGCGAGGTAGTCCATGCGGGTGCAGAACGTGACGCCCTGCGTCCACGTCCGGAACTCCATGTTCTTCTCGATGCCCGTGTGCAGGTAGCCGATGCCGCAGCGCGCCTCGGTGACCGTCTCGCCGTCGATCTCGAGCATGAGGCGCAGCACGCCGTGCGTCGACGGGTGCTGCGGACCCATGTTGACGACGATGCGCTCCTCGCCGAGCGCGGCGGCCGCGACGGCGCTCTCCGCGATCTCGGCCCAGTCGCCGCCGGACGCCTCGAAGCTCGGGACGCCGGGGTCGAAGTCGCCGACGGGCGGACGGGTGGCGTGCGGGGCGCCGCCGGGGGCGCCGGTGGTGTGCGTGCTCACGAGTACGACCTCCTCGTGTCGGGCGGGGGCACGGTCGCGCCCTTGTACTCGACGGGGATCCCGCCGAGCGGGTAGTCCTTGCGCTGCGGGTGGCCCGGCCAGTCGTCGGGCATCTCGATGCGCGCGAGCGACGGGTGGCCGTCGAAGACGATGCCGAAGAAGTCCCACGTCTCGCGCTCGTGCCAGTCGTTCGTGGGGTAGACGGACGTCGTGGTCGGCACGTGCGGGTCCGCGTCGGGCACCGACACCTCGAGCCGCAGCCGCCGGCCGTGGGTGATCGAGGTCAGGTGGTAGACGGCGTGCAGCTCGCGGCCGACGTCGTGCGGGAAGTGCACGCCGCTCACGCCGAGGCTCAGCTCGAAGCGCAGGTCCTGGTCGTCGCGCAGCGCCCGGCACACCTCGACGAGGTGGTCGCGGTGCACGTGCAGCGTCAGCTCGGCGTGCGCGCCGGGCGGGTCGACGACGACGCGCTCGACCGCGGCGTCGAACCCGACGCCGGACGTCTCGAGCACCTCCGCGAGGACGTCCACGACCTCGTCGAACCAGCCGCCGTACGGACGGGCGCTCGCGCCCGGCATCGCGACGGGCTGCACCAGGCCGCCGTAGCCGGACGTGTCGCCCGAGCCGTGGACGCCGAACATGCCCTCGCGGACCTCGACGACCTCGAGCGTGCGGGGCGACCCGGCACCGGTCACGAGGTCGGCCGACCGGGGGCCGTTCACCTCCTCCGGCTGCGGCACCGGCGTGCCGGCGCCGCTCTTCTCGTCCGTCACCGCAGCAGCCCCTTCATCTGGAACGTGGGCGTCGCCTCGAGCGCCGCCGCCTCGGCGGCGCGCGCCGCCTCCTTGCGGTTCACGCCGAGCGGCTCGTGCTGGATCTGGTCGTGCAGCGCGAGGATCGCGTTGATGAGCATCTCCGGCCGCGGCGGGCAGCCGGGCAGGTAGATGTCCACCGGGACGACGTGGTCGACGCCCTGGACGATCGCGTAGTTGTTGAACATGCCGCCGCTCGACGCGCACACGCCCATGGACAGGACCCACTTGGGCTCGCTCATCTGGTCGTAGACCTGCCGCACGACCGGCGCCATCTTCTGGCTCACGCGCCCGGCCACGATCATGAGGTCCGCCTGGCGCGGCGACGCGCGGAAGACCTCCATGCCGAAGCGCGACAGGTCGAACCGCGACGCGCCCGCCGCCATCATCTCGATGGCGCAGCACGCGAGGCCGAAGGTCACGGGCCACAGCGACGCCTTGCGCAGGTACCCCGCGAGGTCCTCGATCGTGGTGAGCAAGAAGCCCGAGGGAGCTTCCTCGATCCCCATGGTGTCTCTCCTAGTTCTCTCGCCGGTGCCCGCCGGGGCCCCCGCTGGGTGCCACCGTCAGTCCCACTCAAGGCCGCCGCGGCGCCACTCGTAGACGAACGGGACGGTGATGAGCGCGAGGAACGCGAGCATCGCCACCAGCCCGAACGTCGCGAGCGTCGCGAAGTCGACGGCCCACGGGTAGAGGAAGACGACCTCGATGTCGAAGACGATGAACGTCATCGCGACGAGGTAGTACTTGATCGGGAAGCGCCCGCCGCCGACGGCGTGGGGCGTGGGCTCGATGCCGCACTCGTAGGCGTCGAGCTTGGCGCGGTTGTACCGCTTGGGGCCGATGACCGCGCTCGCGGCGACGCCGCCGAGCGCCAGCACGGCGGCCACGCCCATGAGGACGAGCAGCGGGACGTACGGGTTGGTCATCGTCGACTCCTCGAGTGGGGGCTCGGGACGGGTCTCCCCGGACGACGTCGTCCGGGTCCGCGGTCAGGTGGTGCGAGTGCCGGCGCTGCGCGGTGCGCGGGTGCCGGCCCACCTCGTGGGCTCATGACGATGGCACCACCCTGGTCAGCCCGGCGATGACGCGATCGACCCAGTCACCGCCGCGGGGCTCGTAGCAGTCCGACAGGAGCTTGAGCACGAACCGCATGACGACCGGGCGCGGGAGCCCGTAGCGCGTGCAGATCCGCATGATCTCGGGGTGCTCGATGAGCTTCACGAAGTACCGGCCGAGCGTGTAGTAGCCGCCGAGCTCGCGCCGCATGAGGCGCGGGTACGTCTGCAGCGCGCGCTCGCGACCGCCGTCGGTGAGCCGCGCGCGCGACTGGGCGACGACGTCGGCCGCCGCCCGCCCGGCCTGCATCGCGTAGGCGATGCCCTCGCCGTTGAAGGGGCTGACCATGCCGCCCGAGTCCCCGACGAGCAGCACGCCGCGCGTGTACAGCGGCGTGCGGTTGAAGCCCATGGGCAGCGCCGCGCCGCGCACCGGGGCGAGCCGGTTCTCCTCCGTGAACTCCCACTCGGCGGGCGCGTTGCGCATCCAGGTGGCGAACAGGTCCTTGTAGTCGACGTTCGCCGCGGACTGCCGCGCGGGCGTCGAGCTCACCGAGCCGAGGCCGACGTTCGCCGTGCCGTCGCCGAGCGAGAAGATCCAGCCGTACCCCGGCAGGAGGTTCGACTCGCGGGGCTTGCCCTCCCACAGCTCGAGGTGGGACTCCATCCACGGGTCGTCGTGGCGGGGCGTGCGGAAGTAGGTCCGGACGGCGACGCCGATCGGGCGGTCCTCGCGCCGCGCGAGGCCGAGGGCGAGCGCGAAGCGGGACGAGACGCCGTCGGCCGCGATGACGACGGGCGCCCGGTAGGTGACCTCGTCCCCGGCGCGCCGGCCCTTCTCGTCGACGGGGCGCGCCGTGACGCCGACGACGCGGCCCGTGCGCTCGTCGAGGACGGGGCCGGTGACGGCGGTGCGCTCGAGCAGCTTGGCGCCGGTGCGCTGCGCGTGCTCGGCGAGCGTGCGGTCGAACGAGTGGCGCGCGCGGGCCATGCCGTAGCTGGGGTAGGACGCGAGGTCCGGCCACGCGAGCTCCCACGAGCGGCCGCTCGCGACGACGCGCAGCCCGCGGTTGCGGATCCAGCCGTCCTCGGCGCGCGTGGGGACGCCCATGCGCACGAGCTCGGCGACCGCGCGCGGCGTCAGGCCGTCGCCGCAGATCTTGTCGCGCGGGAACGCCGACTTCTCGAGGAGGAGGACGCTCAGGCCCGCGGCGGCGCAGTAGTGGGCGGCCGCGGAGCCGGCCGGGCCGGCGCCCACGACGATCACGTCGGCGTCGTCGAGCCTCGCGCCCACCGTGCTCACCTCGCCGTCCCGTCGTCTCGGTCCTCGTGCGGTGCTCCACCGTGACCCGGCTCGGGACACGATGCACCCACAGTCCTTGTGAAGTCGGTCACAATGGACACCGCCACTCTAGTCACTCCGGACGGGAGATGTGTAGCAAGGCGACCCTTCCCTGGGAGATCCTGTGACGAAGGTCCTGGCACCCGGCGACGACCGGCCCTGGGGACGAGGACTCGCGGGCAAGGGGGCCGGCGCCGCGATGGCCTAGCCTCCCGCGCGTCCGCGCCCGCCCGGAGCACCGTCGCCCCAGGTCAGGGACGCGCACGCGCGCCGACGCAGCAGCACGCCGCCGGGATCGACGACGAGGCCCCGCGCAGCACGCGCGGGGCCTCGTCCTGGTGTGGCGTCAGGCCGGGCGCACGCCCCGGTGCAGCGCGACGATCCCGCCGGAGAGGTTGCGGTAGGCGACCTTCTCCCAGCCCGCGCGCAGCAGGAGACGACCCAGGCCCTGCTGGTCCGGCCACGCGGCGATCGACTCGGCGAGGTACTCGTACGACCCGCCCTCGCGCGTCACCGCCGAGGCGATGCGCGGCAGCGCCTGGACCAGGTACTCCTGGTACAGGACGCGGAACGGCGCCCACGTGGGGGTCGAGAACTCGCAGATCACCACGCGCCCGCCCGGCCGCACGACGCGCAGCATCTCGCGCAGCGCCCCCTCGGTGTCGACGACGTTGCGCAGCCCGAACGAGATGGTCACCGCGTCGAACGTGCCGTCCGCGAACGGGAGCCGCGTCGCGTCCCCGGCGACGAACGGGAGGTCCGGGCGGCGCTCCTTGCCGACCTGGAGCATGCCGATGGAGAAGTCGCACGGGACGACGCGCACGCCGTCGTCGGCGAACGGCTCCGAGGACGTGCCCGTCCCGGCCGCCAGGTCCAGGACCTTCTCGCCCGGCAGCGCACCGACCGCGCGGACCGTCGCCCGGCGCCACGCGCGGTCCTGCCCGAGCGACAGGATGTCGTTGGTCAGGTCGTACCGGGAGGCGATCCCGTCGAACATCGACGCGACCTCGGAGGGCTTCTTGTCCAGGTTGGCACGGGGCATGGCGCCCATGCTTCCACGTCCCCGCGCCCGGGTCGCACCGCCGCGGCTTACGCTGGGAGGCGATGAGCGCAGAACCGTCGGCCACGGCCGCACAGCCCCACCCGCTGGTCGTGAGGACCACCCGGATCCCCGACCTGCCCGGCGGTCTCGACGCCCTCGTCGACCTCCTGCCGGACACGCGGCCCCTCGCGTGGGTGCGCCGCGGCGACGGGATCGTCGGCTGGGGCGAGGCTCTGCGGCTCGAGACGTGGGGCCCCGGCCGGTTCGCCGACGCCGAGGCCGCGTGGCACGAGACGCTCGCGCGCGCGGTCGTGCGCGACGAGGTGGGCCTGCCCGGCACGGGCCCCGTCGCGTTCGGCTCGTTCGCGTTCGACGACTCCGCGCCGGGCGACGACGCGCACGACCCGGTGCGGGCCGGCGGGGTCCTCGTCGTGCCGCGCGTCGTCGTCGGGCGACGTGACGGCCACGCGTGGCTCACGACGGTCGACACCGCCGGCTCCCTGTCCTCCTCCCCCACGGACGCCCTGCGCCGCACGCCGCGCGAGCCCGTGCGCGCGCCGGGCGAGGTGGCCTGGCACGACGGCGCGCTCGGCGCCGACGACTGGGCCGCCGTCGTCGCGGAGGGCGTCGAGCGCATCCGCTCGGGCGCGCTGGAGAAGGTGGTGCTCGCGCGCGACGTCGTCGCCCACACGAGCGAGCCCGTGGACCCGCGCTGGCTGCTCGCGCGCCTCGCCTCCGCCTACGAGGCGTGCTGGACGTTCTCGGTCGACGGGCTCGTCGGCGCGACCCCCGAGCTGCTCGTCCGCAGCGAGAAGGGCCTCGTGACGTCCCGCGTGCTCGCCGGCACGATCCGGCGCGGCGGCCTGTCCGACGACGAGGCGCTCCTGCGGGCCGCACAGCTCGCCCGGTCGTCGAAGGACCTGGAGGAGCACGAGTACGCCGTCCGGTCCGTCGCGCAGGCGCTCGCCCCCTTCTGCTCGTCCATGAACGTCCCCGACTCCCCGTTCGTGCTGCACCTGCCGAACGTCATGCACCTCGCGTCCGACGTGACGGCCGTCCTCGCGCGCGGCGCGAGCGCGCCCGGGACGTCGGGCGGCGCCGCGGCCGGGCCGACGAGCCTGGCGCTCGCGGCGGCGCTGCACCCCTCCGCGGCGGTGTGCGGCACGCCGACGGTCGTCGCGCGCGACCTCATCCGCGAGATCGAGGGCATGGACCGCGGACGGTACGCCGGCCCGGTCGGGTGGCTGGGCGCCGACGGCGACGGCGAGTGGGGCATCGCGCTGCGCTCGGCCGAGCTGTCGGGCACCGACCCGCGCTCCGTGCGGCTCTTCGCCGGGTGCGGCATCGTCGCGGCGTCCGACCCGGCGGCCGAGGTCGCCGAGTCCGAGGCGAAGCTCGAGCCGATGCGCTACGCGCTCGGCGCCTGACGCGCCGGTCCCGCACGGCCAGCCCCGCACGGCACACGCCCCCGGACGACGACGAGCGGCCGGCACGGAGTTCCGTGCCGGCCGCTCGGTGCGGTGGGCCGCCGAGGCGGGGACGTCCCCGACGGCCCACCGTCCCGCCACGGTCAGAGGAGGTGGCGGGACGGGGTGCGGGGCCGGGTCAGCCCTGGCCGCCGAAGAACCAGTCGAACGGGTTCGGGACGTTGCCCGGGTCGGTCGGGTCGCCCTGCTGACCCTGGTCGCCCTGCTGGCCGCCCTGGTCACCCTGGCCGGGGAGCTGCCCCTGGCCGTCCTGGCCCGGCGTCTGCCCCTGGCCGCCCTGCGACCCCTGGCCGGTGGTCTCGTCGTCCGCCGGGCGCGTCGCGAGGGTGACGTCGAGCTCGAGCGTCTTGCCGTCGCGGACGACGGTGAGCTTCGACTCGGCGCCCGCGGCCCGCTCGCGCACGAACGCCGTGAGCGACTCCGCCCCGCCGACCGGGTGGCCGTCGATGGCGACGATGACGTCGCCCGAGCGGATGCCCGCGTCGGCGGCCGGCGAGCCGTCGGTGACCTCCTGGACCTCGGCGCCGCGGCGCGTCACGCCGTCGGCCGTCGCGGTCGCGTCGGCGAGCGTCACGCCGAGGAACGCGTGCTCCGCGGTCCCGTTGTCGACGAGCTGCTGACCGATCGTCTTGGCGAGGTTCACCGGGATGGCGAACCCGAGGCCGATCGAGCCGGACTGGCCACCGCCGCTCGACAGCGTCGCGATCGACGACGTGATGCCGATGACACGGCCCTGCGCGTCGAACAGCGGGCCGCCGGAGTTGCCCGGGTTGATCGCGGCGTCGATCTGGATCGCGTTCGTGACGACGGACGTGCCGCCGCCCTCGCCGGACGCGGACACCGGGCGGTCGACGGCCGACACGATGCCGGTCGTGGCCGTGTTCGCGAGGCCGAGCGGGTTGCCGACCGCGAGGACCGACTCGCCGACGGTCACGTCGTCGGAGTCGCCGAGCGTCGCGGGCTGGAGGTCGTCGGGGGCGTCGACAAGCTGCACGACGGCGAGGTCCGTCGCCGGGTCGAGCCCGACGATCTTCGCGTCGAACAGGCGGCCGTCGCTGAGCGTGACCTGGACCGTGTCGTTCTCGGCGCCGGACACCACGTGGTTGTTCGTCACCACGTGGCCCTTGTCGTCGATGATGACGCCGGAGCCCTCGGCCCCGCCCTGCGGGGTCTGGACCTGGATCGCCACGACCGACGGCGCGACGGCCTTGGTCACGGCCTCCCAGTCGGGGTTCTGCGACGACGAGTCGGCGACGGGCGCGGCCGACGTCTCGTGCTGCTGGCCGACGTCGGCGAGCGACGCGGAGTCCTGGTCGGCGCCGAACGCGCCGGTGAGGCCGGCGGTGCCGACGCTCGCGAGGAGCGCCGCGGCGGCCGCGGCGCTGACGACCGGCACCCAGGTGCGGCGGCGCTGCGGGGCGCCGCTCTCCCCGGCGGTGGCCGGGGCCGGCGGTGCGGGCGGCGGGCCGAAGCTGCCGGACGGCGTGTGCGCGCCGGGCGCGCCCTGCGCGGGTCGCGCGTACGGGTTCGCCGGCGGCGTGGCGGGCGTGTGCCCCGCGGGTGCGGTGGCGTGGCCCGTCGGGGCGGGCTGCGGCGTCGTGAGGTGCTGCACGGGGTGCGGCGGGAGCGGCTGCGTCGGGTGGCCGGTCGGGTGCGCCGACGGCTGGGCCGGTGCCTGCTCGCCCGCGGTCGCGGCCGGCAGCGGCTGCGTGGCGTCGGGCGTCGGGACGGGGGTGGGCTCGGTGCCCGGGGTGTTCGTCATGGTGGGCCTCCTTCTTCTGCCCACTACTTCACACCGCCGCGCTTGAACGACGCTTGAACGAACCTGGGAGTCCGCTGCGAGTTTTTCCGCGCCCCTAGCCGCCCGAGGACAGCCCCGCGCGCACCGCCGCCCGGACGTCGTCCGCCAGGACCAGGCCCTCGCGACGGCGATCCGCGCGCCCGACGCGCACCTCGAGGACCTGGACGCCGTGGCTCGGCGCCGCGAGCGCGTGCCGCAACGAGGGGACGTCCTGGACGAGCTGGTGGTCCACCCCGTACCCCGCGCACAGCGGCGCGAGGTGCGCGCCGTGCGGCGTCGCGAAGACGCGCTCGAACGTGCGGTGCGCGCCCTCGGACGACTCCCCCAGCGCCCCGGGCTCGAGCCCCGCGAAGATCGCGCCGCCGTCGTCGTTCACGACGACGAGCTGGAGGTCCGCGTGCGGCTCGTCGGGTCCGCGCAGCAGCCCGCCGACGTCGTGGAGGAAGGTGAGATCGCCGAGCAGCGCGCGGGTGCGCCGGTGGCCACGACCCGTCGCGAGGGCCGCGCCGAGCGCCGTCGACACGGTGCCGTCGATGCCCGCGAGGCCGCGGTTGGCGAGCACGCGCGGGCCGGGCCCGTCGAGGCCGAGCACGAGGCCCAGGTCGCGCACCGGGCTCGACGAGCCGACCACGAGCAGGTCGTCCGGGCCGCCCGCCGCGGCGACCGCGCGCGCGACGCTCGGGCCGTCCGTCCGGGCCCCGTCGGTCGCCGCCTTGATGACGGCCGCCGCCGCGGCCGACGCCGCCCGCCACCGCTCGGCCCAGGCCGTGGCGGGCGCGGGCTCGAGCCACCCCGCGGGCACCACGGGGAGCACCGTCGAGGCGTTGCGCGCGGCGTCGGCCCAGGGGCGCGAGCCCGGTGCCACGACGGTCACCGCGACGTCCCCGCGCCCGAGCAGCCGCTGCACCGGCCGCGAGAGCGTCGGCCGCCCCAGCACGACGACGTGCTCCACGCCGTCCACGAGCGCGTCGACCCCGAGCACGAGCGGGTGCGCGACGACGAGGCGCCGGCCGCCCGCCGCCCCGGACGACGGCTCGGCGAGCAACGGCCAGCCGCGCGCCTCGGCGAGGTCGCGCGCGACGGGGCCCGCGCCGTCGCCCGCGACGACGACCGTCCGCTCGCCGGGGACCGGCATCTCGATGGGGCCGACGGGGGTGCCGAGCGGCTCCGTGACGTCGCCCGGCGCGACGCCTGTCGGCACGGCCGCGGGGGCGGCCGGCACGACGACGACCGGGCGGACACCGGGAAGGTCCGGGTCGGGCGCGGTGGGCGCGGTGGGCCCACCGAGCGCGACGTCGGGAGGAGTGCCGGGCAGGCCGACGGGCACGAGCGGCTCGCGGTACGCGAGGTCGAGGTGCACCGGGCCGGGGTGCCCCGAGCGCGCGCCCACGGCCTCGGCGAGCGCGCGCGCCGTGACGGCGAGGAGGTCACGGACCTCGCCCGGGCGTCCGTCGGGTGCCGGGACGTCCGCCGCGAACCGCGTCGCGGGGCCGAAGATCCCGGCCTGGTGGGTCGTCTGGTTCGCGCCCGTGCCGCGCAGCTCGTGCGGCCGGTCGGCGGTGAGGAGCACGAGCGGGACGCCCGTGTGGTGCGCCTCGAGGACCGCGGGGTGCAGGTTCGCGACGGCCGTCCCCGACGTCGTGACGACCGCGACGGCCCGGGGCAGCGCGACGCCGCCGCGCACGAGCGGGCCCGCGCCGCGCGAGAGCCCGACGGCGAGGAACCCGGCCGCGCGCTCGTCGACGCGCACGTGCAGCGTGAGGTGGCCGAGGTCGGCCGCCGCCGCGAGCGCGTACGCGAGCGGCGCGCTGCGCGAGCCGGGGGCGAGCACGACGTCCGCGACGCCCTCGAGCGCGAGGCGGTGCACGAGCGCGAACGCGCTGCGCACCGCGGGCGGCTGCGCGTCCAGGCCGTCCAGCAGCGGGTCGAGGGCGGCGCTCATCGCGCACCCCCGGTGGCCACGAGGCCGGCGACGCGCTCGAGGCGCGCGCGCCACCGTCGGTCGGTCTCCGGGTCCGGCGCGGTCGCGGCGAGCGCCTCCGCGCTCGGTGCGGGACGCGTCACGAGCAGGGCCCCGTCGGCGGGCACGAGCGGCGCGGGCACGACGTCGGCGGCGAACAGGTTCACGGTCGCGAGGCCGCACGCGTACGGCAGCGCGGGGAGCGCGGCGGCGAGCGCGACGCCCGCGGCGATGCCGACCGACGACTCGAGCGCCGACGACACGACGACGGGCAGCCGCACCTGCTCGGCGAGGTCGAGGCACGCGCGCACGCCGCCGAGCGGCTGCACCTTGAGCACCACGACGTCGGCCGCGTCCGCGCGCACGACGGCGAGCGGGTCCTCGGCGCGCCGGATCGACTCGTCGGCGGCGACGGGCACGGCGGTGTCGCCGCGCTGGCCGCGCCGCACGGCCGCGAGACCGGCCACGTCGGGGCACGGCTGCTCGACGTACTCGAGCCCGCCCGCCGCGCGGTCGAGGTGCGGGAGGCGGCGCAGCGCCTCCTCGGGGTCCCAGGCGCCGTTCGCGTCGACGCGCACCCGACCGCCCGGTCCGAGCGCGTCGCGCACGGCCTCGAGGCGCGCGACCTCGGCGTCGAGGGGTTCGAGCGTGCCGTCGGGCCCACGCTGCGCGACCTTGACCTTGGCGGTGCGGCACCCGCCGGACGCGGCGACGAGCTCCCGGGCGCGGTCGGGCTCGACCGCCGGGACGGTCACGTTCACGGGGACCCGGTCGCGGACGGGGGCGGGCCAGCCGTCGTCGGCCGCCTCGTGCGCGGCGCGCAGCCAGGAGGCGGACTCGGCGTCGTCGTAGTCCCAGAAGGGCGAGAACTCGCCCCAGCCGGCGTCTCCGCGCAGGAGGACGCCGTCGCGCGCGTCGAGCCCGCGGAACCGGGTGGTGAGTCGGGTGCGGTAGACGACGGCGCGGGAGTCGGGCACCCGCCCAGGCTATGCCACGCGTCGTCGTCGGCCCGCGGCGCGGGCGCGGCCGCGGGCGCAGGCGCGGCGGTCGGCCCTCACGCGTTGACGAGCACCACGACGACGAGCGCGACGATCACGGCGTTGAACGCGAACGCGACGACGGCGTGGGTCGTGACCATCCGGCGCGTGACGGAGTCGAGCACCGTGACGTCCGCGGTCGAGAAGGTCGTGCTCACGCCCGCCGCGAGGTACACGTAGTCGGCGTAGGCGCGCGGTCCCTCGCCGGGGAAAGCGAACCCGAGGCCGTCGCCGGCCGCGACGTCGCGGCGGGCGTAGTGCACGGTGTGGGACACGAGGACCGCGACCCACGACACGACGATGACCGCGACGCCGAGCACGGTCAGCGCGGGGGCCGCGGCCCACGCGACGCCCTGGGCCAGGGCGAACCCGACGAGCAGCGCCATGACCGCGAACTGGACGGACCACGCCGTCGACCCGCCGCCGAGGAGCAGCGTGCGGACGCGGCCGCGCCCGTCGGGGTGCGCGCGCAGCAGGGCCCGCTCGAGCTCGGGGCCGCGGCGCCCGGCGAACGCGACGCACGTCAGCGTGCAGGAGAGCCCGGCGAGCACGACCCACACGAGGAGGCCCGCCGCCACGGGGACGGTCCGGTCGTCGAGGCCGAGCGGGCCCTCCGCGAGGAGCACGACGACCGGACCGGTCACGAGCGCGACGACGGTCGAGACGAGGGTCCGCGTGGTCTCGGGGACGAGACGGTCGCGCAGGGCGGGTCGGGCGGTGGACGGGCGTCGGGTCATGGGCCGCGAGGCTACCCGGCGGCGGCGCGGACTCAGCGCGGTCCGGGTGCCACGAGCTCGCCGACGAGGCGGACCGCGAGCGCGCGCGCGTCACGGCCCTCGCTCAGCGCGCTCACGGCGGCGCCGTCGACGACCGCGACGAGGAGCGACGCCGCGACGTGGCCGAGGCCTCGCACGGCGAGGAGCTGCGCGACGGCGTCGTCCAGCCCCTGCCGGCCCTTCCCGTAGGCCCGGGCGAGCGCCGGGTAGCGGCCCGCGCCGACGAGGTGCTCGTAGAAGCCCCGCAGCTCGCTCTCCCCGCCGGGCGGCAGGACCGCGTCGACGAGGACGCGCGCGTCCTCCCGGGCCCGGTCCCCGCC
Source organism: Cellulosimicrobium sp. XJ-DQ-B-000 (assembly GCF_031119065.1). Classification (NCBI taxonomy): domain Bacteria; kingdom Bacillati; phylum Actinomycetota; class Actinomycetes; order Micrococcales; family Promicromonosporaceae; genus Cellulosimicrobium; species Cellulosimicrobium sp. XJ-DQ-B-000. The sequence goes on from NZ_JAVHYN010000007.1 coordinate 30,704, forward strand.
ACGCGCCGCGCGCTCCGCGGCACCGTGCGCGTGCTCCGCCCACCCGGTGACGATGAGCTCGCCGGCCGCCCCCATGAGGTCGTCGAGGCCGGTGAAGTAGTAGGTGGTGGCGGCGAGCGGTACGTCGGCGCGCGTCGCGACGGCCCGGTGGGTCACCGCCGCGGGGCCGTCCTGGAGGATGAGGTCCGCGGCGGCGCGGACGATCGCGTCCCGGCGCGCGACACCGCGCGCCTGGCGCCGCGGTCCGGGTCGTCGGTCGGCGGTCTCGGTCGGCGTCGTCCCCACCCGCACACCGTAGGGCACCGGCCGGGCGCTCGTCAGGCGGGCAGGCGTCCCGCGCCCGCCGCCCGCAGCGCGTCGACGACGCGCGCGACGTCGGGCTCGCGCACGCGCGCCGTGCCGACGACCACGCCGTGCTCGGTCGGCTCGACGCGCTCGACGCCCGTCCCGCTCAGGGGCTCGACGGGGACGCCCGCCGCGCGCAGCCCGTCGACCGCCGCGTCCTCGGCCGCCGGGCCGGGGAGCGGGACGACGAGGTGGAGACCCGCCGCGACGCCCCCGACCGTGACGCCGGGCAGGGCCTCGCCGAGCGCGGCGAGCAGCGCGCGGCGCCGCCGCTGGTAGACGACCCGGGCCCGGCGCAGGTGCCGCTGGTACGCGCCGGAGCCGAGGAGCGCCGCGAGCGCCGCCTGCTCGGGGACGGACGTGCCGAGGTCGGCGTGGCGCTTGGCCTCGACGAGCGGCCCGACGACGCGCGGCGGCGCGACGACCCAGCCGAGCCGCAGCGCGGGCGACAGGAGCTTGGAGACGGAGCCGAGCAGCACGACCCGCTCGGGGTCCAGGGGCTGCACCGACGCGACGGGCCGACGGTCGTAGCGCAGCTCGGCGTCGTAGTCGTCCTCGAGCACGAGGCGGTCCCCCGCGGCGGCCCACGCGAGCAGCGCACGACGGCGGGCCGGCGCGAGCACGACGCCGAGCGGGAACTGGTGCGCGGGCGTCACGAGCGCGGCGCGCGCGTCCTCGGGGAGCAGGTCGGTCCGGAGCCCGTCGGCGTCGACGGGCACGCCCGCGGGCCGGGTCCCCGCGTCGCGCAGGAGCTCGAGCGCGCCCCGCGACGACGGGTCCTCGACGGCGACCGTGACGGGCTCTGCCCCTGCCCCTGCCCCTGGCCCTGACCCCGGCGCGGGCGCCACCCGGCCCGCGGCGAGCAGCCGCGCGAGCAGCGCGAGCGCCTGGGCGACGCCGCTCACCACGACGACGTCGTGCGCGGTCACGTGCGCGCCACGGCTGCGGCGCAGGTGCTCCGCGAGCGCCTCGCGCAGCGCGGGCAGCCCCTGGGGGTCCGGGTAGCCGAGGTCGGCGTCCGCGAGCCCGCGGACGCCGTCGCGGACCGCGCGCGCCCACGCCGCCCGGGGGAACAGCGCCGGGTCCGGGGTCCCGACGCTCACGGGCCGGGGGCCCGCCGTGCCGTGCCGGGTGCTCCCGGTCCCCGGGCTCCGTGCGGGCGGCGCCCCCCGGGGGGACGGCGCCGCGGGGAGCGCTGCGACGACGACGCCCGACCGCGGCCGGGAAACGAGCAGCCCCTCGCCGACGAGCACGTCGACCGCCGTCGTCACCGTGCCGCGCGAGAGCCCGAGCGCGACGGCCGCGTCCCGGCCCGACGGCAGGACCGTGCCCGCCGCGACCCGTCCCTCGACGACGGCCGCGCGCAGGCCGTCCTGGAGCCAGCGGCCGACGTCGCGCGCGGGGCGCGGGCCGAGCACGAGCAGCAGGGCCTCGGGCGCGAGCCGGGTCGTCATCTGGCCCAGTGAACCAGGCACGACCTGGCCCTGCACCCTGGTCCACGACGCTCCTACCGTCGAGGCATGACACCCGCACCCGAGCGTCCCGGCAGCCTGCGGACCGGCGACCTGCGCTGCGCCGCGGGCATGGCGATCGTCGGCTCGTCGTTCGTCGCGTCCGCGGCCCTCGCCGGGTTCCCGGTGCTGGGCGGCCAGGCCGCGCGCTACGCCGTCGCCGCGCTCGTCCTGCTCGCCGTCCTCGCCGTGCGCCGGGTCCCCTGGGTGCTCCCCTCGCCCCGCGCGCTCGGGCGCCTGACCGCGCTCGCGGCCACGGGGCTCGTCGGCTTCAGCGTCCTCGTCGTCGAGAGCGCGGGCCGCGCCGACCCGTCGCTCGTCGGGGCCGTCGTGGGCGCCTCGCCCGTCGTCCTCGCGGCCGCGGGCGCGCTGCGGGCCCGACGGCTCGCGGTCCGCACCCTCGCGGCCGCCGTCGTCGTGACCGCCGGGGTCGTGGTCGTCGAGGGCGGCGGCGCGGGCGACCCCGTCGGCGTCGCGCTCGCGCTCGGCGCGCTCGCGTGCGAGGTGTGCTTCTCGCTCCTCGCCGTCCCCCTCCTGCCGACGCTCGGCGCGCTGCGCGTCTCCGCCTACGCGTGCGTCCTCGCCGTGCCGCAGCTCGCCGTGCTCGGGCTCGTGCGGCAGCAGGTGTCGGGGAGCCCCTTCCTCGCGGTGCCCGACGGCGCCGAGCTCGCCGCGCTCGCGTACCTCGCCGTCGTCGTCACGGCCGTCGCGTTCCTCCTCTGGTACTCCGGGCTCGCGACGATCGGGCCCGCGCGCGCCGGGCTGTTCGCGGGCCTGCTGCCCGTGGCAGCGCTCGTCGCGTCGGTCGTGCTCGGGTTCGAGGAGCCGACCGCGCGGTCGGTCGTCGGGACGCTCGTCGTGGGAGCGGGGCTCGTGCTCGGCCTCGCCCCGGCGCGCGCACGCCGCCCGCTCGCCCACCGGCTACCGTGGCGGGCGTGAGCAGCACCGACCCCACCCCCGCCGTGCCCGACGACGCGAGGCGCGCCCCCGCCGGCCGGGAGCACGCGCTCCCCCGCCAGGTCTCCGAGACGTTCGACCCCCGCGCCTGGCGCGAGGTCGACGGCTTCGAGGCGCTCACCGACCTCACCTACCACCGCGGCGTCGAGCGCGACGCCGACGGCGCCGTCGTGCGGGACCTGCCCGTGGTCCGCGTCGCGTTCGACCGGCCCGAGGTGCGCAACGCGTTCCGGCCCCACACCGTGGACGAGCTGTACCGCGTCCTCGACCACGCGCGCATGACGTCCGACGTCGGGACCGTGCTCCTCACGGGCAACGGGCCCTCGCCCAAGGACGGCGGGTGGGCGTTCTGCTCGGGCGGCGACCAGCGCATCCGCGGGCGCTCCGGCTACCAGTACACGACCGCGCCCGACGGCGGCGGGGACGTGCACACGCGCGACGCCGTCGACCCGGGCCGCGCGGGGCGCCTGCACATCCTCGAGGTGCAGCGCCTCATCCGGACCATGCCGAAGGTCGTGGTCGCGGTCGTCAACGGCTGGGCCGCGGGCGGCGGGCACTCGCTGCACGTCGTCGCGGACCTGTCGATCGCGAGCCGCGAGCACGCGCGGTTCAAGCAGACCGACGCGAACGTCGGGTCGTTCGACGGGGGCTACGGCTCGGCGTACCTCGCGCGGCAGGTGGGCCAGAAGCGCGCGCGGGAGATCTTCTTCCTCGCGCGGGAGTACTCCGCGCAGGACGCGTTCGAGTGGGGCGCGGTCAACGAGGTCGCGGACCACGCGGACCTGGAGGCGCTCGCGATCGAGTACGCGCGCGTGATCGCGACGAAGTCGCCGCAGGCGATCCGGATGCTGAAGTTCGCGTTCAACCTCGCGGACGACGGGCTCATGGGGCAGCAGGTCTTCGCGGGCGAGGCGACGCGGCTGGCGTACATGACGGACGAGGCCGTCGAGGGGCGCGACGCGTTCCTCGAGCGGCGCGACCCGGACTGGGGACGCTTCGGCTACGCGTTCTGACCGCCGCGGCTCAGGAGCCGCCGACGAGGCTCGTCAGCATCTCGAGGAGGCCGCGGCCGACGAACGCCGCCGCGACGGCGAGGCCGAACAGGAGCCCGACCGAGACGACGACCGGGACGGCCGATCGGGCGGCGCCCGGCTCGTCGTCGCGCGACGTGCGCGGCGCGTACGACGGCGGCAGCGAGGTGGGGGCCGGGCGCTGCGGGGTGCCCTCCGACGGGGTGCGGGGCTGGGACGGGTGGACGGGGTGCGGGACGACGGTTGCCATGACTCCACGGTGCCGCCCGGGACCCCTGCCGCGCGTCGGCCCCGCGGCTCGACCTGCGCGGCGGACGGTCCCCCTCGGGGCGGAGCGGACGTACGCCGTGGGGAGGACGCCGTCCGCCCGACGGCGGAGGGTCAGCCCACCGTCCAGCTCCCGGACCCCGTGGGCACGAGCTCGATCCACGACGTGCCCGGCTCGAGCTCGACGGGTGCCCCGTCGGCGCCGCTGAGCACGAGCGGGGCCTCGACGCCCTCCTTGGACCACGTCACCGCGACCTGCTTGCCGCCGCTCGCGACGACACCCTTGCCCGTCCCGACGAGCTGCGTCTCGGGGACCGCCACCCCCGCCGGGTCCTTGAACCGCGTGTCCACCATCGTCGCGGCGAGCAGCACGACGTTCGTCGCCGACAGCCGCACCTCGTCCGCGGAGACGGCCGGGCGGTCGCCCTCGCTGCGCACGTAGCGGCCCTCGCCGCCGTCCCACTCCCACACCGCGCGGCTCGCGTGCGTGAGACGCACGTCGAGCCGGGTCGCCGCGTCGCCCGCGACCGTCGCGGTCGCCGTCCCGGGCTCGCGGGCGAACACGAGCTGCGCGGGCGGCGGGGACGTGCGGTCGCCGTCGGCCTGGGCCCAGAACGCCTCCGGGCTGCCGTACACGTTGTGCGGGGCGCGCCGCGCGCGCGTGGTCGTGAAGCCGTCGTCGCCCTCGTCCATGACGACCGACTGGACGCCCGCGGCACCCAAGGCGTCGATGAACGGCTGCTGCCCGCCGGTGTACGCGAGGACGCCGTGCAGCGGCGCGACGATCGCCGGGTCCATGGGCCGCACCGAGCGGACGGGGCCCACGCTCTCGGGCACCTGCGAGTGGTAGACGGCGACGAAGCGCGTGATGCCGCCCTCGACGACCTCCTCCCACACGACGTCGGCCTGCTCGAGCCCCGTCTGCGGGCGCGCCTGGGGCGCGTTCTCGATCTTCACCGCGAGCGCCGGCCGGTCCGCGACCTCGTCGGCCGCGACGCCCGTGAGCGGCCACACGAGGGGGACGTCCGGCGTCGGGGGCACCTCCTTGGTGCCCGACACGTCGGGCTCGACCGTCGTGGTGCTCGGCGCCGTCGGCTCGCCCGCGCACCCGGCGAGCGCGACCACCGCCGCCACCACGACCGCGGCGAGCGCGCTCCCCCGGACTCCTCGTCCCGTCCTCGTCACCCTCGACCTCCCGACGGCCCGGGGCCCCTGCCCGTGCCGGCACCACGACGGACCTGTGTCCTCGGCCACGGTACGACCCGACCTAGGCTGATCCGGTGAACCGCGCCGTCGTCCCCGCCGATCTGGACGCCCTCGTCGCGGCGGTCGGGGCCGCGCTCGACGGCGACGGCCCGCCCGTCGCGCCCGTCCCGCTGCTCCCCCGCCCCCAGGGCTCCGGGCCGACCTCGGGCGACGTGCCCGCGGGCACCGCGCTCGTGCTGCGCACGTCGGGCTCGACGGGCGCGCCCCGGGAGGTGCTGCTCGGCGCCGACGCCCTGCGCGCGTCGGGCGCCGCGACGCACGAGCGGCTGGGCGGCCCGGGACACTGGCTCCTCACGCTGCCCCCGACGCACGTCGCGGGGGTGCAGGTCGTCGCGCGGGCCCACGCCGCGGGACGGGGCCTCACGGTCGCGCCCGCGGGCGAGCCCTTCACCCCCGGCGGGTTCGCGGCGCTCGTCGCGCGCGCCCCGCGCGGCGAGCGGCGGTACGTCTCGCTCGTCCCGACCCAGCTCCATCGCCTCGTCGAGGCGGCCGACGCCGGGTCCGCCGACGGCACCGCGGGCCTCGACGCGCTCCGCTCGCTCGACGCCGTGCTCCTCGGCGGTGCCGCCACGCCGCCCGCGCTGCTGCGCCGCGCGCGGTCCGCAGGAGCGCGCGTCGTCACCACGTACGGCATGACGGAGACGTGCGGCGGCTGCGTGTACGACGGCGTCCCCCTCCCGGGCGCGCGCGTCCGGCTGGTCCCGGCGGGCGACGCCGAGGGCGAGGGGGCGGGCGTCGTCGAGCTCTCCGGCCCGTTCCTCGCGCACGGCTACCTCGGGGAGCAGGACGGGACCGCGGCCGCGTTCCGCACCGACGACGACGGCACGCGCTGGTTCCGCACGAGCGACCTCGGGCGGCTCGACGGCCCCGCGGACGCGCCGGTGCTCACCGTCCTCGGCCGCGCGGACGACGTGATCGTCTCGGGCGGCGTGAACGTCGCCCCGGCGGCTGTCGAGGCCGTGGTCGGCGAGGTCGGGGGCGTCGGGGAGGCGTGCGTCGTCGGGGTGCCGCACCCCGAGTGGGGCCAGGAGGTCGTCGCGGTCGTCACGCTGGCGGGCGCGCAGCGCGAAGACGGTGCCGCGTCGGGCACGGCGGGCACGGCGGGCGCCGGGGGCGTGACGAGCGCCCCGCCCGAGCTCGTCGCCGCCGTGCGGGGCCGCGTCGCGGATAGGCTGGAGCGGGCGGCCGCACCCCGCCGCGTGCTCGTCGTCCCGGACCTCCCCCGGCGCGGGCCCGGCAAGGTGGACCGCGCCGCGGTGGCCCGGATCGCCGTCGGGCACGGGCGCACCCTTCCCGGCTGAGCCGGCCGGACCACCCCGGGCACGACCGAGCAGCACGACCCGAGACGCACGACCGAGACGCACGACCGAGACGGAGCACCATGGCCAGCACCACCCAGTGGGTCGCGGGCGCACGCCCGCGCACCCTCCCTGCCGCCGCGACGCCCGTCATCGTGGGTTCCGGCGCCGCGGCCCAGGTGGACGGGTTCGCGTTCTGGCCCGCGCTGCTCGCCCTCGGGGTCGCGCTCGCGCTCCAGGTCGGCGTGAACTACGCCAACGACTACTCGGACGGCGTGCGCGGCACCGACCTCGACCGTGTCGGCCCGCTGCGGCTCACCGCGTCCGGGCTCGCGCGGCCCGCGCAGGTGCGCGCCGCGGCGTTCGCCGCGTTCGGTGTCGCGGGCGTCCTGGGGCTCGTCCTCTGCGCGGTCACGGGCCACTGGTGGCTCCTGGCGGTCGGCGCCGTCGCGATCCTCGCCGCCTGGTACTACACGGGCGGGCGCAACCCCTACGGCTACCGCGGCCTCGGCGAGGTCGGGGTGTTCGTGTTCTTCGGCCTCGTCGCGACGCTCGGCACCACGTACACGCAGGCCGGGGTGGTCACGTGGCCGTCCGCGGTCGGCGCGGTCGCCGTCGGGCTGCTCGCGTGCGCGATCCTCATGGTCAACAACATCCGCGACATCCCGACCGACGTCGTCGCGGGCAAGCGCACGCTCGCGGTGCGGCTCGGCGACTTCCGGGCGCGCCGCGCCTACGTCGCGATGATCTGGGTGCCGCTCCTGCTGGCGGTGGTGTGCGCGTTCGCGTCGCCGTGGGCGCTCGGCACGCTCGTGCTCCTGCTGCCCGCCGCGCTCCTCACCGTCCCGGTGGTCGCGGGTGCGCGCGGTCCGCTGCTCGTCCCGGTGCTCGCGGGCACCGGCCTGTTCGAGCTCGGCTACGGCGTCCTGCTGGGGGTCGGGCTGGCGCTCTGAGCGCGGGCCCGCTCGGGGTCGGCGGGCTCTGCCCCGGCGGGGTCTGCGCGGGGGCGGGCCCGGCCGGGCCGGCTCCGGCGCCCCCGGTCGGTCAGCGCGCCGGGGAGGCGCCCGGGCGGCCGGTCGCGTCGGCCTCGGCCTGGGGGCTGGACGTCCTGTCCACCGCGGCGGGGTCCGCGGACCCGGCGGCAGCCGCGGCGCCGTCGACGGCCGCGTCCTCGGCCGCCGCGTCGTCCTCGATCTCCCGGGAGAACCGCTCGCCCGTGCGGGCGCGGTGCTCGGCACGGGCGGCGAGGTAGCGCGAGGCCGCCTCGCGGGGCTTGCTCAGCGTCAGGTACGACAGCATGAGCGCGACGGCGGCCGCGACGAGCACGAGCAGCCAGCCGCGCAGGCCGGCGAACCAGAGGGCGCCGAGCGCCACCGCGAAGAGGAGCAGACGCAGGACGGAGTAGACGACGACAGGCACGACTCCAGGGTACGGCCCGTAGGCTGGAGCCATGCTCCGCGTCCTGCTCCCGCTGCTCGCCGTCGGTCTCGCCGTCTACGCGCTCGTCGACCTCGCCTCGAGCGACGAGGACGAGCGCGGCGGCATCCCCAAGGGGCTGTGGGTCGTGCTCATCATCCTCCTGCCGTTCCTCGGCCCCATCGCGTGGATCCTCGTCAAGCGCTCGGCGTCGCGGTCCGGCGCGCGCTCCCGCCCCGGCGGCCGCCCCGGCCCCGGCTCGGCCGCCGGGGGCGCGCGGCGTCGTCGCAACGCGCCCGTCGCGCCCGACGACGACCCGGAGTTCCTCTGGCGGCTGGAGCAGCAGCAGCGCCGCCAGGCACGCGACGACTCCCCGGCGCCCGCCGACGACGCTCCGGCCACGGACGCGACGCCCGGGGACGAGCGCACCGACGACGGCGACGCGCGCCGCCCCGGGCGCGAGCAACCCCTCGGAGGACGGCGACGACGCGACGCGCTGAGGCGTCTGGCGCGACCTGAGGGCTCCCGCCACGACGAGGCTCGCACCACCGGGTCCGCGACACCACGCGCCTCGCACCACCCCGCCCGCAGCACCACGAAGGCTCGCGCCACCCCGCCCTCGGCATGACACAAGGGGGCCGCCGTCCGGATCGGACGGCGGCCCCCTTCGTCGTGCGGCGCCGTGGTGTGCTGCGCGGCGGTCGGTCAGTCGCCCGGGTTGAGGCCGGAGTACGAGTGCTTGCCGTTGAACAGCAGGTTGACGCCGGTGAAGTTGAAGAGCACGCACGCGTAGCCGACGATCACGAAGTACGCCGCACGACGTCCGGACCACCCGCGGGTCGTGCGCGCGTGCAGGTAGGCCGCGTAGACGATCCAGACGACGAAGCTCCAGACCTCCTTGGGGTCCCAGCCCCAGTAGCGTCCCCACGCGTGCTCGGCCCAGATCGCCCCGCCGATGATCGTGAACGTCCACAGCACGAACGCGACCGCGTTGAGCCGGAAGCTCAGCGCCTCGAGCTGGAGCGCGCCCGGCGTGGAGTCGAGCCAGCGCCACCCGCGGGCCCCGAGGAACGCGTTGCCCGAGTCGCGCGAGTCGCGCAGCAGCTGGAGCACCGAGGTGACGAACGCGACGGTGAAGATGCCCGTCGCGATGATCGCGACCCCGACGTGGATGACGAGCCAGTAGGACTGGAGCGCCGGCTGCACGCCCGTCGCGACGACGAAGAACGCGTTCTGGGCGAGCACGAGGAACAGGACCGACAGCCCCGTGACGAACGAGCCCAGGAAGCGCACGTCGCGCTTGAGGGAGACGGCGAGAAACGCCGCGAGCGCGACGAACGTGCCCACGAGCGTGAACTCGTACATGTTGGCCCAGGGGGTGCGCCCGGCCGCGATGCCGCGCGTGACGATCGCGACGAGCAGCAGCGCGGTACCGAGCCACGTCAGCGAGACGCCGATGTTCGCGGCCTTGCGCGACGGCGACGCGGCGTCCGCCGGGTCCGCCTCGACGGCGCCCGTCGTGCCGGGCCCGTACGGGGAGGCCGACGAGGCGCCCGCGGCGGCGAGCACCTCGGCGCGGTCCGCGGTGCGCTCGCGCGCGTCGTCGGCCCGGGCGTCGGCGCGTTCGAGGTCCGCGCGGCCCGCGAGGCGCGCGAGGTCGATCGCGAACGCGACGAGCGCGACGGTCAGCGCGGTCGCTGCGGCCCAGACGAGGTCCTGGCTCAGCTCGGCGAGGGTCATCGGTCAGCCTTTCGTGCGCGGTCGCGCGAGGTCGGGTCCTGTGCGGGACGCCCGGTGGGGCGGGTGCCGTCCGCCGGGGCACGCCCCGGCGACGAGGTGAGGTCGCCCTCGTCCGATGGTGCCACGCCCGGGAGCGCGGCGAGAAGCGAGTCGACCTCGCCCTGCAGCCCGGCGTCGTCGCCCCGGGCGAGCCCCGCGACGGCGACGACGGTCCGCTCGCGCGGGGCGTCGTCGTCGCCCGTGCCGGGCACCTCCTCGCGCCACGCCCGCACCCAGACGCGGCGGCGGGGCGTGAAGAGCGAGACGGCGAGGCCCAGCAGGGCGCCGAGCGAGAAGACGAGCACCCACGTCAGCGACGGGTCGTGCCGCAGGTCGAGGGCCACGTAGCGCGGCAGGGAGTCGAACGTGATGGTGCCGAGCCCGTCGGGGAGGTCGACGGTCTCGCCGGGCGCGACGAGGATCTTCACGCGCTCGCCGTCCTCGTCGACCGACGGCGTGAGGTCGTCGGTGTCGAGGCGGTAGACGTTCTGGGGCAGGCCCTCGTCGAGGCCCAGGTCACCCCGGTACACCTCGAGCACGAGGAGCGGGTTGATGGGCTGCGGGTAGATCGAGGCTGCCGTCTCGCCGTCCTCGCTGATCTCGGCCGTCGGCAGGAAGTACCCGACGAGCCCGATCTGGTCGAGGCCGTCCGACACGTCGGGCACCTTGATGACGCCGCGCGACGTGTACATCGTGTCCTCCGGGAGGAACGGCACGCGGCCCGAGAACGCGGTCTCGCCGTCGGCGTCGCGCACCGTGACCTCGGGCGCGAACCCGTTGCCCTGGAGGTAGATCTTCGCGCCGCCCGCGGTGAGCGGGTGGTTGACCTTGATGGTCTCCTCGTGGCGGGCGCCGTCGGGGTCGCGCACCGTGACGAACGCCGTGAAGTCGCGCGACTGGGCGAACGCGGCGGCGTCGGCCGCGAACTCCGACTCGAACGCGTCGAGCGTCATGGAGAACGGGACGAGCGACGACGGGCGGAACCAGGCCCCGTTCTCGAACGTGTCGTAGTCGACGACCGCGTTCGCGAACCCGCGGCCCTCGGTGACGATCGCCTGGCCGCGGTAGTGCAGGAGCTGGCCGGTCGCGACCGCGACGAGCAGCCCGACGAGCGACAGGTGGAACAGCAGGTTCCCGCTCTCGCGCAGGTACCCGCGCTCCGCGGAGACCGTCCGCGCGGCGGGCCGCGCGGCGGCGCGTCCGCGGGCGGGCGTCGCGTCCTCGGCGCCGGTGTCGACGCGGAAGGTCGGGAGCCAGGCCAGGCGTCCGCGCAGGTGCGTGCTCGCCGCCTCGACGACCTCGTCGGGCGTCGCGTCCGTGACGGCCCGGCCCTGCGCGGGGAACCGGTCGAAGCGGCGGGGCGTGCGGGGCGGTCGGGAGCGGAGCGCCTGCAGGTGCGCCTTGGTGCGCGGCAGGATGCACCCGACGAGCGAGACGAACAGCAGGATGTAGATCGCCGAGAACCACACCGACGCGTAGACGTCGAAGAAGCCGAGACGGTCGAGCCACTCCCCCGTCGTGGGGTTCTCCTGGAGGTAGCGCAGCACCGCCGCCGGGTCCTGCGGGCGCTGCGGCAGGACCGAGCCGGGCACCGCGGCGACCGCGAGCAGCATGAGGAGCATGAGCGCGACCCGCATGCTCGTGAGCTGGCGCCACGTCCAGCGCAGCGCACCGCGCCACCCGAGCGACGGGAGCGCCGGGCCGCCGTCACCTCCCGCGCCGCCCTTCCCGCCCGACGGCGTCCGCTCCCCCGGGCCGTCGCCCGCGGAGAACGCGTCGTCGATGCCCTCGGGGCGGTAGCCCGTCCGCACGGTCGTGCGGGCCTCCTCGGCCTTCTCGGCCTGCTCGACCTGCTCGGCCTGCTCGCTGTTCCCGGGCTCCCCGGTCCGCCGGCTCATCTCACACCACCGTCACGTATCCGCCGATCCAGCCCTGCAGCGACGTCGTCCACGTCGTCCACAGGCCCGTGACCAGCGCCAGACCGATGAGCACCAGCAGCCCGCCGCCGATCCGCATGATCGCGAGACGGTGCCGGCGCAGGAACCCGAGCATGCGCTGCGAGCTCTGCAGCCCCAGCGCGATGAGGAGGAAGGGCACGCCCAGCCCGAGGCAGTACGCGACGCCGAGGATCGCGCCGCGCCCCGCCGACGCCTCGCTGAGCGACAGCGCCTGGACGGCGACGAGCGTCGGGCCGAGGCACGGGGTCCACCCGAGCCCGAACACGATGCCGAGCAGCGGCGCCCCCCACAGCCCGGCCTGCGGGCTCACGTGCAGGCGCCGCTCGCGCTGGAGGAAGGGCAGCGCGCCGAGGAACGCGAAGCCCATGAGGATGACGACCACGCCGAGCACGCGCGTGATGACGTCCTCCCAGCGGACCAGGTGCACGCCGATCGCGCCCGCGGCGAACATGAGCGCCACGAACACGAGCGTGAACCCGGCGACGAACAGCCCGACGCCCGCGAGCACGCGGCCCCGGCTCGGTGCCGCGACCCGGGTGGCCGTCGTCGTGCCCCCGGACGCCGTGCCCCCGTCGCCGGTGGTGGCGGCGGCCATGCCCGAGACGTAGCCGACGTACCCCGGCACCAGCGGCAGCACGCACGGGGACGCGAACGAGACGAGGCCCGCGATGACCGCGACGGGCACCGCGAGCAGCATCGAGCCGCTCCACACGGTCGTCGCGAAGGTGTCGCCGATGCTCGACGCGGCGCCCGCGGGGACCGCGGCGGCGAGGGGCGTGAGGACGGGCACGGTCAGCTCTCGGCGAGGACGTCGTCGACCAGGGCGGTGAGCGTCGAGCCCTCGACGAGCCCGATGACGCGCGCCGCGACGCGGCCCTCGCGGTCGAGCACGACGGTGGACGGCACGGCCTGGAGCGGGACGGTGCCCGAGAGCGCCGCGACGACCTCGCCGGACCGGTCGTCGATCGACGGGTAGGGGACGTCGAACCGGCGCTGGAACGCCTGGGCGGCGCCCGCCTCGTCGGTCGTGTTGATCCCGAGCACCTGCACGCCGTCGTCGGCGCGGTCGTTGGCGAGCGCCACGAGGTCGGGCGCCTCGGCCCGGCACGGCGCGCACGCCGCGTACCAGGTGTTGAGCACGACGACGTCCCCGAGCCACGCGCTCGTGTCGACCTGCTCGCCCTCGTAGTCCGTGCCCGTGAGCGCGACGACGTCGCCGCGCTCGTCGGCGTCCCACGTGCGGACCGACCCGTCGCCCGAGACGAAGCCCTGCCCCACGACGTCGGTCGAGGCGCCGGAGTCCTGGGCGCACGCCGCGAGACCGAGGGTCGCGGCGAGCACGACGGCGCCCGTCAGCGCACGGCGCACGGGTCGCCGACGCGACGGCAGGGCAGCGGCCCGCGCCTCGACGGAGAGGGGGCGCGCGGCACGCGCGCGCGAGTCGGCGGTCACGACGGCATCACGGGACGCACCCTGCCCGCGCTTCCTGAACGGGACCTGAGAGACGTGACCTCCGCCACGCCCGAACCGTGCAGTTCGGGCGCGACGGCCGTGGCGACAGCGCTGGACATGACCGACGTCACGCCCCGGAGACGGTCGCCGCGCCCGGGAGGAGGTCCGCGACCGGCTCGGTGTAGTGCAGGCCGACCAGGCGGTCGTCCTCGAAGTGCAGCGACGTGAGCGACGCGAGCGAGCACTCGCGCTTGCGCGGGTCGTGCCAGAGCCGGCGGTTCTCGAAGCTCAGGCGCGTGAGCCACACGGGGAGCTGGTGGCTGACGAGCAGCGCCTCGTGCCCGGCCGCCTTGTCCCGCACGTCGGCGACGGCGGCCCGCATGCGCGCGACCTGCTCCACGTACGGCTCGCCCCACGACGGGCGGAACGGGTTCCACAGGTAGGGCCAGTGCTGCGGGTGCCGCAGCGAGCCGTCCCCGACGCCGAAGGTCTTGCCCTCGAAGTGGTTCGCGGCCTCGATGAGCCGCTCGTCCGTGCCCAGCTCGAGGCCGAACGCCTCGGCGGCGGGCGCCGCGGTCTCCTGCGCGCGCTGCAGCGGCGAGGCCACGACGACCGTGAGGTCGGCGCGGGGGCGCGACGTGCCGTCGGGCCCGGGCTCGCCCGCGAGGTGCGCGGCGACGCGGCGGGCCATCTCGTGGCCGCGCTCGGAGAGGTGGTAGCCGGGGATCCGGCCGTAGAGGACGCCGTCGGGGTTGTGGACCTCGCCGTGGCGCAGGAGGTGGACGATGGTGGAGACCATGCCCACCAGTGTCCCGCACTCGGGGCGGGCGCACTCCACCGCGGGCCGGCGCGACGGGCCGGGACGGGTGGTCAGGCGTCGCGGTCGGCCTTGCACGCCTCCGCGACGGCCGCCATCGCCTCGCCCAGCGCCCGGAACTGCTCCGGCGTGAGTACGTCGACCAGGTACCGGCGCACGGCCGCGACGTGGGCGGGCGCCGACGCGACGAGCACGCGGTAGCCCTCGCTCGTCATCGCGCAGTTCACGCCGCGGCGGTCGCCCGAGCTCGCGGAGCGCCGGACCAGGCCGCGCGCCTCCATGCGCGCGACGGTGTGCGTCACGCGGCTGCGCGAGCGGGCGAGCCCGTCCGCGAGCGCCGACATGCGCAGCGTGTGGTCGGGGCTCTCGGAGAGGCGCACGAGCAGCTCGTACTCGTTGAGCGACACCTCGGACCGTTCCTCGTGGTCACGGCCGAGCGCCTCGATGAAGCGCACGGTCCCGTCGAGGTACGCGCGCCACAGGCGCTGCTGCTCCGCGTCGAGCCAGCGCGGCTCGGCGGCGGGGGGGCGGACGGTGCTCGCCGTCGGGGTGTCGACGTCGTTGCGGGTCATGGGTCCTCGGCGGTGCGGGAGGGGCTGGGGGCGTGGGGGGTCGGAACATTGTTCCACCCCACGGGAATAGACGGACCGAGGGGTGCTGTTGATACGCTCGTTCCGAAGTTGAACGTTCAACCACTTGGTCCGCCAGGACCCCGACCACCCGCAGGAGCACCCATGGCCTCGTCGCTGCCCGCCGGCCTCACCGCCGGTACCTACGCCCTCGACGCGTCGCACTCGCAGGCGTCGTTCACCGTCCGCCACGCCGGGATCTCGAAGGTCCGCGGCACCCTCGCGATCACCGACGGCACGATCACGGTCGGCGACGACCTCGAGTCGACGTCCGTGACCGCCCAGCTCGACGCCGCGTCCGTGAGCACGGGCGACGAGAACCGCGACAACCACCTGCGCAGCGCCGACTTCTGGGACGCGGAGAACAAGCCGACGTGGACGTTCACGTCGACGCGCATCACGGGCGACGGCGACGACTACGTCGTGGCCGGCGACCTGACGATCAACGGCGTCACCAAGCCGGTCGAGCTCGAGACGGAGTTCGCGGGCACCGCGACCGACCCGTTCGGCAACCCGCGCGCCGGCTTCGAGGCGACCACCGAGATCTCGCGCAAGGAGTTCGGCCTCACCTGGAACGCCGCGCTCGAGACCGGCGGCGTGCTCGTCGGCGACAAGATCAAGATCGCGCTCGACGTCTCGGCCATCAAGCAGGCCTGACCGTCGTCCCGGGCACGTCCCGGGCGAGACCGGCGCCCTCCGGCAGGGGTGCCGCCCCGAGGGGCCGCGTGCACCGGCACGCGGCCCTTCGTCGTCCCCGGGCCCGGGCGCCGGGGCCGCTCAGCGCTCCTGCGACGCCGCGAGGGCGCGGGCCTGCGAGTGGAACGCGAGGATCTGCAGCTCGCTGCCCACGTCGACGCCGCGCACGTCGACGTCCGCCGGGACCTGGAGCGCGCGCGGCGCGAAGTTGAGGATCTCGCGCACCCCCGCCGCGACCACGCGGTCCGCGACCGCCTGGGCGTGCGCCGCAGGCGTCGCGAGGACGACGATCGACACCTTCTCGCGCTCCACGACCTCCTCGAGCGCGTCGACGTGCTCGACGACGAGGCCCGCGGCCCGCGTCCCGACGACGTCCGGCGACGCGTCGAGGAGCGCCGCCACGTGGAAGCCGCGCTGCTCGTAGCCCGAGTAGTTCGCGAGCGCGTGCCCCAGGTTGCCGATCCCGACGATCGCGATGCGGTGCTCGTCGACGAGGCCCAGGGCCTCGGTGATGTACTGCGCCAGCGAGTCGACGTCGTAGCCCACGCCGCGCGTGCCGAACGACCCGAGGAACGACAGGTCCTTGCGCAGCTGCGCCGGGCCCACGCCGGACAGCTCCGCGAGCTCGACCGACGACGTCGTCCCGACGCCCCGCGCCACGAGGTCCCGCAGCGCGCGCAGGTAGGACGGGAGCCGCGCCACCGTCGCGCTCGGGATCCCCGGCGCCGTCACCTCACCGACTACCTGCTCAGCCACCGTCACTCCGTCGTCCAGGGACCGTCCTCGTCGACGGTCACGCTCCACGGGAGGAATCATCCCAGGTCCGCGCGCGGCGCCGAAATCCGGGCCACCGCACGCGCCAGCCGGCGCGCGTCCACGCGCCAGAACCCCTGCTGCACCCCGCCGACCGTGACGACCGGCACGTACTCGCCGTACTGCTCGCGCAGCGCCGGGTCGGTGCCCGGCGCGTCCAGGTCGACCTCCGCCCACGCGACGCCCGCCTCGGCGCACACGTCCTCGACGACCGTCCGCGCGTCGTCGCACAGGTGACAGCCCGCGCGACCGAACAGCAGGACGGGGGCGGGGGCGTCGGAGGTGCTCACGCCTCCCAGGGTACGAGGCCCCGGCGGCCCGACCGCCTAGAGTGGAGGCATGGCGACGTCTCCCGGCCCGGGCCCCGACCCGACCTCCCGGCCGACGCTCCCCGAGGAGGCGCCCGCGCGCGCCCCCGGGCCGCCGCACCGCACCGCCGCGTTCTTCGACGTCGACAACACGATCATCCGCGGCGCCTCGTCGTTCCACCTCGCGCGCGCCCTGTACCAGCGCGAGTTCTTCTCGACGCTCGACATCGTGCGCTTCGCCGTGCACCAGGCCCGTTACCTCGTGTTCGGCGAGAACAAGCAGCAGATCGACCGCATCCGGTCGCGCGCGCTCGCGCTCATCGCCGGGCGCTCCGTCGCCGAGGTCACCGCGATCGGCGAGGAGGTCTACGACACCGTCCTGTCGCTGCGCATCTACCCCGGCACGCGCCGCCTCCTCGACGAGCACCTCGCGGCCGGCCACCAGGTGTGGCTCGTCTCCGCGACCCCCGTCGAGATCGGCGAGCTCATCGCGCGCCGGCTCGGCACGACGGGCGCGCTCGGCACCGTCGCCGAGCACGAGGACGGCTTCTACACGGGACGGCTGGTCGGCGACATGATGCACGGCCGCGCCAAGGCCGCCGGGGTGCGAGCGCTCGCCGAGCGCGAGGACATCGACCTCGAGGCGTCGTACGCGTACGGAGACTCGCTCAACGACGTGACGATGATGGAGGCCGTGGGGCACCCGTGCCCCATCAACCCCGACGCCCGCCTGCGCCGCCACGCGCAGGACGTCGGCTGGCCCATCCGCGAGTTCCGCGGGCGTCGCCGCCGCGTCGCGCGCAGCAGCGTCCGCACCGCGAGCTGGGCCGGCGCCGCCTGGGCCGCCGCGCTCGTCCTGCGCTCGGTGCGCCGCGCCGTCGACCGGCGCATCGCCCGCCTCTGACCCCGCCCGGGCCGCGCCCGGAGACGCGTCGAGCCCGGTCCCTCGGGAGGGGCCGGGCTCGACGACGGGTCGGCGCGTCAGGACGCGCGCGACGTCACTTCTTGTTGCGACGCTGGTGACGCGTCTTGCGAAGCAGCTTGCGGTGCTTCTTCTTGGCCATGCGCTTGCGGCGCTTCTTGATGACGGAGCCCATACGGTCCTCGCAATGCTCGAGCGGCGTGTCGGTCGGCGACCGGTCGACCGGCCGCGGGTGGTCCACGGTTGATCGGGGCCCCGGCGACCACGAGGGCGCCGCAAGCCGACCAACACGAGAGAAATCCGCCCCCTAGCCTACCCGCTCGCGCCCGTGCCCCGGTACGCGACCGGTCGCGGGGCGTCTCAGTCGAAGTGCGCGTCGAGGCCCAGCAGCGGGAAGACGGCCCGGCGCGTGGCCGCGACGGCGCGGTCGACGTCGTCGTCCGGGTCGTACCCGCTGCTCCACCGCCGGACCTCGACCTCGGGCCCGAACGCGAGCGGCGCGTCGAACCCGGCGACCTCCGCGACGCGCTCGCGCCACGCCGCGGGCAGGGGCACGCCCGCGGTGACGGGCCGGTGCACGACCTCCCCCACGACGGCCGACCACACGAGCGGCACGACACGCGCGATCGCGTACCCGCCCCCGCCGAGCGCGAGCCACCGCCCGTCGGTCAGCTCGTGCGAGAGCCCGTGCATCCAGGTCGTGGCCGTGCGCTGCGCGTCGACGGACACGTCGAGGTCGGACAACGGGTCCTCGCCGTGCGCGTCGCACCCGTGCTGGGTGACGAGCACCTCGGGACGGAACGCGCGCAGCACGGGCGGCACGACGGCGTCGACCGCGCGCAGCCAGCGGGCGCCGTCGGTGCGGCGCGGGAGCGCGACGTTGACCGCCGTCCCCTCGGCGCCGGGGCCCCCGAGGTCGGTCGGGTGGCCCGTCCCCGGGAAGAGCGTCGCGCCGCTCTGGTGGACGGAGACGGTGAGGACGCGCGGGTCGTCCCAGAACGCCTCCTCGACGCCGTCGCCGTGGTGGGCGTCGAGGTCGACGTACGCGACGCGCTCGACGCCGTCGTCGAGCAGGCGCCGGATCGCGACGGCCGCGTCGTTGTAGACGCAGAAGCCCGACGCCGCGCCCGCCTTCGCGTGGTGCATGCCGCCCGCGACGTTCACCGCGTGCCGGGTGCGGCCCGCCGCGATCTCGCCCGCCGCCTCGTACGAGCCCGCGACGATCCGCGCGGCGGCCTCGTGCATCCCACGGAAGACCGGGTCGTCCTCGGTGCCGAGGCCGCGGGCCGGGTCGGGCGTGCCGTGCTCGGACGCCGCGCGCACCGCCGCGACGTACGCGGGCTCGTGCACGAGCTCGAGCACGTCGTCGGGCGCGGGCTCGGGCCGCACGACCCGCAGGTCCGCGTCGTCGTCGAGCAGGCCGAGGGCGCGCACGAGCCCCATCGTCAGGTCGAGCCGGGCCGGCGCCATCGGGTGGCCGGGACCGAAGTCGTAGCCGAGGAGCTCAGGGCTCCACACGACGCAGGCTCCGGGCGCCGCAGCCGCCCCGGTCGGGGCGGGCGACGACGTCGGGTCGGTCGTGGGCATGGCTCACGGTAACGCCCGACGGCGCGCCCCCGCCCCACCGACCGCGCGCCGGACCGCGCGGGGCCGCCGGTCCGGGCCTCCGCCGGGTCTCCGCGAGCCCCCGGTGCGGCGTCCGGGCCCGCGAGCGGGCATGATGTCCCGGCGCCGGAGCGGCGACATGACGGGCCACCGGGCCCGTGGCAGAGTGGCGCGAGTGGTGAGGGAGGCTCCATGCCGACGAGCATGACCGGGCGCCTGTTCAGGGGGCGGGAGATCGTCGACCGCCTCGCCCGACAGTCCCCCGCCCGCCTCGCCGTCACCGTGTTCGCCGCCGTCATCGCCGTCTTCACCGCGCTGCTCATGGCGCCCTGGGCGACGGCGAGCGGCCGGTCCGCGCCGTTCGTCGACGCGTTCTTCACCGCCACGTCCGCCGTGTGCGTCACCGGTCTCGTCGTGGTCCCCACGGGGACCTACTGGTCGGGGTACGGGCAGGTCGTCATCCTGCTGGGCATCAAGATCGGCGGCCTCGGCGTCATGACGCTCGCGTCGATCCTCGGCATGGCCGTGTCCCGGCGCATCGGCCTCACGCAGAAGCTCCTCACCGCGTCGGAGACGAAGACGACGCGGCTCGGCGAGGTCGGCTCGCTCGTGCGGGTCGTCATCATCACCTCGACGTCGCTCGAGCTCCTCATCGCGCTGCTCCTGCTGCCGCGGTTCGTCGTGCTGGAGGAGACGTTCGGCGAGGCCGCGTGGCACGGCATCTTCTACGGCATCTCCGCCTTCAACAACGCGGGGTTCATCCCGACGGAGCACGGCCTCGCCCCGTACGTCGGCGACTGGATGCTGTGCCTGCCGATCATCCTCGGCGTGTTCATCGGGTCGCTCGGCTTCCCCGTCATCCTCAACGTCATGCGCAACCGCCGCCGCGCCTCCAAGTGGAGCCTGCACACCAAGCTCACCCTCACGACGAGCGCGGCCCTCGTCGTCGTGGGCACGGTGCTCTTCGCGGCCGTCGAGTGGGGGAACCAGCGGACCCTCGGCCCCCTCGACCTCGGCGAGAAGCTCCTCGCGTCGCTCTTCGCGGGCGTCATGCCGCGCTCCGGCGGCTTCTCGACCGTGGACACCGGCGGCATGCACGAGGCGAGCTGGCTCATCACCGACGCGCTGATGTTCGTCGGCGGCGGCTCCGCGTCGACCGCGGGCGGCATCAAGGTCACGACGCTCGCCGTCATGCTCATCGCCATCGTGTCCGAGGCGCGCGGCGACCGGGACATGGAGGCGTTCGGGCGGCGCATCCCGCGCGACACCCTCCGGCTCGCGGTCGCGGTGTCGTTCGTCGGCGCGACGGCGGTGCTCCTGTCGAGCCTGCTCCTGCTGGAGATCACCGGCGAGACGCTCGACGTCATCCTCTTCGAGACCATCTCCGCGTTCGCGACCGTGGGCCTGTCGACCGGCATCACGCCCGACCTGCCCGACGCCGGGAAGTACGTCCTCATCGCGCTCATGTTCGTCGGGCGCACGGGCACCATGACGTTCGCCGCCGCGCTCGCGCTGCGCGACCGCCGCCGCATCGTGCGCTACCCCGAGGAGCGCCCCATCATCGGGTGAGCAGCCCCGCCCGGCGGCGCGACCGCCGTCGGGCCGGACGCGACCGCCGCACGAGACCTGACCGACACCCCACCGCACCAGCGGACCGACGAAAGGCCCCACCGTGACCGACCCGTTCACCCGCGCCGCCGACGGGAAGGACGGCGCGTCCGCGGACCCCGTCGCCCAGCGCATCGTCGAGCGCGGCCGCGCGGAGCGCGCGCGCCGGGACGAGGCGAAGGCCCCGCGCAAGGACGCGGGCGTCCTCGTCATCGGCCTCGGCCGATTCGGGACGGCGATCGCCGCGACCCTCGACCGTCTCGGGCAGGACGTCCTCGCCGTCGAGCGCGACCCCGACCTCGTCGCCCAGTGGAGCGGGCAGCTCCCGCTCGTCGAGGCCGACGCCTCCAACCCCGTCGCGCTCGAGCAGCTCGGCGCGCGCGACTTCCCCGTCGCGGTCGTGGGGGTGGGCACGTCGCTCGAGGCGAGCGTGCTCATCACCGGCAACCTCGTCGACATGGGCACGCCCCAGATCTGGGCCAAGGCGATCTCGGCGGAGCACGGGCGCATCCTCCAGCGCATCGGCGCGCACCACGTCGTGTTCCCCGAGGCCGACGCCGGCTCGCGCGTCGCGCACCTCGTCTCCGGGAAGCTGCTCGACTACATCGAGGTCGAGGACGGGTTCACGATCGTCAAGATGCGGCCGCCCCGCGAGGTGCAGGGGTTCACGCTCGCGCAGTCGAAGGTGCGCGAGCGGTACGGCGTCACCGTGATCGGCGTGAAGTCGCCCGGCGAGGAGTTTCTCTACGCGACCCCCGAGACCCGGATCAGCGCGAACGACCTGCTCATCGTGTCGGGTCACGCCGACCTCCTGGAGCGGTTCGCCGCTCGGCCCTGAGGGTCGGGTCGTATCGGGTCGCGTCGGGTTCACAGCCCGCGGGTCAGGTCCGCGGTGGGGTCGGACCGTGCGCTCGGACTGGCGCACCGTCGCCCTGGTCTTCCGGGCGAAGGTCTGAGGAGTGCGCCTTGACGTCCTTCGCGCACGGTCCGACCCCACCGCTCGTCCTGGCCGTCGCCCTGGCCTTCCGGGCGGAGGTCGAAGGAGTGCGCCTCGACGTCCTTCGCGCACGGTCCGACCCCACCGCTCGTCCTGGCCGTCGCCCTGGTCTTCCGGGCGGAGGTCGAAGGAGTGCGCCTCGACGTCCTTCGCGCACGGTCCGACCCCACCGCTCGTCCTGGCCGTCGCCCTTCGTCCCGCGGTTCGGGCCTCGGTCCGGTGGTCCCTCGGGGTCGGTCTGGCGCTGTCGTGCCACGGGGGGCACAAGGCTGTCGCGCCGCGTGGGGGCACGCATCGCCGGGATCCTCGCCGGTCGGCCTGCCCGGCTCGTCCGGCCGGTCGTCAGGAGGGTGGGCGGTGCAGGACGAAGAGGCCTCGGTGCAGGGGGCGGTCGTGGCGGTCGGCGTCGGTCGCGACGTACTCGTCGAGGACGGCGAGGATGCGGCGGTCGAGCTCGGCGACGTCGTCGTCGGAGAGGTGCAGGTAGAACGCCGCGGACGTGGTGACGGCGTCCGGACCGGCGGCGAGGGCGTCGTCGAGCGCCGCGGCGACGGGGCCGAACCGCGCGCCAGGCGCGGCGTCGCGCAGCGGGTCGTCGAGCCACCACGTGGCGCCCGTGGCGCGGTAGGGCCGCTCGAGCGCCCCGCCCGCCCCCGTGCGGACCTCCGCGGGCTCGAGCAGCCCGGCGCGCACGAGGAGCCGGACGTGGTGCAGCGCCGTGCCCGGCGGGACGCCGAGGTGGTCGGCGAGCTCCTTGTTCGTCATCTCGCGCGTGCCGCACTGCCGCACGATGCGCTGGCGCAGCGGGTGCGCGAGCGCCTTCGCCTCGAGGGCGGTGGGCGGACGACGGCCCGGGACGTCGGGGGCGCGCGGCCCGGGGGCGGGCCCGGCGCCGGGGTCCGGGATCGACTGCGGAGTCGGCTCCGGGGTGGGCTCGGGGGTCATGGGCTCATCGTACGGACCTCCGATCGATAGTGCTCGATCGATTGGGGTTTCTCGATCACTGTGCCATGCTGGGCGACATGGCCTCTCGACCCGGGCGCCATCGCCCCGCCGCCGCACCGCTCGGTGCGCCGTTCCGGCGCCTGTGGGCCGCGTCCACCGTGTCGAACCTCGCCGACGGGGTGCTCAAGGTCGCGCTCCCGCTCGTCGCGGTCCGGTACACCGAGTCGCCGGCGCTGGTCGCGGGGCTGACGTTCGCCCTCACGCTCCCGTGGCTGCTCTTCGCGCTGCCCGCGGGCGCGCTCGCCGACCGCCTGGACCGGCGGCTCGCGATGGTCGGCGCCAACGTGGCGCGCGCGGTCCTCGTGGTCGCGCTCGCGGCCGTCGCTCTCGTGCCCGACGCCGGGAGCATCGCCGTGCTCTACGTCGTCGCCTTCGCCGTCGGCGTCACGGAGACGCTGTACGACACCTCGGCGCAGTCGATCCTCCCGCAGGTCGTGCCGCGCACCGCGCTCCCCCGCGCCAACGGGCGCCTCTACGCGGCGGAGCTCACCGCGAACCAGTTCGTGGGGCCGCCCCTGGGCGGGCTGCTCGTGGCCGCGGGCGCCGCCGTCGCGTTCGGCGTCCCCGGAGCGCTCTGGGCGCTCGCCGTGGTGCTGCTGCTCGGGCTCCCGGGCACGTACCGGACGGTGCGCACGACCCGCACGACGCTGCGCGCGGACGTCGCCGACGGCCTGCGGTTCCTGTGGCACGACCGCATCCTGCGCACGCTCGCGATGATGGTCGGCGGCATCAACTTCGCGAGCAACGCCGCGTTCGCGGTCTTCGTGCTCTACGCCGTCGGCCCCGACTCGCCCCTCGGCCTGTCCGAGCCGGCGTACGGCGTGCTCCTCACCGCGACGGCGGTCGGGGCGTTCGCGGGGTCGTTCGTCGCCGAGCGCGTCGTCGGGACGATCGGGCGTGCGCGCTCCCTCGCGCTGACGATCCTCGGCACGGTCGCCCTCGTCGGCGTCCCCGCGGTGACGACGAGCGCATGGGTGATCGGCGCCGTCTTCGCGGTCGGCGGTGCCGGGATCGCCGTGTGGAACGTCGTGACGCTGTCGCTGCGCCAGCGCATCACGCCCGACGCCCTGCTGGGCCGGCTCAACGCGTGCTACCGGCTCCTCGCCTGGGGGACGCTGCCCCTCGGCGCCGCCGTGGGCGGCCTGCTCGGCGAGCTCTTCGGCCTGCGCACGGTGTTCGTGGTCATGGCGGTGGTGTCCGGCGCGACGCTCCTGGGGATGCTCGTCGTCGACGACCGGGCGATGGACGCCGCGGAGGCTGCCGCGGACGCACGCGACGCCGACGCACGCCTGGCCGAGGCCGCGCGGCCTGGCGCCGAGGCGGAGCCGCAACCGGAGAGCTGACCCTGCGGGCGCGCCGGAGGGGCGCGCCGACGAGGTGCGCCCGGAGAGGTGCGCAGGCTCAGGCCGCGCCGCCCCTGCCTGCCCGACTGCGCAGCGCCGCCCCGGCCAGGACCGCCGCCCCGGCCAGCGCCGCGGCGAGGCCCAGGCCCGCGCCCGTCGTCGCCAGGCCCGGGCGCGAGGAGCCCGGCCCGCCGCCCGCCGCCGCACCACCCGACCCGCCCGCTCCCCCGGGCCCCGCGGACGGCGTCGTCCCGGGCTCGTGCGGCTCGCCGGGGCCGGCGAGCACGAGGAAAGGCTCGGACACCACGTCGGCGCCACCCGCGGTCGGGACGAGCCGCACGTGGTGCTCGCCCGGCGTCGTACCCGCGGGGATCGTCGCGACGAAGAGGAACGCCCCGTCGGCGTCCGTCGTGACGGTGCCCAGGAGCACGGGATCGCTCTCGAGCCAGACCTCGTGGACGGCGTGCGGCGCGAGGCCGGTCCCGCGCAGCTCGAGCCTGCCGCCGACGACGAACGGCCCGGACCCGACGACGGCCACGCGCGGCGCCGTCGGCACCGCGCGCTCGGTGATCTCGACGCTGACGCGCACGCCGTCGGCGGGGTCCGTGACCGAGATCGCGGCCGGGGCGGCGGCCGCTGCAGGGATGGTGGTCGGCGGTGTCGCGCCGGCCGTGCCCGCGGGCACGACGAGCGAGCCGGCGAGCACGAGGGCGGCGAGCAGCCTGCGGGTGGTCGTCGTCACGCGAGGAACCTCTTCGTCCGGCCCGGGGCGGGCACCGCTGGGTCGCCCCCGAACCCGACTGGACGGGCGTCCAGTTCACGGACATCCTGCCATCCTGGACGCCCGAACTGAACACCCGTCCAGTTTGTTCACCCACGCGTAGCACCGCCGTCGACAGGCGGGCACGGCTCGGCCCCCGCCGCTCCGCGGAGCGACGGGGGCCGAGCCCGGACCCGGGCCGTGCCGGCACACCACCCGGGGGTCCGGCACCCCCGGCCCGGCCGAGGCCGGACCGGGGGACGGTCAGGCGCAGTCGAGCGCGTCGACCGCCGCCTCGCGCGTGGCCGTCACCTCCCGGCCGTCGAGGGTCGCCACGCCGTTCACCGTGACCGTGCCCGCCGGGACCGCCGTCGTGCGGGCGGCGAACGACTGGTACGCGTTCTTCCCCGGCGCGACGTCGGCGACCGTCTTCTCCCCGTACGGCGTCGTGAGCGTCAGCGTGACGGGGACGTCCTCCCCGTTCGTCGCGCGGACCGCGACGTACGCCTTTCCAGCGAGGCAGCGCGGCGTCACCTCGACCGCGAGGTCGAGCTCGGGCGCCGGCGGCTGCTCGCCGTACGCCGCGAGGAGCGCGGCGTGCTCGGCGGCCGTGATCGGCAGCACGGTGCCGTGGCGCGGGCTGCTCGGCAGGTGCGCGTCGACCGACGTCCACACGCCCGAGTCGAGGTCGGTGGACTCGAGCGGCAGGTAGCCCTGGCCGCCGTGGTAGCTCGGCTGGTCGACGAAGAGGTACCACTTCTCCTCGGTGTTCGACCTGAAGACGGTCGGCCCCTCGCCCGCGGTGAGCATGCCGCCCCACGGGTTGGGCTGGCCGTAGCCGATCTTCTCGGCGACGAGGTCCCACTCGGTCGAGCGCAGGTCCGTCGACTTCTCGAGGCGCGGGATCATGTAGGCCTCGTCCTTGGTGAACCGGTAGTACGTGCCGTCGTGCTCGACGATCGACGAGTCGATCATCCCCAGCCCGTTGCCGCGCTTCTCGTCGATCCACACCTGCGGCTCGGAGAACGTCACGAAGTCGCGCGTCGTGGCGTACATCATGCGCTGGTAGGAGTCGGCGATGCGGCGGCCGTCGGTCGACGTCGTCGGGTAGAGCGCCGAGGCCCAGTAGACGATGTACTCGCCGCGCTGCGCGTCCCAGAACGCCTCGGGCGCCCACGTGTTGCCCGCGTACGCGCTCGACACCGTGACCATGCGCTGGTCGGACCAGTGCACGAGGTCGGTCGACTCCCAGATCATCAGCGCGCGCGACCCGCGCTCCTGCGCGTTGCCGAAGTCGTTGCCGCCGTAGATGCGCAGGTCGGTCGCGAGGAGGAAGAACCGGTCGCCCTCGGGCGAGCGGATGATGAACGGGTCGCGCAGGCCCTTCTCGCCGAGCGTCGACGTGAGCACGGGCTCGCCGTCGTTGAGCTCGACCCAGTCGAGCGGGTCGTTCCCGTTGCTCGCGC
Source organism: Cellulosimicrobium sp. XJ-DQ-B-000 (assembly GCF_031119065.1). NCBI lineage: Bacteria > Bacillati > Actinomycetota > Actinomycetes > Micrococcales > Promicromonosporaceae > Cellulosimicrobium > Cellulosimicrobium sp. XJ-DQ-B-000. Next base: position 56,953 of record NZ_JAVHYN010000007.1, read on the forward strand.
TGAAGTAGACCGACTCGCCGTCCGCGGTGCTCTCGCCCTCGAAGTACGGGAAGAAGTAGCCCTCGTAGTCGGCCGCGGCGGGCAGCGGGCGGACCGTCGCGTCGTAGGTGTGCGTCGCGGTCGCACCGTCCTTCGTCGCCGTGACGGTGAGCCGCACGACGGCGGCCGGCTCGCCGTGGGCGGGCCGGGTCACCTCGCCCGTGGCCGAGACGGTCGCGGGGTCGGAGCTCTCCCACGTGAGGGCGGAGCCGTTTGCCCCCTCGGCCGGCAGCGTGAGGTTGCCGCGCACGTCGCCGAGGTGCGGCACGACGACGTGGCTCGCGTCCCACGCCACGGCCGCGGCAGGAGCCAGGTGGGCGAGGACGGTGACGTCGAACTGGGCGGTGCGCGCGACCGCGCCGCGCGTGACGAGCGCGGTGAGCGTCACGGTCGCGTCGTCCTCGCCCGCGGCGGGCCGGGTGACCTTCCCCGTGGCGCCGACGACGCCCGCGTCCGACGACGTCCACGTGACGAGCGAGCCCTGCGCGCCCGTGGTGGGCAGCACGAGGTCCGCGGTGACGGCGCTCGTGTCGCCGAGGTCGAGCGCGGCGAGGTCGGCGTCGGCGGCGGCCGCGGAGGTCCGGGCCGCGAGCTCGGCCGCCTCGGCCGGGCTCAGCGCACGGTCGTAGAGGCGGAAGTCGCGCACCTGGCCCTTGAGGTAGCGGTCGCCGGAGTAGAGCGAGCGGCCGACGTAGTTCGCGGTCGTCTGACCGCCGCCGATCTGGCCGGGGTCGGTCGTGACGTTCGTGGCCTGCTTGACCTGCACGCCGTCCTCGTAGAGCGTCGCCGTCGCGCCGGAGAGCGTGTACGTGAGCGTCTTCCAGACGCCGCGCTGGAGGTTCGCGCCCTTGGTGACGGTCTGCTCGGTGGTCCAGCTCCCGGTCGCGATCGACGTGCGGTACGCGTTGCCGGTCGTGAACAGGTAGCCGTTGCCGTTCGACCCGCTCGTGTTGCCGAGCCCGTAGACGAAGTACGGCGTGCCCTGGTCCTGGCTCACGAGCACGTCGAGGCTCACGGTGGCGTCCGTGAGGCCCGCGAGCAGGTGGTCGGGCAGGTCGACGTAGTCGTCGGTCCCGTCGAGCGTCGTGCCGTCGGCCGTCGTCGTGCCGCCCACCACCGCGGCCGGGCCGAACGTCGAGCCCTCGGCGCGGTTCGCCGTCGTGCCGCCGGTCGTGCTCGCGGCGTCGAGCGGGTACCACGCGACGAGCCCGTCGTCGGTGGGGCCGCCGACGTCGGCCGCGGCGGGCGCCGCGACGGCGGCGGCGAGCGTCGTGGCGGCGGCGGCGAGCGTCGTGGCGGCGAGCGCCCCCACGAGCCCGGCGGCGAGCGCCGAGCGTGCTCGATGTGTCAGGTCCATGTCGTCCTCTCCTCGTCGAGATGCAGGTGTGTCGCGAGGTAGAGCCCCGGTCCCGCGAGGTAGAGGCGTGGTCGTGACCACGCCTCTACCTCGGCTCACCGGGGCTCTACCTCGGGGGGGTCGTCAGCCGCAGGGGTGGGCGTCGTAGGCGACGTCGTAGGGCGTGGTGACCGGGGTGCCGTCGAGCACGGCCGTGCCGGTGACCGTCACGGTGCCCGCCGGGACCGACGTCGCCCTCGTCGCGAACGACTGGTAGGCGTTCGCTCCCGGCGCGACGCCCGCGAACGTCCTCGTGCCGTACGGGGTCGTGAGGGTGACGTCGGCGGGCACGTCGCCCGCGTTCGTCGCCCGCACCGCGACGTAGACCTTGCCCGCGAGGCACCGCGGGGTGGCCTCGACGGTCAGCTCGACCCGGGGCGCGGGGGCGACGTCGACCGGGTCCACGCTCTCGAGCGTCGGCACGACCTTCTGGATGAGGCCGTCCTCGCCGAACGTGAGGCGGTCGATCGTCGTCTCGCGGTTCGTCCCGTCGCCGCCGGGGATCGCGAACCGGTGGTACGCGATGTACCACTCGTCTGTGCCCTCGACGTTGAGGATCGAGCTGTGCCCGGTCCCGAGGATGCCCTGCGAGGCGTCCTTCTCGAGGATCACGCCGCGGTACGTCCACGGGCCGTCGATGCTGTCCGACGTCGCGTAGCCGACGCGGTAGTTCTCCGAGCCCGTGTCGTCGATCGAGTACGTGAGGTGGTAGATGCCGTCCCGGTAGTTGAGGAACAGGCCCTCGCGGAAGTCGGTCAGGCCGGGGATGCGTCGCAGCGTGTCCTGCTTGATCGACGTCATGTCGTCGTCCAGCTCGGCCATGACCGGGCCGTTCGACGGCCCGCCGTTGCCCCACAGCAGCCAGTACTTCCCGGTCTCCGGGTCGCGGAACGCGGCCGGGTCGATGGCCTGGCCGGACGTGACCGCCTCGCCGTTCGTGATCATCGCCGTCGGCTGCGCGGTGAACGGCCCCTCGGGGCTGTCGGCCACCGCGACGCCGATCGTCTTCCGGTCGTACGTCGGGTTGTGGCCCGAGAAGTAGAACCAGTACTTCCCGTCCCGCTCGATGATCGTGGGCGCCCACGCGTTGCCCGTCGCCCACGGGACGTTCCCGTTCGCGCCGTCGAGCGTGAGGAAAGGCCGCTCCGAGCGCTCCCACGTCACGAGGTCGGTGGACTTCCACACGTAGAAGTCCTTGCCGCCCCAGCCCGGCGTGCCGTCGGTCGTGGCATAGAGGTAGAACGTGTCGCCGAACTGCGCGATGTTCGGGTCGGCGTACGTCCCGGGGAGTACCGGGCTGCCCATCTGCTTGGCCTGGACCGTCCACGTGCGCGACGACCCGTCCGGCCCGGTCACGGTGTACTCCACGGGCTGCGTGAGGTCCTGCACCGAGCCGTTCCCGGGCGTGACGGTCGCGCGCGGCGAGACCGTGAGGACCGGCGCGAGCGCGGAGACGTCCGTGCCCGGCACGACGGCGAGCGTCACGGTCGAGCTCGCCCCGTCGACGATCGCGGGGACCTTGAGCGCGTCGAGCTCGGCGCCCGTGACGGCCGTGTGGTCCGCCCCGACCTGGTAGACCTCGTCGGCCGTGAGCGCACGGTCGTAGACCCGGAAGTCGCGCACCGAGCCCTTGAGGTAGCGGTCGCCCGAGTACAGGGAGCGGCCGATGTAGTTGGCGAGCGTCGAGCCGTTCCCGATGTCCTTCGGGTCGATGGTGACGCCGGTCTGGCGGCCCACCTCGACGCCGTCCTCGTAGAGCACGGCCGTCGTGCCGGACAGGGTGTACGTGAGGTGCTTCCACACCCCGCGCTGGAGGTTCGCGTTCTTGGTGACGGTCTGCTCGGTGGTCCAGTTCCCCGTCGCGATCGACGTGCGGTACGCGTTGCCCGTGGTGAACAGGTACCCGTCGCCCGCCGTGCCGCTCGTGTTGCCGAGGCCGTAGACGAAGTACGGCGTCGCCTGGTCCGTCGCGACCTTGACGTCGAGCGCGACCGTGACGTCGGTCAGCCCGGCGAGCAGGTGGTCGGGCAGGTCGACGTAGTCGTCCGTCCCGTCGAGGGTCACGCCCTCGCCCGTGCCGGAGAAGGCCGCGCCGTTGGTCAGCGTCGCCGGGCCGAACGACGACCCGGGCGCGGTGTTCGCCGCCGCCGTGCCGCTCGTCTCGTCGAACGCGTACCGCACCACGAGGCCCGGCACGTCGGCCGTCACCTCGACCGCCACGTACGCGGTGCGCGACCCGTCGGCCGTGGTCGCCGTGACGAGCGCGTGGCCCTCGCCGACACCGGTGACGACGCCGTCGGCCGAGACCGTGGCGACGTCCGCGTCGTCCGACGCCCACGTGATCGCGCGCGCCGTCGCGTTCGCGGGCGTGACAGTCGCCGTGAGCTGCCGCGTGCCGCCGACGCCCACCTCGAGCGACTCGGGGGTGACGCTCAGGCCCTCGACGGGGACGACGTCGTCGGTCACGGTGACGACCGCGCGGGCGCGGACGCTCACCCCGCCGCCGAGCGTGCCGGCGACCTCGAACGAGCCCGCCTGCGCGTACGACGCCGGGTCGACCGCGTCCCACGTGACATCCGCCGAGCCCGTGGAGCCGTCGGCGAAGCGCGCCGTGACGCTCGCGGGCAGCACCGGCGCGGAGCCGGTCTGGACGGTCACGGCGACGTCCTCGACGGACTCGACGAACGCGTCGGGCTGGTACGTGCGCAGCAGGCGGTCGTACTCGGCCTGCGTCACGGGGAGCACCGTGCCGTGGCGCGGGCGCGACGGCATCTCGTAGTCGGAGGACATGGTCCACTCGGCCGCGTCGAGCGAGGTCGACTCGAACGGCACGTAGCCGCGTCCGCCGAACTCGTCGATGAAGAGGTACCACTTCTCCTCGGTGTTCGACTTGAAGATCGTCGGGCCCTCGCCCTGGTTGATCCCGCCGCCGAGCGAGTTCGCCTTGCCGATGCAGTCGGTGATGAAGTCGTAGTCCGTCGAGCGCAGCTCGGCCGCCTTCTCCGCGAGGATGAACTTGGAGCACGGCGTGGACGACGTGTTGTTCCGCTCGTCCTTGGTGAACCGGTAGTACTGGCCGTCGTGCTGCGTCACGGTCGAGTCGATGACCGAGTAGCCCGGGTCGACCCACACCTGCGCCTCGCTGAACGTCACGAAGTCGCGCGTCGTGGCGTACATCATCCGGTTGTAGGTGTTGCCGGTGTGGTCCGGGTCGTCCTCCGCGTAGAGCTTCGAGGCCCAGAACACGACGTACGCGCCGATCGTCTCGTCGTAGTACGCCTCCGGCGCCCACGTGTTGCCCGCGGTGTCGGGCGAGACCTGCACGAGGCGCTGGTCGGTCCAGTTCACGAGGTCCGTGGACTCCCACACCATGATCGACTTCGAGCCGGTGCGCTGGGACGCGTCCCAGTTCCCGTTGCCGTAGATCTTGAGGTCGGTGGCGATCTGGTAGAACTTGTCGCCCTCGGGCGAGCGGATGACGAACGGGTCCCGCAGGCCCTTCTCCCCCAGCTCCGACGTGAGGACGGGCTGGTTGTCGTTGAGGTTCTGGTACTTCAGCGGGTCGTTGCCCTGGCTGAGCCCGAAGTAGACCTGCTCGCCCGTGGCGGTGCCCTCGCCCACGAAGTAGGAGAACAGGTAGCCCGCGAGGTCCTCCTGCTCGGGCAGCGGCGGCACGTGCGCCGCGAGCTCGCGCGTGGCGGTGGCCGCGCCGACCGTCACCGTCGCGGTGAGGGCCACGGTCTCGGCGTCCTCGCCGTGCGCCGGGCGCGTCACCTCGCCCGTCGGGGTGATCGTGCCCGACGACGACTCCCACGTCACGCTCGCGCCGTGCAGCCCCGTGGTGGGCAGCGTGAGGTTGCCGCGCACGTCGTCGAGGTTCGTCACCTCGAGCGCGGCGGCCGCGGCGTCGGCCTTCGCCTGGTCGCCGTCGCCCGGCAGGACCGTGACGTCGAACGTGCGGGTCGCGGTCGCGCCGCGCAACGTCACCGTGGCGGTGAGCGTCGCGGTCGCCGGCTCGTCGCCCGCGGGGCGCGTCACCGCGCCGCTCGCCGAGACGACGCCCGCGTCGGAGCTCGACCACGCGACGGCGGAGCCACCGACGCCCTTCGCGGGGAGCACGAGGTCCGTGCCGACGGCGCTCGTGTCGCCCAGGTCGAGCGCGGCGGCGTCGGCCGTGACGGCGTCCTGCGCGGCGTCCGACGCGAGGTCGGCGACCTCCTGCGCGGTGAGCGCGCGGTCGTAGAGCCGGAAGTCCTTCATGCGCCCCTTGAAGAGGTTGTCGGCGGCGTAGGCCGACTTCCCGAGCGCGTTCGCGGTCGTGGTGCCGCCGCCGATCGCGCCGGGCGTGATCGTCACCGCGGTGTTCTGCCCGACCTGGGTGCCGTCCTCGTACAGCCGCGCCGTGCCGCCCGCGAGCGTGTAGGTGACGGTCTTCCACACGCCCCGCTGGAGGGCGCCCGCGGGGGTCTTGGCCGTGTTCTGCTCGCGGCCCCACGCGAGGTCGGAGATCGTCGCGCGGTAGTTCGCGTTGCCCGTCGAGAACAGGTAGCCGTTCCCGGACTGCGGGGTGCCGACCGCCGGGTTGCCGAGGGTGTAGAAGAAGTAGTTGCCGCTCAGCGACGTGTCGACCCACACGTCCGCGCTCACCGTCACGGCGTCGTAGCCGGCCAGGAGGTCGTCGGGCAGGTCCACGTGGTTCGCGCCGCCGAACGTGAGCCCCTGTCCCGCGCGCCACCCGCCGCCCGTGCCGACGAGCGCGGCGTCGAGGCCGTGGCCCGACGCGTCGTGCGCGACGGTGCCCTCGGTCTCGTCGAGCGGGAGCCAGAGCCGCAGACCGTCCGTGGTCGGCTCGGCCGCGACGGGGACCGGTGCGGGCGCCGCGGGCATCGGGCCGGCGGCCGCCGCGCCCACGGGCGCGAGCGGGGCGACGAGCGCGAGGCCGAGCAGCGCCGCGAGCGAGCGGCGTCGGCGTCGGGCGCGGGGCTCCGCGGGCGTCGGGGGTGGTTCGTGGCGTGAGGTCATCGGTGACTCCTCGTCGTCGTGCCCGGCGTCGGCGCCGGTCGCGGGTCCGCCGTCGGACGCGCGTGTGAACGCTAACATGTGAACGCAAACATGCCTAGAGACCCCGGGACCGACAACGATGTCGAAAAGCGCGTGAGGGCTCCCGGGCCCCCCCGGACGCCGACGGCGGCCCGCACCACCGGGTGGGGTGCGGGCCGCCGTCGGGCAGTGCTGGTCGTCCGGTGTCAGCCGCAGGACAGGTCGCCGTAGGCGGCCTCGTGCGCCGTCTCGACCGTGGCGCCGTCGAGCACCGCGGTGCCCGTGGCGGTCGCGACCCCGGCCGCGAGCGACGCGGACCGCGTGGCGAACGACTGGTACGCGTTCGCCCCCGGCGCGACGTCGCGCACGACGCGCGCGCCGAACGGGGTGACGAGCTCGACGTCGGCCGCGACGTCGGCGAGGTTCGTCGCGCGCACCGCCACGTAGGCCTTGCCCGCGAGGCAGCGTGCGGACGCGGTCACGTCGAGCTCGACGGCCGGGCCGGCGGCGTCGGCCGCGAACTCCCACGTGTCCACCTCGACGAGGTCGACGCCCGCGGGGCCGGCGAACGTGAAGTACACGTCGTGGACGCCGCTCACGCCCTCCAGGGCGGCGGTCACGTCCGCCCACTCGCCCACGGGGGTGTCGAGGTCGAGCGTGCCGACGACCGCACCCTCGCGGTCGTCGAGGCGCACCTCGACGGTGGCGCCCTCGACGAGCGGCTTCACGCGCGCCGTGACGCTCGCGGCACCGTCGCCGAAGTCGACCGACGACAGCGCCGACCAGTCGCCGGCGTCGACGTCGCGGACGACGAGGTTCGGCGCCTGGTCGCCGAACTGCGCCGAGCCGCCGTCGACCTTCGCGGTCGTGAGGCCCTGCTGCCACGCGAACGTCTCCGCCTCGAGCACCTGGAACGGGTCGAGGTCCTTGACCTGGTCCACGCCCGCGTAGTCGCCGACGACCTGCTGGACCGTGCCGTCCGCGTTGAACGTCAGCTCCTGGATGTGCGGGCTGCGGTAGCCCTGCGTGGTGCTGCCGTTGATGCGCTTGTTGAGCGTGGGCGCGTGGTAGGTGAAGTAGTACTTGCCGTCCAGCTCGAACACCGACTGGTGGTTGTTGCCGCCCGTGCCCGCGCCGAAGAACTGCGACTGGTTCGGGAACATCACGCCGGCGTACGTCTCCTTGGGGAACGACATCGGGTCGTCGGAGATCATGTAGCCGATCTGCCCGCCGCCCGGGTACCCCGGGAGCGTGGCCTGGTTGCCGCCGAAGTCGTTGCCGCCGAAGTGCGACGAGTACGACAGGTAGTACTTCCCGTCGCGCTCGAAGACCTGCGCCGCCTCGAACGCCACGGGCGCGTCCACGACGGCCGCCGTGCCCTGCGTGGAGACCATGTCGTCGCCGAGCTCGATGACGCGGATGTTCTTGGGGTTGTTGAACCGCTCCGCCGCGGGCATCGACGTCGACGCCGGGCCGCCGCCGAAGTAGAGGTACGCGCCGTCGTCGGTGACGAGCGGCGCCGGGTCGAACTTCCAGGCCACGGCCTCGGCGCCCGGGGTGCGCCCGTCGATGAGCGTGCTGTCGCGCTCGCTCGTCCACGGCCCGAGCGGCGAGGCGCCCGTGATGACGTTCGACGACCCGCCGCCGTTGGCGTAGTAGAGGAAGTACTTGTCGACGCCGTCGACCGTCTTCTTCGCCATGCCCGGCGCCCACGAGTTGTTCGTGAAGGGCGCGACGCCCTGCGGCCCCGCGACCTGGATCTCGCCGTGGTCCGTCCAGTTCACGAGGTCCTCGGACGAGATGAGCGTGATCTGGTTGATGCTGCCGTAGTTGATCTGCGGCGAGACGCCCGTCACCGGGTCGGGCGCGTAGCCCTGGGTGTCGTTCGTCATGTACATGTACACGCGCCCGTCCTCGACGAACCCGAACCCGTCGGCCCCGAACTTGTGGGAGATGAGCGGGTTGTGCTCGCCGGGCAGCTTGCCGAGCACCTCGATCGTCTTCGAGGGTGGTCCGGGCGGGGCCGCGCCGACGACGGAGACGTCGTCGAGCACGAAGTCCATGAGGTGCGTCGCCGGGTCGGCCGACGGGTTGCTCGTCCACGGCGTCTCGAAGAACAGCCGCGCGGTGCCGACGTTCTGGTCGGCCGGGATCGTGAACCGGCCGTCGAACGTCGCCCACTGGCCCTTGGTCGCGGTGACGCTCACCAGGTTCGTGTACGTCCCGCCGCCGTAGTGCATCGTGGCGAAGAACTGCTTGGTGGCCGGGGCCGCGGCGGCGTCGTACCGGATCTTCGCGGTGAGCTCGTACGTCTCGCCCGCGCGGACCTTGCCGCTGAGGTCCTGCATCGGACCGGAGCCGGTCGTCGCGCGCTCGGTGGTCAGGGCCGCGGCCTCGCCCGCGAACGCCTGGTCGGTGGTCGACAGCACGGCCTTGTCGGTCGCGTTGCCGTTGTTGACGAACCAGCCGGTCGTGCCGTCCTCGAAGCCGCCGTTGACGACCAGCTCCTCGTCCGCGGCGTACGACGGCAGCGCGGCGAGCGACGCGGAGAGCAGCGTCACGAGCGCGGCCCCGGCGACGGCGCCGCGCAGGCGACGTCGTCTGCGGTGGTGCGTGTCCATGGATCCTCCTCGATCGATGTGGGTGTCCTGCGCGTCCGCGCGCCTCGCGCGGACGGTCGTGCCCGACGGCGGTCCCCCGCCGTCGTCCTGCGTCCTCCCTCCTCGCGCGCCCGACCCGGCGCGGCCTGCGCGGCCGCCGGGTCGGGCGCGGGTCAGCGGCCGAACGGCACGGTGCGGGTCGTCGTCGCGGCGTCGGTCGAGCGCGTGACGGTGACGGTGGCCTCCCCGGCCGGCGCATGCGGCCGTCGCGTCGGGAACGCCTGGTAGGCGCTCGCCCCCGGTCGGACGTCGGCGAACGTGCGGCTGCCGTACGGCGTGGTGACCACCACGTCCACCGGGACGTCCTCCTCGTTCACGACGCGCACGGCGACGTAGTCGGTGCCGGCGAGCGCGCGCAGGCTCGCCTCCGCCGCGAACGCGACGTCCGGGGACGTCGTCGGCTCCAGCGACGCGACGGCGAGCGCGAGCGCCCGCGCGGGGGCGTCGGCCTGGTTCTGCGTCGACGGCGCGGTCGTCGACCGCGCCCAGGCGAGGGCCTGCTCGACGGCGGCCCACGACTCGGCCGTGTGGTCCGCCGGGTCGAGCCCTTCGGCCTCGGCGACGACGGCGTCGAGCGCCGTCCGGTCGGCGCCGCCGTCGGCGTCGAGCACGTCGCTGAGGAGGAAGTGGTCGAAGTCGACGTGCCCGCCGGTCTGCTCCTTGGCGTAGGAGAAGAGGCCGAACCGGTAGCCCATGAAGTGGGACAGGCTCCAGTCCATGACGAGCGGCCCCTGGCGCGGCCCGAGCGGCTGCCACGTCCGCCCGTCGAGGCTGTAGGAGTACTGCACCCAGAGCTGGCCGTTCGGCGAGGCGAAGTCCGCGTCCGCCTTGAGGTGCACGTCCGTGCGCTCGCCGAGCGGGACCTGCGACCCGGGGACGAACGACTCGACCGCCTCGCGGTCGATCGTGTCGGTGAACGGCTGGAGCCGCGTGACGAGGCCGAGCGTGCGCTCGCCGTCGACCTGCTGGACGCCCGCGTACGCGAAGCTGCGGCCGTAGACGGCCAGGCCGGCGACGTCGCCGTCGAGCATCCCCGACACGTCGAGGCGGGTGTCCGCGGAGGCCGTCGGACCGAAGGTGCGCTGACCGAGCGTGTTGCGCGCCTCCTCGAGGTAGGTGAGGTCGCGCCCGGGCGCCTTCGTGTACTCCGCCTCGCCGGTCACGACGTGCCCGTTGGTCAGGCGCAGCCAGCCCTCGCGCTCGGTGAGGGACCAGTACCGGTTGTCCGGCGCGTGGTTCCACTGCCAGGCGAGGTCGAGGTCCGAGCCGTTGTACGACACCTCCTCGAGCGTGGGCGTCTCGACGGCCGGCGCGCGGCCGACCACGGACAAGTCGTCGAGCAGGTACTCGACGCTCGACGACGGCGGCTGCGGGTTGCCCCACGGCGTCTCGACCGCGAGCTTGAAGGTCCGGACGTCCGCGTCCTGCGGGACGGTGTAGGTGCCCCGCACGGTCGTCCACTCCCCCGGCGTGGCGTTCGCCCACGCGAGCGTGGTGACGCCCGCGCCCCAGTCGCCGACGAGGTTGAAGCGGACCTGCGCCGGCCCGGAGGCGTAGCGGACCCGGGCCGAGACCTCGTACGTCACGCCCGCCTGGATCTTCCCGCCGAGCTGCTGGTTCGGCCCGGAGCCGTTGAGCGTCCGGCCCGCCACGCGCAGCGCGCCCGTGCCCGACGCCGCGCCGCTCGTCTCGCGCGACAGCGTCGCCCCGAACTGCGCGGCCCACGGGGCGGTCCCGGCGTCCTCGAACCCCGGGTTCGCGACGAGCTCGACGCCGAGCAGCGACTCGTCGTACGTGGGCGCGTCGGGGACCTCCCAGACGGTGTCGCTGAACGCGCGGTGCTCGGCGTCGTTCGCGAAGTCGTCGGAGGCGACGATGCTCTTCAGCCGCTCCCGGCGCTCCGTCGCCGGGTCCAGCACGATCGGCTTGGCGAACGTGTCGCCGACACGGACGACGCCGTCGTCGCCGAACGTCGGCCAGCCGTCCTCCCACGTCGCGGGGATGAGCGCGGGGATGCGGCCGAGAGGGTAGGTGTCGCGGAAGAACATCCCCCACCACTCGTAGCCGCCCGCGCCGTCGGGCACCTCGACCAACCCGCCCTGCGCGAAGCCGTCCGAGTTCAGCGCGCTGCGCGCCTCGTACGGGTTCGAGCCGTCGGCGGTCTCGTAGCGGCCCAGCAGGTGCGGCGAGCGGAAGAGCACCTCCTGCCGGTTCTGGCCGCTGGGCCACGTGATGATCGCGACGTAGTACTCGCCGTCGATGTAGTGCACCTGCGCGCCCTCGAACAGCCCGCCGACGAACGGCTCGCCCGCGTAGTCCGCGGCGCGGAAGATGTTCGGGAAGTCCGCCTCGATCGCGGTGAGGTCGTCGTTCAGCCGGACGGCGCTCGTCGCGCCCGAGCCGTAGAAGATGTAGGGCGTCCCCCCGTCGGCCTCGTCGAAGAACAGCGACGGGTCGTGGAACCCCCGGCCGAGCGCGGTGCGCTCCCACGCGCCGTGCTCGACGTCGTCCGTGCGGAAGAGGTACGACCCCCCGAGGTCGTTGGTGTTGAACACCACGTAGAACGTGCCGTCGCGGTAGCGCAGCGAGGACGCCCACTGCCCGTTGCCGTAGCCGTTCTTCCCGTTGCGCAGCGACGACACGTCGCCGACGCCGAGACGGTCGTAGACGTAGCCGACGATCTCCCAGCTCACGAGGTCGTACGACTTCATGATCGGGGCGCCGGGCGCGAGGTGCATCGTCGTGCTGATCATGTAGTAGAGGTCGCGGCCCTCGTCGTTCTCGGCCGCGGGGACGCGCGTGACGCTGATGTCGGGGACGTCGCTGCGCAGGAGCGGGACGTCGTAGGTCCCGTCGCCGCGGTCCGTCGTGGTCAGCCCGGTGAGGGCGGTCGCCGCCGGGGGCGCGTCGTCGGTCGTCGTGGTGGCGTGCGCCGCGGGCAGGCCGGCGCCGAGCGCCAGCACCCCCGCCACGATCGTCGCCGCGGCTCGTCGTCTCCGGTGCCTGCTCATGTCGTTCCTCCTCGTCGAGGTCCTGCTGCTGTCGTGGGTTCATGGCGGGGATATCGATGTCGGTACCGATATCGACTTACGCCGCGTCGCCGTGGTGCGGCGTCCTCGCGGCCCGTCGGACCGACCGCGAGGACGCCGGTGCGGCGCGCGGGTCGCTCAGCCGCAGGTGCGCGGCTCGATGTCGACGTCGTGGGTCGTGGTGACCGGGGCGCCGTCGAGCACCGCCGTCGCGGTGACCGTCGCGGTGCCGGCGGGGACCGCCGTCGCGCGCGACGCGAACGACTGGTACGCGCTCGCGCCCGGGGCGACGCCCGTGGACGACCTCTCCCCGTACGGCGTCGCCAGGGTGACGTCCACCGGCGTGGCGCCCGTGTTCGTCGCCCGGACCGCCACGTAGGCCCTGCCGGCGAGGCAGCGCGACGAGACCTCGACGTCGAGCGGGACGACGGCCGTCGCCCCCGGCACGATCTCGACCCGGTAGGTCGTGGCGGTCTCGTGGTCCTGCGCGACGCCGACGACCTCCACGGTCCGAGCGCTCCCGTCCTCCGGGAGCGGCACGACGCGACCCTGCGTGTCGTCGATCAGCACGCCGTCGACGCGGACCAGGCCGCTCGGCACGTGCGGGTCGGCGTCGAGCACGACGCTCGTCGTGCCCGCGGGGACGGTGAGGGTGTAGTCCGTCACCGCCGGGTCGAACGCAGGGGCGAGCGACCCGGTGTCGAACGCGAGCGCCGCGAGCCCGGGCGTCGCGTCGTACGACGCCGCGCGGTCGACCCGGACGCCGAACACGCCTCCGGCCCAGCCGCCCGTCGCCTGGAAGCGGACGGTGACCACGGGGATGCGCTCGCCGTCTTCGTCGAGCACGTACTCCCCCGCGCTGTCGACCTTCCAGCGCGTGCCCTCGCCGATCTCGAGGTACTTCGCCGGGAGCTGCGTCGTGTCGACGTAGAACCCCTGCTCGTCCTTGGTCGGGGCGTTCGCGACCGTGGTGATCGTCTTCAGCTTCTCGTCGTTCACGTACAGGTCGAACACGCGGCCCTGGTCGCCCGAGTAGAGCGTGACGCCCAGGTGGTTCGACGCCGAGGCCGGGTCGACCATGAGGTCGTAGCTGAACCAGCCCGTGCCGTTCGCGTGGCGGAACTGACGGCCGGAGAACGTCCCGACCGACGACCCGCTCTGCTGGAGGTTCTTCGCGTTCTCGAAGTTGTTGTTGTCGAAGCTCGTCAGGCTGTCGACGGTGCGGTCGGCGTCGCGCAGCTCCTGCTTGGCGCGCAGGATGCGCTCCTGCGACGCGGCAGAGTCCGGCTCGTCGAGGTGGAGGTAGAGCCCGTACGTCACGTCCCAGTTGGTGTGGTGGGGCGTGAAGACGAGGTCGCCGCCGTCGGCGGTGTTCCGCAGCTCGAGCTGGACCCGACCCTCGGCGTCGTCCTCGACGCGGACGAGGTTCTCCGCGATCCGCTCCTTCCACTCGTCGGCGCCCATGTTCGCGGCCGTGATCGTCGTCTGGGCGTCGGCGTCGCGCGTGGACGAACGGACGAGGATGCCCGTGCCCTGCCACGCCGGCTCGGGGACCTCGCCGAGGTTCGCGGAGAGGACGACCGGCCCGTACCGGAAGGCCACGAAGTACGGGTTGTCCGGGGTGTCGACGACGGACGCCGCCATCGGCATCGTGTACCGGACGACGTCGCCCGCGGCGACGGGCAGCACGACGTACCCGCGCGACACGTGCGGCTCGACGGCGGCGCCGTTCACCTCGACCGCGGGCTCGCCCGCGATCCACGACGGCACGCGCAGGCGCAGCGTCGCGTCCTCGGCGACCGCACCGCCGTCGAGCGCGTCGACGCGGAAGGTCACGGTGTCCTCGTTCGGCAGGTTCGCCTCCTGCGTGAGCCGCAGGTTCTGCTCCGCGTGCTCGACCGTCGAGGAGAAGAACATGTTGACCCACACCGAGCCCTGGCCGGTGAAGTAGATCGAGTCGCCGAGCTTGGAGAAGCTCTCCATGCCCGTCCCGGTGCAGCACCAGAACTCGGTGAACGGCAGGTTGTAGACGCGGTGGTAGCCCGACGCCATGGGGTTGAAGTACGTCGTCGTCCCGGTCTCCGGGTTCTGCGACGCGAGGATCGTGTTGATGAACGCGTTCTCGTAGTAGTCCGCGTACCGCACGTCCTTGCTCAGGGTGAAGAGCTCGCGCGCGAGCTTGAGCATGTTGTACTCGTTGCACGTCTCGGCCGTCTCGGCGTTGCGCGCGGTGCCCTGCTCGTCCGCGCGCTCGTGCAGCGACCCGGGCGCGTGGAAGTGCTCCGCCTGGCTGTTCGCGCCGGTGACGTAGGTGTGGTCGCGCACCACGATGTCGAAGAAGTTCTCCGCCGCCGCGAGGTACATCGGCAGCTCGTCCTTCTCGGCGGGCGTGAGCAGGTCGTAGTAGGCGGGGTTCTGCGTGAACACCTGGTAGCGCTTGAGCGCGCCGAGCAGCTTGGGGATCTGCGTGTTGGCATGCTTGCCCGGCAGCACGTCCTGGCCCGCGGCGAGCTGACGGAAGAACGTCACCTCGTCGAACGCCTCGGCCGCCTCCTTGATCCGGACGTCGCCCGTGAGGTCGAACAGCTCGTACAGCGCCTCGTTCATGCCGCCGTACTCGGTGCGGAGCATCACGTCGGTGCTCGGCAGCTTCGCCACGCGCCCCTGGACGTAGAGCCCGAAGTCGGTCGCGACGGCGAGCGCCTGGTCGCCGACCGGGCCGTCGACGTGCTCGGCGACGTCGAGCAGCCCGGCGAGCACCTTGTGCAGGTTGTACCAGGGCACGATGACGTTCTCGTCCGACGTCCCGGTGCCCTGCACCTGGTCGAGGATCGACTCGCGGAACGCGGAGACGTACCCGGCCGAGCCGGGGTGCGCGGCGGCGTACGCGTCCTGCACGCGCGCGAGCCCGCCCACGCCCTCCTCGATCTCGGTGAACAGCGCGTCCTTCGTCGCCTCGTCCTTCGTCGAGGACCACGACATCGCGAGCGCCGAGAGGTAGTGGCCGAACGCGTGGCCGCGGAAGTTCACGGCGTTGCTGCGCTCCCAGCCGCCGTACCCGGCGGCCGTGGTCGGGGTCAGCCCGCCGACCTTGTAGAACTCGTAGAGGAACGTCTCGGAGTCCAGGCTCAGCAGGTACTCGTGCTCCTTCGCGGCGGCGTTCTGGAGGAAGTCGTCGGAGAGCAGCACCGACGGCAGCGCGGCCTCCTCGAGCGGCGTCTCGTCGACGAGCGCGGGCACGACGACCTCGAGGTCGCGCGTCACCGGCTCGCCGTCGAGGTAGCGCACCGTCGCGGTCAGCGTGACGTGCGCGTCGTCCTCCCCGATCGCGGGCCGGACCACGGTCCCGTCGGTCGCGACGACCTCGGGATGCGACGACCGCCACGTCACGGTCGACCCGCGCGAGCCGGTCGCCGGGAGCACGAGCGCGACCGTCGCGCGCTCCGGCAGGGACAGCGCGTCGGCGTCGTCCTGCGCGATCGCGTCGCGGTCCACCGTGCGCCCGCTCTCCTCGTACAGCCCGACGACGTCGCCCAGGTCCGCCACCGCGTCGTACAGGCGGTAGTCGTCCAGCGCGGCCTTGAGGTAGGCGCCGTTGTACTGGGGCCCGTTGAACCCGATCGTCTTCGGCAGCGCCGGGTCGGAGCCCAGGACCCCCGTCGCGTCGCCGGCGACCGCGCTGGCCACCGTCGACGGGACCTGCTCGCCGTTGCGGTAGAACGCGACGGCCTTCGTCGCGTGGTCGTACGTGACGACGACGTGCGTCCACTCGTCCGCGGGGAAGAACGCCGCGCGGTCGGAGCTCGCGACCCGCACCTTGTACGGCTGGCCCGACGCCGGCCCCACCGACAGCGCGAGCGGCACCGTGTCCGACTCGGACGACAGGTACCAGCCGTCGGAGTTGTAGGCCCGCTTGTTCCACGTGATGACGTGCTCCCCGGACAGCTTCCCGCTGGGCTCCACCCAGAACGAGAGGGTCAGGTCCTCGGGCTGGAGCGCCGTCGACGACCCGAGGTCGAGGTACGTGCTGCCGCTCAGGCGCAGGGCCTGCCCCGCCCCGTCGACGCCGTCGACGTAGGAGAAGCCGGTCGGCGCGGAGCCCGTGTGGCCGCGCAGGGCCACGGGGTGCGCGAGGGGGCTCGCGTCGGCGACGTCGCCGTCGAACGCGAGGTCGAGGACGGGCGCGGGCAGGGCGTCGGCCGCGACGGCGGACGGTGCCCACGCGGTCACGGCGAGCGCGGCGGCGGCCGCCACGGCCGCCAGCCGGGCCACGCCGCCGGGTCGACGGCGGACGCCGTCGGTCGGTCGGGGGTGCATCGGTGCTCCTCTGGTCGGCACGGGCGGCGGCGCCCGCGCGTCGAGACGTGCGGTGTCGTGCGATGTCGTGCTGTGGCGGCCCGCGCGGGGAGCGCGGGCCGCGCCCTCGTGGCCCGCCGGACCGGCCACGAGGGTGCCTCCTGGCCGAGGTAGAGGCGTGGTCGTGACCACGCCTCTACCTCGGCACCTGCGGTGCTACGTCACGAGGTCAGCCGCAGTCGAGCGCGTCGTAGGCGACGTCGACGGTCGAGGTGACCTGCTCGCCGTCGAGCGTCACCGTGCCCGTCACCGTCGCGGTGCCGGCCGGGGCCGACGTCGCGCGCGCCGCGAACGACTGGTACGCGTTCCTGCCGGGCGCCACGTCCGCGAACGCCTTCTGCCCGAACGGCGTCGCGAGCGTCACCGAGACCGGGACGTCCTCGCCGTTCGTCGCGCGCACGGCGACGTACGCCGTGCCCGCCAGGCAGCGCGGCGCGACGTCGACCGCGAGGTCGAGCTCGGGCTCCGTGTCGGACGCGTGCAGCCGGACGAACGTGATCGAGTGCGCGGGGAACTCGTAGGAGAACTCCTCCCCCACGCCCGTGAGCGTCCGCTCCACCGGGACGATCCGCTCCGGGTCGGCCTTGGTGTTGGTGTCCGACGGCGCGCCCACCATCTCCGTGACCGTCGCCTGGTCCGCGATGCCGTCGGAGCCCTCGACGTGCACCTGCGTGCGCGCCGCGGTCGCGGTGGGGTTGACGACCTTGACGACGACGTCACCCGTGTCGTCGTCGCGCGTGACGACCTGGTAGAGCGACTTGGTCGACGGCTGCTCGTAGGACATCTGGAGCTCGCCGTCGAGGTAGAGCTCGATGGTCGAGCCCTCGACGACGACCTTGACGTGGTACGGCTGCCCGGCCTCGATGCTGTGGTTCTCGACGGCCTGCACCTCGTTGGCGCTCCCGCCCGACGCGCGCTGGAGGGCCTGGCGCGTGTTGTTCCACCCGCCGAGGTTCCACCAGTAGTAGTCGTTCGGACCGCCCGCGGCGAAGCCGACGAGGAAGCCCTCCGCGCCCGACGTCTTGCGCGCGTCGAGCTCGAGCGTGTAGCTCGACCAGTCCTTCGCGTACGCCCCGGCGACGATCGACCGGGCGTCGGTGACGTTCGTCGCCGACTGGACGTAGGCGCCGTCCTGCGCCGCCCACGTGCCCGACTGCGGATCCCACTGCGACGCGCCGGACTCGAAGTCGTCCGCGAAGAGCACGTCGCCGCTCGCGTTGTCGGTGACGCGCACGTTGTCGTACTGCGCGGCCGTGTTCCACGTGGAGAGGAAGACGCCACCGTCGAGCGTCGCGTCGGCGGGCGCCGGGCCGGAGTGCGTGCTGGGCACGACCTCGTCGCCCGCGTTCGCGGAGAACAGCTGCTGGACGTAGTAGTTCACCGAGCCCCACGACTCGTCGTTGTCGAACCAGATCGCGTCGGGCGACCACTGGACGTACGACTCGTTCGCGAGCAGCGGCGCGTACGACGCGAGCCGCACGACGTCGGAGTTGCGCTCGAGGCCCGTCATGAAGGCGGCCTCGGACAGCGCGTTGGCGAACGTGTTGCCGCGCGACGCGTACTCGCCGAGGAAGACGTGCGGCCCCTCGCGGTCGTAGGAGTCGTAGCGCTCGTCGTTCTCGAGGAACCACTGCGGGTCGTTGTAGTAGTGCTCGTCGACGAGGTCGACGTCCTGCTCGCGGTTGAACTCCCAGAGCTCGTCGAAGCGCTGGCCCGTGTCGTCCGGCCCGGAGTTCGAGATGATCTGGACGTCCGGGTAGGCGGCCGCGATCGCGTCCCGGAACGCCGGGAAGTTGGCCTCGAACGTCTTCGTGTTCTCCTCGTTGCCGAGCCCGACGTACTTCAGGCCGAACGGCTCGGGGTGGCCGAGCTCGGCACGTACGGCGCCCCACTCGGTCGTCACGTCGCCGTTGGCGAACTCGATCAGGTCGACCGTGTCGTCCACCCAGCGCTGGATCTGCGCGGGGTCGGTCATCTCGGGGATGGTGCTGCCGCAGCCGTTGGCGCCGACCGACACCACGGGCAGCGGCGTCGCGCCGAGGTCCTCGGCGAGGAGGAAGTACTCGAGGTACCCGATGCCGTACGACTGGTTGTAGCCCCAGAAGTTCCAGTTGGTCGCACGCTCCTCGACCGGGCCGATCGTCTCCTTCCACTGGTACGTGCGGCGTCGGTCGGTGAAGCCCGACTCCTCGTACGTGCGGAACGTGCCGACGTTCGTCACGCAGCCGCCGGGGAAGCGCAGGAACTGCGGGTCGAGCGCGTCGATCTTCTCGGCGAGGTCCTTGCGGAGCACGGACTTCCCGTTGACCGGGCCGACCCACGTGTCCTGCGGGAAGAGCGACACCTGGTCGAGCGCGAGCGTGCCCGCCGCGCCGGAGAGCAGCGCGAGCCGCCCGGCGTTCGTCGTGCCGGTGGCGGTGAGCGTGACGCCGTACCTCTTCCACGCGTCCGAGCCGTCGACGGCGACCTGGCCGGTCGCGTAAGCCGTGGTCCCGGCGGCGTCCTCGACGCGCACGGTGACGGTCTGCGCCGTCGCCGACCGCGCCCAGACGGAGAAGTCGTACGACTCCCCCTCCTCGACGAACAGCCCCGTGTTGTACCCGGCGTTGCGCACCCCGGCGCCCGCCCCGGTCGTCGTCAGGTTGAGGTAGGTGCGGTTCGTCGCGTTGAGCCGCCTGGCGTCGTTCACGACCTGGGTCGTCGCCGTCGCGCCGCCGCGGTTCGCGGCGCTCCACGCGGTGAGCCCGGTGAACGACCCGTTGTCCTGGTTGTTGAACTCGAACGACCGGTTGCGCACGAGCTCGGCGTACAGGCCGCCGTCGGCCGCGTAGTTGATGTCCTCGTAGAAGATGCCGTACAGCTCGTCGCTCATCTGGGTGCGCTCGCCCGCGAGGTCCACGGTGATCTCGTGGTCGGCGCTCGTGGCGGGCGTGATCGTCAGCTTCGTGGCCGCGTCGCGCGGACCGAGGACGAGCGCGCCGTCGGACGCGCGCACCCCGGCGTAGCGCTCGGGGTCGGCCGCGCTGCGCAGCCAGACCGTCCCGCCGCCCGCGTCGGTGAGCCGCAGCGCCGTCGCGTCCGCGCCCGCGGCCCCGAGGGAGAGCCGGGACGCGCCGGAGACGACGACGGGCCGGTCGCCGACGGCGAGCGTCACCGGGGACGTGCCCTCGGCGCCGTCGACCGCCGTCGCGGCGAGCGCGACGGTCGTCGCGGGGCGCTCGTCGTCGAGGGCGAGGCCGTCGTCGGTCGCCACGAGGTACCGGGCGTCGCCCGGGCCCGCGAGCGTGAACGTGCCGTCGGGCACCTGGTCCGTGCCCTCGGCGGCCTGGACCGCGACGTAGTCGAACGCCGCGGTGTGCGCCGCGCCGCTCTGCGCGGCGAGCGCGTAGAGGCCGACGTGCGTCGTCGGGAAGTCGACGGTCACGGAGCCCGCGGGCTGCCACGCGGTGCCGTCCCAGAAGCTCGTCGCGATCGTGTCGCCGGTGCGCTGCATGCGCAGCGTCTCCCCGGTGGAGCCCGGGCGGTCGGTGAAGGCCGCCGCGCTGAAGACGCCGCCGGTCTCGACGTCGTTCTCGATCGCGCGGCCCGACGGCGAGAGGTCACCCACGAAGGTCAGGCCCGACCGGACGTAGTTGTCCATGTCCTGCCACGCGACGAGGCCGGCGCCCTGGTAGACGGAGGTGACGGGCGCCTCGATCCGGGTGACGACGGTGAAGTCGCCCGCCGGCACGTCGAGCAGCACGACGTTCTTCGCGCTGTTCGCGTCCTGGTACGTGTCGCCCGGCTGCGAGGTCAGCGTGAGCTTCCCCCCGCCGACGGACAGCGCCTCGGGCACGGGGTTGACGACGGTCCAGGCCGAGCCGAGCGCGGCGTCGTCGAACGTGTCGACCCATGCGCCGTCGGGCAGGTCGGGCTCCGCGGCGGCGGCCGGCAGCGACGTCGCGAGCGCGACGGTGCCGACCATGCCCGCCACGAGGGCGACCGCGACGGACCGGCGGCGCGCCGGTCTGCGCCGGGGCGTGGGGAGGGACGGGTGAACAGACGTTTCCATAGGGCTTCCTCTCATCGTCGAGAGACACGCACCGTTGCGTGTGAGCGTTCACAAGTTCGGCCCGAGCCTAGTGTGAGCGCTCACATTCTACAAGGGCGGCGTCATGACACCGCCGGTCGGGCGTACGCCCGAACGACCCAGGGGTGCCGGCCCCCGTCCTGCTCCGGTGACCCCGGGCCGTCGGCCCGGGCAGACGGCCGCGGCACCGGCGCCGCGCCGCGGACGTCACGCGGACGTCCGGGGCGGGGGCCGGTGCCGCCGGCTCACCTCCGCCTGACGACGAGGACGCGCTGCAGGATCACGAAGACCAGCAGCAGCACGCCGATGACGATCTTCGTCCACCACGAGCTCAGGGTGCCCTCGAACGTGATGATCGTCTGGATGAGGCCCAGCACGAGCACGCCGAGCACGGACCCGAGCACGAAGCCCGTCCCGCCCGTGAGGAGCGTGCCGCCGATGACGACCGCCGCGATCGCGTCGAGCTCCATGCCGACGCCCGTGAGCGAGTATCCGGACCGCGAGAACATCGCGAACAGCAGGCCGCCGATGCCGGCGCACGTGCCGCTCACCACGTAGACGAGCACCTTGGTGCGCGCGACGGGCAGGCCCATGAGCATCGCCGACTGCTCGCCGCCGCCGATCGCGTAGACCGTGCGGCCGAACTGCGTGTAGTGCAGCACGTAGAACGCGATCGCCACGACGACGAGCGCGATGATGACCGCGGTCGTCAGGCGCCAGCCGTCGCCGATCTCCTGGCTCCAGCCCGCGAGCGCGACGAACGACTCGTTCGTGATCGGGATGGACTGGAGGCTGATGACGTAGCACAAGCCGCGCGCGAGGAACATCGCGGCCAGCGTCGCGATGAACGGCTGGATGTCGAACACGTGGACCATGAGCCCGACGGCGAGCCCCAGCACGGTGCCGATGAGGACCGCGATGACGAGCACCACCGCGACCGGCCACCCGCTCTGCAGGAGCGACGCCGTCGTGATGCCGGACAGCGCCACCACGGCGCCCACGGAGAGGTCGATGCCGCCGGTGAGGATGACGAAGGTCATCCCGACCGCGAGCACGATGAGGAACGAGTTGTTGATGAACAGGTTCGAGACGACGCGGGCCGAGAGGAAGTTCTCGTACCGGCTCCCGCCCACGACGAGCATGAGCGCGAGCACCGCGAACGTGCCGAGGACCGGGAGGTAGCGCCGGTCGAGGCGCACGCGGCTCGTGAGTCGCTCGGTCATGGTCGGTCGGCCTCCGGGGGCGGCGGTCTCGGCGCCCCGGGGGTCGGGCGGCGAGGTCGGGGCAGGGGTCTGCACGGCGGACATCAGGCGCTCACCTCCGCGGCCGCGGCGGCCGTCGGGGCCGCGCGACGTCGTCGGGCGGCGACCAGGTCGCGCACCTTCGGGGACTGCGCGAGGCAGACCGCGATGACGACGATCGCCTTGAACAGGGGCGTGACGGACGGCGAGATGCCGAGCATGGTCACCGTGAGGGTGAGCGTCTGGATGATGAGGACGCCGACCAGGGTGCCGGAGAGCGAGAACTTCCCGCCCGCGAGCGACGTGCCGCCGATCACGACGGCGAGGATCGCGTCGAGCTCGATGAAGAGCCCGGCGTTGTTGGCGTCGGCCGCCATGGTGCTCGACGAGATCATGAGGCCGGCGAGGCCCGCGAAGAGCGCGCAGACCGCGTAGACGGTCCAGATGATGCTGCGCGCCTTGACGCCCGCGAGGCGGCTCGCCTCGGGGTTGATGCCGACGGACTCGATGAGCATGCCGAGCGCGGTGCGCCGGGTGAGCAGCGCGACGGCCGCGAAGACGATGCCGGCCAGCACGACCGCGACGGGGATCCCGAACCAGAACCCGGACCCGATCGACTTGAACGGTGCGCTGTTGACCGTCGTGATCTGGCCGCCCGTGATGAGCATCGCGACGCCGCGGCCCGCGGTCATGAGCACGAGCGTCGCGATGATGGGCTGGATCCCGAGGACGGAGACGAGGAACCCGTTCCACACGCCAAGGACGAAGGACAGCGCGAGCGCGATCCCCACGGCGACGAGGACGGTCGTCAGGCTGTCCGGCGTGGGCGACGACGCGATGAAGCTCAGCGCGACGGCCCCGGAGATCGCGACCACCGCGCCGACCGAGAGGTCGATGCCGCGCGTCGCGATGACGAGGGTCATGCCGAGCGCGACGAGCAGCAGCGGTGCGCCGTTCTTCAGCAGGTTGACGAGCGACCCGAAGAGGTGGCCGTCCTGCAGCCTGATCGACAGGAAGCTCGGCCGGTTGACCGTGTTGACCGCCAGCAGCACGACCAGCGCGACGATCGGCCAGAAGAGCCGGTGCTGGACGGCGCGCTGCCAGGCGGGTGCCGTGGTGCTCATGACTCCTGCCCTCCGCTCGCGATGAGCTCGACGACGTCCTCGACCGTGACGTCCTCGTCGTTGGTGATCTCCGCGACCTTGACGCGGTCGCGCATGACGGCGATGCGGTGGCTGAGCCGCAGCACCTCCTCGAGCTCGGCCGAGATGAACACGACCGACATGCCCTCGCCCGAGAGCTGGGCGACGAGCTTCTGGATCTCGGCCTTCGCCCCGACGTCGATGCCGCGCGTCGGCTCGTCGAGGATGAGCAGCCTGGGCGCCGTCGCGAGCCAGCGCGCGAGGAGCACCTTCTGCTGGTTGCCGCCCGAGAGGTTCTTGATGAGCGCGTCCGGGTTGGCGGGGCGGATCGCGAGCGCGCTGATGTACTTCTCGACGATCTCGTCGACCTGCTTGCGCGGCAGGCGCCGGGCCCACCCGCGCTCGGCCTGGAGACCGAGCACGATGTTCTCGCGGATCGTCAGGTCGCCCACGATGCCCTCGGCCTTGCGGTGCTCCGAGGAGAACGCGATCTTGCGCTGCATCGCGGAGCGCGGCGTACGCAGCCGGGCGAGCGAGCCGCCGACGCGGACCTGGCCGCTGTCCGCGCGGTCCGCGCCCGCGAGCAGCCGGGCGAGCTCGGTGCGGCCCGAGCCGAGGAGGCCCGCGAGCCCGACGACCTCGCCCGGGTAGACGTCGAGGTCGAACGGCTGCACCGAGCCCTTGCGGCCGACGCCGAGCGCCTGGACGAACGGCGTCGCCTCGCGGTCGGCGACCGAGCGCTTGGGCGCCTCCTCGAGCTCCTCGAGCACCTCGAGCGAGGTGCCGATCATCTTGGAGACGAGCTCGAGGCGCGGCAGCTCGGCGGTGACGTACTCGCCGACGAGCCTCCCGTTGCGCAGCACGGTCATGCGGTCGGAGATCTCGTACACCTGCTCGAGGAAGTGCGAGACGAAGAGGATCGCGACGCCCTCGTCGCGCAGGCGCCGCACGACGGCGAAGAGCTGCGCGACCTCGTCCGCGTCGAGGCTGGACGTCGGCTCGTCGAGGATGAGCACCTTGCACTCGACGACGAGCGCGCGGCAGATCGCCACGAGCTGCTGCACGGCGAGGGAGTGGCTCGAGAGCGAGGACGCCGGGTCGATGTCGAGGTTGAGGCGCGCGAGCATCTCCCCCGCCCGACGGCGCGTGGCCCGCCAGTCGATCGCGCCGAGGCGGCGCGGCTCGTGGCCGAGCATGATGTTCTCGGCGACCGAGAGGTTCTCGCAGAGGTTGACCTCCTGGTACACCGGCGAGACGCCGGCGGCCTGGGCCTCGCCCGGGCCGGAGAACGTGTGCTCGGCGCCGTCGACGAGGATGCGACCGGAGTCGATCGAGTAGACGCCGGTGAGCGCCTTGATGAGCGTCGACTTGCCGGCGCCGTTCTCGCCCATGAGGGCGTGGACCTCTCCGGGCCGGAGCGTGAGGTCGACTCCGTCGAGCGCCTTGACGCCCGGGAACTCGATCGAGATCCCGGTCATCTCGACGACGGGCCGACCGTCGGGGACGGCGGTAGTCATGGGTGACCTTCCGTGCAGCGGTGGCGGCGGGGCTGCCGGGCCCCGGGGCGCCTCAGGACGCCGGCGGGGTCGGCATGCCGGCGGTGGTGCGTCGGCCGCGCGCCGGGGAGCCGTGCTCTCCCGGCGCGCGACCCGTCCGTGGTGGCGGGGCCGGTCGGCGTCGACCGGCCCCGCCGGGGCGGTGCGGAGCGGGTGCCCGGAGGTCCGGGGCGCCCGCTCGGCGCGCGCGGTGCGCTCAGTACTCGCGCGTCGGGAGCGCCTCGATCGCCTGCTCCTGCGTGAAGGACTCGTCCTTGACGACGATGCGCTTCTCGACCTCCTCGCCCGCGACGACCTTCTTGATGATGTCGGCCAGGTCCGGGCCGAGGAGCGGGTTGCACTCGACGATGAAGTTGATCTTGCCGTCGGCGAGAGCCTGCATGCCGTCCTTGACCGCGTCGACGGTGACGATCTTGATGTCCTCGCCCGGGACGAGACCGGCGGCCTCGATGGCCTCGATGGCGCCGAGGCCCATGTCGTCGTTGTGCGCGTACACGAGGTCGATGTCGTCGTGCGCCTGGAGGAAGCCCTCCATGACCGTCTTGCCCTCGGCACGCGTGAAGTTGCCGGTCTGGGAGTCGATGATCGTCACGTTGGGGTTGTCCGCCGTGGCGTTCTCGAAGCCGGTCTTGCGGTCGATCGCGGGCGCGGCGCCCGTGGTGCCCTGGAGCTCGACGACGTTGATGGGCTCGGTCGCGAGGTTCTCGGAGACCCAGTCGCCGGCCATCTCGCCCTCGAGGACGAAGTCGGAGCCGATGAACGACTCGTAGAGGGTGTCGTCCTCGGAGTCGACCGCGCGGTCGGTGAGGATCACGGGGATCCCGGCCTGCTTGGCCTCCTCGAGCACCGCGTCCCAGCCGGACTCGACGACCGGGGAGAACGCGATGACGTCGACGCCCTGAGCGATGTAGGAGCGGATCGCCTGGATCTGGTTCTCCTGCTTCTGCTGCGCGTCGGAGAACTTGAGGTCGAAGCCGTTCTCGGCCGTGAGCGTGTCCTGGATGGACTTGGTGTTCGCCGCGCGCCAGCCGGACTCGGCGCCGACCTGCGAGAAGCCGACGGAGATCGTGTCGCCGCCACCGCCGCCGTCGCCGCCCGCGTCGTTGCTGCTGCCGTCCGTGCTGCCGCCCCCGCTGCTGCACGCCGCGAGCGCGAGGACCGCCACGCCGGCGAGGACACCCGTCAGACGCGTGCGCGCCTTGGTCGTGCTGAACATGCTCTCCTCCTTGAGATGCGACCTCGGCGCCGTGCCGAGGACCGTCGGGTCGTGCCAGCCCCTCATCGGACTGTTGACTCTTGTTGATACATGTTTGCTTGTGTCAATGTCTAGCGGTGTCAGGGCCGCTCCCGCAAGCCCCCACTCGGCATTCCGCATCACCGTTCGGTAACCATTCCGGTCACCGCTCGGCACTGCGACGTGCTCGAGCTGCGGAGCCAGGCGAGGGGCAGGACCCCGGGCCCGCGGATGTGATCGCTCACACCCTCCCGATAGACGATGTTAGCGCTCACACGGCTCCAGGGGAAGCCGCCGCCCCGTCACGGTTCGGTCACGGCCGACGGCCGTGACGGGACCGTGCTCGGAAGGCTCCCCCGGCCGTCAGAGCCCCTGCGCGAGGCGGTAGTAGACCTGGTTCCACCGCACCTGGTCGCGGAAGCCCCGTCGCGTCGTGCACTCGTCGATGACCAGGAGCTCCGTGCGCGCGATGTCCGCGAAGACCTCGAACGCGTCGATCCCCGCGGCCGTGGAGAGCACCGTGTGGTGCGCGCCGCCCGCCGTCAGCCAGGCCTCGGCGGACGTCGCGAAGTCCGGCCGCGGCTCCCACACCGCGCGTGCCACCGGCAGGTGCGGCAGCGGCGCGCTCGGCGGGACGACGTCCACGACGTTCGCCGTGAGCCGGAAGCGGTCGCGCATGTCCGCGAGGGACACGACGACACCGACGCCCGGGTCGGCGTCGAACACCATGCGGACCGGGTCCTCCTTGCCGCCGATGCCGAGCGGGTGGATCTCGACGCGGGGCGTCGAGGTCGTGAGCGACGGGCAGATCTCCAGCATGTGCGCGCCGAGGATCTTCTCGCTGCCCGGGGTCAGGTCGTAGGTGTAGTCCTCCATGAGCGACGCGCCGCCGGGCAGCCCCTCGCCCATGACCTTCGCGGCGCGCACGAGCACGGCCGTCTTCCAGTCGCCCTCGGCCCCGAACCCGTAGCCCTTGGCCATGAGGCGCTGGACGGCGATGCCGGGGAGCTGGCGCAGGTCGCCCAGGTCCTCGAAGTTGGTCGTGAACGCCTTGGCGCCGACGGACTCGAGGAACGTCTCGAGCGCGATCTCCTGCCGCGCCGCGTACCGCAGCGAGGCGTGCCGGTCGCCGTCCTTGCGCAGCTCGGGGACCACGTCGTAGAGGTCCTCGTACTCGGCGACGAGCGCGTCGACGTCGGCCTCGGAGACCTCCTCGACCGCGCGCACGAGGTCGTTCACGCCCCACGTGTTCACGCTCACACCGAACCGGAGCTCGGCCTCGGTCTTGTCGCCCTCGGTCACCGCGACGTTGCGCATGTTGTCGCCGAAGCGGGCGAGACGCAGCTCGTGCGTCGCCGCCCAGCCGGCGGCGCCGCGCACCCACGAGCCGACGCGCGCGGTGACGGCCGGGTTCGAGACGTGCCCGACGACCGTCGTGCGCGCCACCCCGAGCCGCGTCGCGACGTACGCGTACTCCCGGTCGCCGTGCGCGGCCTGGTTGAGGTTCATGAAGTCGAAGTCGATCGTGTCCCACGGCAGCTCGACGTTCGCCTGCGTGTGCAGGTGCAGGAGCGGCTTGCGGAGCTGGTCGAGGCCGCCGATCCACATCTTCGCGGGGCTGAACGTGTGCATCCACGTCACGACGCCGAGCACGCGGTCGTCGGCGTTCGCGTCGAGCATCGCGCGGCGGATCGCGCCGGCGTCCTTGAGGACGGGCTTCCAGACGACGGTCGCCGGGACGTCCGGCGACGCGTCGAGGGCGCGCGCGACCTCCTGCGACTGCTCGGCGACCTGCCGCAGCGTCTCCTCTCCGTACAGGTCCTGGCTGCCGGTGAGGAACCAGATCTCGCGGTCCGCGTAGGGCTTGCTCATGTCGGTCCATCTCTCGTGTCGTGGGCGAGGGCCGCACCGCTGCGGTCCCGTCCCGGTGGTCGTGCTGCGTGTCGTGCCGGTGCGCCGCCGGGCCCGGGGGAACCGGGTCGGAGCGGCCCGCCGGTCAGCGCGCGGGCTGCTGCCCGTAGACGTGCTGGTAGCGCGTGTAGAGCGCGTCGACGTCGTCCTGCGGGATGCGCGTGGGCTCGCCGAGCTGGCGGCTGACGTGCACGGTGCGGGCGACCTCCTCGCACATCACGGCCGCCTTGACCGCCGCGCGCGCGTCCGTGCCGATGGTGAACGGCCCGTGGTTGCGCATGAGGACCGCGGGGCTGCGCGACCCGCGCAGCGTCTCCACGATGCCGCGCCCGATCGAGTCGTCGCCGATGAGCGCGAACGGTCCGACGGGGATGTCGCCCCCGAACTCGTCGGCCATCATCGTCAGGACGCACGGCACGGGCTCGCCGCGCGCGGCCCAGGCCGTCGCGTAGGTCGAGTGCGTGTGCACCACGCCGCCCACCTCGGGCAGGTGGCGGTACACGTACGCGTGCGCCGCCGTGTCCGACGACGGCGACCGGTCGCCCTCGACGAGGGCGCCGTCGAGGTCGCACACGACCATCGCGCCGGGGGTGATGTCGTCGTACGCGACGCCCGACGGCTTGATGACGAGCAGGTCGCCCGCGCCGTCGGGCCGCGTGGTGTCCCGGACGCGCTCGGACACGTTGCCCGCGGTCCACACCACGAGCTCCCAGCGGGGCAGCTCGGCGTGCAGCGCGGCGACGCGCTCCTTGGCGGCGTCGACGGCGTCGCGCAGGTGCGCGGGCACCGCCGGGACGGCGGCGCGCGCGTCCGTCGCGTCCGCGGGCGGGGTGGGCGTGCTCATGCGGGGTCCTCTCCTCCGGTGCGGGTGGGCAGCGCTGTCACGGCGGCGCGCTCGACGGCGAGCCCGGCCGCGTACCGCTCGAGGTACGCGGCGAAGCCGGCGACGTCCGCGGGGTCGGGCTCGACCGTCACGGTCTCGGCCGCCGCGAAGACGTGGTCGCGCAGGTAGTCGCCCAGGTCCGCACCCGGGTCGGCGCCCACGTCGGCGCCCGGCGCGCGCTCCCCGACGCGGGCGCGCGCGAAGGCCGCGAGCACCGCGATGCCCCAGGCCCCGCCCTCGCCCGCGGTGCGCCCCACGCTGACGGGCGCGCCGATCGCCGCCGCGAGGAGCCGCTGCGCGACGCCCGCGGTGCGGAACATCCCGCCGTGGGCGAGCATCCCGTCGATCCGGACGCCCTCCCGCGCGAGCACGCGCATGCCGAGCGCGAGGGTCCCGAACGCGCCGTACACCTGCGTCCGCGCGAAGTTGGCGAGCGTCAGGCGGCTGCCGGGCGTGCGGACGACCAGGGGGCGCCCCTCGTCGAGCCCGGTGATCGGCTCCCCCGCGAGATAGTTGTAGGCGAGCAGCCCGCCGCCGTCGGCGTCGCCGTCGAGCGCGGCGCGGAACAGCGCGCCGAACACGTCGTCCGGGCCCGCGTCGATGCCGACGGCCGCGGCGAGCTCGCCGAGCAGGCCGGCCCACGCCTCGAGCTCGCTCGCGCCGTTGTTGCAGTGGACCATCGCGACGAGGTCGCCCGCCGGCGTCGTGACGAGGTCGAGCTCGTGGTGCACGGCGGCGAGCGGGCCCTCGAGCACGACCATCGCGAAGATGCTCGTGCCCGCGCTGACGTTGCCCGTGCGCGGCGCGACGGCGTTCGTCGCGACCATGCCCGTGCCCGCGTCGCCCTCGGGCGGGCACAGCAGGACGCCGGGCTCCAGCGAACCGGTGGGGTCGAGCCAGGCCGCGCCCTCGGCGGTCAGGCGCCCGGCGTCCTCGCCCGCGACGAGGACGTCCGGCAGCAGCTCGGCGAGCTTCGGCCCGGCCCGGTGGGTGGCGGCGCGCTCGTCGACGAGCGCGAGGAGCGCGTGGTCGTAGTCGCGCGTCGCCGGGTCGACCGGGAACATGCCGGACGCGTCGCCGACGCCGAGCACGTGGCGGCCCGTGAGGCGCCGGTGCACGTACCCGGCGAGCGTCGTGAGCGACGCGACGCACGCCGCGTGCGGCTCGGCGTCGAGGATCGCCTGGTACCAGTGGGCGACCGACCAGCGCAGCGGGACGTTGTAGCCCAGCAGCTCGGTGAGCTCGGCGGCGGCCAGGCCGGTCGAGGTGTTGCGCCACGTGCGGAACGGGACGAGGAGCTCGCCGTCGGCGTCGAACGCGAGGTAGCCGTGCATCATCGCGGAGACGCCGAGCGCCCCGTACGTCGTGGGTCGCACGCCGTACCGCTCCTCGACGTCGGCCACGAGGCGCGCGTAGCACTCGCGCAGCCCCGCCTCCACGGCGTCGAGCGGGTACGTCCACGTGCCGTCCTCGAACCGGTTCTCCCAGGCGTGGCTCCCGCTCGCGAGCGGCGTGCCGTCGCCGTCCACGAGGCATGCCTTGATCCGCGTCGACCCGAGCTCGATCCCGAGCGCGGTGTCCCCCGCCACGACGGCCGCCCGACGGCGCCCGACCTCGTCCTGCTGCACCATTGCTGCTTCTCCTCGTCGCGGCGTCGCGCCTCGGTCGTTGAGTGTCCTTCGAATGTTAGCGCTCACAACCGGCGAGGCCAACTCCCTCCGCGCTCGTCCGTGCGAGCGAGCGGTCAGTCGCGCGGCGTGCCCGTGCTCTCGCGCACCATGAGCTCGGGCGGGATCGAGACGGGGCGGACCGTCGCGCCCGCCAGCGCGTCGATCATCATCCCCATGCACCGGCGGCCCAGGGACCCGAACGGCTGGCGCACCGTCGTCAGCGGCGGGATGAAGTGCCCGGCGCCCGCGACGTCGTCGAACCCGACCACCGAGACGTCCGCCGGCACCCGCACGCCCTGCTCCCAGAACGCGCGCAGCAGGCCGAGCGCGAGCTGGTCGTTGCCCGCGAACACCGCCGTCGGGCCGTCGCCCGCGCGGATCGCGGCCGCGAGCTCGCGCCCGACGGCGTACCCGCGGTCCGACGACCAGTCGCCCCGCACCGGCTCGGGCACCGGGGCGCCGTGCTCCTCGAGAGCGGCGCGCCAGCCCGTCTCGCGCTCGCGCGCGTCGAACCAGTCGAGGGGCCCGGACAGGTGGAGCACCGTGCGGTGGCCCAGGCCGAGCAGGTGCTCCGTCGCGACGCGCGCTCCCAGGCGCTGGTCCACGGCGATGGACAGGATCGCCCCCGGCGCACCGAGCGCACCGGACGCGGGGCGCACGACGTCGGTCGCCTCGCCGTCCGCGGGGAGGTCGCGCGCGGCGATCATGATGACGGGGACCGGCGCGCGGAACGAGTCGACCGCCGCCGCGACGTCCGTCTGCGGCGCGATGACGACGATGCCCTCGACGCCCTGGTCCATGAAGTGCTCGAGCACGCGGTGCATCGTGTCGGCGTCGTAGCGCCGGATCGTCGCGACGCTCACGAAGTAGCCCTGCTCGCGCGCGGCCTCCTCGACCGCGATGAGGGTCGACGTCGGCCCGTACAGCGCGGAGCCGGTGGTGACCACGCCGATCGTGCCCGAGCGCATCGTCACGAGCGCGCGCGCCGCGCTGTTGCGGCGGTAGCCGAGCGTCGCGATCGCGTCGAGGACGCGGTCGCGGGTCTCGGGCCGCACGCTCGGGTGGTCGTTGAGCACGCGGGACACGGTCTGGTGCGAGACGCCGGCGAGCCGCGCGACGTCCGACATCGCGGGCGGGCGCGTGCGGGGCGACGGCCCGTCGCTCACGACCCGGCCCCCTCGGTCCCCGCGCGCGGTGCCGGGGCGTCCGCGAGCGCCGCCGCGAGCTCGGCCGAGCGGTCGCGCGCGGCCTCGAGCGCGTCGAGGAACGCTGCGCGCACCCCGCCGGCGTCGAGACGGCGCAGCGCCGCGACCGTCGTGCCGCCCGGCGACGACACGCGCTCGCGCGCGATCGCCGGGTGCTCGCCCGTCTCGCGCAGCATCGTGGCCGCGCCGTGCACGGTCGCGGTCGCGAGCTCGAGCGCCGTCGCGCGCGTCAGGCCGAGCAGCACGCCCGCCTCGGCGAGCGCGTCGATGACGTAGAAGACGTACGCGGGACCGGAGCCGGAGAGCGCGCCGACGGCGTCCTGGTCCTTCTCCGCGACGCGCACGACGAGGCCCGTCGCGGCGAGCAGCCGTTCGACGAGCGCGACGTCGTCGTCGTCCGCGGCGCTCCCGCCGCTCACGGCGCTCACGCCCGCACCCACGACGGACGGCGTGTTCGGCATGACCCGCACGACCGCGGTGCCCGCGGGCAGCCGCTCCTCGTAGAAGGCGGTCGGCAGGCCGACGACGACGCTCACGACGACCGTGCCCTCGCCCACCGCGTCGTGGACCTCGGAGAGCAGCGCGGCCACGTCCTTCGGCTTCACCGCGACGACGACGACCCCGGCGCCGCGCACGGCCTCGACGTTGTCGCGCGTCGTCCGGACGCCGTGGCGTGCGGCGAGCTCGTCGGCGCGCTCGGGCCTGCGGACGGTCGCGACGACGTCGTCGGGTCGCCACCCGGACGCGAGCGCACCCGCGAGGACGGTCTCGCCCATGACGCCCGTGCCGAGGACGGCGAGCCGGGGGGCGGAGGGGGTGGGCAGGTCGGTCATGGGCGATCAGCTCCCGGGAGTCGGTGAAGGGCATTCTTGCGCACCCGGAGAGTCCGGGCCGCCGCGCGGGCCCCGGTGCTCAGAGCGGGAAGGCGGCGTAGACGTCGGTCACCACGTCGGCGGGCCCCGTGGCCTGGAGGACGGCCGTGTCGTTGCGCCACGTGACGGTGGCCCGGCCGTCGCCCGCGTCGGTCACGGCGTACCGGCCCGCGACCTCCCCGGCGACCTCGACGTCGCCCTCCTCCGTGGGCGTGCCCGCCGCGGCGACGAGGTCGTCCGCCGCGGCCTCCGCCTCCGCGGACGTCGGCCACTGGCCCGCGACGACGGTGACCCGGGTCGCGTCGTCCCCCTCGCCGTCGGCGTACTCGAGCTGGTACGCCTCCAGGGCACGCGCGGCGGTCCACGCGTCCGTCGCCGAGTCGCTGCGGAGCACGAGGTCGAGCACGGTGTCCGGGAGCGCCTGCGCGAACGCGGTCGTGCCGGTGCGTGCCACGGGCTCGAGCGTCGGCGTGGGCGGGTCGGCGGTGACGGTGACCGTCGGCTCGGGCTCCGCCGGGGCGTCCGAGCGGGCGAACCCGGGCCACACCCACGCGAGGAGCGCGAGCACGAGACCGACGACGACCAGGAGGCCGACCAGCACCACGAGCCGTCGGCGCCGGTACACCGCCGCCGACGGAGGGCGGGAGTGCCGCCGGTCGCGCGCGCCCGTCGCGTCGGCGGGACGACGTCGACCCGACGGGCCCGCCGCGCCCGCCCTCGCCCCGGGGCGCGCCGGGGTGGCGGCCCGTCCTGGCGTGCCCCCGCCGGGCGACTGGCTCATCGCGCGCACCTCTCTGCTCCCGGCCGTCCTCGTGGGCCGCCGATCCTCCGGGGCCTGGCCCCGCGGCCCAGCGTAGGACGCGCGCGGGCCCGACCCCCTGCGGTGACGCGGGGTGTCGTCCGGGCGGAGCGGGTTCACCCGGTCGTCGTGCCCGCGCGTCCGCCTCGGGGACCGCCCGCCGGGGGCCGCGCGCCGGAAACCGTGCGCCGTGGACCGCCGGCCGGGGACGTCAGTCGGGGTGTCGCCCGGTGCGCTCCGCGCGCTCGCGGTGCTCCGCCCGGGCCCGCGCGCGCGACGTGGCGATCGACACCAGGACGCCGACGACGACGAGGTCCAGCACGATCTGGACCATCGCCACCATCTTGGCGGCCTCGCCCGTCAGGTGGACGTCGCCGTAGCCGACCGTCCCGAGCGTCACGACGGCGAAGTACAGGGCGTCGGTCCGGTTCTCGATCCCCACGAACTGGTCCGCGAGGAGGTAGTAGACGAGGGCGAAGAACGTCACGACCGGCAGCAGCAGGCCCATGACGGACTGGACCCGCACGCTCGGCGTCTCCCACGCGCGGAGCTGGCGCCGCACCTGGACCACGAGGAGCCCGCACAGCAGCGCCAGCCCGACGCCGAAGGAGACGAGCTGGACCACCTCGGGCGCGTCGTCGTCGGGCAGCGGCACGCCGTAGTAGACCGTGAGGCACGCGGCCGTCGAGGTCACCGTGAGGATCGGCGTCCACCACGGGCTGTCGTGCGGGAGGCCGCGCATGCGCATGGGCCCAGCATCCCGCGCCGACGCCCGCTCGTCGCGGCGTGCGGCGGCGTGCCGGTGTCAGGGGTGCTGGCTAGGTTGGGGCGCGTGACGTCGTCGACCACCGCGGCCCGCTCCGCGGCCGCCAAGCGAGCCCGCCCCGCCTACCGCTGCAGCGAGTGCGGGTGGACCACCGCGAAGTGGGTGGGCCGGTGCGGCGAGTGCCAGGAGTGGGGCACGGTGACGGAGGACGCCCCGGCCGCCTCGGGCCCCCGCACCACGGCCGTGTCCCCCACGCGCTCCCCCGCGCGCCCCATCGGCGAGATCAGCGTCGAGGCCGCGCGCGCCACACCCACCGGCGTGTCCGAGTTCGACCGCGTGCTCGGCGGCGGCATCGTGCCGGGCGCCGTCGTGCTCCTCGCCGGGGAGCCGGGCGTCGGCAAGTCGACGCTCCTGCTCGCCGTGGCGAGCAACGTCGCCGCGGGCGGCTCCGACCTGCCGACGGTCCGGCCCGCCGGAGAGCGCGCGCCTGCGGAGCCCGCGCGCCCCGCGCCCGTCCCGCGGCGCGTCCTGTACGTCACGGGCGAGGAGTCGGCCGGGCAGGTGCGCCTGCGCGCCGAGCGTGTCGGCGCCCTCGCGCCCGGCTTGCTGCTCGCGGCCGAGACGGACCTCGCGACCGTCCTCGGGCACATCGAGGCCACGGAGCCCGACCTGCTGGTCGTGGACTCCGTGCAGACCATCGCGTCCGCGCAGGTCGAGGGCGCGCCCGGTGGCGTGAGCCAGGTGCGCGAGGTCGCGGCGTCGCTCATCGCCGCGGCGAAGGCCCGCGACCTGCCCGTGATCCTCGTCGGGCACGTCACGAAGGACGGCTCGGTCGCCGGCCCGCGCACGCTCGAGCACCTCGTCGACGTCGTGTGCCAGTTCGAGGGCGACCGGCACTCGCGCCTGCGCCTCGTCCGCGCCGTGAAGAACCGCTACGGGCCCACGGACGAGGTCGGCTGCTTCGACCTCACCGAGAACGGGATCGTGGGGCTCGCCGACCCGAGCGGCCTCTTCCTCTCGCACACCGGCGCGGGCGTGCCGGGCACGTGCGTCACCGTGACGCTCGAGGGCCGCCGGCCGCTCGCGCTCGAGATCCAGTCGCTCGTCGTGCCGAGCTCGCTGACGAACCCGCGCCGCACCACGAGCGGCGTCGACTCGAGCCGCCTCGCGATGATCCTCGCCGTCATGCACCGGCACGCGGGCGTGCGGCTCGTCGACCAGGACGTCTACGCGTCGACCGTGGGCGGCGCCAAGGTGACCGAGCCGGCCGCCGACCTCTCGATCGCGCTCGCCGTCCTGTCCGCGCGGGAGGACGAGGCCCTCCCGCAGGGCACCGTCGCGTTCGGCGAGGTCGGCCTCGCCGGGGACATCCGCCCCGTCGCCGGCCTCGACCGCAGGCTGGCCGAGGCCGCGCGCCTCGGCTTCACGCGCGCCGTCGTGCCGCGGGGGTCGTTCCCGCGCCCCGTCGAGGGCATGACGATCCACCCGGCGCGGCACCTCGGCGAGGCGGTCGAGCTCGCGCGGAGCTGAGCGCACGGGCCGCGGCGGGGTAGCTGCCGGGCAGCCACCGAGCGGGGCCCGCGCGCGGGGCCCGACGGCCGCCCCGCCGCGGTCGTCAGCCCTCGACGCCGGCCGAGCGACGGCGCCGCACCAGCACGACCGTCCCCGTGCCGACGGCCACGGCCAGGCCAGCGAGCGCCGTCAGGAGCGCGACGCTCGCGCCCGTGGTGGCGAGCGGGCCGCCGCCACCGGGGGCGGGTGCGGCCGTGGCTCCCGGCTCGGAGGGCTCGGGCGCCGGCGTCGTGGGCGGCACCGGGTCGTCGTCGTTGGTCACGGTGCACGTCACGGCGTCGTCGGGCCCGACGACGACGACCTCGTCCTCGACCGCGAGCGCCGCGCCCTCCCCGTCGACGCACTCCCACCCGAGCGTGGTGTAGCCCGCCGGCCCGTCCTCGGCCAGCGCGTACGTCCCCTCCTCGACGGGCACCGCGGTGACGTCGTCGCTCCCCGACGCCCCCGTGACGAGGAGGTCGCCGGTCTCGGCAGACCCGGACGCCGTGAGCGTCCAGTCGGCAGGCGCGGCAGTGCCGCCGTCGTCGTTGACGACCTCCTTGACCAGCGTGAGCATCGGCGGGCACACGACCTCGTTCGTCACCTCCACCTCGCGCGTCGGCGACCCCGCCGTCGTCGTGAAGGGCAGCGCCTCGTCGACCGTCTCGCCGTCGACGGACGTCACGCGCGCACCGGTGAGGACGCAGCCCGCGGGAAGGGTCGTCGTCTCGTCCACGACGACCTCCTGCGCGCCCGCGTACCCGCCCCGCTCGGCGCCCCACGGCTGGGCGCTCGGGCCCGCGCCGTCGGGCCCGGTGAGCGTGAGCGCGGCCTCCAGGCCCTCCGGCTGCTCGCCCTCGGCGAAGGTCTCGCCGCGCACGACCCACGTCTTGTCGACGACGACCGCGGACTGCGGCCGGTTGCGGATCGTGCAGCTCACGAACCCCGAGGGCGGGAGGTCGACCGTGAAGCCGGTGGCACCGGAGCTCTCGACCGCGACCGGGGCGTCCTGCGCGAGCTTGTCGACGCACACGGCGTTCGCCCCGGCGGCCGTGACGAGGTCGTAGCCGTCCTGCTGGGTCTCCGCGACGGTCAGGGTCGCGGTCTGGGGCTGGCCGCCGTAGTCGACGTCGAACACCACGCTGCCGGTGCCGTCGTCGGGCGTCGTCTGCGTCGGCGGCGTGACCGTGACCCCGGCCGTCGTCGTGCCGGCCGAGATCTCCCAACCCGGTCCCGCGGGCACCGCGCCCGTCACGTCCTCGCCGAGGTTCTCCGCGGGGACCAGCTCCTTCGTCACGGTGAGCCGCGACGCGCAGCCCGAGAGGAGCACGTCACGGAGCGCGGACCCCGCGGACTCGAAGTCGGCCAGGTCGAAGTAGTCGGCCGACCGCGGGTCGCCGCCCTCGTAGAAGGTCTCGCCGGAGAGCGCTCGCAGGTTGAGGCGCGTCACGTCGTCGATCCCGCTGCCGACGCCGAGCGCGAGGAGCCGGGATCCCCGTGCCTTGACGGCGTCGGCGGAGTAGATCCCGTTCTCGACGTCGCGGAAGTGCGTGGTGCCGCCGCTGCCGAGCAGCGGGTCGGCGCTGAACCGCGTCGGGTTGCCGTCGGTGAGCAGGACGACCACCTGGTAGTCCGGCGCGGCCTGCGCGACGGCCCACAGCGCCTGGTCCCAGTTGGTCCCGGACCCTGTCGCCCAGCCCGCGTACTGGGCCTTGAACGCGTCCGCGCCGCCCTGCGTCGAGACGGGGACGAGCGTCGGGGCGTTGCCGCCGTTCGTCGCGGGCGACGTCCCGTCGAACGAGAAGACCGCCATCCGCGACGGTGTCCCGACGAGCGCGTCCGCGATCGAGTCGGTCGCGGCCTTGAGGTTCGTCACCTGGCTGCCCAAGGACGCCGACAGGTCGAGCACGAGCGCGACGTCGACCCCGCACTGCGCGGCGAACTCCGGGTTCGAGCGCGACTGCTGCCACACCCCTTCCGAGTCCGTCTCGGGTCGGCCGCTGCCGGCGCTGCCGAACATGAAGGGCGGCTCGGCCGCCAGGGAGCTGTACGTCTGGCCCGCCTCGAGCGGCGGCGTGAGGAACTCGTACGGCCGGGCGACGGAGCCCGACCCGCTCCCCGCGCCCGTCCGCAGGGTCGGGTTGGTGTACCACCCCGCGGGCGCCGACAGCTGGCGGACGAGGAACCGCGCACCGGCGTTCGCGCCCCCCGGGCCCGTGGCCGGGACGACGAACGAGCAGTCCCCGTCGGCGTCGGAGGTGCACAGCGCCCAAGGCTGGTCGACCGGCTCGGGCGTCGCCCCCTCGGTGTACAACCCGAGCACGACGCCGGGCAGCGGGGCGACCTCCCGGGTCCCGACCCGGTCCCCGCCCACGCGGACGGTGACGACGGCCTCGCCCTCCCCGGGCTCGGGTACCTCGGCCACGGCCGAGGTGCCCGTGGCGAGGGCGGCGAGGCCCACGAGGACGAGCGCCGCGGCGCCCGCCGCGGCGGACCTCCCGACCTGTGCGAACGACCGACGACGGTGCACGTGCCCTCCCCGAGCCGCTCCGATGATCTGCTTCGAGCACCCACTCTGACGGAGCCCTCCGGAGGCGGCCACCGGTGCGCCCGGCGCCCGGACCCGGCACGCCCCACGGCGCCGAGACCGGATCGTGACCGCTTTGTGGCGTGGCGCCGGGGTTTTCCGGAGGTGCGGAGGGGCTCGCAGCGTAGGATTCCCCCGTGGCCAACTCCCCCGCGCACCCCGACGAGCTGCTCCGGGAGACCCTCGCCGCCGTGGCACCGGGCACCGAGCTCCGTGACGGTCTCGAGCGCATCCTGCGCGGCCGGACCGGCGCGCTCATCGTGCTGGGCCTGGACAAGATCGTCGAGGAGATGTGCTCGGGAGGCTTCCAGCTCGACGTCGGGTTCTCCGCGACGCGGCTGCGCGAGCTGTCGAAGATGGACGGCGCCGTCGTGCTCGACCGCGACGCCAACCGCATCCTGCGCGCCGCCGTCCAGCTCCTGCCGGACCCGACGATCGAGACCACCGAGTCCGGGACGCGGCACCGCACCGCCGAGCGCGTGGCCAAGCAGAGCGGCTTCCCCGTCATCTCGGTGAGCCAGTCGATGCGGATCGTCGCGCTGTACGTCGGCGGGCAGCGCCACGTCCTGGAGGACTCCGACACGATCCTGTCGCGCGCCAACCAGGCGCTCGCGACGCTCGAGCGCTACCGCGCGCGCCTCGACGAGGTGTCCGGCACGCTGTCCGCGCTCGAGATCGAGGACCTGGTCACGGTGCGCGACGTCTGCGCCGTCGTGCAGCGTCTCGAGATGGTCGCGCGCATCTCCGAGGAGATCGCCGGCTACGTGATCGAGCTCGGCACCGACGGCCGCCTCCTCGCGCTCCAGCTCGACGAGCTCATCGGCGGCATCGGCTCGGACCGCGAGTTCGTCATCCGGGACTACGTCGACCTGGGCCGCAAGGACCGCTCGCTCGCGGAGGTGCAAAAGGCCCTGGGCGGCCTCGACTCGACGCAGCTCCTCGACCTCGGTCAGATCGGCCGGGTGCTCGACCTGCCGGGCGGCGGCGACGCGCTCGACGCGGCGGTCGCCCCGCACGGGTACCGCCTCCTGTCGAAGGTGCCGCGCCTGCCCGCGACGATCATCGACCGGCTCGTGGCGCACTTCGGCGGCCTGCAGAAGCTGCTCGCCGCGAGCATCGACGACCTCATGACCGTCGACGGCGTCGGCGAGCAGCGGGCCCGCGCGGTCCGCGAGGGCCTGTCCCGGCTCGCGGAGTCGAGCATCCTCGAGCGCTACGTCTGACGCTCCGACCGTCCGCACGACGCACACGGAGGGGACCGTGGACCACGTCGACGAGTGGTCGGCACTGGCCGACGCCTGGGCGCGCTGGTGGGCGCCCGCCGCCGAGCCCGCACAGCGGGCGATCCTCGACGCCGCGGGCGTCGGGCCGGGCTCCCGCGTGCTCGACGTCGGGTGCGGGACGGGCGAGCTCGTCGCCCTGGCCGTGGCCCGCGGGGCCGAGGCAGCCGGGTGCGACGCCGCCGCGGGGATGGTCGACGCCGCCCGGCGCCGCAGCCCGGGCGCGGACCTGCGGGTCGCCCAGGCGGAGCGCCTCCCCTGGCCGGACGACTCCTTCGACCTCGTGACGCTCGTCAACGCGCTCGCCTTCACCGACGTCGCGCGGACGCTCGTCGAGTGCCGCCGCGTCGGCGGGCTGGTCGCCGTCGCGACGTGGGCCGAGGACGAGCTCAACGACCTCACCGTCCTCGAGCGCGCGGTCGCGGGCGAGGACCACGAGCCGAGCGACGAGAGCCGCGAGGAGGGGCACCTCGGCGCGCTCCTCGCGGAGCACGGCTTCACGCCGGTGACGGAGGGCGTCGCGGACGCGCCGATGGTGCTCGCCGACGCGGACGAGGTCGTCGCCGCGATCATGTTCGGCGAGTCGGACGAGCTGCGCGCCGAGCTCCGCCCCGACGTGCTCCGCGCCGCGCGGCCGTTCCGGCGGCCCGATGGGTCCTACCTGCTGCGCAACACCTTCCGCTGGGCCCTCGCCCGCCGCTGACGCCCGCGACCCGGGCGCGTGCCCGGGAACGTCGGGGCCCCACGGGAGGGGCAGCGTCCCGGGCGGGGGCAGCGCCGCCGGTCTACGCGCCGTCGGCAGGAGGACCGGACGGGGCAGGCGGCTCGGCGCCCTCGGCGGGCGCCGTCCCCTCGGCCGGCGGCGCTCCGTCCGCCGGGGCCGTCCCGTCGGCGGGAGCGGTCCCGTCCGCCGGGGCTCCCTCCGCCGGGGTGGTCCCGTCCGCCGGGGCGGTGGGCTCGGCCGGGTCTGGCGTGGGCGCGGGCGGGGCGAGCAGGGTGAAGGTCACGGGCTCGCTCGTCGCGCCGTCGACGCCGGCGATGCTCACCACCGCCGTGTACGTGCCGGGCCCGACCTCGGGCTGGTCGGGCGCGCAGCCCTCGACCGAGCGGTGCCGGTCCCACCGCACGAGCCGCGACGGGTCCTCGTCGCCCGTGCTCATGAGCAGCAGGCGCTCGGTGGACCCGCAGTGGGCCGACGACCACACGAGCTCGTCGCCCGAGTAGACGAGCACCTGGCGGCCCGCGTCGGAGCCGTCGACGAGGCACGGCCGCCCGCCGGAGTGCCGGACGGTCACGTCGAGCTGCACGGCGCGACCGGGCTCGTACTCGGCGGCGTTCGTCGTCACGGCGAGCTCGAGCGACGCCGCCGTGCAGTCGCGGGGCGGCCCCGCGGCCTCGGGCGTGGGGGGCGGGGACTTGCCCTCCTGCGCGCTCGCGTCGCCGCTCAGCAGCGGCCCGACGGCGCGGACGGCCACCTGGCCGAGCAGCACGAGGCCGACGACGAGCGCGACGAGCAGGAGGAGCGCGACGAGCCGACGGCGTACCAGAGCGGCGCGCGTGGGAGCGCCCGGCCCGGTGCTGGGGCGGGTGCTCGGCCTCGGGGTGCGGTCGGTCCGCGGCGTGCTCACGGGTCCTCCGTCGTGCTCGTGCTGGTCGGGACCACGCTAGCCGCGGGGCCGCCCCGCGGCGCCGGTGCCGCGCCGACGGCGGCGCAGGTCGGGGCACAATGTGTCCGGCCCGTGCACCTGCCTGTGCACCTGCCCTGTCGATCTGCTCCGTCCCCCGGCCCGCCGCCCCGACCCTCCCGAGGACCCACCCGTGCCAGCCCCCGCCCCGCGCCCCGCGCGTCCCGACGGCCGCGCCCGCCCGGCGCCGTCGAGCACGACCGCGCCCGGTGACCCGCACGCGGGGCTGAGGGACGCCGTCGGGCGCTGGTTCGGCGCGACGGCCCGCGATCTCCCGTGGCGGGCGGCCGACCGCACCGCGTGGGGCGTGCTGGTGAGCGAGGTCATGCTGCAGCAGACGCCGGTCGTGCGGGTCGAGCCGGCGTGGCGGGCGTGGATGGAGCGCTGGCCCGAGCCGGCCGACCTCGCCGCCGCACCGACCGCCGACGTGCTGCGCGCGTGGGGCCGGCTGGGCTACCCGCGGCGCGCGCTGCGCCTGCAGGAGTGCGCCCGGGCGATCGTCGAGCGGCACGACGGCGAGGTGCCCCGCGGCGAGGAGGCGCTGCGCGCGCTGCCGGGGGTCGGCGAGTACACCGCCGCGGCGGTCACCGCGTTCGCGCACGGGCGCCGCGCGGTCGTCGTCGACACGAACGTGCGCCGCGTCCTGGCGCGGGCGGTCGGGGGCGTCGCGCTGCCCGCGCCGTCCTACACGGCCGCGGAGCGCGCGACCGCCGCCGCCGTCGCCCCGCCCGACGACGACGACGCGGTGCTCTGGGCCGCGGCGTCGATGGAGCTCGGCGCGCTCGTCTGCACGGCGCGCGCGCCCCGGTGCGGCGTCTGCCCGGTCCGCGACGCGTGCGCGTGGCGCCTGGCCGGGCGCCCCGGCGACGAGCACGCGGCCCGACGCCGCACGCAGGCCTGGGCCGGCACCGACCGGCAGGCGCGGGGCCGGGTCATGGCGGCGCTGCGCGACGCGCCGGGCCCGGTGCCGCGCGGAGTCGTGGCCGAGGTGTGGCACGACGCCGCGCAGCTCGACCGGTGCGTCGCGAGCCTCGTCGAGGACGGTCTCGTCGAGCAGGAGGACGGGCCGGGCGGGGTGCTCTACCGGCTCCCCGCCTGACCCGGCGGGCGGGCCGTCAGCCGCGCGCGGCGTCCGCGGCGCGGTCGCCGTCGAGGTCGGCGGGGCCGCCGGGGACGGCAGGGCCGTCGAGGTCGAGCAGCATCCGCGTGTTGCCGAGCGTGTTGGGCTTCACGCGCGCGAGGTCGAGGAACTCGGCGACGCCGTCGTCGTGCGAGCGCAGGAGCTCCGCGTACACCTCGGGGGACACGGGCGTGCCCTCGATGGTGCGGAAGCCGTGCGCGCGGAAGAAGTCGACCTCGAACGTCAGGCAGAACACGCGCCGCAGGCCGAGCGCGCGGGCGCGGGCGACGAGCTCGACGACGAGCGCGTGCCCGACTCGGTGCCCGCGCCACGCCGGGTCCACCGCGAGCGTGCGGATCTCCGCGAGGTCGTCCCACATGACGTGCAGCGCCCCGCACCCGACGACGCGCCGCGCGTCCGCGCCGTCCGCCGCGTCCGGGTCCGGCACCTCGGCGACGACGAACTCCTGGACCGCCTCGTAGTACCCGACCATCTCCTTGGCCAGGAGGATGCGGTCCTCGGCGTAGGGCTGCACGAGCGCGCGCACCGTCCGCACGTCCGCGGGCAGGGCGGGACGGACACGGACGGCGGAGGTCGTGGGCACCGCGACACTGTACGCGCGCGGAGCACCCGCTGCATAGTCATGCATCAGGGCGCATATGTGCGCTCTGCGCTCCACGAGCCCCCGACGAGGTGGGCCGCCGTGATCTCGTCGACGACGAGGTCGGTCACCACGCCCGCGCGCAGGGCCGCGCGCAGCGGCGCCACCTTGTTGTCGCCCGCGACGGCGCACACCCGCCGCGGCACGCGCCGCAGCTCCTCGGGGGCCGGCCCCGTCGCGCGCTCGTTGAGCGCGATGTCGCGGTAGGTCCCGTCGGCGCGGAGGAACACGGTGCAGACGTCGCCGACGACGCCCTCGGCGTCGAGGACCGCGATGTCGTCAGGGTCGAGGTACCCCGCGGAGTACACGTGCGACGGCACGCCGCCGGCGACGGCCCCGACGGAGAACAGCGCGATGTCGGCACGGTGCTGCACGTCGAGCACGCGGCGCACGGACCGCTCGCGCC
The DNA here is from genome assembly GCF_031119065.1 of Cellulosimicrobium sp. XJ-DQ-B-000. Lineage (NCBI taxonomy): Bacteria > Bacillati > Actinomycetota > Actinomycetes > Micrococcales > Promicromonosporaceae > Cellulosimicrobium > Cellulosimicrobium sp. XJ-DQ-B-000. The sequence goes on from NZ_JAVHYN010000007.1 coordinate 100,111, forward strand.
ACATCGCGCGCTTCGTCTCCGCGTAGTCGAAGAACGCGGGCACTGGGAAATGGTGCACGTGGGCGTCGAACGCGCTGCCGAAGCCCGCGATGAGGTCGCCCGCGTAGTGCACGCCCGACGTCCGCGTGTTCGCCGCCCCGTTGAGCTGCACGACGGCGCTCCCCCGGGTCGGCTTGCGGGGCAGGTGCCGGGACACGGCCGAGAGGGTCGTGCCCCACGCGATCCCGAGGATCATGTCGGAGTCGAACCACGTCGACAGCAGGCGTGCGGTCGTCAGCGCGACCTGCTCGAGCCGCTCGACCTGCGGCGCCTGGTCCGGCACGGGGACCACGTAGGCGTCGATCCCCCACGTGCTCGCGAGGTGCTGCCCGAGCCCCGGCCCGCGGCTGCGCGCGGGCCGCAGCGAGATCTCGACCAGGCCCGTGTCGCGCGCCCGCTTGACCAGCCGCGACACGGTGGACCGCGACGTGTGCAGGTGCTTGGCGATCGCTTCCATCTTCATGTCCTGGAGGTAGTACATCGACGCCGCGCGCAGGACGTCCTGCTCCCGATCGACCATCGCGGTCTCCTTCCCGTCACCCCCATTCTGCACGTTCGTGCACCACGGTTGCGCGGGCGTTCGCGGCGTGGTGGTCTGGACCGTGTGCCTCCGCGCCGGAGACCCCGGTGCACGCACGGCGGTTCCCGCTCGCGCACCCTGGTCGGGCGTGGGACCGTCGCTGTGAGCGCACCGTGGGCGCGATCGTCCCGCGGCGTGCCGCAGCACCGAGGGACGAGAGAGGAAGACGGATGGCATCCACGAGACTCACCGCGGACTCCCGGCGGCAGGCGCTCGCCGCGCTCGAGGCCAGCACCAGCGCGGACGCCGAGCTCGACGTCCTCGTGATCGGCGGCGGGGTCACCGGTGCCGGGATCGCGCTCGACGCGGTCACGCGCGGGCTCTCCACCGCGATCGTCGAGGCGCAGGACTGGTCGGCGGGGACGTCGAGCCGGTCGAGCAAGCTCGTGCACGGCGGCCTGCGCTACCTGCAGATGCTCGACTTCCACCTGGTCAAGGAGGCGCTCACCGAGCGCGACCTCCTGCTCAAGGAGATCGCGCCGCACCTCGTGCGCCCCGTCCCCTTCCTGTACCCCCTCGAGCACCGCGTGTGGGAGCGTGCCTACGTCGGCGCGGGCATCGCGCTCTACGACACGCTCGCGAGCGTCGCGCCCGGTCGCCGCGCGATGCCGCTGCACCGGCATCTGTCGCGCAGCCGCATGGAGAAGAAGTTCCCCGACCTCGCGCACGACGCGGCCGTCGGTGCCGTCCAGTACTGGGACGCGTCGGTCGACGACGCCCGTCTCGTCTCGACGCTCGTGCGCACCGCGGCGTCGTACGGCGCGCACGCGGCCTCCCGCACGCAGGTCGTCTCGCTCACCAAGGGGTCGACCGGCGCCGTGAACGGCGCCGTGCTCCAGGACCTCGAGACGGGCCGCGAGATCACCGTCCGGGCGCGCGCCGTCATCAACGCGACCGGCGTCTGGACGGAGGACACCGAGGCGCTCGCCGGCAGCGAGGGCGGGCTGCGGGTCCTCGCGTCCAAGGGCATCCACATCGTCGTGCCGCGCGAGCGCATCAAGGGCCAGGTCGGGCTGATCCTGCAGACGGAGAAGTCGGTCCTGTTCGTCATCCCGTGGTCCCGCTACTGGGTGATCGGCACGACCGACACCCCGTGGGAGCAGGAGCTCCAGCACCCCGTCGCGACCGCGGCCGACATCGACTACGTGCTCGAGCACGCGAACGCCGTGCTCGCCCACCCTCTCACGCGCGACGACATCATCGGCACCTGGGCGGGCCTGCGGCCGCTGCTCCAGCCGGGTACCAAGGAGGGCACCAGCTCCGCGAAGGTCTCGCGCGAGCACACGGTGGCCTCCCCCACCCCGGGCCTCACGGTCATCGCCGGCGGCAAGCTCACCACCTACCGCGTCATGGCGAAGGACGCGGTGGACTTCGCGATCGGCCAGCGCGCGAGCGCCCTGCCGTCGATCACGCACAAGATCCCGCTGCTCGGCGCCGTCGGCCTCGACGCCGTGCGTCGCCAGGCGCGGCCCTGGGCGTCCCGGTACGGCTGGACCCCGGCCATGGTCGACCACCTCCTGCACCGGTACGGGTCGAACCTGCGCGAGCTCGTCGAGCTGTGCGAGGCGCAGCCGGACCTCGCCCGCCCGCTCGAGCACGCGCCGGCGTACCTGCGCGCGGAGATCGCGTACGGCGTCTCCCACGAGGGGGCGCTGCACCTCGAGGACCTGCTGCTGCACCGCACGCGGCTCAACTACGAGGTGCCCGACCGGGGCCTCGCCGCGCTGCCCGAGATCGCGGCCGTCGCCGCCGAGATCCTCGGGTGGGACGACGCGACGCGCGACGCCGAGATCGCGAGCTACATCGCCCGCGCGGAGGCCGAGGCCGCCGCCGAGCAGGAGCCCGACGACGCGTCCGCCGAGCGCACCCGGCTGGAGGCGCCCGACGTCGCGCCGCTCCAGCCGCTCCGCACGACCTGACAGCTGCACATCGCCGCGAGCGAGCCCCGGTGGCCGACCGACGGGTCGGCCCCGGGGCCCCGCACACCGACCCCACGGGGCGCCACGCCGACGGCGGACCGACCCGAGGACCCGGCGCTCAGGTGCGTCGGGACGGTTGAGACAGAGAAGTCCACCACGAAAGAGAGAGCACGATGGATCAACTCCTCATGAACGCCTTCTGGTCCGAGATACTCGGCACGGCGACACTGATCCTCCTCGGCGCGGGCGTCGTCGCGAACGTCGTCCTCCCGAGGACCAAGGGCTTCAACGGCGGCTGGCTCCTCATCAACTTCGGATGGGGCCTCGCGGTCTTCGCCGGCGTCTACGTGGCCTACAAGTCGGGTGCGCACCTCAACCCGGCCGTGACCATCGGCCTCTTCACCGCCCAGGAGCCGTTCTTCTCCGTGACCGGCCCCGAGGGGCTCGTGACGGCGACCATCGAGCCGACGGTCGGCAACATGTTCCTGTACTTCGGGGCCCAGATGATCGGTGCCTTCATCGGCGCCGTGCTGGCGTTCCTGGCGTACAAGAAGCACTTCGACGAGGACGCGCCCGGCGCGACCAAGCTCGCGGTGTTCTCCACCGGCCCGGAGATCCGCTCCTACGCGTGGAACTTCGTCACGGAGGTCATCGCGACGTTCGTGCTCGTGTTCTTCGTCGTGGCGTCCGGCAAGACCCCGTCCGGCCTGGGGCCGCTCGCGGTCGCGCTCATCGTGGTCGGTATCGGCGCGAGCCTCGGTGGTCCCACCGGCTACGCCATCAACCCTGCCCGTGACCTCGGTCCCCGCATCGCGCACGCGGTGCTGCCGATCCGGGGCAAGGGCTCGAGCGACTGGGCCTACGCCTGGGTCCCGGTCGCCGGTCCGCTGGTCGGCGGCGTCCTCGCCGGCCTGCTCGGGGCCGCCTGGGTCTGACCGACCCGGACGACCGGACCTCTCCCCCGCGTGACCGGGGAGCCGGGGGCCTCCCCGGTCACGCGACCCGCGCCGTCGGGCGCCGGGCACCTACGCCGCAACCACACCCACACCGACGTGAAGGACTGAACGCACCATGGCCGACTACGTTCTCGCCATCGACCAGGGGACCACGAGCTCCCGGGCCATCGTCTTCAACCACTCCGGGGAGATCTACTCCACCGGGCAGCTCGAGCACGACCAGATCTTCCCGCGCGCGGGGTGGGTCGAGCACAACCCCGAGCAGATCTGGAACAACGTGCGCGAGGTCGTCGGTCTCGCCCTCACCCGAGGCAACCTCACGCACGAGGACATCGCGGCCGTCGGCATCACGAACCAGCGCGAGACGGCCGTCGTCTGGGACAAGACCACGGGCAAGCCCGTCTACAACGCCATCGTCTGGCAGGACACGCGCACCCAGAAGATCGTCGACGAGCTCGGCGGCGACGAGGGCCCCGAGAAGTACAAGTCGATCGTCGGCCTGCCGCTCGCCACCTACTTCTCCGGCCCGAAGATCAAGTGGATCCTCGACAACGTCGAGGGCGCGCGCGAGAAGGCCGAGAAGGGCGACCTGCTGTTCGGCAACACCGACACGTGGGTGCTGTGGAACATGACGGGCGGCACCGAGGGCGGCGTGCACGTCACCGACGTGACGAACGCGTCGCGCACGATGCTCATGGACCTCGACACGCTCTCCTGGCGCGAGGACATCGCCGCGGACATGGGCATCCCGCTGTCGATGCTCCCCGAGATCCGGTCGTCGTCCGAGGTGTACGGTCACGGCCGGCCCCGCGGCCTCGTCCCCGGCGTCCCGATCGCCGGCATCCTCGGCGACCAGCAGGCGGCGACGTTCGGCCAGGCGTGCTTCGAGGTCGGCCAGGCCAAGAACACGTACGGCACCGGCAACTTCCTGCTGCTCAACACGGGCACGGAGAAGGTCATGAGCAAGAACGGCCTGCTCACGACCGTCTGCTACAAGATCGGCGACGCACCCGCGGTGTACGCGCTCGAGGGCTCGATCGCCGTGACCGGCTCGCTCGTGCAGTGGCTGCGCGACAACCTGGGCATGTTCGAGGACGCGCCCGACGTCGAGTGGCTCGCGGGCAAGGTCCAGGACAACGGCGGGGCCTACTTCGTGCCGGCGTTCTCCGGCCTGTTCGCGCCCTACTGGCGGCCCGACGCGCGCGGTGCGCTCGTGGGCCTCACGCGGTACGTCAACCGCAACCACATCGCGCGCGCCGCGCTCGAGGCGACGGCGTTCCAGAGCCGCGAGGTCGTCGACGCGATGAACGCCGACTCGGGCGTCGACCTCACCGAGCTGCGCGTCGACGGCGGCATGGTCGCCAACGAGCTCCTCATGCAGTTCCAGGCCGACCAGCTCGGCGTCGACGTCGTGCGCCCCAAGGTCGCCGAGACGACGGCGCTCGGCGCCGCCTACGCCGCGGGCATCGCCGTCGGCTTCTGGAAGGGCGAGCAGGACGTCATCGACAACTGGGCCGAGGACAAGCGCTGGAGCCCGTCGATGGAGTCCGGCGAGCGCGAGCGCCTGTACCGGAACTGGAAGAAGGCCGTGACGAAGACCATGGAGTGGGTCGACGAGGACGTGGAGCAGTAGCCCGTCCCGGGACCACCTGCCGAGGGGGTGGGGTGCACGGCGCCGCGGCGTCGCGCACCCCACCCCCTCGTCGTGCTCCCACGGGGCGAGTCGCGCGCGTCGTGCCTAGCGTCGAGATGCCGCGCCCCGCGGCCCGACGACGGGAGACGACATGACCGGCACGCACCACGAGCAGCCCCACGCGAGCTCCGACGAGGTCGCCACGGTCCGCGAGCTCATCAAGGACGAGAAGATCGCCATGCTGACCACCGTCGCGACCGACGGGAGCCTGGTCAGCCGGCCGATGGGCGTCCAGGCCGTCGACTTCGACGGCGACCTGTGGTTCTTCGCCGCCGCCGACTCGCACAAGGTCGCCGAGATCGCGCGGGACTCGGCGGCGAACGCGGCCTTCTCGGGCTCGACGTCCTGGGTCTCGGTGTCCGGGCGCGCCGCGGTGGTCCGCGACCGCGAGAAGATCCGCGAGCTGTGGAACACGGTCGCCGACGCCTGGTTCCCCGACGGCCCGGACACGCCCGGCGTGGTGCTCGTCCGGCTGCACGCCCACTCCGCGGAGTACTGGGACTCCCCTGGCGGCCGCGTCGCGACGCTGTTCAGCCTGGTCAAGGCGAAGGTCACCGGCTCGCGCTACGACGGCGGGGAGAACGAGACCGTCGAGCTGTGACGCGCACCGCCGTCCGCCGCGGCCGCCGCGCGCGGCGCGGCTAGGGTGGCCGGGTGAGCGTCGCCCGCGAGACCGCGTACACCCTGCCCGGCATCCACGTCACCGACCGCGAGCTCGAGGTGCCGCTCGTGTGGGACGACGACACGGACCCCCGCCGCCTCACGCTGTTCGTGCGCGAGCTCGTCGACCCGGTCCGGCGCCACGACGACCTGCCGCTGCTCGTGTTCCTCCAGGGCGGCCCGGGCGGCAAGGGGCCACGGCCCACCGGGCCGGACGGCTGGGTCGGCACCGCGCTCGCGACGCACCGGGTGGTGCTGCTCGACCAGCGCGGCACCGGCCGGTCCTCGGCCGTGCGCGGGGCGGCGCTCGCCGCGCGCGGCTCGGCGGCCGTCCAGGCCGAGTACCTCTCCCGCTTCCGGGCGGACGCGATCGTGGCCGACGCCGAGCACGTGCGCCGGACGGTGTACGGCGGCCGGCGGTGGACGTCGCTCGGCCAGTCCTACGGCGGCTTCCTCACGATGACGTACCTGTCGCGGGCGCCCGAGGCGCTCGCCGCGTGCTACGTCACGGGCGGGCTGCCGGGCCTGACGGCGGACGCGCGCGAGGTGTACCGCCGCACCCAGCCGCGCGTCGTCGCGAAGAACGCCGCCTACCGGGAGCGGTACCCGGACGACGCGGCCCGCCTCGCGCGCGTCGCGGACCTGCTCGCGTCCGACGACGTGCGCCTGCCCGACGGCGACCGGCTCACCGTGCGCCGGCTCCAGTCGCTCGGCACGGACCTCGGGATGAAGCCCGGCCCGGAGCGCATCCACTGGCTCGTGGACGAGGCGTTCGACGCGGACGCGCCGGACACCCTCACGGACACGTTCCTCGCGGAGGTCGCGGCGGCGACGTCGTTCCGCACCAACCCGCTGTACGCCGTGCTCCACGAGTCGATCTACGCGCAGTCGGGCACGGGCCCGACGGCGTGGGCCGCCGAGGCGGTCCGCGCCGAGGAGCCGGCCTTCGACCCGGCGGCACGACCGCTGCTCCTCACCGGCGAGATGATCTACCCCTGGATGCTCGAGGAGATCGCCGCGCTCCGGCCGTTCCGCGCGGCGGCGGAGGCGCTCGCCGCGCGCGAGGAGTGGCCCGACCTGTACGACCTCGACGTCCTCGCGCGCAACGAGGTGCCCGTCGAGGCGGCGGTGTACGTCGACGACATGTTCGTCGACGCCGGGCTCTCGCTCGAGACGGCGGCGCGCGTGGGCAACGTCCGCACGTGGGTGACGAACGAGTTCGAGCACGACGGCCTGCGCACGGGCGACGTCCTCGCGCGCCTGGTCGAGCGGCTCGGCGCCCGCGGCGGCCCGCGCGCCTGAGGCGTGCCGCGCCCGGCCCGCTGGACGGGCTGCGGCGCCAGGCTCCCAGACCCCGGCTGGGCGGAGTCAGGCCGTCTGGTCGCGGCGCGCGCGCAGCACCCACGCCCCGGACACGAGCGCCCCGCCCAGCACCAGCGTGAGCAGGTCGAACCCGGCGTCGCCGCGCGGCGGGGCCGGTGGCACCGCGGCGGGCGCCCCGCCCGCGGCCACGACGACGGCGCCCGACGGGTCCGCCGTGCCGACCACCGGCGCCAGGTCCAGCGCGGGCCCGTCCGCCGTCGTCGGCGCGGACGCGTCCGGTGTCGCAGCGGGCGCCGGGGCGGCCGGAGCAGGCGACGCGGGCGGGGCGGCGGGCGCCTCGGGGACGGCCGGCCCGTCGAGCACGAGCTCCCACGACGTCTCGCCGACGAGGACGTAGCCGTCGAGCGCGCGCGCCGTCACGGTCACCGTGCCCCGGGCAGGATGGCGGCCCGGGGTGAGGACCCGCTCGTCGAGGACGAACTCCACGCCGTCGGCCCGCGGCACCTCGACCGCGGCCACCGCGCCCGGGCGCGCGGCGACGACCACGGGCGTCGGCGCCCGGACCTCGGTGAGACCGGAGAACACGAGCTCGACGGCGCGCGACCCGTCCGACCCCGGCAGCACCGGCTCCGCCGCGCCCTCCGCCGCGAGCCGCAGGCCCGCGGCCGGGGAGAGCGTCAGGACGACGCGCGCCACGTGGTCGAGGTACCCCTCGACGGCGTGCGTGCTGCCGGGCGGGAGCACCGCGCCGGTCGCGTCGCGGACGACGAGGCCCTCGGCGTCGGGCACGGTGTACGTGTCCGCCCTACCCGGGCCGTCCTGCGCGGCGGGGAGCACCGCCGTGACGACGGGGAGCAGCTCCGTGACCGCCTCGGCGGCGGACCGCCCGTCCGGGAGCTGCAGCACGTGGCCGTCCTCCGCCACGGCCGTCGCCCGCAGGACGCCGCCGTCCCGCGGCGCCTCGACGGTCCGGTACCCGTCGACCACGACCACGGTGCACGTCATCGGCTCGCCGCCCAGGGACCAGCGCACGCCCTCGACCACCGGCACGAGGTAGACCGCGTCCCCGGCCGCCGCGCGGACGAGGACCGGCGGCAGCACGACCACGCGGGGCGCGGGCCCGCCGTCGGGCACGGTGGGGTCGGGGCCGGGGGGCGTCTCGCCCTCCTCCGGGGCCGCCGGGTCGGGAGCGGGGACGGAGGGAGACGCGCCCTCCTCCGGAGCGGCCGACCCGGGCGCGGGAGGCTCCGGTCCGTCCGGCACGGGAGCGCCGGGCACGGCAGGCACGACCGGCCCGACGCCCACGGTGCCGGCGCCCGCGCCGGAGCCGGAGTCCGTGCCCGCGCCGGGGTGCGTGCCGGATGCCGCGTCGGGGCCCGTGCCGTCGGCTCCGGCCGCAGCCGTGGACGTCGCCGCACCCGCGGCACCGGGCCGGCCGTCCTCGCCGACCCGCGCGAGGGTCTCCGTCGCCACGGGCGCGACGCCCGGGTCTGCCGTGGCACTGGCGACCGGGGCGGCGTGGGCCGTCGTGGACGCGCCGACCAGGACGGCGCACACCAGCACCGCAGCGAGCGCGGTCCGTGGGCGGGCCCGGTGCACAGACATGGGCGTGCGGCTCCTCTCCGGTCGCGTCCGCGGGTGGACGCGCCCGAGGCCCCTATGCACGCGAGGGGCCGCGCTGTCCGCATCGTCCCCGGGCGTCCCGTTTCGTCCGGGGTGGCGGGAGCCGCGGGCGACCTGGTTCGAGCGCTTCACCCGCCTTCCCCGAGAACCGGCGCACCTCCTCGCCTAGGGTGAGAGCGGATCACGGCGCGGTGCCGGCTCTCGGGGCGGAGCCGTGGCCGGACGCGGTTCGCCGCCGTCCGTCCGCCCGCCCGTGGAGCGGGGGAAGCACGGAGGCAGCATGTCGGTGACGGACACGACGACGTTCCGTCTGTACGGGGCGCCACGCCCCCCGCACACCGAGCTCGTCCGCGAGCGCCTGCTCGACCGGCTCGAGGTGGACGCCGCTCTCCGCGTGGTCCGCGGCCCCGCAGGTGCGGGCAAGACCTCCCTCCTCGCCGAGTGGTCCCGACGCCGGGCCACGCCGGGTCTCTGGCTGTCCGTCATCCCGGAGATGTCCCGGACGGACCTCTGGCGCGCGGTCGCGCGACGCGCCGCGCGCGCCGGGCTCGTGGCGTTCGAGGCCGCGCTGGGTCCCGCGGAGCTCGCCCCCGACGACGTGCCCGGCCGGCTGGCCGACGCGTTCCTCGCGGTGCCCGGGGAGGTCGTGGTCGTCATCGACGACTACCAGGACGTCACGGACGCCGCGGTCCACGACGACGTCCTCGCCCTGCTGCGCCTGTGCCCGAACCTCTCCGTGGCCGTGGCCACGAGCACGGTCTCCCCCCTGGAGGCCGCATCGGTCGGGCTCGAGCTCGACCGGACCGTCATCACGGCGGACCAGCTGCCGCTGACCCGGGACGAGACGGCCCGCATGCTGCGCCAGGCGGGCGTGGACCTCGACCCCGCGGAGGCGCACGTCCTCACCGGCGGCCAGCCGCTGTACCTGCGGGTCGCGATGCTCGCCGCGGAGATGGCCGGTTCCCACGGGACCCCGGCGCACGTCCAGGTCGCCGACGAGCTGCTGCGCGCCGCGCTCGAGAAGCAGCTCGAGGGCGCCGAGCGCCCTCGGCTCGAGCAGGTCCTGCGGCGGTGCGCGGTCGCGGACGTCCTCACCGCCGACCTCGCCGTGGCGCTGACGCGGGAGCCCGCGGCACCGCAGCTGCTGTGGATGCTCGAGGAGCGCGGGCTGGGTGCGTGGGAGCGACGTCCCGCGGGCCGGGTCTTCGTCCTGTTCCCGGTGGTGCGGACGTTCGTGGCGGAGCGCGTCCGCGAGGAGCACCCGGACGAGTGGGGGCTCGCCCAGCTCGCCGCCGCACGCTGGTACCTGACGAACGGCTATCCCGTCGAGGCGCTGCGGCACGCGGTCGGCGCGGGCGACCTCGGGCTCGCGTCCTCGGCCGTCTCGCGGTACTGGGGCGAGCTGCTCGAGCCGCAGGCGCTGGCCCGCCTCGACGTCCTCAAGGGCCTCCCGCAGACGGACCTGCGGCGCTGGCCGCTGCTCGCCGGGGCCCTCGCGATCCACCACGACAGCGTCCCCGGGGAGCGCACCGAGGCGATCGAGACGTACCAGCTGACGCTGGCCGCCCTGCGCCCCCGGGCGAGGGCGACCTCGACGACGGAACGCGTCGTCCTGGACGTGCTCGAGAGCGTCGCGCTGCGTTCCACGAACGCGACGCAGCGCGCGCTCGAGCCGGCGCGCCGGGCTCGGCAGACGCTCGACGAGCTGGGCGTGGACGAGCGCCGGGAGCTCGTGCGCGAGCTGCCCCGGCTCCGCGCCGAGGTCGCGATGTCGTTCGCGCGGGCGGGCGCGGACGACGAGGCGCTCGCCACGCTCGAGGACCTCGGCGGCTCCCCCGCCGTCGACCCGCGCACGCTCTACGGCCTGTCGCTGCGTGCGCTCGTGCTCGCGCTCCGCGGGGACCTGCCGGAGGCCGTGCGCGACCTCGAGGTCATCGAGGCGTCGCCCCACGCCGAGGTCCGCGCGGGGCGCGACGACCACCTGTACCGCATCGCCCGCGCGATCGTGTGCCTCGAGCGCTTCGACGCCCGCGGCGCCCAGGCCCACCTCGACGTGCTGCGACCGCACCTCGCGACGCTCGAGACCCGCCCGGTCGTCGCCACGGTCCAGGCGTACGTCGACCTCGTGTCCTTCGAGCCGGCCCTGGGCATCGAGCGGCTGCGCCGCTACATCGAGTCCGAGCGCGGCCGCCGCCGCATCTCCGCGCGCGACATCGACCACCTCGACTACGTGAGCGGCCTGCTCGGGCTCGCGCGCGGCCAGGTCGGCGCGGTGCACTCCTGGCTCAAGGTCGCCCCGGCGACGTCGTCGCTCACCTGGCTGCTGCGGGCCCACGTCGCTCTGCTCACCGGCCGGTGGAGCACCGCGCGGGACGTGCTCGTCGCGCACACGCCGCCGCGGACCGCCGCGCCACGCCTGCGGGCCGCGCACGCCGTCCTGCTCGCCGCCGCCCTCACGCACGCCGAGGAGGAGACGCAGGCGCGCGACGCCCTGGACAAGCTCGCCGGCGTCGCCGAGGACCGACGGCTGCGGTTCGCCCTCGCGCTCCCCGCCCGGCACGACCTCCTCACGCTCGTCGAGCTCGCGGCACGGAGCAAGGACCAGACGGCGCAGCGCCTCATCGCGGACGCGGAACCCGTGCCGGAGCTCTTCGCCGCGACGGTCGACCTCCCCCAGCCCCTGTCCGACCGCGAGGTCGTCGTCCTCGACACCCTCATGCGGCACGCGACCGCGGTCGACGTCTCCCGGAGCCTCACCGTGTCCGTGAACACGGTGAAGAGCCAGCTCCGCTCGATCTACCGGAAGCTCGGGGTGCGTCGGCGCGAGGACGCCCTCGCCCGCGGGATCGAGCTGGGGCTGCTCCCGGCCCAGCGTCCCCTGCCCGCGAGCGGCACGGACGGGCGCTGAGGCCCGGGCCGGTCAGACGAGGTCGTCGACGATCTTGGCGGACGCGCGCATCTCGGCGCGCGCGAGGTCGTCGTCGATCTCGCGCCCCGCGGCGATGAGCGCCGCGCGCGGCAGCCACGAGAAGACCACGAGGACGGGGTAGCTGTCCTCGCCCACGTACACGCGGCGGCGCCAGGCGGCCCACGCCACGGCGCGCGTGAGCGTGCGCACCGGGTCCTCGAGCTCGTTCGCCGCGTGCGCGGCGTTCTCCCACCCGTGCTGCGCCTCGCTCATGACCCGCGCCCCGCCGTGCCCGAGCGGCCGGGCGAGCGCCGCGAGGCCGATGTCCTCGGCGATCACGACGGCCTCCGACGGGACCAGGTCCAGGCCGTCCCGGTACGTGCCGAACGTCGCGGGGTCCAGGTGGCGCCACGGGTCGTCGTCGGGCAACGAGTCCAGGAGGTCGGTGAGGGCGCCGGCGAGGAGCGTCACGGCGCGCAGCGGGTGCGCCTTCGCCTGCGCGCGCATCGCGGCCATGGTCGCGAGCCGGTCGTCGGGGTCGATGAGCGGCTCCACGAGGCCCACGGCCCAGATGGCCCAGGTCGTGTCGTCCCACGGCGCGCCGGCGCCGTCCTCCTCCGGGGTCACCGCGACACCACCCCGCCCGGGGCGTCGGCGGCCCGGCACGGCGACGCCGTCGAAGCGCAGGACGCTGCGTGCACCCGGTCCACCTCCTGATCTCGTCCTGCCCTGTCCAGCCGGCGAGCCCGTCGCCGAGGACAGCATCCCACCGTGGCGACGTCCGCGAAACACCCGCGGCGGGCGAAGCGTGCGGAGATCACCCGCTGCCCGGGGCACCTGAGGGTGAAGTCCGGTGTGAAAGACGGTGTCCCGCGCGCCAGGAGCCCCTCCGGGTCCGCATGCTTGGACCGTGACCGACCGGACCCTGCTCGACCCGCGCCCGCAGCGGGCGCGCGACGCGCGTCCCGTGCGTGCCGTCGACGAGGGCCCGCAGGAGGACGACGACCCCGGGGCGCTCCGGCACGAGGTCGCCCGCGTCGTCGCGATCGAGGACGACGACCGCTACCGCGCCGAGGTCTCGGCGCTCCTCGCCGCCCACGCGACGCAGTGGCGCCGGATCGCGGCGCGCCTGTGCCGCACCAACTCGGTGCCCGCGGCTCAGCACCTCGACGACGTCGCGGCGATCGTCGTGGAGACCGCCTGGGAGATGCTCGAGCGGTCCCGGCGCGACCCGGCGTACCTGCGCAGCATGCGCTCGTTCCTCGCCATCGTCGTCTACACGGCCCGGCCCCGGGTCCGCTCGTTCCTCGACCACGCGACCGCGCCGGCGTCGGGCATGGTGGCCGCGCAGCGTCGCCGCCGCGAGCTCGCGCGCACGCGGTCGGAGCTCGCCGCGCTGCGCGGCGCGGCACCCTCGGTCGAGGAGGCCGTCCGCGCGACGAACGAGCGCCTCGGCGCCCACCGGGCAGACGTCGTCCGGCAGGGCATGGTCGTGACGGAGGCCGACGAGCTCGTGCTGCGCGGCGCGCTGTCGTTCGACGAGGCCCTGGACTCCGCGCGCACGACGGACGCGCACGCGGACTGCGTGCTGCACGCGGTCGAGGTCCCGGCGCTCGTCCGCTCCGTCGTCGACGCGGCGCACGCGGAGGACCCGGTCCGCGGACGGGTCGCGGCGCTCTGGATGTCCGAGGCCTACGGGGGCGGCGGCCCGCTCCCGGGCCACGACACGGTCGTGTGGATCGCCCGGACGCTGGGTCTGCCCCGGCACCGGACCGTCGCCCACATCGACCGGGTCCGGGTGCTGGCGGCGCAGCACCTCCGGGACGTCGGCATCGTCCTCGACGCCGTGGACAGCGTGTGAGCGCGAGCGTCGCTCCACGACCCGCACCTGCCGGGAGGCCCGCGGCGTACCGCGGCGAGCAGGAGAACCGCACCGTGGCGAGCACGGGGACCAGGGGGCGGCCGCAGGCGGGCGCAGGAGCACAGGGGGCAGCAGGACATGTCTGACGGGGGACCCGGGCCTCGACGCTCGGTCGTCGAGGACGCACGCGTCGTCGCCGCGACGGTGCCGGAGGGCGAGCGCGAGCGCGCGGTGGACGGCCTGGTCGCCGCGCACGCCGTCGGGCTCGCGCGCGACGCCCGGCGGCACGTGCGCGCCGCGGGGGTCTCGGGGACGGACCAGGTCGCCGCGCTGCGGGCGGTGACCGACGCGCAGCGCGCCGTGCTCGACGACCTCGTCGCCGGTCGCCGTCCGCCCGAGGGCCGCGCCTGGTCGCCCACGGTGCGCTTCGAGGCCCTGCGCGCGGTGCGCGCGCTGGCCGCGGAGGGCGCGGTCGCCGTCCCGCCGTACCGCCACCGCCTCGCGGCCGACCGCGCGGCCCTGCTGCTGCTCCGCGAGACCGCCGCCGTCGTGGACCGTCCCGCGCCGCGAGAGGTCGTCCGCGCGGGTGCCGTGGCGGTGGGGCTGCCGCCCACGCCGCACCCGCTGGACGAGGCCACCGCCACGCGCGTGCTCCCGACGGTCCGGCCTGCAGCGCCGGTCTCGTCGGCGCACACCCCCGCACGCCAGGAGCGCCGCCGTGCGCCCAGGGTGCGGGGACGCGCGCGCACCAGCGGCCCGGGTCGTCCCGTGCGCTGGGGTGCCGCTGCCGTGCTCTCGGCCGCGACGCTCGCGTTCGGGGTCGTCGTCGCGCCCGCGCAGGACGAGGTCGGCGGTGGCCCGGGCGTCTCGGCACGGCCCGAGCAGGTGCTCCTGGGCACGACCCCGGGGACCGGCTCGACCGCGTGGGCGCCGCTCGACGGCGCCGGCGCCGCGTCCGTCCGCCTCGACCTGTCCTCCCCGGTGCTGACGGGCCTGGCGCCGTCGCCGGCACCCGCGGTCGAGCTCGTCGACGAGCCGGCGGACGAGCCGGTCGGTCCGCGGGTGGGCGACGCCGTCGAGGTGCCCGCCGCCGAGCCCGGCAGCGGGCCCGTGGTCGAGCCGCTGCCCGTGGTCGTGCCGGCCCCGCCGGGCCCGGCCGTCCCGCAGACGCCCGCGCCGGCACCCGCACCGGCCTCGGGAGCGGCGCCGGCACCGGCGGCCACGCCCCAGCCCGCGCCGCCGGCTGCAGCGAAGCCGTCGCCGAAGCCGACGCCGAAGCCCGCGCCGGCCGCTCGGCCCGCTCCGACGCCCGTGCGACCCGGGCCGCCCGTCACGCGTCCGGCTCTCCCGAAGCCCGACCGTCCCGCACCGCGGTCGGACGACGCACGCGGCTCGTCCCTGCCAGGGACGGTGACGCCACAGCCGCAGACGTACGACGACCGGCGCCCCGACAAGGACTCGGGCCGGCAGGACCGGGGCCACGGCGGCGGCCGCGAGGGACGCGGGTAGCGCCCGGCGGGCCTCCCGACGGGACGGGCACCCCCGACGGCGGCTCTCCGCCGCCGCGGGCCCCGCACGTCCCGTGCGGCGCGTCAGGAGCGCGCGTCCAGCCCCAGCAGCGCGCGGGCGCGCGCCTCGCCCCCGGGCGCCCCGAGCGCGGCGGCGCGGTTGTCCGCGGCGACCTGGTCGACGATCTCGGCCCGGTGGACCCGCACCTCGCGGGGCGCGTCGATCCCGACGCGCACCCCGTCCCGGCCCACCGACACGACCGTGACCACGACGTCCTCGCCGACGAGGATCCGTTCTCCCACCTTGCGTCCCAGCACCAGCATCGCCACGTCCTCCTGACGTCCCGCGTGTCATCCTGACCGTTCGGAGGACCTATGCGGGCGCGGCCCGGGTCAGCCTGCGGGCCGCAGCTCGGGGAGCCCGAGCGCGAGCACGGAGTCGGGCGTCGTCGTCAGCTCGCGCCCGACCACGACCATGGCGCGGACCAGCACGAGCCGCTGCACCTCGGCGACCCAGCGCTCGGTGTCCGCGGGCTTGCGCGAGGCGTCGACCACGACCGCGACCTGCTCGGCGCCCAGCTCGTCGAGGACCCGCGCCACCCCGACCGCGTCCACGCGCACCCCGACGGCCACGACCGTGGCGCGGGCCGCGCGGACCCCGCGGGCACGCGCCTCGGTCGCCGCGCGGCGGTCGTCGACGCGTACGGTGTCGTCGTCGGTCGCGCTGCCCGCGCAGGCCATGAGCAGGCCCTGCCGCTGCGCCAGCGCGCGGGCCGCCGGGACGACGTCCGCGGCCAGCCCGACGAACGCCACGAGGTCGCCCGGCGCCGCGCGCGGCAGCGGCGACACGGGCACGGGCGGGGCGGTGAGGGCCGCGGGCGGCGGCTCCGCCGTCTCGGCCACGAGCTCGTCGAGCAGCGCCGCGAAGTCGTCGCCCCGGGTGGAGACCTCGACCGCCGCCGACGGCGTGGGGCGCAGCGCGTCGCCCTCGTCGGCGTCGTCGAGCAGCGCCGCGATGCCCGCCCGGCGGGCCGCGGGGAACCGGACCGGCCCGACGGCGGTCCGGGGCGGCGCGTCGCCCACCTCGACGACCACCTCGTAGTGCTGCCGCCCGAAGAGCCCCTTGAAGCCACCCGTGATGACCCGCTCGGCGGAGACGATCCGCGCGTCCGGGCCGTGCAGGCGCCGCGCCTGGGCGAGCACGGCGTCGAGGGACTCACCCTCGAGCCGCAATCGCCGGGGCATCGTTCACCACCCCGACCGTCTCGATGAGCGCGTTGCCCGCCGTCACCTCGGTGTACGACAGCACGGCGAGGTCGGGCACCTGCGTCGCGACGAGGCGCCGGACCGCCGCGCGCAGCGACGGCGCGCACACGAGGACGACGTCCTCGCCGGTGGCCCGGGCCTCCTGCACCCGCTCGCCCACGGACGAGCGGAACGCGTCGAGGCGCGCCGGGTCCACGACGATCGCGGTGCCCTGGTCGCCGCCGGGCTGGCGGCCCGCGAGCATCGCCTGCTCCAGGGCGGGCGCGATCGTCACGACCCGGATCGTGCCGGCGACCGTGTGCCGGGCCGGGATCGCCGGTCCGAGCGCGGCGCGCGCCGCCTCGACGAGGTGCTCGGGGTCGGTCGAGCGCTTCGCGGCGAGCGCGAGCGCCTCGTAGATCCGGGGCAGGTCGTTGACGGCGACCTGCTCCTCGAGCAGCCCCTGCAGGACGCGCTGGACCTCCGCGAGCGACAGCAGAGCCGGCGTGAGCTCGTCGACGGCCGACGGGTTGGTCCGCTTGACCTCGTCGGTGAGCACGCGCACGTCCTCGCGGGACAGCAGCCGCGCCGCGTTCGCGGCGATGAGGGCGGACAGGTGCGTGACGAGAACGGAGACCCGGTCGATGACCGTGGCGCCCGCCATCTCGGCGCTGTGCCGCATCTCCACCGGGACCCACTTGCCGTCCATGCCGAACACCGGGTCGACCGTCGCCAGCCCGGGCAGCGCGGCGAGGTCGTCGCCGAGCGCGAGGACCTTGCCGGCCGGCGCCTGGCCGCGACCGGCCTCGACGCCGGCGATCCGCACCGCGTAGGTCGACGCCGGGAGCTCCAGGGAGTCGCGCGTGCGGACGGGGGGCACGACGACCCCGAGGTCGGTCGCGATCTTGCGCCGCAGGGCGCGGACCCGTCCGAGCAGGTCGTCGTGCGCGCCGGTGACCAGGTCGACGAGGTCGGGCGCGAGCAGGATCTCGAGCGCGTGCACGCGCATCTGCTCGAGGAGGTCCTCGGTGCCGTCGCTGCGCGTGCCCTCCTTCTCGATCTGCTCGGCCGCGGCGCGCGCCACCTCGGCCCGCCGCTGGCTCGCCTTGATCTGCTGGGCCGCGATGATCAGGCCCACCCCGAGCACGAGGAACGGCAGCTTCGGCATGCCCTCGATGAGGGCCATGGCGAACGCCGCGACGCCCGCGATGGCGAGCGCCTGCCGGGACTGGACGAGCTGGCTCGACGCCTGCGAGCCGACGTCGCCCTCGCCCGAGTTCGAGCGCGTGACGATCATGCCCGTGGCGACCGCCATGAGCAGCGCGGGGACCTGGGTGACCAGCCCGTCGCCCACCGTGAGGATGGAGTACGTGTCGACGGCCTCCATGGCCGGCATGCCGTGCATGACGACGCCGATCACGATGCCGCCGAGCAGGTTGATGAGCGTGATGACGATGCCCGCGATGGCGTCGCCCTTGACGAACTTCGACGCGCCGTCCATCGCCCCGTAGAAGTCGGACTCCGCGGAGATCTCGGCGCGGCGGGCCCGCGCGTCCTGCTCGCTGATGAGCCCCGCGTTGAGGTCGGCGTCGATCGCCATCTGCTTGCCGGGCATCGCGTCGAGCGTGAAGCGCGCGCCGACCTCGGCCACGCGCTCGGCGCCCTTGGTGATCACGAGGAACTGGATGACGACGAGGATGAGGAACACGACCATGCCGATGACGAGGTTCCCGTCGACCACGATGTGGCCGAACGCGCCGATGACCTCGCCCGCGTAGCCGTCCCCGAGCACGAGCCGCGTCGAGGCGACGTTGAGGCCCAGCCGGAACAGCGTCGCGACGAGCAGCAGCGACGGGAACACCGAGAAGTCGAGCGGCTTCTTGACGAACATCGACGTCAGCAGGATCACGAGCGACAGCAGGATGTTGACGATGATGAGCACGTCGAGCAGGGCCGCGGGGATCGGCACGACGAGCAGCAGGACGATGCCGACGACGCCGAGCGGCACGGCGATCATGGCGAGGGATCGGTTCTTCACGCGGAACGCTGGTCCTTCCGGGTCCGGGGCGTCGGCGGCTGCTGACGCGACGTCCTATGCAGGTCGTGGCCGCCGCAGCGCGCGCCGACGGCTCGGCCGGGCGGCGTCATGCGGCCCGGGCGTCGTCGGCGGCGGGCCACTCGCCCGGCGCGATCGCCGGGCGGGCCATGCGGTGCGGGACGGACGAGGCTGCCGCGCCGCGGCGCGTGAGCGCCATGACGAACGCGAGGACGCGCGCGACGGCCATGTAGAGCTCGACGGGCACCTCCTGCCCGACGTCGCACGCCCGGTGCAGGGCGCGCGCGAGCGGGACGTCGCGGACCATCGGCACCCGCGACTCCTCGGCCTTCTCGCGGATGCGGGCGGCGACGTGGTCGGCGCCCTTCGCGACGACGCGCGGCGCGGAGCGCCCGGGCTCGTACCGCAGCGCGACGGCGACGTGGGTCGGGTTGACGACGACGACGTCCGCGTCGGCCACGGCGGCGATCATGCGGTTGCGCGTCATCGAGCGCGCCATCGACCGGCGCTGCGACTTCACGAGCGGGTCGCCGTCGGTGCTCTTGTTCTCGTCCTTGAGCTCCTTCTTGGTCATGCGCGTCTTCTTGCGGTTGCGTCGCGCCACGACGAGCACGTCGAACAGCGCGAGGGTGAGGCCCGCCGCCGTCGCCCAGACCAGGAGCGAGCGCACGCCGGAGCCCGCCGCCTCGAGCAACGACGCGATCGGCAGGCCGCCCGCGGCGAGGAGGACCGGCATGAGGGACTGGACGACCGCGTAGAGCACGACGCCGACGACCGTCGTCTTGAGCAGGGCCTTCGCGCCGTTCCACAGCGCCTGCGCCCCGAACATCCGCTTGAGCCCGCTCATCGGGTTGAACTGGTCGGCCTCGGGCCTCAGCCGCTTCAGGTGCAGGCCGCCCTGCGCGACCGACGCGAGCAGCACGGCGGCGGCGATCGCCCCGAGCAGCGGCAGCATGGTCGGCACCACGGAACCGAGCGCGTCCTGCGCGAGCTGGAGCGCGACCGCGGGCTCGGGGTTCTCGATCACGGTGCGCAGCGACAGCACCTGGTCGGTCGCGGCCCGTGCCGCAGCGCTCACGGTCAGCGGGATCACCGCACCGGCGATCCCGACCCCGACCCAGGCCGTGAGGTCCTGCGACTTGCCGAGCTGGCCCTTGGACCGGACCTCCTTCATCTTCCGGTCGGAGGCCTGCTCGGTCTTCTCCTCGGTGGAGTCGGCCATCAGCCCACCCCGCCCATGCGCTCGACGGCCTCGGCCGTGAGCACCGAGACGACATGCGGGAGCGCGACGAGCACCGTCCCGACGAGCGCGAGCGTGAGGAAGATCTTCAGCGGGAAGCCCATCGCGAACGCGTTGAGCGCGGGGGCGACCCGGTTGACCAGGCCGAGCCCGGCGTCGGCCAGGAAGAGCACGACGACGATCGGGCCGGCGATCTGCAGCCCCGCCACGAACGAGCCGGTGAGGGCCTCGACGAACGACGCCGCGGGGACGCCGGCCAGGCCGCCCACCGGGACGGCCTCGTACGAGCGGGCGAGGCCGAGCACCATCAGCTGGTACGCGTCGGAGACGAACATGAGCACGACCGCGAGGAGCGCGAAGAGGCGCGTGAACTGCGACCCGTTGACGTTCGTCTGCGGGTCGTACGCCATGCCGAGCGAGAACCCGCCGAACAGGTCGAGGTGGGCGCCGGCGGCGGTGATCGCCGAGAAGACGACCATGACGAGCGTCCCGAGCATCGCGCCCGTGACCGCCTCGGCGACGAGGTGCGCGAGGAACGTCGCGGTCCCGGTCGCCTCGTACCCCGGGGCGGCACGACCGGAGACCACGAGCCCGAGCGACACCGCGAGGATCGCGCGCACCTGGCGCGGGATGGCGTGGTGCGAGAACGGCGGCGCGATGGTCATGAACGCGGCCATGCGCACGCCCGCGAGCATCGTCGCCTGGAGCCACGCGAGGTCGATCTCGAGCTGCACGGGACGTCAGCCCCCGTTCAGCAGCGACGGGATGAGGTCGAACATCTCGTGCGTGAACGTCACCATCTCGCCGATCATCCAGTTGCCGCACACGACGAGCGCGACGGCGACCGCGAGCGCCTTGGGGACGAACGAGAGCGTGATCTCCTGGATCTGCGTGACGGACTGCACGATCGAGATGGCGAGGCCCACGACGAGCGACGTGACGAGCACGGGGGCCGCGAGCTTGGCGGCGAGGACGAGCGCCTGCGTGGCGACGTCGAGGACGGCGGCGGTCTCCACGGTCAACCCATCCCGTACGAGCCGATGAGCGACGTCGTGATGAGACCCCACCCGTCGACGAGGACGAAGAGCAGCAGCTTGAACGGCAGCGAGATCATCGTCGGCGGCAGCATCATCATGCCCATGCTCATGAGGGCCGCGGCGACGACGAGGTCGATGACGAGGAACGGCACGAAGACGACGAACCCGATGATGAACGCGGCGCGGAGCTCCGAGATGACGAACGCGGGGACGAGCGTCGTGAGCGGGACGTCGACGGGGGTCGCCGGGTTCTCGAGGTCGGCGGCGCGCGTCATGAGCGCGAGGTCCTCCTCGCGAGTGTGGGCGAGCATGAACTCGCGCAGCGGCACGGCGCCCGCGTCGAGCGCCTGGCTGAAGGTCGTGGTGCCGTCGAGGTAGGGCTGGACCGCGGCGTCGTTGATCTCGCCGAACACCGGCCACATGACGAACAGCGAGAGGAACAGCGCGAGCCCGGCGAGGACCATGTTGGGCGGCACCGTGGCGGTGCCCAGCGCGTTCCGGGTCAGGGCGAGGACGACGAAGATCTTGGTGAACGACGTCATCATGAGCAGCAGCGTCGGCGCGAGCGACAGCAGCGTGATGCCGACCAGCGTCACGAGGGACGACGACGGCTCGCCGTTCGGCCCGTTGATCTCCACCGAGAGCGTCGACCCGCCGTCCTGCGGGTCGACCGGCTGGGTGGGCGGGGCCGGGTCGGTCGGGTCGACGACCGCGGCGCCCGCGTGGGGCGCGAGCAGGACGGTCGCGACCGCGACGAGGAGCAGGACCGCCCCGACGAGCACCGCGACTCGCAGCGCGCGGCGCGACGGGAGGGCGCGTGTCACCGGGCACCTCCTCGCACGACCCGCGCGGCCTTGCGCCACGTGTCGGGCGCGAGGAAGGTGCGCAGGGCGCTCGTCGGCACGGGCGGCGCGACGACGGCGGTCGTGAGGGCCCCGGCCCGAGGCCCCGAGACGGCCGGGGGCACGTCGGCGGGCACGTCGGCGGGAACCGAGCCGGGCTCGCCGTTCCACGCCGGGGCGTCCCCGTTCGCGGGCGGCTGTGCGAGCCACAGCCGTGCCGCGGTGACGGCGTCGTCGAACGACGGCTCGTCCGAGGTCGGGGCACCGGGCGTCGCGTCCGCGGCGGTGACCGTGGTGACCGCGGTGGGCGGGACGTCGGACGGCACGGATAACGGGCCGTCGATGACGGTCACGGACGACTCCGTCACGCCGAGGAGGTACCGGCGGCCCCCGGCCTCGAGCAGGACCGCGGCGCTCTTCTGCGACAGCCCCTGGCGCGCGACCACGGTCAGCTGCTCCTGGCGCCCGCGCGGCGCGGAGCGCGAGGTCTTGCTCGCGACGCGGTACGAGACCCACAGGAGCCCGAGCACGACCGCCAGCGAGAAGGCGACGCGCAGCACGGTGGTGACGTCCATGCCGGTCAGTCGTCCGCGTCGAGGATCTTGGTGATGCGCACCCCGTAGTCGCCGCCGTCGACGACCACGACCTCGCCCTTGGCGATCGTGCGGCCGTTGAGCTGCACGTCCGCCGGCGCCCCGGCGGACCGGTCGAGCTCGACGACGGCGCCGGGCTCGAGGCTGAGCACGTCCCGCACCGGCATCCGGGTGCGGCCCACGATCACGGAGAGGCGCATCTCGACGTTGGAGATGCGCGCGAGCCGGGCACCGGTCACGGCCTCGTCGGGCAGGCTCTGCAGCGCGCGGCGCGTGCGCACGACGAACCAGCCCGCCGTCGGGCCGTCGTCCGTGGAGAGCTCGAACACGACGGACTCCGGGTCCTCGAAGAGCGCGGTCGCGTCGGCGACGCGCACCTCCCCGAGCACGCCGACGCCGGTGGTCGACCCCGCGGCCTCCAGGGCGGGGCGCAGGACGTCGGTGACGTCGAGCGCCGCCTCCTGGGAGGCGTCGGCGAGCGTGTCCTGGTCGATGAGGGCGAGCGCGAGGTCGGTGCCGGAGTCCCCCACGTACGAGGCGACGACCGCCCGTGCGGCCTGCGGGCCGACGGGGGCGCCGCCGCGCAGGGCCGCGCGCAGCGGGGTGCTGGTCGGGACGAGCTCGACGAGCGCGTGGGCGGCGGCGGACGCGGCCTCGACGACGGACTGCTCGACCGGGGTGGCGGTGCTCATGGGTCAGTTCTCCTCGGTGGTGACGATGCGGCAGGCGAGGCGGGAGCCGGACGAGCCGACGGCGCCGCGGGCCAGGACGTGGCCGTCGACGATGACGTCGAGCGGGCGGGACTGGGCGTGGGGGACGTGCACGACGTCGCCGACGGCGAGGTCCAGCACCTCGGTCGGCGTCATGGACGCGCCGGTGAGCTCGACGGTGACGTCGACGAGCGAGCGCGCGACGTGCTGGCGCGTGCGCCGGGTCGCGTCGGCGGGGTCGTCCGCCGGGTTGGCCTCGCCGAGGTGCGGGAGCAGCGCGACCGACGGCACGGCGAGGGTCGCCCGGCACGCGCGCTCGCCGACGCGGAGGTCGAGCTCGGCGACGATCATGAGCTCGGCGGTGGGGGCGGCCTGGGCGAACTGCGAGTTGTGCTGGATCGACGAGATCCGCAGGGGGTTCTCGAGCAGCCGGCCCATCGAGTGGCGCAGGTCGCGCAGCGTCTCGGTGAGCAGCGACGTCACGAGCGTGCGCTCGACGTCGGTGAACTTGCGGTCGACGACCGGGATGGACGGCCCGGCGCCGAGCATGTGGGCGATCCACGTGAGGGCGTCCGTGTGCGGGAACTGCAGGACGGCGCGCGGGCCGATCCCCTCGAGCTCGCACACGACGAACGTCGTCGTCACGGGCAGCTCGGCGACGTAGTCGTCGTAGGTGCGCATCGCGACCGCGGCGAGGTTGACCTGGCTCACGACCCGCACGCGGGCCGTGAGCTGCGTGCCCCACTGGCGTGCGAAGCTCTCGAACGCCATCTCGAGGATGCGGTGGTGCTCGCGGACGAGCGTCGTCGGGCGGCGGAAGTCGTAGACCTCGACCTTGCGGCTCGGTGCGGGCTGCTGGACCCGCTCGGGTGTCGTCGTGCTCACGACCGCTCCTATGCGGGCGCGCACGACGCGAGCCTGCGCGACGTCGCGCAGGCTCGACGGGCCGCGTCACTCCCCCGGAGCGCCCGCCTCCCCCGCCGTCTCGGCGGCCCGCGCGAGAGCCCGCGCGTCCGCCTCCGCGGCCGGGACGTCCGCCGCGCTGAGCTGCCCCGAGAGCACCTGCGGGATGAGCGCGCGCACGGCCTCCGGCGCGGACGAGAGCACCATGATGTCGACGCGGCGGTTCGTCGCGAGCGCCTCGGGGCTCGTGCCCTCGGCGAGCGGGCGCGCCGACCCGAAGCCCACCGCGGCGATCCGGTGCTCGGCGAGACCGTCCTGCTCGACGAGGTGGCGCAGCACGGCGGTGGCGCGCGACGACGACAGCTCCCAGTTCGACGGGAAGACCGACGTCACGGTCGAGGTGTAGTCCGCGTTGCCCTCGATGCGGATCTCGTGCGCGGTCGGCGCGAGCGCCGGGCCCACGACGTCGAGCACCGCCCGCGCCTCCTGCGTGAGGTCCGCGCTCCCGGGCGAGAAGAACGTGTCCGCGGACACGAGCCGCACGGTCAGCCCGCGCTCGTCGATGTCGAACCGGACCGTGTCGGACCGCCCGTGCGCGGCGAGGTCGCGGGCCATCGCGTCGCGCAGCGCCGAGAGGTCCGACACCTCGTCGAGCGCGCGCTCGAGGTCCGTCTCGACGTCGACCGGCTCCTGCGCCGGGTTCTCCACGACCTCCTCGACGACCGCGGCGTCCTCGACGTTGCCGAAGCCCTCCGCGAGCGAGGACTTCAGCTCCTGGTACTTGCCCTGGTCGACCGAACTGATGGCGAACAGGACGATGAACAGGCACATGAGGACGGTCACCATGTCCATGTACGACACCATCCAGCGGCCGGAGCCGCCCGTGTCGTGCCCGCCACCGCCGCCCCCGCCGCCGTGGCCGCCCCTGCGACGCCGCGCCATCAGGCGGCCTTGTCCTCGGGCAACGACCACTCGGGGACCATCGTCTTGAGCCGCTCGTCGATGACCCGGGCGCGCGAGCCCGCCTGGATCGACATGTAGCCCTCGAGGAGGACGTGGAGCCGCTCGATCTCGAGATCGGACAGGCGCTTGAGCTTCGCGCCGATGGGCAGCCAGATGAAGTTGGCGGAGAGGATGCCCCACAGGGTCGCGATGAACGCCGCGGCGATCATGTGCCCGAGCTTCTCGGGCTCGGACAGGTTCTCCAGCACGTGGGTCAGCGAGACGACGGTGCCGACGATGCCGATCGTGGGGGCGTAGCCGCCGATCGCGTTGAAGAAGTCGTACGCGACGGCGTCCTCGCGGGCCTTGGTCTCGATCCGCTCCTCGAGCAGGGTGCGCAGCTGCTCGGCGTCCGAGCCGTCGGCGAGCGACTGCAGCGCGCTGCGCTGGAACGGGTCGTCCGTCTTCTGGGACTCGGCCTCGAGGGCGAGCAGGCCGCCGTCGTTCTGGACGATCTCCGCGGCCCGGACGACCTCCTCGATGGCCTCCGCGGGACGCGGCGCCTTGCCCGTGAACGCGCGCGGCAGCGTCTTGAAGGCCCGGACCGAGTCCTTGAGCGTCCCCGACGCGACGGCGGCGAAGATGCTCGCCCCGAAGACGAGGATGATCGGTGCCGGGAGCAGGATCGAGGTGATCTGCGACCCCTCGAGGTACACCATCGCGATGAGCGAGCCGAACGCGACGAGGATGCCGATGATGGTTGCGGGGTCCATGGCCTACTTCGTCCTCGTGTCGGGCAGGGGTGCGAGGGCGACCGGGCGGTCGCCGGGGGCGGGGGCGTCGCCGGGCGCGGACCGGACGACCTCGAGCGGTGCGCGCTCGGCGGGGGCGGGCAGGGAGCGCGCGAGCGCGAGCACGCGCGCCTTGTGCTCCTCGACGAGGCGGATCACGACCTCCATGGGCTCGGTCACGATGTAGCGCGAGCCGTCGATGAGCGTCACGCGCGTGTCCGGGTTGGTCTCGACGCGGGCCACCAGGTCCGCGTTGATCGCGATGCGCTCGGAGCTGAAGCGCGTGAGGACGATCACGGCTCTCCCTTCGGGTGGGACGGGTCCGGGTCAGGTGCGGACGGGTTCGGGACGGAGGTGCGGGTCGGGGGGCGGTGCGGGCTCCGGTCCGGGGTTCGGTGGGGTGCCTCCCGGTCGGGCCGGGAGGCACCCCACCGCGCCCGGGTCAGCGCTTGAGGTTGACGAGCTCGGTGAGCACCTCGTCGGACGTCGTGATCACGCGCGAGTTCGCCTGGAACCCGCGCTGCGACACGATGAGGTTGGTGAACTCCTGCGAGAGGTCGACGTTCGACATCTCGAGAGCGCCCGCGGTGATCGAGCCGAGGCCCGGGTCGCCCGCGGCGCCGACCAGCAGGTCGCCCGAGTACTGCGTCGCCGCGAAGAGCGAGTCGCCCGCCTTCTCGAGCCCGCCCGCGTTGGTGAACGTCGCGAGCGCGACCTGACCGAGGACCTCGGTCCGGCCGTTCGAGTAGCGGCCGACGATCGAGCCGTCGCCGGAGACGGAGTACGACGTGAGCGACCCGGCGGCCCCGCCGTCCTTGCTCGCGACGGCGACGTTCGACAGCCCCGCGTACGAGGTGAGCGCGTCGAGACCGACCGTCACCCCGCCGACGGCGAGGGACCCGCCGCCGGTCAGGGCACCACCCGTGAACGTGAGGGCCTGCGGGCCCGCGAGCGTCGCGCCGGTCGCGCCGTCGCGGGCGCTCACGGACCAGCCGCCGGCGGCGGCCGTGAAGACGAGCGAGAGCTTGCTCGCCCGGCCCGCCGCGTCGAAGACCTCGACGTCGCGCACGAGCTCGGTGCCGTCCGCGGCGTCCGAGGGCAGGTTGCCCCCGAACGTCACGCCCGTGGTCGCGCGGGGCGGGATGACGTCCCCGACGGGGATCGTGAGGTTGCCGAGCGGGCTGCTCGTGTTCACCACGCCGTCGGTGGCGGTCCAGCCCTGGACGAGGTCGCCGCTCGCGTTGACGAGCCGGCCCGCGCCGTCGAACGTGAACCCGCCGTTGCGCGTGTAGTACGCCTGGCCGCCCCGCTCGACGACGAAGAACCCGTCGCCGTCGATCATGAGGTCGGTCGGGACGCCCGTCGTCTGCGCGGCGCCCTGCGTGAACTGCGTCGTGATGGCGGCCGTCGTGACGCCGAGGCCGATCTGCGCGGGGTTCGCGCCGCCGACCTGCTGGTCGGGCGCGACACCCGCCGCGACGAGCTGGGACAGCGTGTCCTGGAACTGGGTGCGCGAGGACTTGAAGCCCGTCGTGTTGACGTTCGCGATGTTGTTGCCCGTGACGTCCAGCATGTTCTGGTGGGCGCGCAGGCCGGAGATTCCGGTGTTGAGGGAGCGGAGCACGAGAGTCCTTTCGGGTCAGGCGGCGGAGCTGCCGTGGTCGTCGGTGGCGCCGTCCGTGGCTGCCGGGGTCCCGGTGGCATCCGTGCTGACCGAGGAGGTGACGGCGGAGACGTGGTCGAGGTCGACCGTCACCCCGCCGATCGTCACGGTGGGTACCGCGTCGCGGTACGACACCGCGGTGGCGGTGCCCGTGTGCTCGACGCCGTCGGCGTCGAGGTAGGAGACCTTGTTGCCCAGGAGGTCGGCGGCCGACTGGCGCATCTGGAGCGCGAACGACTCCTCGACGAGCCCGCTCATCCGCGTGAGCGCCTCCATCATGGCGAGCGACGTCGTCTGCGAGACGATCTCGCCGGTGTCCATGGAGCTGGACGGGTCCTGGTTGCGCAGCTGGGTCACGAGGAGCCCGAGGAAGAGCTCGCTGTCGTACTCCTGCTTGGGCGCGCGCACGCTCTTCGTGGCATACATCGATGCCGGCGCCGGCGCGCTCACGGGTTCGACGGGCACGTGGTTCCTCTCCTCAGACGAGGACGTCGAGGCGCCGGGCGGCGCCGTACGTCCTGCCGACCACTGTCGGCTCGGTCTCGGGCTCGGTGGCCCCTCGGTGCGGGCGGGCCGGGTCGCGGTCGTGCGCGCCGGGCTCCTGCGGGTCGCGACGCGCGCCGGACCCGTCTGCGGTGGCGCCGCGGCCGTCCCGACCGTCCCGACCATCGACAGCCGCGCCCGGTGCTCCCGCGTCCGCGACGGTGACCGACGACGCCCCGCCCGCGATGCCCGCGAGGTCGCGCCGCAGGTCGGCGACGATGGCGCGCAGCGCCTCGCGGCCCGTGTCGTGCGGCGCGTAGAGCTCGATGCGCAGGTCACCGCCCGCGACGTGCGCGCGGACCGTCACGGGCCCGAGGTTCTCGGGCGTCACGGAGAGCGTGAGCACGTGGTCGCCGTCGCCCGCCTCGGCGAGCCGGACGACGGGCCCGGCGACCTGGGCGTGCAGCGGCTGTGCCGGGTGCGACGCGGCCGCCGGGGCGGTCACCGCGGGCGCGCCGACGGCGGCCGGTGCGGCAGGGGCCGCGACGGGGGCGGCGGCGAGGAGCTCCCCGGCGGCCCGCGGCGCGGCGTCCGGCGCGAGGGTCGTGCCCTCCGGGCCGGTCGGGACCGGTGAGGTCACGCCGTCCGCCTCCCCCGGTGCAGGGGCGACGGCGACGCCCCCCGAGCTGGTCGGCGCACCCGGCGCGGCGGGGACCGGCGCACCCGGCGCGGCGGGGACCGGACCCGGCGGCGGGGTCGTGGTCGTCCCGGCCCCGGGCCCGGCGCTCGCCAGGGGTCCGGCCGTCGCGACGGCCTCTCCGGCACCACCGCTCGCCCGCGTCGCGGCGGGCACCGTCACCGGGCCGTCCGCCGTCGCCGTCGCGTCGGACGACCACGGTGCACCGGTCGGCGTCCGAGCCTCGCCCGGCCCGGCCGCCGCCGCGGCGCCGACCGCCGAGGCGGTGCCGGCCGCCGAGGCTGTGCCGGGTGCGCCCGGGCGGTCGCCCGTGGCCGGGGCAGCCGTGGACGCGTCCGGGGCGCCCGCGGCGTCCGCCGACGACGCGGCGCGCGTCGGACCGTGCTCGTCGCCGGGCGCCGCGTCGTCCGCGACGGCGGCAGCTGCCGCGCCGTCCGGCGTGGCGGTGCCGGCGAGCGCGCCGTCGAGACCGACGGGCGCCGCGTCGGGGAGCACCGGCAGGCCCGGCAGGCCGACGGGCACGGCGGGCTGACCGTCCGCGGCGGTGGCGCCGTCCGCCGAGGAGTCGGCGCCGGGGGCCCCGGTGGCCGCGGGCCCGTCGGTCGAGGACCCGTCGGTCGAGAGCCCGGCGGTCGGGGTGCTGCCGGTCGAGGACTCGGCGGTGGTCGCGCCGTCGTCGACGGCCCGGTCGGCAGGGGTGCCCTCGCGAGCACGCGCGGGCTCCGGGCGGCCGCGGGCCGCCTCGCCGAGCGCGGCGTCGAAGCTGCGGCCGAACGCGTCGGCCGAGGCTCCGGACGCCGCCCGGGGCCGCGCCGTCGTGGCCGGTGCCGGAGCCGCGACCAGGGCGTTCGTGGTCAAGGTCATCGTGGTCCTCCTCAGCCGATCACGCGGCGGACGGTCGTCACGGAGGCGTCGGTGACGTCCGTGATCTCGACGGTGCGGCCGGGCTTGGGCGCATGGATCATCTGCCCGTCGCCCACGTAGATGCCGATGTGCTTGCCCCCGCGCTGCACCACGAGGTCACCGGGACGCGCGTCGGCGAGCGAGCCGACCTCGGTCCCCTGGCGCATCTGATCGCGCGCGACGCGCGGCAGATCGACGCCGTGCGCGGAGTACACGAGCTGGACGAGGCCCGAGCAGTCGAGGCCGCCCTCGCCGAGGCTCTCGCCGCCCCACACGTACGGCACGCCGAGGTACTGGCGCGCCGTCTCGACGACCGACCGTCCCGCCGCGCCGTCGGTCGCGCCGTCCGGCGCGGTCGCGGCGCCGACCGGCGCCGTGGGGGCCGCCGGCACGACGGCTGCGCCCGCAGCGCCCGGCGACGCCCCCGCCCCGAACAGCGCGCTGCGCGCGAGCTCGTCGGCGCCCGTCGCTCCGGACAGGCTGCCGAGCAGGCGCCCGACCACGTCCGAGCCGGTGCCCGTCGCACCCGTCGTCGGCAGCGCCGAGAGCGCCGAGAGCGCCGACGCGAAGTCGGTCGCGCTCGTGGACGACGACGCCGGCGTCGACCGGCCGGGGGCGGCCACGACGTCGTGCAGCGCCACGATCTCCGTGCGGATCTCGCCCACGCGGGCGAGCGCCTGGGTCATGCTCACGTCGTCGACCCCCCGGCCGTCGTGCGCCGCGCGGCCGAGGCGATCTCGTCGAGCGCGGCCTGGTCGGCGCGCCCTTCCGCGCGGGCCGTCTCGGCGTCGTGCCGCTCCTCGAGCTTCTCGAGGCCCACCGCGGCGGCGCGGGCGCGCGCGAGCTCGGCGCGCGCCTCGTCCACGGCGTGGGCGCGCACGCGCTCCTCGGACTCGAGCACGGAGAACAGCGCGCTCGCCGCGGCGCGCGAGGCCGCGAGCCCGGACAGCGCCGCGCTCGTCGTCGGGCGCTCGGGCGAGGCGTCGAGGTAGGCGGCGAGACCGCCCGCCTCCTCCACGGTGCGCGCGAGGTCCGCGTGCGCTCCCGCGAGCGCCGCCTTGGCGCCGTCCTCCTCGAGGCGGCGCAGGCGCAGCACGCCCGCGAGCCGGAACTTCCCCGCCATCAGTCCTCCCCTCCGGCCAGCACCTGGGTGAGCCGCGTGAGGCGCGCCCACGACTCCTCGGCCGGCGTCCTGTCGGTCATGACCTGCTGCAGGAAGGCGTCGATCGCCCCCTGGTGCTCGAGGCTCGCGTCGACGAGGGGGTCGGTGCCCTTCTTGTACGCCCCGATGTCGAGGATGTCCTGCGCCTTGCGGCGCGCCGCGAGGACCCGGCGCAGCGTGAGCGCGACCGACCTCTGCTCGGGCGTGGTCACGCGCGACGCGACGCGCGAGACCGACGCGAGCGCGTCGACCGCCGGGTAGTGGCCCGAGACGGCGATGGACCGGTCGAGCACCACGTGCCCGTCGAGGATCGAGCGCGCCTGGTCGGCGATCGGCTCGTTGTGGTCGTCGCCGTCGACGAGGACGGTGTAGATCCCGGTGACGGAGCCCGTCGCCGCGGTGCCCGCGCGCTCGAGCAGGTTCCCCATGAGGGAGAACGTCGACGGCGGGTAGCCGCGCGTCGCGGGGGGCTCCCCCACGGACAGCCCGATCTCGCGCTGCGCCATGGACACGCGCGTGAGGGAGTCCATCATGAGGACGACGTGCGACCCGGCCTCCCGGAACGACTCGGCGATCCGGGTCGCCGTGAAGGCTGCGCGGCGGCGCATCATCGCGGGCTCGTCGGACGTCGCGACGACGACGACCGACCGGGCCAGGCCCTCGGGGCCGAGGTCGTCCTCGAGGAACTCGCGCACCTCGCGCCCGCGCTCGCCGACGAGCGCGATGACCGACACCTCGGCGTCGGTCCCGCGCGCGACCATCGACAGCAGCGAGGACTTGCCGACGCCGGAGCCGGCGAACAGCCCGATGCGCTGGCCCCGGCCGAGCGTGGTGAGCGTGTCGAGGACCCGTACGCCGGTCTGGAGCGGCGTGTCGATGCGCGCCCGCTCCATCGCGGCGGGCGCGTCCGCGTCCACGGGCACGCGGGGCGCGCGCCCGAGCGGGCCGCGCCCGTCCACGGGGCGGCCGAGCGCGTCGACCACGCGGCCGAACAGGCCGCGCCCGGTCGGGACGAGGACCCCGGTGCCGCGCGTGCGCACCGGGTCGCCCGCGCGGACACCGGAGAGCCGGCCGAGCGGCATGCAGCGCGCCCTGCCCTCGGCGGTCGCGACGACCTCCGCGTCGAGGGGGTGCGGGCCGTCGCCGACGTGGACGAGGTCGCCGATGCCGCAGCTCAGGCCCGCGACCTCGAGGCTCAGCCCGACGGCCGACGTCACGACGCCGACCCGCTCGGGCCGCGCCACCGCGACGAGGGACTCGAGCGCGGGCGGGCGGGAGTGCGGGCGGGTCGCGCCCGCCGTGGTGCGCGTGCCCGGCACGGCGGAGCCGACCGGGGCCGTCACGACGACCCTCCGGCTGCGCCGGGCCCGGCGTCGGGCGTGAGGTCGGGCCCGACGTCGAGCAGCGCCAGCTCGGCCCGCGCCCGGTCGACGGCGGCGCGCACGCGCGCGTCGAGGAAGCCGTGCTCGAGCTCCGCGACGGCGTCGCCGCGGTCGAGCGACGCGTCCGCGACGAGGCGGACGTCGTCGACCCCGGCCTCGGTCAGCAGGCGCACGTCGTCGGGGTGCAGCCGGACGGCGACGACCGCGCCGTCGGCGACGGCCGTCGCGCGCGCGAGGGCCGCGCGGGCGGCCCCCGGCCGGTCGGTGAGCTCGTACCCGAGGACGGACCCCGCGAGGTCGAGCGCGCCCCGGACCGTGGCGTCCTGCGCCGCGGCGACGACGGGGACCGTCCGCTCGCCGAGCGCCCGGGCGGCCTCGCGCAGGACGGCGACCGCGCGTGCGGTCCGCTCGTCCCGCTCGACGGTGCGCCGCGCGTGGTCCGCCTCGAGCGCGGCGCGCAGGCGCTCCGCCTCGTCGCGGGCCGCGCGGGCCCCGGCCGCGTAGCCGGCGGCGTACCCGCGGGCCGACGCCGCCGCCTCGACCTCCGCGACGCGGTCGCTGCGCAGGACCGGCACGGCCCGCGGCACGAAGGAGGCATCAGTAGACAAGCTCGTCCCCGTCCGTGCGGTGGATCGTGATCTTCTCGTCGGCCTCGAGGTTGCGGACGACGCGGACGATCTCCGCGCGCGCCTCCTCGACCTGGCTGATGCGCACCCCGCCCAGCCCGGCGACCTCCTCCTCCAGCAGCGCCCGGTTGCGCTCGGAGATGTTCTTCGTGATCGTCTCGACGACCTTGGCGGTCGTGCCCTTCATCGCGAGCGCGAGCACCGACATCTCGACGCCGCGCAGGATGATCTGCACGTCGCGCGCCTCGAACGAGGCGATGTCCTCGAAGGTCAGCATGCGCGAGCGGACCTCCTCGGCGAGCTGCGGGTCGCGGGCCTCGAGCCCTTCGAGGACCGCCTTCTCCGTGGCGCCGTCGGAGCGATTGATGATGTCGACGAGCGGCTGGACGCCGCCGAGGATCTCGACCGGCTGACGCGGGGTGATGCTCGCGCCCATGCGGGTGCGGAACTGCTCCGACACGATCTTCACCGCGTCCGGCGACGCGGTGCCCATGGTCGCGAGCGCCTGCGCGACGTCCGTGCGGTAGTCGTCGGCCAGCTTGGCGAGCACCGCGGACGCGACGCCCGAGCTGAGGTGCGCGAGGACGAGGGCGACGGTCTGCGGGTGCTCGCCGTCGAGCAGGGACACGATCTGTCCCGGCTCGGTGCCGTCGAGGTACTCGAACGCCTTGCCCTGCATGCTCGCGACGAGACGCTCGACCACGTCGGCCGCCCGGTCGGCGCCCATCGACGCCTCGAGCAGCCCGACGGCGAAGTCCTTGCCCCCGCGCGGGCGCGGCGTGCCGGACAGCGCCATGTCGTAGAACTCGTCGAGGGCCGCGACCGCCAGCTCCTCGTCCACCACCTGGGTGCGCATGATCTCGGCCGCGACCTCGGAGGCCTCCTCCTCGGAGAGCAGCGACAGGACCGTCGCCGCCCGCTCCTGGCTGAGCTGCATGAGCACCAGGGCGACCTTCTGCACCCCGCTCATCGCGGCGACCTTGCGCGCGGCCTCGGTCGCGGCCGCCGCGGCGGCGGGGTCGAGGGCGGCCGCCAGACCGGCGGCGCCGGTGCCCGGGGGCGCCGTCTCGGGCGGTGCCGTCGTGACGCTCATCGCTGCGCCCCCGCCCGGTCCTCGGCGAGCAGCACCCGCAGGTACTCGGCCGTCTTGTCGGGGTCGGTCGCCGCGAGCGCGTCGATCTCGGCCCGACGCTGGTCGAGGCTCGTGAACCGCGGGGTCGGCGGCTGGATCTCCGGCCGCTCGGGCACGGGCTCGAGCTCGCCCTGGCCGCCGCCGGACGGGAGCGCCGGGCGGTCGTCCTCGCGGTCGAGCTCGTGCAGGGTCGTCATACGGAGGTCCTCGAGGTCGACCGTCTCGCGCCGCTCGCGGCGACGACGGGCGCGCCGCACGGCCACGAGCACGATCACCAGGGCGATGAGCACCCCGGCGACGACCGCCGCGGTGCGCAGCATCTGCGCCCGGCTCTCGGCGGCGGCCGCCTCCTCCGCCGCGGCGAGCGCGGCCTGGGCCGACTCCGCGGCGCCCGTGTCGAACGGCAGCACCGCGACCTCGACGGTGTCCCCGCGCTCGGCGTCGATGCCGGCGGCCGCGGAGACCATCGCGGTGATCGCGGCCGTGTCCATGCCCCGCGCCACCTCGGCGTCGAGCGCGACCGACACGGCCTGCCGGGTCAGCGCGCCGGCGGGCGTCGTCGTGGTCTCGGTGACCTTGTCGATCGCGTTGTTGCGCGTGGCGTCCTCCGACGTGTAGCTGCTGTCCCCGCCGGCGCCGCCCGGGACGGCGATGTTGTCCGGTCCCAGCACCCCG
Source organism: Cellulosimicrobium sp. XJ-DQ-B-000 (assembly GCF_031119065.1). Classification (NCBI taxonomy): domain Bacteria; kingdom Bacillati; phylum Actinomycetota; class Actinomycetes; order Micrococcales; family Promicromonosporaceae; genus Cellulosimicrobium; species Cellulosimicrobium sp. XJ-DQ-B-000. The sequence continues at coordinate 134,263 of NZ_JAVHYN010000007.1, forward strand.
GCGACGCCACCGCCCGCGCCGGTGTACTCCTCGGTCGTCGTGGACTCGTTGAGGACGGGCCCGCCCTCCGGCGTGCGGAACGTCTCCTCGAGACGCTCGGAGCTCGCCACGTCCATCTGCGCGGTCACCGCGACGGTCGAGTTCCCGGCCCCGACGACGCGGTCGAGCATCGCCTGCACCTGCCCGGACACCTTCTCCTCGTACTGCCCGGCCTGCTCGCCCGACGACCGCGCCCCGACGCCGACCTCGGAGAGCACCTCTCCCTGCGCGTCGACGACCGCGACGTCGGTGGGTGCCATGCCGTCGATCGACGCCGAGACGAGGTGGACCATCGCCTCGACCTGCTCGGTCGTGAGCTTCTGGCCGCGGGCGGGAGCGACGAACACCGACGCGGTCGGGGTGCCCTGCTCGGCCGCGAAGACCGTCTCCTCGGGGATCGCGAGCTGGACGGTCGCCGTCTCGACGCCGTCCATCGCGGAGAGGGTGCGGGCGAGCTCGCCCTCGAGCGCGCGCTTGTACGTCACGTCCTGCTGGAACTCGCTCGACGTGACGCCCATCTCGTCGAGCAGCGAGTAGCCGCCCGCCGACTCGTCGGCGGGCAGGCCGGCCGTCGCGGCCGCGAGCCGCTGCTCGTAGACCCGCTCCTCGGGCACGAGCACCGTGCCGCCGCCGTCGGTCAGCTCGTAGGGCACGCCCTGCGAGCGGAGCTGGTCGACGATCGCGGCGGCGTCCGCGCTCGACATGCCGGAGAACAGGGGCGTGTAGCTGGGGCGCGACGCCCACGACACGAGCGCGACGATCCCGACCACGAGGATCGCGAGGGCGAGCAGCGCGAGCGTGCGCTGGGCGATGGTGAAGTCGCGGACGGCGCCGAACGCGCGGCCGAACGTCGACCTGATCTTCTCGGGCATCGTCAGGCCTGCATCCTCATGATCTCGTTGAACGCGTCGACCGCCTTGTTGCGCACGGCGGCGACGAGCTCGAGGGTCGTCTGGGCACGGGTGGAGGCGATGGTCGCCTGGTGGACGCTCTCGAGGTCGCCCGTGACGGCGGCGATCGTCAGCTCGTTCGCGGCGCCCTGGAGCTGCTGCGTGCTGTCGACCGCGCCGCCCAGCACGTCGGCGAAGGCGCTCGCGCCCGCGGCACCGGTCGACCCGGGCGCGGCGGCAGCGGTCGCGGAGAGGCTCTCGACGCCGGTGAGGTACCCGGTGCCGGTCGTGGCCTCGACGGAGGGGATGGACATGAGGATCACTTCCCGATCTGGAGTGCTGCTTCGTAGGCCGTCTTCGCGCGGTCGATCACGGCGGCGTTCGCCTGGTAGCCGCGCTGGGCGAGGATGAGGCTGCCCATCTGCTCGGACATGTCGATGTCCGGGTAGCGCACGTAGCCGTCCTCGTCCGCGAGCGGGTGGTCCGGCTCGTACGTGAGCCGGCCCTCCGCGCTCCCCCACGCCGCCCCGGCGACGTACGCGCCCGGGTTCTTCTCGCCGCCCTCGGTGGCGAGGACGTAGCGGGCGCGGAACGCGGCGTCGTCGGTCGACGTGACGGTGTTGACGTTCGCGAGGTTGTCCGCGACGGCGTCGAGCCACTTGCGGTGCAGGGTGAGGCCGGTGCCGGCGATGCCGAGAGCGTCGTAGGTCATGTCAGGCCGTCCGCATCGCCGCGCGCAGGGCGGCGGCCTCGCCGCCGACGGCCTGGGTCGCGAACTGGTAGCGCAGGACGGTGTCGACGTTCGAGACGGTCTCGGTGTCGAGGTTGACGTTCGAGCCGTCGAGCCGGGTCGGCTCGAGCGAGCGGTCGACGGTGAAGGCGGTGCGCCGGGCGTCGCCGTCGGCGACGGAGGCCGCCAGCGCCTCCTCGAACTGCACGCGCTTCGCGGTGTAGCCCGGGGTGTTGATGTTGGCGACGTTCTCGGCGATGGCGCTCTGCCGGGCGGACAGCCCGTCCAGCGCGCTCTGGATCGCTACGGAGGTGACGGAGTCGAACACGGTCGCGGATTCCCCACGTCGTCGGTGTCGGCCGTCCGATGGCCTGCGGGGGGAGCGGTCCGTGCTCACCCTGAGCCGACGACGGCCGAGGGGCCGCCGTCGTGCGTCGTGCGCGCGCAGCGGGGACGCGTGCTGCGCGGTCGGTCGTGTGCTCACCCGACCCCTATGCAGGGTCGCGACGCGTGAGCCGTGCTCGCCCGGGAGCGCCGCCGGGCCGGAGGTGTCGCGAGGGTCAGGCGCTCACGTCGAGGTACGCCGCCGCGGTCGAGTCGTGCGCGCGGGGCACGCACGTCAGGGCACGGGAGTGCCGCCGGTTCTCCACGATGGCGGCGTGCAGGCGGTCCACCACGTCGGCCTGGCGGACCAGGACCTCGAGCGCGCGGTCCACGAGCTCGGCCGGGAGCCGCCCCAGCCCGGTCGGAGGGGTCCACGCGGCCAGGTGGGCGACGGCCGTCTCGCCGGCGTGCTCGCCCGCGACCGACGCCATCGCGTCGAGCTCGTCGAGGGCACGGGTCCAGGCCGTGACCGTGCCCGCGCGGTCAGGCGACACCGGTCGCTCCGCCGCCGTGCGCCGCGGCGCTCCCGTGCCCGGCGGGCAGCACCTCCGCGGCCTGGCGCCACGTCTCCTGGAGCGGCACGACGATCTCGAGGACCTCGTGCGTGCGCCCGATGTCGCGGTGGACGTTCGCGGCGACCAAGGCTTCGTGGACGTAGACGTAGAGGGCCATGAGGTCCTCGGCACCGTCCCAGACCGTGGTGTCGAGCGAGCCCATGAGCTCGGCCACGATCGCCTGGGCGTGCAGGAGCTGCTCGGACGCGGCGGCCCACCGCTCCTCGCCCTGCGCGGCCTCGGCCCGGCGCAGGTCGAGCACGAGACGGTCGTAGAGCAGCGTCAGCAGGCGCGCGGGGGACGCGGTGAGGATGGCGTCGCGCCCGTAGGCGCTCCGGGCGAGGTGGGTCACGGCGGTTCCTTCGCGGGAGGTGCGGCTCAGCGCTTCGAGGACGAGGAGGGCATGAGGGTCGCGAGCTGGCCCGTCAGCCACTGCTGCTGCGAGTCGAGCTTGGCGAGCTGGACCTCCATGACGGTGTACTGCGCGGTGAGGCGCTTGAAGCGCTGCTCGAGCCGCTGGTCCCACCGGGCGATCTGGTCGTCCAGCCGGGTGGCCTGGGTCTCGCGGTTCTTGACGGACGTCGTGAGGAGGCCGTCGTACTTGTCGGAGAGCATCTCGGAGGCCTTCTGGACGCGCGTCGCGACCTGCGTGAACGTGCTCATCGTCGTGTCGGGGTCGGCGGCGAGGGCCGCCGAGAGCTTCTCGGCGTCGAACGTGACCTCGCCGTAGCGCGTGATCTCGATGCCGATCGACGACAGCGACGCCCCGTCCACCGGGTCCGTGACGGCGCCGAGCAGCGACTGGCGCGCGTTGCGCACGATGGACTCGCCGGCGAGCGTCGCGCCGGAGGTCGAGCCGTCGGACCCGATGGTCACCTTGGTCTGCGTCCCGATGCGCGCGAGGATCGCGCTCACGGCGTCGACGAGGCTGCGGACCTTGTTCGCGCGCGCCTCGGGGTCCTCGGCGACGGTGACGGTGACGGGGTCGGCGGACGCCTTCGAGACGGTGACGTCGATGCCGGGAAGGAGGTCGGTGAACGTGCTCGACGCCGAGGTGACGGTCTGCTCGGCGGCGGTGCCGGCCCACAGGCGCACCACGGAGTCGGCGGCCGCCGTGACGGTGGCCGCGCCGGGAGCGGCGAGCAGGTTCGTCGCGGTGCCGGCGTCCACCTCGGCGGCGGTCCCGGCGTGGAACGAGAACGCGCCCGCGGCGCCCGTCGCGGCGCCCGTGAGCTGGAGGCGGTAGAGCTTCTCCCCCGTCGCGGCGTCGGTACCCGCACCGACCTTGACCGCGGTGACGCCCGCGTCGGCGCGGTTGATCGCCGCGACGACGTCGTCGAGCGACGTGGAGGCCGCGGTCAGCTCGGTGTGCTCGCCCGCGGCGTCCGTGAGGGTGAAGCGCGTGGTGGGAGCCGTCGTGAGGGTCGCGGTGACCGACTTCTGCGCGGTGGCGACGGCGTCGACGACGACGTCGATGCTCCCCGGGGAGGCGCCGGCGCGGGCGGTGACCGAGACCGCGTCGGACGAGCCCTTCGCGGTGAAGAGCGCGAGCGCGTCGCCGGCGGTGAGCTCCTTGGCGAGCTTCGCGAGCGCGGCCACGCGCGTGTTGAGGTCCTGGAGCGCGGAGATCTCGGAGCGCTCGGCCTTGACCTTGGCCTGGAGCTGCTGCTGCGGGATCGACTCGACGGCGATGAGCTGCTTGACGAGGTCTGCCGTGTTGAGACCGCTCGACAGCCCGGTGAAGGAGATGCCCACGCGGATCACCTCCAGGTGTGGGACGGGGGACGTGCTGGGGACGTGGTGCGGAGAAGACCCGGCGGACGGCGCGGAGGGCGGTCCGTGCCGCCCGCCGGGTGGCCGTCAGGGTCAGCCGAGGAGCTGGAGGACTCCCGAGCTGGCCTGGTTCGCCTGGGCCAGCATCGCGGTGCCGGCCTGGGACAGGATGTTGGTGCGCGAGTAGTTCATCATCTCCTTGGCCATGTCGACGTCGCGGATGCGCGACTCGGCGGAGGTCAGGTTCTCCGTCGCGACGTTGATGTTGGAGATCGCGTACTCCAGGCGGTTCTGCGTCGCACCCAGGCCGGAGCGAGCCGTCGACACGGCCTTGAGCGCCGTGTCGATCGTCTCGATCGCCGCCTGCGCGTTCGCCGCCGTGTTCACCGTGAGGGAGCTGCCGCCCGCGGTGTTGTACACGCCCGCCTCGATGACCGTCTGGAGGTCGTTGGTGGTGAGGTCGATGGTGATGGTGTTGCCGTCACCGGTGCCCTCGGCGCCCACCTGGACCGTGAGGTCGGTCGCGCTGGCCTTGAGCAGGTCGATGCCGTTGAAGTTCGTCGAGTCGACGATCCGGTCGAGCTCGTCCGCGAGCTCGTCGAGCTCCGACTTGATGGCGGTGCGCGCGTCGGCGTTGTTCGTGTCGTTCGCCGCCTGCACCGACAGGTCGCGCATGCGCTGCAGGATCGACTGCGCCTCACCCAGCGCACCTTCCGCCGTCT
>NZ_JAVHYN010000008.1:0-115957 GCF_031119065.1 Cellulosimicrobium sp. XJ-DQ-B-000
GACCCACCCCCACCCCTGACCCACCCGGCGTCGAACAGGTGGTCCTGGTGCGTCCGGGTCGCGTGTCGTGCCAGGACCACCTGGTGGACCGGCCGGAACCGCCTGCTCGGCGGGGGGGGGGGGCTACGTCAGTGCCGGTTCCGAGGTCGGCGGGTGGAGGGTGAGGCCGGCCGCGAGCTCCAGGACGCAGAGGGCGGCGAGGCGGACCGTGCGGCCGTCGGGGGCGTCGGCCGTCGCGTCGACCTCGACGACGTCGGCGGAGCGGAGCCGGCCGTCGAGCGCCGCGGCACGGACGAGGGCGCGCAGCTCCCACGCCGCGATCCCGCCCGGGACGCTCGCGGGGCAGCCCGGGGCGACGGAGCGGTCGCACACGTCGACGTCCACGTCGAGGTGCACCGGCCCGCCCGCGGCGCCCGCGACCTCCATGGCCGCGCGCATCACCTCCTCGGGCCCGCGCCGGCGCAGCTCGTCGACGTGCACGACGGTGATCCCCAGCTCGACGGCGCGGCGCGCGTACTCGGCGGAGTTCGCGAAGTCCGCGATGCCGACCTGCACGACCCGCCGCGGGTCGAGCCCCGCCTCGATGAGCCGTCGCACCGGTGACCCGTTGGACACACCGTCGCGCAGGTCGTGGTGGGCGTCGAGCGTGACGAGGCCCGCGGTGGCGAGGTCGTCGTCCCACGCGCCGAGCGCGGTCGCGACGGTCACGGAGTTGTCGCCGCCCAGCGCGACGAGCAGCCGAGCGCGCTCCAGCGCGGCCTGGACCGCCGCGCGCGTCCGGGCCTCGCCCTCCGCGCCGTCGGGCTCGTCGACGTCGCCGAGGTCGGCGAACGTGAGCTCGGCGAGGTCGACGGGGCCGGTCCGCTCCGCGGGACCGCCCGAGGCGACGGGTCGCACGCGGGCGGAGGGGCCGCCGTCGGGCAGCGGGCGGTCGGGGACGAGCGCGGGGCTGTACCGGCGCAGCGCGGCGCGCACCGCGGCGGGTGTCGCGTGGGTGCCGGTCGGCGAGAGCGACGTGCGCCAGGCCGGGACGCCGAGCAGCGCGACGTCGACGGCGTCACCCGTCGGCCCAGGCCAGTCGCCCGCCCGGGGCCACGAGGTGTCGTGCGGGAGGGCCTGCGCGTCGTCGCTCACGGTCTCGACGCTAGCGGCCCGACGGCGTCCCCGCCCCGCGCGGACGGCACCCTAGTCGCGCGCCGCGTGCACGACGGCGACGGGGTGCGTCGCGTGGTGCAGCACCTCCTGGCTCACCGAGCCGAGGAGCATGCCGCGCAGGTCGCCGCGGCCGCGCGAGCCGACGACGGTCAGCGCGGCCCCCGCCGCGGCCTCCCGGAGGGCGACGGACGGCTCGCGGTCGACGACGAACGTCTCGACGAGGACGTCGTCGTGCTCCGCGGTGCGCACGCGCCCGAGCGCGGCCTCGACGGTGCGCGACGCCTCGGCGCGCGCGTCGCGCTCGGCGGCGGTGTAGAACGCGGGGTTCTCCTCCCACAGCGGTCCGGTGGGCATCCGCCACGCGCACACCGCGACGACGCGGGAGCGGGTGCGCGCGGCCTCGTCGAGGGCGAACCGGAGCGCGGCGTCGCCGTGCACGGACCCGTCGACGCCGACCACGACGTCGGTGGTGCGCTCCACGCGCTCGACGGACGGCGGCACGACGACGACCGGCACGGGCGCGCGGGCGGCCAGCCGGGTCCCCACGGACCCGAAGAACATCGACCCGACGGACCCGAGCCCGCGGGAACCCACGACGACGAGGTCGGCGTCCTTGGCCTCGTCGAGCAGCGCCTCCGAGGGCGGGCCGGAGCGCAGCAGCGTCCGCACAGGCACCGACGCGTCCACGCGCGCGGCGCGCTCGGCGGCGGCCGAGAGGATGGGGCCGGCGATCTCGCCGAGCTCCTCGACGCTCGGGTAGTACGCGCCGCCGACGAACGGCGTCGCGACGACGGGCACGTACGCGACGTGCAGCACGCGCAGCTCCGCGCCCCGACGCGCCGCCTCGTGCACCGCCCAGTCCAGGGCCTTGCCGCTCGTCGTGCTGCCGTCCACACCGACCAGCACGACCTGCTGCGTCGATCCGCTCACCATGACCACCTCGGTCCTGTCGTCCCCTTCGTGGCGGTCGTCCCGCCACCTGCCACACCTCCTGGATACCGCGCGCGGGCGGTCCGCCGCACCCGGCGACCGCCCCCGACGCGCGGGACGCTCGGCACGACCCACCGGGACGAAGGTCCCGCACCCGCGGCGCCACGGGCGGGCGCGCGCGAGAATCCCCCTCCGACCGGCTACGTTGAGGGCATGGGCTCTCCCCACCCGATCCGCGTGTTCCTGCTCGACGACCACGAGGTGGTCCGCCGCGGCGTCGCCGCACTGCTCGAGGCCGCCGGTGACATCACCGTCGTCGGCGAGGCCGGCACCGCCGCCTCCGCGCTCGCCCGCATCAAGGCGACGCGCCCCGACGTCGCGATCCTCGACGTGCGCCTGCCCGACGGCTCGGGCGTCGAGGTGTGCCGCGAGGTGCGCTCCGAGCTGCCCGAGGTCGGCTGCCTCATGCTCACGTCCTTCGCCGACGACGAGGCGCTGTTCCAGGCCGTCCTCGCCGGGGCGTCGGGGTACGTGCTCAAGCAGATCCACGGGTCCGACCTCGTCGGCGCGGTCCGCACGGTCGCGGCGGGCGGGTCGCTGCTCGACCCGGCGAGCACCGCGCGCGTGCTGGAGCGCCTGCGCCACGCCGCGGACGAGACGCCGGACCGCCTCGAGGGCCTGTCCCAGCAGGAGCGCCAGATCGTCGCGCTCATCGGCGAGGGCCTGACGAACCGCGAGATCGGCAAGCGCCTCTACCTCGCGGAGAAGACGGTCAAGAACTACGTCTCCCACGTCCTCGCGACGCTCGGCCTGCAGCGCCGCACCCAGGTCGCGGTCCTCGCGACCGAGATGCGCCAGGAGGAGGCGTCCCGCCAGGGCGCCCCGGGCGCGGGCGGTCCCACCGGGGACCGGCAGCACGGTGGCCCGGCGCAGCGTCCCTGACGGCGGGCCCGACCCGCAGGGCGGGACGGGGCCCGAGGGCTCGCCCGCGCACGGACCGGGGGCCGACGCCCACGGACCGGGCGACCGCGCGGCGTCGGGACCTTCGGCACTCCCGGATCTGACACCGCGGCGCGACGATGTGGAGATGGACACAGTCGAGCGGACCGGGACAGGGGCACCGGTGGGGAGCGGGGGGCTCGCGACCGCCGAGCGCCCGCGCGCCTCGGCAGGGCTCGCGGAGCTCACGCCGGAGGAGAGCTACGCGCTCCTCGCGACCGTCCCCGTGGGCAGGATCGTCTACACCGACCACGCGCTGCCGGCGATCCAGCCGGTGAACTTCGTGCTCGACGGCCCGGACGTCGTGTTCCGGACCGCGGAGGGCTCGAAGCTCGCGGTGGCCGCCAGCCGCGCCGTCGTGGCGTTCGAGGTCGACTCGTTCGACGCCGACGCCCGCTCCGGGTGGTCCGTCGTGCTCGTCGGCCGCACGTTCGAGGTCACGGAGCCGGTGGAGCGCGCGCGGCTGCTCGCGCTCCCGCTCGTGACCTTCGTGCCCGGCGTGCGCGACCGCGTCATCAAGGTCGTGCCGCGCATCGTGACCGGCCGGAGGATCCTGCGCTGACCCGCGGCCCGCGCACTACGCTCGCCCGGTGACTGCGACGATCGAGGTACGTGCCGGGACGCCCGCGGACTGGCCCGGCATCTGGCGGGCGCTCGAGCCCGTCTTCCGCGCGGGCGAGACGTACACGTACCCGCGCGACATGACCGAGGCCGACGCCCGGGCCGCGTGGCTCGACGCCCCGGGCGCGCGCGTCCTCGTCGCGGTCCCGGCGGAGGACGGCGCCCGCGGCACCGTGCTCGGCACGGCGAAGTACCTGCCCAACCACCCCGGTGCCGGGGCGCACGTCGCGAACGCGAGCTTCGTCGTCGGGCCCGACGGCGCCGGGCGTGGCGTCGGCCGGGCGCTCGCGCGCGCCGTGCTCGACGGTGCGCGCGCCGACGGCTACCGGGCGATGCAGTTCAACGCGGTCGTGGAGACGAACGAGCGCGCGGTCCGGCTCTGGGAGTCGCTGGGGTTCACGATCCTCGCGACCGTCCCCGAGGCGTTCGACCACCCGGTGCACGGGCTCGTCGGCCTGCACGTCATGCACCGGACGCTCTGAGCACCCGGCGCGTCAGCCGAGCGGCACCCACCACTCGAGGCGGGTGCCGCCGTCGGGCCGGGCGGTCGCGGTGCTCGACCCGCCGAGCGCGGCGGCGCGCGCCTGCATGTTCCGCAGGCCGGAGCGCCGGCCGCCGGGCTGGATGCCCACGCCGTCGTCCGTGACGGTGAGGCGCGCCTCGTGCGCGGTCACGGCCAGGTGCACGACGACGCGGCTCGCCTGCGCGTGCCGGGCGACGTTGGTCAGGGCCTCGCCGAGCACGACGACGAGCTGGTCCGCGACCTCGGCCGGCAGGCTGGGGCCGCCGTCGGTCACGCCCGCGCCCGACCCCTCGGCCGCCACCTCGACGTCGACCTCGGGCGCGAACCCGAGCACGGTCGTCGCGGCCTCGGCCTGCGCGCGGAACCGGTCCTCGATCGAGGGCGCGTCCGGGTCCGTGGCCGTGTGCAGCGCGAAGATCGTGGACCGGATCTGTCGGATCGTCTCGTCGAGGTCGGAGACGGTCTCCTCGATGCGCGTGCGCGCGTTCGGGTCGCTGACGAGCGGCTGCACGCTCATGAGCGTCATGGCCGACGCGAAGAGGCGCTGGATGACGACGTCGTGCAGGTCGCGCGCGATCCGGTCGCGGTCCTCCAGCACACCCACCTGCTTCGCCCGGCCGTAGAGCCGCGCGTTCTCGATGGCGACGCCCGCGGCGGCGGCGAGCGCGACCACGGCCGCCTCGTCCTCCGCGGTGAACTCCTCGCACCCGCCCCCGGGGACCTGCTTGTCGGTGAGGTAGAGGTTGCCGAACACCGTGTCGCGCACCCGCACCGGCACGCCGAGGAACGTGTGCATGGGCGGGTGGCCCTCGGGGAAGCCGGCCGAGCGCACGTCGTCGGCGATCTCCGGCACGCGGATGGGCGCCGGGTGGTCGATGAGCTCGCCCAGCAGACCCTCGCCGTGCGGCCAGTGGTCGATCTCGGCGACCTCGTCGTCCGAGAGGCCCAGGGGGATGAACTGCGCGAGGCGCTCGCGCCCCGAGGCGTCGAGCACCCCGAGCGCGCCGTACCGGGCGCCCGTGAGCTCCATCGCCGCGTCGACGATGCGCCGCAGCACCTGCGGCAGGTCGAGGTCGCTCGTCACCGCCACGACGGCGTCCAGCACGCGTTGCCCGGCGCTGGCCGGCAGGTCGGTCGTTCTGCTCACCCGATGCAGTCTCCCAGACCCCGGCGGCCGGGCGGCACCCGTCTCGCCCGGGGTGTGACGTGGGCGACACCGCCGCGCTATCGTGCGTCCACATCTCGGGACGTCCGACGCCGTCCTGCCGCCGGCCGCACGTCGCCGTCGCGCAGGTCCCGGACCACCGGGCCGTCGACGCAGGGGGCCGAAGGGACGCGGTGCCGCATGCCGACCACCGACCAGGGCGCGGACGTCGCCCCGCGCTCCGGAGCGCCCGCCGAGGCCGCGGCGAGCGCCCTCGCGGACCTGCGGTCCGCCGTCGGGCACCTGCACCCCGACGACCCGGCCGAGCTCGTCGCGATCGCCGACGACCTGCGCGCGCTCGGCAGCCCGGCCGCCGCGGTCCCGTTCTACGAGGCGGCCGTCGAGCAGGGCGTGCCGGGGGCCGTGTACCGGCTGGGCGTCGCGCACCACGAGGCGGGCGACGCCGTGGAGGCGTTCCGCTGCTTCGAGCTCGCCGGTCTGGCGGGCGACGCGCTGGGGGCGTTCATGGCCGCGCAGGTCGCGGCGGAGCGCGGCGACCTGCACGCGGCCCGCCGCTGGTACGAGCTCGCGCAGGGTGTCGAGGGCGCGGCCGTGCGGCTCGCGCAGGTGCTCGCCGAGCTGGGGGAGCGCGACGCCGCCGAGGACGTCCTCGCGGCGACGTCGGGCGAGAGCTGGGAGGCGGCGGTCGAGCTCGTGCGCAGCGGCGCGCTGACCCCGGACGACGCCGTCGCGCTGCTCGAGGGGTGGGCGGGGTCGGGCGAGGCGCGCGTCGCGGCGGCCCTCGCGGACCTCTACGTGCGCGCGGGCCGCGGGCCGGACGCGGAGGACCTGCTCGAGCGGGCGGCGCTCGCCGGCGAGCCGACCGCGCGCACGAGCCTCGGGGTGCTCCGCCTCCGGGCGGGCCGCGTCGCCGAGGCGATGGCCCTGTGGCACGAGGCGGCCGCCCAGGGCGATCCCCAGGCGGCGGAGCTGCTGGCCCGCTTCGGCTGACGCCGGGGGGCGCACCGGACCGGGCTGCCCCGGCCGGGCACGCAGAAAGGCGCCCGGCGGGCGACCGGCTCCGTCGAGCTGTCGGTCGCCCTGCCGGGCGCGGAGGGCGGGACGTGCGGGTGGTCTCCCCACCGCCCGCACGCCCCTCTTCCCCCGGGAGCGACTCCCTGCAGCGACGGCCTCAGATCGTCGCGCGGTATCGGTCGCCCCGTGGCCCGCCGCACACGGCGGGCGGTCGAACCGTCAGACCAGCCAGGCGTTGCGCTGGACGAACGGGATCCTCTTCCACGCCTTGCCGAGGCCGAGCACGCTGCCCGCCCCGAGGAGGGTGAGAGCGATGATCGTCAGCGACATCGTGATGTGGTCGTCGATGATCGGGTTGGTCACGAGCGGGAGCTCGGCCAGGTACATGAGCAGGAGCAGGAGCGTGCCGCTCACCGCGGCGATGCGCATCCCGATGCCCAGGATCAGGGCGAGCCCGATGCCGAGCAGGCCGACCATGAAGAGCACGTCGATGAACGCGTTCCCCGCGAGGCCGCTGAAGAAGCCCGAGAACGTGCCCTCGAGGTTCGACAGGAAGCCGGTGGTCGGGCTGTTCCCGTTGATCCACGACCGCTCGGCGGGGGTGGCGAACCCGAGCCCGAACGTCTTGTCGAGGAAGGCCCAGAGGAAGTAGAACCCGATCGTGATCCGCAGGACGCCGAGCACCACCTGGGTGGGTCGCGTGGCGCGCTCCGCGAGGCTGAGGGTCTCCGGCTCGGTGCCTTCGACCGTGGGGAGCGGCGCGTTGGCGTTCCGCTCGATCGTCCCCTTCATCACTGTCCCCTCTCATCGACCCGTCCGGTGCGGTCGGGCTCCTGAGACCAAGCAAACCCCTGTGAAGGAAGGGTGGACGTCAGGCAAAAGTCGCCGGGCCCGGGGACCTAGGTCCCCGGTGCGGACGAGGGTCCGGCGATACCGGGCGCGGGCCGCCCGCGCCCGGCCCGTGCGGTCAGGAGCCGGACGCGTCCTCGAGGTCCGCGCGGAGCTCGTCGACCCGGGTGCGCAGGCTCTCGATCGCGTCGCGCACCGCGGCGTCGGCACCGGAGAGGGTGCCCGCGACGTCGCCCAGCTCGGTGGACGCGTCCTCGAGCGCGGCCTCGGCGTCGGCCAGGCGCTGCTCGGCCTGGGCGCGCGTCTCGTCCGTGGCGGACGCCGCCTCGTCCGCCGCGGCGCGGGCCTCGTCGGCGGCCTCCTGCGCGGACGCGACGGCCTCCTCCGCGCGGGCGCGCGTGTCGTCCGGGAGGGTGCCCAGGTCGTCCGTGAGCGACCGGACGTCCTCGCCGATCGTCTCGACCTGCGCGCCCGCGTCGTCGAGGAACTGCTGGACCTGGTCGCCCGTCAGGGTGAATTCCGGCACGCTCACCGAGCCGTCCTCGGCGCACCCACCCAGCGCGACGGTCGCGGCGACGGCTGCACCGAGCGCGAGCGCGCGGGACGTTGACCTGCGGTGACGTGTCGGTGAACTCATGGAGCGATTGTCCACCGCGAACATGAGACGAGGGTGAGAGCCTCGTGGAGGCGGTGTACGGTAGGCGGACGAGGGCACTGTGGCGTGCAGCACACCGATCGTGTGCGCGCGCAGCCGTGACGTCGGGCGCGACGACGCGCACATCCGGCGTGCGGGACCGCAGGTCCGTGGCAGGGCACGAAGCACGGGAGTGAGCGGTGAGCACCACGGCGGAGCACGAGGGCGCGGACGACGCGCCCGTGACGCCCGAGCCCGCGCCCGCCGCCGCGGTGGGTCCGGAGTCGTTCGGACGACGCGCGCGGGCCGTGTCGCACGTCCTCATCTCCTCGGCGCTCGCCATCACGCTCGCCGCGGCACTCGCCGGCAGCGCCCAGCCCCGCCCGGGCGCGTCGTTCTTCGCGCAGGAGGCGACCACGGCGACCCAGGTCGCGGCGCTCTCGAGCACCCTCGGGGCCGGCCTCGACGAGGGCCAGCAGCTCGACGGCGCCATCGAGGTCCTCGCGACGGCCAACGCGCTCGACGACGGCCACGTCTCCCCGCCCGTCGAGCAGGCCCGCGCCGAGCTCGGCATGCTCCTGGCCACCTACCTCGCGCAGCAGGACGCGGCCCGCCGCGTCCCCGCGCCCCTCGTGCCCGACGGCGACCTCGACCTGGACGAGTCGCTCGACGGCGCGCAGGTCCCCGAGCTGCCGGAGCCGCTCGGCCCCGGCACGGGCGCAGGCGCGGGCACCGACGACACCACGACGGGCACGGACGACGAGACCGACGACCCCGCGACCGACCGCCCGGCGCAGCAGCCCGCGACGGTCGACGCCGCCGGCGACGTAGCGACCGACGCGGTCCGCACCGCGGCGACGCCCACCGCGCCCTCGCCGAGCCCGACGAGCAGCCCGTCCCCCGGCGCGTCCACCGACCCCTCGCCGAGCGACTCCCCGAGCCCCGGCGGCACGCCGAGCCCGGCGCCCGGCACGAGCACGCCCCTGGACCCGACCGCCCCCGGCGGCACGGGATCCGCGGGAGACGCGGGGTCGCCGGGCGACCGGACGCTGCCCGAGGACGAGGTGCCCGCGCCCGACGGGGTGGCCCCCGGTGAGCTCGACGGTTCCCAGGACCCGGCCGACGGCTCGGCTGACAGCGGTGACGGCGACCACGCCGAGGGCGACGACCACGCGCACGGCGACGTGACGCTGGAGGACGTCCTCGCCTCCGCGACGACGCTCGCCGAGCTGCTCGGCACCGACCTCGTACCGGTCGGGGTCGTCCCGGCCGCCGGGGCGACGGCGCTCGCGGGCACGACCCTCGCGGAGCGGCTCGCCGAGGTCGTCGAGCGGTACGCGGGCTCGACGGCGCAGTACCAGAACGGCCGCATCCCGCCCGAGGCGCTGTGCGCGCTCGACTTCGCGCCGGGCAAGACCCTGCGCTGCGACGCCGCGGAGCAGCTCGAGGCCCTCGCCGCCGAGTTCGAGAAGGAGTTCGGGTACGCGCTGAAGATCACCGACGCGTACCGCCCCTACGACGAGCAGGTGCGCCTCAAGGCGGTCAAGCCCTACCTCGCGGCCGTGCCCGGCACGTCGCAGCACGGATGGGGGCTCGCGATCGACGTCGGCGGGAACGTGCCGTCGGGGACGTCGCTCGAGTACGTCTGGCTCCGCACGCACGGCCCGGACTACGGCTGGGACAACCCCGCATGGGCGCGGCCCAACGGCTCCAAGCCGGAGCCGTGGCACTTCGAGTTCTTCGCGGCGGGGAAGATGCCGACGCGGTACACGCCTGCCGAGGGCAGCGCGCCGTCCACGCCGCAGAAGCCGGCGACGCCGAGCGCCCCCGCGCCGAAGCCGACGACCCCGCCCGCGCCGCAGCCCCCGGCACCGACGCCCACGCCCACGCCCACGGAACCCCCGCCGACGAAGCCCACGGACCCGCCGCCGCCCACGACCGTCGCCGTCCCGGCGAACCTCGTCGGCAGGCAGCAGGCCACCGTGGAGGCAGCGCTGCAGGGCGCCGGGCTGAAGGTCAGCGTCACGACGAAGGTCGACGAGGCCGCGCCCGGGACCGTGCTGTCCGTCACGCCGGGCTCCGGCACCCAGGTCGCGCCGGGAAGCACGGTCGCGATCGTCGTCTCGTCCGGGCCGCCGCCCGAGCCCGAGCCCGAGCCGTCACCCGAGCCGACGGACCCGGCACCCGAGCCCACGGTCGCGCCGACCCAGGCCCCGACGGCCCCCGGGACGGAGCCGACCACCCCCTGAGCCGAGGGGCGTCGTCGGGCCCGGGCGGAACCGTGGCCGCGTCCGGCGCGAGGGCGCCGCCGGGAAAATGCCGTGCGCCTCCCGTGCCGACGGCGTAGCGTCGGGCGCGATGTGATCCTCACCCGCCCCGGCCGCTCCGTCCCGTCGAGCCCGTCGCCGTGGCCCCCGCCGCCCTCCGCGGCGTGCGCGCGCCACCCGGGCACCTGGTAGGTGATCACCCATGGCACGTCCCACCCCTGTCCTGCGCGCGTCCGACGTCCGCGTGTCCTTCGCGGGCCGCGCGGTCCTGCGCGGCGTCGACCTCGCCGTCGACCCCGGCCATCGCACGGGTCTCGTCGGCGAGAACGGTGTCGGCAAGTCCACGCTCCTGCGGGTGCTCGCGGGCACGCTCGCCCCAGACGACGGCACGGTGAGCCGGCCCGCCGACCTCGGGTTCCTGCACCAGGAGTTCCCGTACCCGCCGACGACGTCGGTCCGCGCGGTCGTCGACGACGCGCTCGCGCGCGTCCGCGGGATCGAGCGCGAGCTCGAGGAGGCGGCGCTCGCCCTCGCCGGCGACCCGGGCGGCGAACCCGTCCCCGGTGCCGAGGAGGCGTACGCGCGCGCCCTCGCGCGCGCCGAGCTCGCCGACGTCTGGGACGCCGACGCGCGGGCCGCGCGCACGCTCGCGGGTCTGGGGCTCGACGTCGACGGGGTCGCGGGCCGCGAGGTCGGGTCGCTGTCCGGGGGCCAGCGCACGCGGCTCGGCCTCGCCGCGCTGCTCGTGCGCCAGCCCGGCGCGATGCTGCTCGACGAGCCGACGAACCACCTCGACGACGACGCGGCGGAGTTCCTCGCCGCGGCGCTGCGCGCGCTCCCGGGCGCCGTGGTGCTCGCGAGCCACGACCGCGTGTTCCTCGACGAGGTGTGCACCGAGATCCTCGACCTCGACCCGGTCGCGGAGCCGCTCCGCGGCGCGGGCGGCGGGGACGCGGCACGCGGCGGGGGAGCGGGGACCCTCTACGGCGGCACGTACGGCGACTACCTCGAGGCCAAGCGCGTCGAGCGCGAGCGCTGGGAGCAGCGCTTCGAGGCGGAGCAGGCCGAGCTCGCGGAGCTGCGGCGCGGGGTCGCGGTGACGGCCCGGGACGTCGCGAAGAACCGTGAGCGGGGCAACCAGGCGAAGATCCTCTACGACTTCAAGGGCGAGCGCGTGCAGGGCCAGATCGCGCGGCGCGTGCGCAACGCGCAGCAGCGGCTCGACGTGCTCGAGCGCGACCAGGTGCGCAAGCCGCCCCCGCCCCTGCGCTTCGCACCGCCGAGCGGGGGGACCCGCCTCGCGCCGGGCGGTGGCGACGTGGTCGCGTGGGCGCGCGGCGTCGTCGTGCACCGGCCCGGGCGCGGAGGGCCCGGGGCGGCCCCGGGCGAGCGGCCGGACCGGCTCGACATGGCGGCGTCGGGCGTCCCGTCGATCGAGGTCGCGCGGGGGAGCCGGCTGCTCGTCACCGGGGCCAACGGTGCCGGAAAGTCCACGCTGCTGCACGTGCTCGCGGGCGACCTCGCGCCCGACGTCGGCACCGTGGGCCGGGCGCGCGGGGTCCGGGTGGGGCTGCTCGAGCAGGACGTGCACCTGCACGACGACGACCGCACCCCGCGCGAGCTGCTCGCCCTCGCGCAGGGCGTGGACCCGGCGGACGCGCGCGACGCGGCCGTGGACGCGCACGGCCTCCTCGCGCCGCGCGACCTGGGGCGACGGCTCGCGGAGCTCTCCGTGGGGCAGCGCCGGCGCGTGGTGCTCGCGATGCTCGTCACGCAGGCGCCCGACGTGCTGCTCCTGGACGAGCCGACGAACCACGTGTCGCTCACGCTCGCGGGCGAGCTCATGGAGGCCGTGGAGGAGTGGCCGGGCGCCGTGGTCGTGGCGTCGCACGACCGGTGGCTGCGGCGCCGTTGGCAGGGCGACGCCGTGCACCTCGCCTGACGTCCCCGCCGCGCTCGTCGGTCCGGCCGCGGGGTGGGGCGCCCGGGAGGTGGGGCACGGGGTGCGGGGTCCGGGAACGCGGTGGCCGTCCGCGGCGCGGCGTGCGTAGGGTCGGGCGGTGGACGACGACCGGACGGGCGCCCCGGTGCCCGACAACGCGTGGAAGCAGGTGGTCGCGTCGCTCGCCGACGCGGGACGGCTCGAGGTGCTCGCGCGCGTCGTGACCGAGGGGCCCGCGGAGGCGGTGCTGTCGGCCGACGAGCGCCGTCGGCTCGCGCCGCTCCTCGCCGCGGGCGTCGTGGTGCGCGAGGAGACGGGCTTCCTGCGGGCGGCGCCCGAGCGGTTCGCGGCCCTGCTCGCGTCCGCGCCCACGCCGCGCCCCACGGGCCCCGACCGCTTCCTCACGGACGGACGCCTGCTGCGCATGCCGAAGCGGTGGCGCGACCGCGAGCTCGTCGTGCGGTACCTCGCGGCGCAGGTGCTCCCGCTGGAGGAGCCCGTCACCGAGCTCACGCTGACCAAGCGGCTCGCGGCGCGCGCCGCGGACCCCGTGTCGCTGCGGCGCGCGATGGTCGACGCGGGCCTCGTGCACCGCACGCGCGACGGCGCCGAGTACTGGCGCACCGTCGTGACGGAGTTCGACGACGTCTGACGGGCTGCGGCCCCGCTACGGCAGCCCGTGCGTCGGGGGCGAGGGCTAGGGTCGGTTCTCATGAGCAGCGAGCGCGCCGTGGCGGCGCTGGAGGCGTCGGGCATCGACTTCACCCTCACCCGGCACGGCCGGGTGGGGTCGCTGGAGGAGGCGGCCGCCGCGCGCGGCGTCGACCCGGCGCGCGTCCTCAAGACGATCGTCGTGCGGCGTGCGGAGGACGACTACCTGTTCGTGCTCGTCCCGGGCGACCGGCAGATCTCGTGGCCCAAGCTGCGCGCGCTGCTCGGGGTGTCGCGCCTGTCCATGCCGGACAAGGAGGTCGCGCGCGACGTCACGGGGTACGAGCGCGGCACCATCACGCCGTTCGGCGCCACGCACGCGTGGCCCGTCGTGGCGGACGTGCGCGTGGTCGCCGTGCGCGGCGAGGACGAGGTGGACGTCGCGGGCGACCCGGCGACCCCGGAAGCCCCGGGTGACGGCGACCACCTCGTCTCCATCGGCGCGGGCGAGCACGGCGTGGCCGCGACGGTCGACGGGCAGGCCCTCGTGGCCGCCCTCGGGGCCCAGGTCGCCGACGTCACCGAGCCCCTGTAGCGGGTAGGGGAACGAGACCGCGACGCCGCCCGGGCTGCGCCTCCTCGTGGCGCTCCCGGGGCTCCGGGCGGCGCGCGGAGGCACCGACGCGGTCCGGGTTGTGAGGGTTCGGAGGAAGGTCGCGGTCGACCGCCGCGCGGGCTGGTGTGCGCCCCGCGCCGGGTGCAGACTCTGGGGTGCTCCGGTCACGGTCGCCTGGTCCGACCCGCCGCCCGACGGTCACGGCCGGCGTCCGGACGGAGCCATGAGGCAGGCGCAGGGAACAGGCCACCACCGCCGGACGTTGTCCGGAGGGGCGGCCGACAGCAGCAGGACGACTCGAGAGAAGCGGGAACCGTGGACACAGGCAGCGCGATCGACCGGACGAGCGGGATCGTCTACGCCCCGGCGGACGGCGGCGTGGTCGTGACGATGTGGGGAGAGGTGGACGCAGCGCTGCGCGACCGCGCGAGCGAGGCGATGTCCTACGTGCTGGACACCCGCGGGCGCGTCGTGGTGGACGTCGCCGACGTCACCTTCATCGACTCCTCGGGCATCGCGTTCATCATCCAGCTCTACATGCTCGGCGAGGAGGACGGCCGCGAGGTCGTGCTCCGGGACCCGTCGCCGAGCATCGTCGAGCTGCTCGACATGATCGGCATGGGCGGGCGGATCCCCGTCGAGCGCAGCGGCGCCTCCACGGGCCCGATCGAGGTCGTCGGCGCCGTCTGACACCCACGCGCCCGCCGCCGCCCCGGGTCCCCGGGGCTGTGGGAACCGGCCGGTACGGTGCGGGCATGCGCATCCTGCACACCTCCGACTGGCACCTCGGGCGCACCTTGCACGGGGTCGACCTTCTGGAGCACCAGGCCGCGCACCTCGACCACCTCGTCGAGCTGACCCGCTCCGAGGCGGTCGACGCGGTCGTCGTCGCGGGCGACGTCTACGACCGCGCGATCCCGCCGGTCGACGCCGTCTCCCTCCTCTCGGACGCGGTGACGCGGCTCGCCGAGCACGCGCACGTCGTCGTCACGCCGGGCAACCACGACTCCGCCGTCCGGCTCGGGTTCGTCGACCGCCTCCTGCGCCCGGGCGTCCACGTGCGGGCACGCCTGGCCGACGTCGGTGCGCCCGTCGTCCTGGGCCCGCGCCCCGGTGCGACGAGCGGCGACGCCTCGCCGCTGCTCGTCTACGCGCTCCCGTACCTCGACCCGGACACGGCCCGGCACGTCCTCGCGGACGCGCCGGACGCCGACGCTCCCGACGCCGAGGGGGTGGGCGGCGACTCGGTGAGGCAGCGGCCGCTCGCGCGGTCCCACGAGGCCGTCATGGGGGCGGCCCTGCGCCGGGTGGGCGCCGACCTCGCGCGGCGCCGCGCCGCGGACCCGGGGGTGCGGGCGGTCGTCGTCGGGCACGCGTTCGTCGTGGGTGGTCGGGCGTCGGACTCCGAGCGCGACATCCGCGTGGGCGGCGTGGACGCCGTCCCGGCCGCTGCGTTCGCGGGCCGCGGGGTGGACTACGTGGCGCTCGGCCACCTGCACGGGCCGCAGCGCGTCACCGTCCCGGAGGTCGGCGGCGGAGAGGCCGACGGCGGCGTGGCGACCGTCGCCCGCTACTCGGGCTCGCCCCTCGCGTTCTCCTTCTCGGAGCTGCACCAGCGCAAGTCCACCGCGCTCGTCGACGTCGACCGGGTCCGCACGGACGCGGACGCGGCGGTCGAGCTGGTCCCCGCTCCCGTGCCGCGCCGCCTCGCGGAGGTGACCGGCTCGCTCGACGAGCTGCTCGGGGAGGCGGGCGAGCCGCACGTCGACGACTGGCTGCGCGTCGTCGTGACGGACCCGGTCCGGCCAGCCGAGCTGTACGCCCGCGTCCGGTCCCGGTTCCCGCACGCGCTCCAGGTGACGCACCGCCCCCCGCGCGTCGCCCAGCGGGAGGTCGTGACCGCCGTCGGGCCGGGGCGCGACCCGCTGGACGTCGCGCGCGACTTCGTCGAGCACGTCTCCGGCCACGCCCCCAGCGAGGCGGAGGTCGTCGTGCTGCGGGAGGCGTTCGAGCTCGCGCTCGCCGAGGAGCGCAGCGCCTGATGCACCTGCACTCCCTGACCTTCCAGGCGATCGGCCCGTTCGCGGGCCGCCACCACGTCGACCTCGCGGCGCTCGGCGCGTCCGGGATCTACCTCCTCGAGGGGCCGACGGGCGCCGGCAAGTCCACGATCATCGACGCGATCGTGTTCGCGCTCTACGGCAAGGTCGCCTCCGACGCCGCGAGCGACGACCGTCTCCGCTCGGCGTTCGCGGGACCGGACGTCGAGTCGTACGTCGACCTCGTGCTGGAGGTCCCGGCGGGGGTCTTCCGGGTCCGGCGCACGCCCGAGTACCGACGCCCCAAGAAGCGCGGCACCGGCACCACGACCCAGCAGGCCTCGGTGCGGCTCTGGCGGCTCGCCGAGGTGCCACCCACCGACGCGCCGGACGCGGTGGAGGACGCCGCGGGCGAGCTGCTGTCCGCACGGCTCGACGAGGCGGGCGACGAGATCCGCCGGCTCGTGGGCCTCGACCGGCGCCAGCTCGTGCAGACGGTCGTGCTGCCGCAGGGCGAGTTCGCGACGTTCCTGCGCGCGAAGCCCGAGGACCGGGCCGTGCTGCTCCAGAAGGTCTTCGGCACGGAGCTCTACCACCGCGCAGCCGCGCGCCTGGCGGAGCTCGCGCGCGCGGCGCGATCGCGCACGGACGCCGCGCGGCAGGGCGTCGTGGGCGCGGCGGAGCGGTTCGTGGGGTCCGCCGGGCTCGAGCCCGACGACGCGCGGCGGCTGCGCGAGGCCGCGCACGACGACGACCGGCTGCGGCGGGCCGACGATGGCGGCGCCCCGGCCGCTGCGGAGTCGACGCCGGGCGTGCACGCGCTCGCCGTCGCGCACGTCGCGCGCCTCGACGCCGAGGCCACGTCGCTGGCCGAGCGCGCGGCGGGGGCCGACGCGACGCTCGCCGCGGCGCGTGAGCGGTTCGAGCACGAGCGCGCTCGGCACGACGCGCTGGAGCGGCGAGCCCGGTTGCGGGCCGACGCGGCGCGCCTCGACGAGGAGGAGGTGGCGGTGGCCGAGTGTCGCCGTCGGGCGGACGCGGCGGCACGTGCCGCGGTCGTCGCCCCGGCCGCCCAGGGCCTCGCGCGCGCCGAGCAGACCCTGCGCGCCGCGCTCGACCGGCTCGCGCTCGCGCGCACCGGGGCGCCCGCCGCCCTCGCCGACGCCGACCCGACGACGCTCGAGGCCCTGCGCGCCGACGTCGCGACGGCGGCCGTGCGGGTGGCGAGGCTCGTCCCGGTGGGGGCGTCGCTGCCCGGGCGCGACCGCGAGCTCGCCGACGGGCGCAAGGAGGTGGCGCAGGCGACGGAGGAGCGGGGTCGCGTGCTGGCCGAGCTCGACGCACGCCCGGCGCGCCGCGACGCCCTGCGCACGCGGGTCGCGTCCCTCGCGGAGGCCGCGGGCGCGCTCGGGGTGCTCCGCGAGCGCGCGGATCGCGCCCGGGCGGTCGAGGAGGCGGCGCGCCAGACGGCGGCGCTCGCGACCGAGGCGGCCGAGGCGCACGCCGAGCGGGCACGGGCCGCGGTCCGGGCGCACGAGGCGGTGGAGCACGAGGCCCGGCTGCGGGCTGCGCGCATCGCGGGTCTGGCCGGAGAGCTGGCCGCGGGCCTCGCCGTCGGCGAGCCGTGCCCGGTGTGCGGCGGGGCCGAGCACCCGCACCCGGCGCCGCTCGCCGAGGACCACCCGGCGGTCGAGGACGTCGAGCGCGCCGAGCGGGAGCGCGCGGACGCCGAGCGCCTGCTGCACGACGTCTCGGCCCGCGCTCAGGTGCTCGCCGAGCGGTGCGACGCCCGTCGTCGGGACGCCGACGGCCTGACCCCGCAGGAGGCCGGGCAGCGGGTCGCGCACGCGGAGGAGCTGGTGGCCGCCGCGCGCACCGCGGAGCGTGAGCGCGCCGAGGCCGAGCGCGAGCTCGAGGAGCTGGACGCGGAGACGCGTGCGCTGGAGGCCCGGGCGGCCGGGCTCGCCGAGGCGGTCGCGGGCACGACCGCGCGGCTCCAGGAGATCGAGGCGGCCCTCGCGCGCGACCGCGCCGAGATCCGCTCCGAGCTCGACGCGGCGGGCCCGCTCGTGGAGCTCGTGGACCTGCCCGACCCGCTCGCCGACGAGGGCGGCGCGCGCAACCCCGTCGCCGTCCTCGCGGCCGCGCTGGAGGGACGGGTGCGCACGATCGACGCGCTCGCGGACGCGGGCAGCGCCGTCGCCGCCGCGCAGCGGGCGTGCGAGGAGCGTGCGGCCGACGTCGCCGCGCTCGTCGCGCGGTCGGGGTTCGTGGACGCGGCCGAGGCGCTCGCCGCGGTGCTCGACGACGCCGAGCGGCACGCGCTCTCTCAGCGCGTCGCGGAGCACGACGCGGCGCGGACCGCGACGGCGACCGGCCTCGCGGACCCGGCGCTCGCCGACCTGCCCGAGGACGTACGGGCCGACGTCGCGGGCGCGCGCGCCGCCGTCGACGAGGCAGAGGCCGTGGCCGGGGCCGCGGCGCGGCAGCACGAGCTCGTCGCCCGCCGTGCCGAGGAGGCCCGGACGGCGGCCGAGGGCGTCGGGGCGGCGGTCGACGGCTGGACCGCGGCGCGGGACGCGGCGGGACCGGTCGTGCGCATGGCGGCGCTCGCGTCGGGCACGGGCGACAACGCGCACGACCTCTCGCTCGCGACGTTCGTGCTCGTGCAGCGGTTCGAGGACGTGGTCGCTGCGGCGAACGAGCGCCTCGCCGAGATGTCGTCGGGGCGGTACGAGCTCGTGCGCAGCGCGACGCGCGAGGACGTGCGGGCGCACAAGCGCGGCCTCGCGATGAAGGTGCTCGACCACGTGACGGAGCGCGAGCGCGACCCGCGCACGCTGTCCGGCGGGGAGACGTTCTACGTGTCGCTGTGCCTCGCCCTCGGGCTCGCGGACGTCGTCACGGCCGAGGCGGGCGGCATCGAGCTCGGGACGCTGTTCGTCGACGAGGGCTTCGGCAGCCTCGACCCCGAGACGCTGGAGGCCGTCCTCGCGGCGCTCGGCCGGCTCCGCGCGGGCGGGCGCGTCGTGGGCGTCGTCTCCCACGTCGAGGCGCTCAAGCAGGCCGTCGCGGAGCGCGTCGAGGTCCGCCGCCTCCCCGGCGGCGGCAGCACGCTCAGCGTGCGGGCCTGACCGGGGCTGCGCCGTCCGTCAGGCCCGAGGACGCGGTCCCGGTGTCGGCGCGCACACGCGGTCGACGAGCTCGGTCACGGCCGCCCGCACGGGTCCCGGCGGCGCGCCCGCGTCGAGCGCGAGGGCGGCACGGTCGAACGCCGCGGACAGCAGGAGCGTCAGCGCGTCGAGGCGTTCCTCGTCCGCGAGGTCTCGTGCGACGTCGCTGGGCTCTCCCTGGTCGACGGCGGACCTCTCGCCCGGGTGGACGGCGGACCCTTCGCCCGGGCGGACGGCGGACCCGTCGCCTGGGCCGGGCACGTCGTCGTCGCCCGCGCCGCGGCTCGTGCTGACCCCGCTCGACCGGATACCGAGCGCCGCGCCGAGCCCCTCGCGGAGCGTTCGGCGCGCGTGGCGGGCGTCGAGCGCGTCGGCCTCTGCGGGGCCGAGCACGGCGGGTGCATCGACGAGGAGCAGCCGCGTGCGGCCGGGTTCACCCATCGCGTCGAGGTAGGCGCGCGCACCCTCCACGAGCATCGCGCGGGCGTCCGGGGCGTCCGGGGCGTCCGGGCCGTCTGGGTTGTCTGGGGCGTCCGGTCGTTCCGCGGCTGCCGTGCCGGGATCCCCGGCGGTGCGCTCCTCGATCTCCCGGGCGACCGCCTCGGCCTCGGCCTCGGCGACGGCGCGGAACAGGTCCTGCTTGTCGGCGTAGTGGTGGTACAGCGCGCCGCGCGTGACGTTCGCGGCGGCGGCGATCTGGGGCGTCGACGTCGCGGAGTACCCGGCGCGGACGAAGAGGTCGCGCGCGGCTGCGACGAGGGCCACGCGGGTCGCGCGGGTGCGTTCGGCGTTGGTCCGGCGGCGCTCTTGCATACCGACAGACTGTAGGCCATTCTCGATACATACAGCCTGTTTGTTTTTGCGACCGTCCGGTCGCCGACGACGAGGAGAAGACTGTGCGCATCACGAGCTGGTACCCCGTGCTCATGACCGGGGACGTCGCAGGGACCGTCGCGTTCTACCGCGACCACCTGGACTTCCGGCCGCTCTTCACGAGCGACTGGTACGTCCACCTCCAGTCCGTGCACGACGCGTCGGTGAACCTCGCCGTGCTCGACGGCGACCACGAGACGATCCCGACGAGCGGCCGGGGTCGCGCGGGCGGGCTCCTGCTCAACCTCGAGGTCGAGGACGTCGACGCTGTGCACGCGCGCCTCGTCGCCGCGGGACTGCCGATCCTGCGCTCGCTGCGCGACGAGGCGTTCGGGCAGCGGCACTTCATCACGGCCGACCCGAACGGGGTGCTCGTGGACGTCATCACGCCCATCCCGCCGACGGGGGAGTTCGTCGAGCAGTATGAGGAGTCTGCCCGCCCGACGGCGTAACCGGCGCGCGCGTCCCCGAGGGTCGCTCGGGGCTCGGGCTGACGATTCGGGGCGGGAGCGCAAGACGCCAGGCGCGGGACGTGGGATTGCCGCTCACGGCTCGGCCGGACGGGGCGGGATGTCACGAACCGGCCCCGTGTCCGTCCCTCTTCGAGGAGCCGAGCGACGTCCCGCCGGTCGTCGCGTGCTCTCCCGGGAACGGCCGCGACCGGCGGCGTCGTCCGGGAGCCGTCGAAGGAGAGCAGCAATGTCAGCAGCATCGTCCCCGCTCGAGCGCGAGCTGCGGCGCATGGAGGTCATCGCGCGCCGGGAGCAGCTCCGTCTCGTCGGCCGCGTCGCGCCGCGCGTGGCGGAGCGCCGCCGCTGGGCCGACGCACCGCGCCGCCAGTCCCCGGCCACCGCCGCCCGCTAACGTCGGTCGGGAATCGCGCCCCCGTAGCGTCCGGCGGCTCGCCACCGTGAGCCGTGAGCCGTGAGCCGTGAGCCGTGAGCCGTGGGCGCGGCCACCGCGCCCCGGTACGGTCCGGCGGCTCGCCACCGTTCACCGTGGGTCGGGCGGCCGCAGCCCGGAAACGTCCGCCGGCTCACCACCGTGCGCGGTCGGGAGCGCGCGCATGTCAGACCGGTGCGCCGAGGCCCGCGAGCTCGCGCGCCCGGAGCAGCACGTCGTCGAGCATCTGCGGGGTGAGCCGGCCGGTGAACGTGTTCTGCTGGCTCACGTGGAAGCACCCCAGCAGGGTGAGGGTCTGCTCCGGGGGCGGGGGGCCGCCGTCGGGCACGACGCCGGGGAGCGACGCTCCCGGGGCGGGGCGAGGGGTGGCCCGGCGCAGCGTCACCTCCGCACCGTGCGCGAACCGGGGCCGCGGACGCGGCACGGCCCAGCCCTGCTCGGCGAGCGTCGAGAGCAGCGCCTGCCACCCGAAGCCGCCGAGGACGACGGCGACGCGCACCGTCGCGCCCAGCAGCTCGACCTCGCGCGCGAGGTACGGGCCGCAGCGGCGGCGTTCCTCCGGAGTCGGCTTGTTGTCCGGGGGCGCGCACCGCACCGGCGCGGTGACGCGGATCCCGGTGAGGCGGAGGCCGTCGTCGGCGGAGACCGACGTCGCCTGGTTGGCCAGGCCCGTGCGGTGCATGGCGGCGAAGAGGAAGTCGCCGCTGCGGTCGCCCGTGAACATGCGGCCCGTGCGGTTGGCCCCGTGCGCGGCGGGCGCGAGCCCGACGACGACGATCCCCGCCTGCTCGTCACCGAACCCGGGGACGGGGCGCGCCCAGTAGTCGTCGTCGCGGAACGATGCCCGCTTGACGTCGGCGACGTGCTCGCGCCAGGCCACGAGTCGCGGGCACGCCCGGCACTCGACGAGGTGGGCGTCCAGCGCCGCGAGCGTCGGCGCCGTCCGGGCCGCGAGCGGGTAGTCGGGGTCGTCGGGCGTCACCCGCCCATCCTGCCCGGACCCCCACCCGCCCGCGCCCCCTCCGCCGAGCACGGGGTCGGCGACCACAATCGGCGAGATCCGGTCGCCGATCCCGTGTTCAGCGGGCGGCAGGGCCGTGGTCGGCCGTCAGGCCTGCCGGTTCGTCGGCGCCGTCGCGCCGGCGAGCGCCGCAGCGTCGTAGGGCGCGTCGGCGGACGGGAGGGTGGCCTCGACGGCCGCGTCCGGGAGGACCGTGGCCGTGGCGGGGACGCCGACGGCGGGGTCGGGCGCGCCGAGGGAGTCCGCGGCGTCGGCCGGGAGCGGTGCGCCGAACGTGTGCCGCAGGCCGAGCAGCACGGCGCCCGCGACCACGACGACGCCGAACATCACCGCGGCCATGGTCACCGGCGGTGACCCGCCGAGCAGGCCGGTCACCGGCGCGACGACCGCCCCGACGCCGAACTGGAACGCGCCGATGAGGGCCGCGGCGCTGCCGGCGCGGTGCGCGTTGCGCTCGAGCGCGATGGCCGGCACGGACGGCATGACGAAGCCCGCGGTGCCGAGCGTGAGCACGATGAGCGGGACGAGCCACGCGAGCCCGCCACCCGCGAGCGCGGCGACGAGGAGCCCGCCCGACAGCACGAACCCGGCCGCGACCGCGGCCTGGAGGATGCGCTCGGGCGTGACGCGCCCGACGAGCGCGCCGTTGATCTGGCTGCCCGCCGTCACGGATACCGCGCCCACGCCGAAGACGATCGCGTACTGCTGGGCAGACATCCCGTAGAAGTCCTGGAACACGAACGTCGACGCGGAGATGTAGGTGAACATCGCGGCCATGTAGAAGCCGGCGATGAGCGCGAGACCGATGAACGACCAGTCCCCGAGGAGCGAGCCGTACGAGCGCAGGGCCGCGACCGTCCCGCCGCTCCGGCGGCGTTCGACGGGCAGCGTCTCGCGCAGCCGTAGGAGCACGAGCACGAAGAGCACGGCCCCCACGACGGCGAGCGCGACGAACATGCCGCGCCACGACCCGAGGCGCAGGAACTGCGCGCCGATGGTCGGCGCGAGGATGGGCGCGACGCCCACGACGAGCATGAGCCGCGCGATGACCTTGCCGATCTGGTAGCCCTCGAACGAGTCGCGCACGATCGCCATGGACAGCACCATCCCGGCGGCCGCGGAGAGGCCCTGGACGAACCGCAGGCCCGTGAGCGCGGCGACCGAGCCGGCGAAGACGATCCCGACGGACGCCGCCACGTACACCGCGAGGGACACCAGCAGGGGAGCGCGGCGGCCGACCGCGTCCGAGACCGACCCGATGAGGAGCTGGCCGAGGGCGAGGCCCGCGAGGGTCGCGGTGAGGGTGAGCTGGACGCGGGACTCGGTCGTACCGAGCTCGTCCACGATGCGCGGGAACGCGGAGAGGTAGAGGTCGATCGTCAGCGGCCCGACGGCGGTGAGCGCGGACAGCAGCAGGACGAGACCGGCGCTGATGCGCCCCTTGCGGGCCGCGGGGCTCGGGGAGGGGGCGGTGCCCGGGCGGGCGGCGACGGGCGCGGTCGGCGCCGGGGTCGCGGGTGGGGTGGAGGCCATGACAGCGGCAACCACCGGTGGTGCGCCACGTGTTCCCGCACGGCGTACGTGATCGGATGCTGAGACGTGCGGCGGGTCAGGCGCGGCCGACGTCGGCCCGGGCGGCGGCCAGCCCGCGCAGGGCCCGCGCGTGCTCCAGCCGGTCGTCGAGCTCGTCGGCGAGGGTGAGCGCGGCGTCGTGCAGGTGTGCGGCGCGCTCGGCGTCACCGGCCGCGCGGACCGCCTCCCCGAGCGTGTTGAGCGCCTCGGCCTCGACGAGCCGGGCCCGGACCCGCCGGGCCAGCGCGAGCGCCTCCTCGCCCGCGGCGACCGCGGCCGCGACCTCGCCCGCGGCGAGCAGCGCGGTGCCGAGCGCGCTGCGGGCCTCGGCCTCGGCGTCGGGGTCGCCGAGGTCGACCGCCGCCGCGACGGCGGCCCGCAGCTCCCCGACGCCCGCGGCGGCCTCGCCCGTGCGGGCGAGGAGCCGCCCCACGTGCACCCGGCTGCGCGTCGCGAGGCCTGCGTCCCGGAGCGACGTCGCGCTCGCGAGCGCGTCCCGGTGGAGCGCGAGCGCGCGGTCGAGCCCGCCCTCCGCCTCCGACAGGATCGCGGCGTTGCTCGACACGATGGCGACGTTGAGGGCGTCACCGACCCGGCGCGACAGCGCCAGCGCGCGGTCGTAGCCGGCGCGCGCGTCGTCGTGCCGGCCGAGGATGCGGTGCACGTCCGCGAGGTTCCCGACGGCGCGGCCCTCGCTCACCGGGTCGCCCGCGGTCCGCGCCCCGGCGGCGGCGTCGCGGTACGCGGCCTCGGCCTCGTCGAACCGGCCGAGGCGCTTGTACACGTTGCCGACGCGGTTGAGCGTCTGGCCGGGGCGGGGGTCGTCGCCGCGCTCGAGCGAGCGGACGAGCTGCGCGAGCGCCTCGTCGTACCGGCCGAGCCGTTCGAGCGCCCGGCCGAGGTCCCGGCCCGCCTGGGACCGGCCCGACGGCCGCCCGTGCTCGACGGCGGCCGTGTGCACCGCGACCGCGTCGTCCCCGTGCCCCGCCGAGTCCAGGTACGGGGCGAGGAGCGCGGAGAGGTCCGTCACGGCGTCGGCCAGCTCGTGCTCCGCGGCGAGCGCCGACGTCGCGACGAGCAGGTCGCGGTGCGCGTCGAGCCACGCGACCGCGGCGTCGGCCGTACGACCGGGAGGCGCCTCGCCCGCTGCGCCACGCGCTCCGACGCCCGCCCCGACGCCCGGCGCGGCCGCGTCGTGGTGGGGCGACGTCGCACGAACGGCGGGCCGGGCGTCGTCGAGCAGCCGCGCGGCGAGCCGCCCCACGGCGGCGGCCCGCGCCGAGAACGGGTCGTCCGTGCGGGTGAGGTCGGCGGCGAGGGCGCGCACGGCGTCGGGCACGACGACCTCCCCGCGCGGCCCGGCCGCGACGAGGTGCGCGCGGCCCAGGGCGGCGAGCGCGTCGCGGCTCTCGCTCGTCGAGACGCCGAGGAGCACGGGGACCTCGATCGAGTCGAGCGGCACCGGGACGAGGGCGAGCAGGCGCAGGGCGCGGGCGTGGTCGGCGGGCAGACGGCGGTGCACGGCGGCGAGCGCGGGGTGGAGGGCCGGTCCGGGCAGGTCCTCGACCCGGCGGACGTGGTCGGCGAGCGACCAGCCGGGGCGCGCGCGGACGTCGTCGGCGATCTGCGCCAGCGCCGCGGGGAGCCCTCCGGACGCGCGCACCAGCCGCGCGGCGGCCTCCGGCTCCGCGGCGGTGCGGTCCTGGCCGACGCGCGCCGCGAGCAGCGCACGGGCGTCGTCCTCGCCGAGCGGTGCGAGGGTCGTGGCGGTCTCGCCGGGGAGCCCGACGACCTGGTGCGCCGCGACGACCACGCGCGCGGTGCCGGGCAGGTGCGCGACGGCGTCGGCGGCCTGGGCGCCGTCGGTCACGCCGTCGAGGACGATCGTCGCGCGCCGCCCGTCGAGCGCGGTCGCGAGCGCGGCGGCGAGGGCGGGGAGGTCGCGCGCCCGCGCGTCGGGCGGGGGTGCGCCGAGCGCCTGGAGCAGCGCGTCGAGCACGACGGCGGCCGGGGGCGGGCCGTCCGCCTCCCCGTGCAGGTCGACCAGCGCGACGACGTCCGCCGGGACCTCGCGGGCCGCGGCGAGCGCGACGCTCGTCGTGCCCGACCCGGGCAGGCCCGTGACCGTCACGACGCGCGGCTGTTCCTGCGAGGGTGCGGGAGGCGGGCCGGTGAGCGCCGCCGCGAGCCGCGCGACGTCGTCGGCCCGACCGACGAGCGGCCCGTCGGGCGCGAACGGTCCCAGCCGGACGGTCGGCGGGAGAGCGAGCTCCGGAACGGCCGCGGGGACGGTCGCCGTCCGGTACGCGGCGCGCCACGCCGCAGGCTGCCGGTCGCCGAGGACGTGCGCGACGTCGGCGAGCAGGTCGACGTCGAGCCGCGAGCGGCCCGCCCGGAAGACGTCGTAGACGGTGACGCGGCCGGGGCGCGCCTCCGCGGCGGGGACGCCCCGGGCCGTGCGGAGCGCGCCGACGCGCCGCGCGATCTCGGTGTACGAGGGCTCTCCTGCCCACGCTCGCAGCGCGCGGAGCTGAGCGGCAAGCTCGTCCACCGACCCTGCGCCCACGGGGGACGGCGGCGGGTCGGGGGGCACGGCGTCAGGCTAGCGACGGCCGCCCGCCGCTGCGCGGCGTGCTCGTCCGGTGACGTGGCGGCGGGGTGCGGGCGGGTCGGCGGTGACCCTGGTCCGGGTGACGCGCACGCCCGGCCCGTTCGGGATCGTTCGGGATGCGTGCCGCGGGCGCGCGGCGTCGTCAGGCTCTCCGCAGGCCGCGACGACCGCGGCACGACGGGTCCGCGCGGGGCGCGGCGGGACGAAGGAGCGACCGGTGGGGCTGTTCGACAAGCTCAAGGAGATGTTCTCGACGACGGCGGACCTCTACGCGAAGGAGGACGCCCCCGCGCTCACGCCGGCGCAGCAGCGCGGGCTCGCGCTCGGTGCGGTCTACGCCGTCGAGGGCGTGCTGCCGATCAATGCGCTCACCGTGGAGGCCGACGCGCGCACGGCGGCGAAGCCGCTCGCGGCGGGCTGGGACGTGCGGGGCGCCGACGACGTCGAGCGCACCTATGAGTTCCTGCTCACCCAGGGTCACCGGGGCTACTACGCGATCGCGATGCCGAAGGTCGAGGAGCTCTACTCGGGCCGCCTGAGCCGTCGCGACGCGAAGGGCGCGGCGGACCAGCACGTCGCCCAGGCGAGGCAGGAGGCGACGGCGCGGGGCCTCGACCCCGAGCGCGCCGTCGCGTTCTACCAGGGGTGGAGCGCGTCGGCCCAGATGGGCGGGCACGGCGAGCTGGCCGACCCGCTGCCGCCGTCGATCGCGGCGTGGGACGCCGCGCGGGTCGTGCACGTGAGCCGGCTCGCGGTCGACGCCGGGTTCGTCACCCCGGAGCGGGCGTGGGCCGCGATCGAGGAGGCCGTCGCGATGTCGCGCCCCGCCTACGCGTCGTGGGAGCAGTTCGGCGACGGGTTCCTCGCGGGGCGGGCGTTCTGGTCCGCGGGCAACCGCACCCCGGTCGACCAGGACCTGCCCGACTTCAAGCGCGCGGTCCGGCGGCTGCTCGACACCGAGTCGTCGCCCTGGCGCACACTGTCGTACTGACGGCGGGGACGAGAGCGACGGGACGAGAGCGACAGGACGGGAGGGCGGACGGTGCACCGATCGGCGTGGTGGTGGCGCGCAGGGCTCCTGCTCGTCGTGGTCGGTGTCGGCGTGGCGGTGGTCGCGGCCGACGACGGCCTGCGCTCGGAGGTCCACGCGGCCCTGTCGAACCTGGCGCGGGCGCTGTTCTGACCAGACCGTCCCGCCGAGCACGGGGTTGCTGTCGTCCTGGGCCTCAGAGCGACAGCAACCTCGTGCTCGGCACCGTGGGCGGCGCCGGCAGCGCCGGGGTCAGCCCTGGGCGTCGCGCCAGGTGACCCACTCGCGCACGAGGGACAGGTCGTAGTCGGGCCCGCTCGTGCCGACGGTGAACAGGGTCGCGCCCGCGGCGACGAGCGCGTCCGCGGACTCCGCCGGCGGCCGGGACACGGCGACCGAGCGCTCGACGAGCGCGGCGGTGTCGCGGCCCACGGCCGCGCCGTGCTCGTCGAGGATCGCGCTCTTGCGCGCGAGCGTCTCCGCGTCGCCGAACGAGTGCCAGACGTCCGCGTGCTCCGCGACGACGCGCAGCGTCTTGCGCTCCCCACCTCCGCCGACGAGCACCGGGATGTCGCGCGTCGGCGTCGGGTTCGACGCCGCCCAGCGGGCCTTGATGCGCGGGAGCGCCGCGGCGAGGTCGGCGATGCGGCCGCCTGCGGTGCCGAACTCGTACCCGAACCGGTCGTAATCCTTCTCGAACCAGCCCGCCCCGATCCCGAGGATCAGACGACCGCCGCTGATGTGGTCGACCGTCCGCGCCATGTCGGCGAGGAGGTCCGGGTTGCGGTAGCTGTTGCACGTGACGAGTGCGCCGATCTGGACGCGCTCGGTCTGCTCGGCCCACGCCCCGAGCATGGTCCAGCACTCGAAGTGCTTGCCGTCGGGGTCGCCCGTGAGCGGGAAGAAGTGGTCCCAGTTGAAGATGACGTCGACGCCCAGGTCCTCCGCGCGCAGCACGGCGTCGCGGATCTGGGCGTAGTCGGCGTGCTGCGGCTGGAGCTGGACGCCGATGCGGAAGGGGTGCCGAGGAGAGGTCATGCTCGGAATCTACGTCCGGGCCGAGAACGACGACACCCCGCGTCGAGCACGACCTCGTCGGCGCCACGAGCGTCAGAACGACGGCAAGGTCGTGGCCGGCGGACCTAGGGTGGGCGCATGAAGCGACTGGTGGGCCTGCTCGTGACGCTCGTGGTGCTCGTGGCGGTCGCCGTCGTGGCCGACCGGGTGGCGGTGCGCGCCACCGAGCGCGGCGCGGTCACGGCGTTCGAGCAGCAGGCCGACGACGTGTCCGGCGCCCAGATCGACATCACCGGCTTCCCGTTCCTCACGCAGCTCGTGCGCGGCTCGCTGACGCACGTCACGGGCTCCGCGGACTCCGCGTCGTTCGGCGGCTACGCGATCTCCGACCTCCAGGTCGAGGCCGACGGCGTGAGCACGTCGGAGCCGTACCGGATCGCGTCCGGCACGGCGTCGGGCGTCATCGCGGCGGAGTCGCTGCAGCAGGTCGTCGCCGAGCAGAGCGGTCTCGACGTCGACGTCACCGCGACCGGCGGCGTGCTGTCCCTGGGCTTCGAGCTGCTGGGCACCACGATCACCGTCGACGTGACGCCGCGCGTGTCCGGACCGGCCGAGCTCGCCGTCGACGTCGTCGCCGTCCGCACCGGCCTCGGCACGGTCTCTGTCGACGACCTGCCGTCCGGGCTCTCGGGCGCGCTGTCCGACCTGCGCGTCCCGCTCGACCTGCCCGACGGCGTCGCGCTCGACTCCGTGTCCGCGGTCGAGGGCGGCGTGCGCGTCGCGGTGACGGGGACCGACGTCGTCGCCGCGGACCTGGTGGCCTCGTGACGTGGGCGGTGCGACCGTCGTGACCGGGGCGGGGTCGTGAGCACCGAGGCGGTCGACGGGCGCCGCGTCCTCGCGGCGCGCCTCGCCGCGCAGCGGCTCCGCTCGCCCGACCTGCCCGACGTGCCGACCGCCGTCGGGCACCTCGTCGCGGTGCAGGGGCAGGAGTTCCACCCCGGCCTGTGGGGCCTCACGCGGCGGCTGCGGCCGGACGCGCGGCCGGGTGCGGCGGGCGCGGTCGCCGCGTGCGACCGCGGGGAGGTGCTGCGCACGCACGTGCTGCGGCCCACCTGGCACCTGGTCCGGCCCGACGACGCGCGCTGGCTCCTCGAGCTCAGCGCGCCCCGCGTCCACCAGGCGAACGGGACGCTGTACCGGCAGGTGGGGACCGCCGGGCACGGGGCGGAGACCGACCTCGTCGTCGAGGCCGTGCAGGAGCGGCCCCGCACGCGCCGCGAGCTCGCGGGACTGCTCGCCGCGCACGGCCGCCCGCTCGAGGGCATCGCGCTCGGCTACGTGCTCATGCGCGCCGAGCTCGACCGGCTGCTGGTCAGCGGGCCGCTCGACGGCCGGCAGCAGACGTACGCCCCGTTCGACGACCGCGTCCCGCCCGGCTACGGGCCGCTCGGCGAGCGGTTCGACCGGGACGCCGCGCTCGTCGAGCTGCTGCGCCGCTACCTCGCGAGCCGCGCGTACGCGACGGTCAAGGACGTCGCCCAGTGGTCGGGTTTCACGCTGACGGACGTGCGGCGCGCGCTCGACCTGCTCGACGACCAGGTCGTGGCGGTGCCCGGGGCGGGTGCGCTCGACGGGCTGACGCTCTGGCGGCTCGCGGACCCCGGCGACCGGGTGCTCGACCCCGCGCCGTTCGTCGGTGCGCTCGCGCCCGACGGCGACCCCGCCCGGCCGGTCGTCGACCTGCTGCAGAGCTACGACGAGCTCTTCCAGTCCTTCGGCGAGTCGCGCAGGGTCGTCGTGGCCGACGGCGTCGACCTCGGCGACCGGCTCGGGTCCTTCATCCATGCCGTCGCGGTCGACGGCGTCGTCGTCGGGCGGTGGCGCTGGGTCGTCGGGACGCGCGACGTCGTCGTCGAGCCGCAGTGGCGCCGCGCGCCGTCACTCGCGGAGGAGGAGGCGTTCGCCGCCCAGGTGGACGCGGTCCGCACCCACTGGGGCACGCTCCTCGCGTGACGAGCCGCCGAGCACGGGATCCGCGACCGGATCGGCCCCGAGACGGTCGCCGACCCCGTGCTCGGGGTGGTGAGACCGGGGGCGGGGGATGGGTGGTCTGGGAGGGGGGAGTGGCAGGGTGGAGGGCGTGACGAACGTCGACGCTCCGCGTCTCGCGAACTGGGCCGGGAACCTCACCTACGGGTCCTCCGGGGTCGCACACCCCGCGAACCCGGAGGAGCTCGCCGACGTCGTGCGGCGGTCGGCGCGGGTCAAGGCGCTGGGGTCGCGGCACTCGTTCGGGGACGTCGCGGACACGACGGGCACGCACGTCGTCCTCGACCGGTACGACGACGGCCGCGCCCCCGTCGAGGTCGACCCGGCCTCGGGCGTGGTGTCGGTCGCGGCGGGCCTGCGGTACGGCGACGTGACGCGGCACGTCCAGGCGGCGGGCCGGGCGCTCGCGAACCTCGCGTCGCTCCCGCACATCTCGGTCGCGGGGTCGGTCGCGACGGCGACCCACGGCTCGGGCGACGCGGTCGGCTCGCTGGCGAGCGCCGTCGTCGGGATGGAGCTCGTCACCGGCGACGGCGAGCGCCGGACGCTGCGGCGCGGCGACGCGGACCTCCCCGGCGCGGTCGTGGCGCTCGGGGCGCTGGGCGTCGTGACGCGCGTCGAGCTGGAGACGGTCCCGACGTTCGACGTGCGCCAGGACGTGCACGTCGGGCTGCCGTGGGACGCGGTGACGGCGCACTACGACGAGATCACCGCGTCGGCGTACTCGGTGAGTCTCTTCACGGACTGGGGGCCCGACGGCGTCCAGCAGGTCTGGCGCAAGTCCCGCCTCGCGCCGGGGGAGGCCAGCGCGGCGCGGGCGGACCTCTTCGGTGCGACACCCGCCACGACGATGCTGCACCCCCTGCCCGGCATCGACCCCGTGCACTGCACGCCACAGCTCGGCGCGCCCGGCCCGTGGAACGAGCGGCTGCCGCACTTCCGGCTCGACTTCACGCCGAGCAACGGCGCCGAGCTGCAGTCGGAGTACCTCGTGCCGCGCGCCCGGGCCCAGGAGGCGTTCGCCGCGATGCGCGACCTCGGCCCGCGCGTCACCCCGCTGCTCCAGGTGGGGGAGATCCGCACCGTCGCACCCGACCCCGAGCCGCTGTGGCTCAGCCCGTTCGACGGCCCGACCGTCGGCGTGCACCTCACGTGGAAGCCCCTGCCCGACGACGTCGCGCGCGTCCTGCCCGACGTCGAGGCCGCGCTGCTCCCGCTGGGCGCGCGCCCGCACTGGGGCAAGCTCTCGCACGCGCTCGTCCACGACCCGGGCACCGTCGCGGCGCTCTACCCGCGCGTCGACGACTTCGGCGCGCTCGCGCAGCGCTACGACCCGCAGAGCCGCTTCCTCGGCGGGTACGTCGAGCGTCTGCTCGCGGGCTGAGCACCGCCGTCGGCTCGCACGGTGCCCGACCGGTCGTTACGGTCGTCCGAGCACCGAGAGGCTCGCCGCCGCGCCGACCCGCGCGGCGCCCGCGCGGGCACGGCACGACAGAGGTACCGAGGAGAACTGTGGCAGCGACCGGCACGGCGGGCGGGGAGCCCGCGACGCAGCAGCCGCGCGAGGAGTGGACCGGGCAGGTCGGCTTCATCATCGCGGCGATCGGCTCGGCGGTCGGGCTGGGGAACATCTGGCGGTTCCCCGGCGTGGCGTACGAGAACGGGGGCGGGGCGTTCCTCGTGCCGTACCTCGTCGCGCTGCTCACCGCGGGCATCCCCATCCTGTTCCTCGACTACGCGATCGGGCACCGCTTCCGCGGGTCCGCCCCGACGGCGTTCCGGCGGATCGCGCGGTGGCTCGAGGGCCTGGGCTGGTTCCAGGTGATGATCTGCTTCGTCATCGCGCTCTACTACACCGCGGTCATCGCGTGGGCCGTGAGCTTCTTCGTCTTCTCGTTCGACCTGCGCTGGGGCGACGACCCGGCCGCGTTCTTCACGGGCGACTACCTCCGGCTCGCCGACCCGGGCGTGAGCCTCGAGTTCGTGCCGGCGGTGCTCGTGCCGCTCGTCGCGGTCTGGGTCGTGACGATCGTCGTCCTCGCGCTCGGCGTGGCGAAGGGCGTGCAGCGCGCGAACACCGTGTTCCTGCCGCTGCTCGTCGTGGCGTTCGCGGTGCTCGTGGTGCGCTCGCTGTTCCTCGAAGGCGCGGCGGACGGGCTGAACGCGCTGTTCACGCCGGACTGGTCGGCGCTCGGCGACGCCAACGTGTGGATCGCCGCCTACAGCCAGATCTTCTTCTCGCTGTCGATCGCGTTCGGGATCATGGTCACGTACGCGTCCTACCGCCGGCGCCGGTCCAACCTCACGACGCCGGGGCTCGTCGTCGCGTTCTCCAACTCCTCGTTCGAGATCCTCGCCGGCATCGGCGTCTTCGCGACGCTGGGCTTCCTCGCGCACGAGCAGGGGGTCGGCGTGGGGGAGCTCGAGGGCATCAGCGGGCCCATCCTCTCGTTCGTCACGTTCCCCGCGATCGTGTCGCAGATGCCGGGAGGCCCGATCTTCGGTGCGCTGTTCTTCGGGTCCCTCGCCATGGCCGGGTTCACGTCGCTGCTGTCCATCCTCCAGGTCGTGTCCGCGGGGTTCCAGGAGAAGTTCGGCTGGACCCCGCGACAGGCGTCCGTGCGCCTCGGCGTCGTGAGTGCGGTCATCTCCGTCCTGCTGTTCTCCACCACCACCGGCCTCGTCGCCCTCGACACCGCCGACCAGTGGGCCAACAACGTCGGCATCGCGGGGTCCGCCGTGCTCATGTCGGTCCTCGTGCTGTGGGTGCTGCGGCGCGGGCCGGAGCTGCGCTACCACCTGAACGCCGTCTCGACGTTCCGCCTCGGCCCCTGGTGGCAGGTGCTCGTCGCCGTGCTGGCCCCGCTCGTGCTCGGCTACATGCTCGTGTCCAGGATCGTCACGCTCGTCGTCGACGGCTACGAGGGGTACCCCGCCTGGTACCTCGCGCTCGTCGGCTGGGGCG
Source organism: Cellulosimicrobium sp. XJ-DQ-B-000 (assembly GCF_031119065.1). Classification (NCBI taxonomy): domain Bacteria; kingdom Bacillati; phylum Actinomycetota; class Actinomycetes; order Micrococcales; family Promicromonosporaceae; genus Cellulosimicrobium; species Cellulosimicrobium sp. XJ-DQ-B-000. Next base: position 32,623 of record NZ_JAVHYN010000008.1, read on the forward strand.
CGATCGCGTTCATGGTGCTCGCCGCCCTGGTGCTCACCGCGATGCGCTGGCGCCGCAGCCCCGACGACTTCGTCCCCTGGCCTCCGTACCCGCCGGGTGACGCCTCTGCGGGGCCGGGCCGTGCGCCGTCGGGCCGCGGGACGGCCGGCCGCACGACTGCCCCGACCGGTGCCGACGGGGAGGAGACCCGATGACCACCTCGGCCGTGATCCTGCTCGTGCTCGCCATCGTCGTCGTGTGGGGCGGGCTGCTCGTCGCGATCCTGCGGCTGCGCGCCCAGCCCGAGCGGGCGGACTACCCGCCCGGGGACGAGGACGACCACCGCGAGGACGAGGCGCCCGCCGCACGCGACACGTAGCCCGCGCCGGTCCGCGCCGAGGGCGGGTGCGGTTCGTCACGGTTAGGCCTCGATGTCCCCGCCGGTTTGGTGAGCGGGGCCGAACGGCCCCACACTCGTGCGCAGGTGCCGCGCACCGCCGGGTCCTCTGTTCCCCGTACGTTCCTCTGCCCTCACGGGCCGGGTGCTGACGTAACACGACGGAGACGATCGGTGTCTACGCTGCCCCTGCCCGGCCCCCACCGATCGGAGACACCATGCGTACGACCCCGCGCAAGCTCCCCCTCACCGGTCTCGTCGCGCTCGCCGCGACGAGCACCCTCCTGCTCGCCGCGTGCACCGACGCGTCCCAGACCGGGACGGACGGCAGCACGTCGGGCTCCGGTGACGAGACGTCGGCGGCGCCGTCGTTCGACCCGTCGACCATCGAGGTCGACGACGCGGCCGCCGCGCTCCTGCCCGAGGACGTCGCCTCCGCGGGGACGCTCGTCGTCGGCTCGAACACCGAGTACGCGCCCGCCGAGTTCATCGACGCGGACGGCAAGACGCCCATCGGGTTCGACATCGACGTCATCAAGGCCGTCGGCGCGACGCTCGGGCTCGACGTCGAGGTCCAGTCGGCCGACTTCCCGGCGATCATCCCCGCGCTCGGCACCAAGTACGACGCCGGGATCTCCTCGTTCACCATCACGGAGGAGCGCATGCAGGAGGCGAACATGATCGCCTTCCTCAACGCGGGCTCCGCCTACGCGGTCGCGTCGGGCAACCCGGACGACATCGACCCCGAGAGCCTGTGCGGCGTGACCGTCGCCGTGCAGACGGGCACGGTCCAGGACGAGGACATCGCCGTGCAGAGCCAGGCGTGCACCGACGCCGGCGAGGAGAAGATCGACATCCTCCAGTACGACTCGCAGTCCGACGCCACGACGAACGTCGCGGGCGGCAAGGCGCAGGTCCTCTACGCCGACTCGCCGGTGATCGGCTACGCCGTCGAGCAGACGGGCGGCCAGCTCGAGCAGCTCGGCGACGTGTTCGACAGCGCGCCGCAGGGCGTCGTCGTCGCGAAGGACGACACGGAGCTCGCCGCCGCGATCCAGGCAGCCCTGCAGTCGCTCATGGACAGCGGCCAGCTCGAGGAGATCCTCGGGGCCTGGGGCAGCGGCGACGCCGCCCTGGAGACGGCCGAGCTCAACCCGTCCGTCGGCTGACGACCCCCTCGCCAGCCCCCGTCCGTCCCGCCGTCCCGCGGGCGCCCACCCGGCGCCCGCGGCCGGCGGCCGGGACGACCGCGCGGACGACGACGACCGCGTGGCCCGGCTCGTCCCCCGAGCCCCGACCCCCCGAGGTGCACCATGACGACCGGTAGCTCCCCCCGCGGCGCCGCCGCCGGACCGGCCGACGACCCGGTCCCCGACCGCATCCACGCCGTCCCCGTCCCGCGGCCCGGGCGGTGGATCTCCGCCGCCCTGCTGCTCGTGCTCGCCGCGATGGCGGCCAACGCCCTGCTGACGAACGAGAAGTTCCGGTGGGACGTCGTCTGGCTGTACTTCCGCGACGTGACGGTCGTGCGCGGCGTGGGCTGGACGCTCGTGCTGACGTTCGGCTCGATGCTCATCGCGATCGTCCTCGCCGTGCTCCTCGCGATCATGCGGCGCTCGGACAACCCCGTCATGCGGTCGGTGAGCTGGGGCTACATCTGGTTCTTCCGCGGCACCCCGATCTACACGCAGCTCGTGTTCTGGGGCCTCATCTCGGTGCTGTACCCGCGCCTGAGCCTCGGCATCCCGTTCGGGCCGGAGTTCTTCGAGTTCCGCACGGCGGACCTGTTCACCGCGTTCGTGTGCGCGCTCATCGGGCTCTCGCTCAACGAGGCGGCGTACCTCGCGGAGATCGTGCGCGCGGGCCTCGGGTCGGTCGACCCGGGCCAGACCGAGGCCGCGAAGGCGCTCGGCATGAAGGACGGCAAGATCCTCACGCGCATCGTGCTGCCCCAGGCCATGCGCGTGATCGTGCCGCCCACGGGCAACGAGACCATCTCCATGCTCAAGACGACGTCGCTCGTCCTCGCGGTGCCGTTCACGCTCGACCTGCAGTACTCGACGAACGCGATCGGCAACCGCCTCTTCCTGCCGATCCCGCTGCTCATGGTCGCCGCCATCTGGTACCTGCTCATCACGAGCGTCCTCATGGTCGGCCAGCACTACGTGGAGCGGTACTACGGCCGCGGGTTCGGCACGCAGGCGCCGACGCGGCGCCGCGGGCGCGGCCCGGGCGGGCGCGGCCGCAAGCCGAACCGGCAGGACCTCATCGCCGCGTCCGGCACGACGAAGGACGACCCCTTCCTGGAGGTGACCCCGTGAGCGGGACGCACGACACGGCATCCGCGGCGTCCCGGACCTCCCCGGAGGCGGGCCGCTCCACCGACGCCACCCCGATGGTGCAGGTCGAGGGCCTGCACAAGATGTTCGGCGACCTGCACGTGCTCAAGGGCGTGGACCTCGAGGTCGCGCGCGGCTCGGTGTGCGTCGTGCTCGGCCCGTCGGGCTCGGGCAAGTCGACGCTGCTGCGCTGCGTCAACGAGCTCGAGGAGATCACGGGCGGCCGCGTCCGGGTCGACGGCGAGCTCATGGGCTACCGCGAGGTCACCAAGGATGGCCGCACTCGCCTCCACCGCCTGCACCCCAAGGTTGTGGCGCGGCAGCGCTCGCGCATCGGCATGGTGTTCCAGCGCTTCAACCTGTTCCCGCACATGACGGCGCTCGAGAACGTCGCGGAGGCGCCCGTCCAGGTGCGCGGGCTGAGCAAGGCGCAGGCGCGGGCGCGCGCGTCCGAGCTCCTGGACCGCGTGGGCCTCGCGGACCGCGCCGACCACTACCCGGCGCAGCTCTCCGGCGGCCAGCAGCAGCGCGTGGCCATCGCGCGGGCGCTCGCCATGGATCCCGAGCTCATGCTGTTCGACGAGCCGACGTCGGCCCTCGACCCCGAGCTCGTGGGCGAGGTGCTGGCCGTCATGCGCGACCTCGCGCGGTCCGGCATGACGATGATGGTCGTGACCCACGAGATCGGGTTCGCGCGCGAGGTCGCCGACACCGTGGTCTTCATGGACGACGGCGTCATCGTCGAGCAGGGCAGCCCGGAGCAGGTGCTCGAGGACCCGCAGCACGAGCGCACGCGGTCGTTCCTCGCCCACGTGCTGTAGACGGCGTTCGGCACGGCGAGGAAGCCTCGCGAGACCGGCCCGGCGCCTGGGCGGACCCTCGACGGGTCGACCGCGGGCAGGCGGGTCGGTCTCGCGCTCAGCCGGCGCGGCGGCGGCGCGGGAGCGCGGGCGCCCCGTGCGTGGGCGCGAGGCGAGGCGAGAGCCCCGTGGGGCGGGCGACCGTGACCATCTCCCCGCTGAGCGCCCTGCCGAGGTGCACGAGCGGCAGCATGTTCTCGTGCTCGACCACGAGGGCGTCGTAGATCGGGGTCTCGCTGTCGGGGGTGGGAGAGGAAGATCGCGTCAGCACGCCTCCCACTGTCGGTGAGGGACGTGTGTTCCGCGACCGGAAGCGGTGACGTGTCCGTGAGGCGTTCGTGGAGACCGCCGGGTCACCAGCCCCAGTCGCCCCAGTCCCAGCCGCCCCCGCCGCCGTCCCCCTCGCCGCCGTCGTTCCCGTTCCCGCCGCCGTTCCCGGGCCCGTTCCCCGGACGCTCCTCCTGCTCGCGGTCGTCCTGCTCCTTCTGGCGGTCGTCGAGCTCCTGCGAGCGCTTCGCCGCGTCCTCCTCGGCCTGCGCGACGGCCTCCTCGCGCTCCGTGAGCTGGGCCGTCGCGGCGTCGAGCTCGGCACGCTGGGCGTCGAGGTCGGCCCGCTCGGACTCGAGCTGCTCGCGCTCCGCCGCGACCTCGCTCTGCACGCGCTGCGCCTCGGCCCGCTCGCGCTGCGCCTCGCCCTGCGCCGAGAGCGTGAGGCCGATGCCGACGAGCAGGCCGACCGCGACGCCCGCGAGGCCGACCGCCGTCGGGACGAGCCAGCGCCGCCCCCGCTCCGGCGCGTGGTCGCCGTCGTCGTCGGCCGCGGGCAGGGCGAGCGGCCCCACCGGGACGACGCCGGAGCGCCCGGCCCGGGCCGGGACCGCCGGGGCTGCACCCGGGGTGGCGGACGGCGTCGGGCGGGCGGTGGGGACAGGCGTCGCCGGGCGGGCGGCCGGGACGGGGACGGGCGACGGGCGCGCGGCCGGGTCGTCGAGCATCCCGCCGAGCGCGGGAAGGATCATCGTCGAGCTCGCCACGGGGTGGTCCTCCACGGCGCCCCGGGTCGGCGGGGCGGCCGGGACGGCGGCCGCGACGCGCGTCGCGTCGGCCTCGGGGCCGACCGCCGGGGTCGCGCCCGACGAGCGGGCGCGCAACGACCGTCGGGTCGGCGCGCCGGACCCGACCGGCAGCGGCTCGGTGCTGTGCAGGACGGGCGCCTCCGGGGGCGGCACGGGGCCGGGCGCGGGTGCGGCGTCGTCGGCCCAGAACACCCACCCGGGCGGGGGCGGCGGCCAGGACGGGTCCGGGTGCCACTCGGTCGTCGGGGTGAAGCCCGCGGGCACGGGCCACCCCGGCGGCGGTACGAAGCGCACGGCCATGGGTCCTCCTTCGGTGGCGCCCGCCGGGCGAGGGCGGGGGCGCCGGGAGCCGCGGGGCTCCCGGTCCGGCGCGGACGTGCCGCGGCGACGTCCGACGACGACGTCCGGGCGGGACGTCCGACGGGAACAGTAGGGGAGCCCTGCCCGTCGGCACGAATCGCCGCATCCCGGGCACGGATCGGCCGGGGATGCGTGATGGGGACGCGGAGGACGGCGGGCGGTCCTGGGTGCTCAGCGGGTGGTCGGTGGGCGCGGCGGGCGGAGGGGCCGGTGCGGGTGGGTGGCGCCGACGCGTGGGTGGCCGCTGGTAGAACGGACGCAGACCGACGGACGGTCGGCGGCGACGGCCGTCGGCGGCCGTCCCGAACCGGAGGTGTGCGTGTTCCTCGTCGACGAGCCGGTGCTGCGGGCCGCGACCGTGGCCGACCGGGCCGGTGCCGGCGCGGCGCCACCCCGCGAGCAGGCGCTCGTGCTGTCGGCGAGCGACCTCGTCGTCGCCGCGGACTGCGAGTACCGGCTCCTGTGCCGGCTCGACGAGCAGCTCGGGCGGGCGCCCCGCCGCGACGAGGGCGACGAGGGCGACGACGCGATGCTGGCCCGCACGGCCGAGCTCGGCGCCCGGCACGAGCGCGCGGTGCTCGCGGGCTACGAGGCCGAGCACGGCCCGTTCGACCCGGCGACCGGCCGCGGCGTCGTGCACGTCGAGCCGCCGCGCGGCACCTCGTGGGACGAGCTCGTCGCCGCACAGGCGCGCACGCTCGCCGCGGTCGAGGCGGGGGCGGACGTCGTGCACCAGGCCGCTTTCTTCGACGGCGCGTTCCACGGCCGGGCCGACTTCCTCGTGCGCACCGGCACGGACGACGCGGGCGCGGCGCGCTACGCCGTCGTGGACGCCAAGCTCGCGCGCCGCGCCAAGGTCCCCGCCCTGCTCCAGCTCGCGGCCTACGGCGACCAGCTCGTCGCCGCGGGCGTCCCCGTGGACCCGGACGTCTCGCTCGTCCTCGGCACGCGTGAGCGCACGTCGCACCGCCTGGCCGACCTGCTGCCCGTCTACCGGGACCGGCGCGAGCGGCTCGTGCGCCTGACGGCCGAGCACGTCGCGCGCGAGGGCCGTGCCCCGTGGGACGACCCGGCGGTCCGTGCGTGCGGGCGCTGCGCCGACTGCCGCGCCCAGGTGGAGGCGCGCCGGGACGTGCTCCTCGTCGGTGGCGTGTACGAGTCGCAGCGCACGGCCCTGCACACGGCGGGGATCCGGACGATCGACGAGCTCGCCGCCGCGACCGACGAGACGCCGGTCCCGGCCGGGATGAGCCGGTCGACCTTCGCGCGCGTGCGGCGCCAGGCCGCGCTCCAGCTCGGCACCGGCCCGTCCGACGGCGCGGTCGTGTGGGCCGACGCGTCCGGGCCGCACGAGCTGTCGTGGCGCATCGACGACCCGGCGCCCGTGCTCGCCCTGCCGGAGCCCAGCCCGGGCGACCTCTTCTTCGACTTCGAGGGCGACCCGCTGTGGACGGACGCGAGCGGCACGAGCTGGGGGATCGACTACCTGTTCGGGTGGGTCGAGCGTCCGGCGACGCCCGAGGACCGGCCGCCGTTCCACGCCCTGTGGGCGCACGACCTCCCGGCGGAGCGGGACGCGCTCGTCGCGTTCGTCGACCACGTCAACGCGCGCCGCCGTGTCCACCCCGACCTGCACGTCTACCACTACGCCGACTACGAGCGCGCGCACCTGCTCGCGATCGCCGCGCGGCACGGCGTCTACGAGGAGGAGGTCGACGACCTCCTGCGCGACGGCGTCCTCGTCGACCTGTACGCCGTCGTGCGGCAGGCGCTGCACGTGTCCGACCGCTCGCGGTCCATCAAGAAGCTCGAGCCGCTCTACATGGGCGACGAGCTGCGCACCGGCGACGTGACCACGGGCGCCGCGTCCGTCGTCGCGTACGCCGAGTACACCGCCCTGCGCGACGCGGGCCGCAGCGAGGAGGCGGCCGAGCTCCTGCAGGGGATCGCGGACTACAACCGGTACGACTGCGTGTCGACGCTGCGCCTCGCCGCGTGGCTGCGCGAGGCGGCCGCGGGGGTCGCGGACCGTGACGTCACCGGGGATACCGCGGCCACGGCTACGGCCACCGGCACGGCCGCCACGAGCGTCGGCGCCACCACCGTCGCGGCTGCCACGACCGGTGGGGTCGACGAGACCGGGGCCGGGGAGCGCGAGCGGTCCTCCGCGGTGCTGCTGGAGGAGGAGATCCGGCAGGCCGTCGGCGAGGACCGCGCACGGCGCACCGCGGACGAGCAGGCGCTCGCGATGTACGGGGCGGCGGCCGGGTACCACCGGCGCGAGGCCAAGCCGTTCTGGCACGAGCACTACTCCCGCCTCGCGCTCCCGCCCGACGAGTGGCTGGGGCGGCGGAACGCGTTCCTCGTCGAGCAGGCCGAGGTCGTCTCGGGGTGGGAGGTCGAGCCGGGCCGGCGCACGTGGTCCCGGCACCTCGAGCTCGTCGGACGACTGCCCGAGGGCAGCGACCTGCGCGTGGGCGTCGCCCCGTTCGTGCTCTACGACCCGCCCCTGCCACCCTGCGCCCGCACGGCCGTCGACGGCGTGCGGGGGTGGCTCACGGGCGGGGTGATCCTCGACGCCGGACGCCGCGCGACGTCGGCGGGCGAGCGCGACGTGCTCGTCGTGCGCGAGCAGCTCCCGACGAGCGCGGAGCCGTTCGACGCGACCCCGGTCGCGCTCACCCCGTCGCCGGGGCCGGGCACGAAGCCGCTCGAGGCCGCCACCGAGGAGGCCGCGCGCCGCGCTCTCGCCACGTGGCGGGCCACGGGCTCGCTCCCGCGGGACGCCGCGACCGACCTGCTGCTGCGCCGGTCGCCGCGCCTCGTGCCCGCCGGTCCGGCCGCACCGCACGTCGCTCCGGACGGAGCCGCCGCGGCCGACGGCGCGGGCAACGTGACGGGCGGCGTGCTGCCGCCCGTCGCGGACGATGTCGTCGACGCGGTCACGGCGGCCGTCGAGCGGCTCGACGACTCGTACCTCGCCGTGCAGGGCCCTCCCGGGACGGGCAAGACGTACGTCGGCGCGCGGGTCGTGGCGCGGCTCGTCGCGCAGGGGTGGCGCGTCGGCGTCGTCGCGCAGTCCCACGCCGTGGTCGAGAACCTGCTGCGTGCGGTCGTGCTCGGCGCGGGCGTGCCGCGCGAGCTCGTCGCGAAGAAGCTCGCGGCGGACGGGCCGTCGCCGCGCGCCGTGTACGCCGAGCTCGACGGCGCCCACCTCGCCGCGTTCGCGACCGAGCCAGGCCCGCGGGTCGTCGGCGGCACCGCGTGGGACTTCGCCGCCGAACGGCTGCCCGCGGGCACGCTCGACCTGCTCGTCGTCGACGAGGCGGGGCAGTTCTCGCTCGCGAGCACGGTCGCGGTCGCACGGGCGGCCCGCCGCCTGCTCCTGCTCGGCGACCCGCAGCAGCTCCCGCAGGTCAGCCAGGGCCGTCACCCGGAGCCCGTCGACCGCTCGGCGCTCGCCTGGCTCGCCGACGGCCACGGGGTGCTGCCCCCCGAGCGCGGGTACTTCCTCGCCACCACGTGGCGCCTGCACCCGGACCTCGCCGCGGCGGTCTCGACGCTCTCCTACGAGGACCGGCTGCGGGCGCACCCGCTCGCCGCGGCCCGGCGCCTCGACGGCGTCGCGCCCGGCGTGCGGCAGGTGCTCGTGGAGCACGCGGGCAGCACCGTGCGCTCGACGGAGGAGGCGGCCGAGGTCGTGCGCCAGGTCGCGGACGTCCTCGGCCGGTCCTGGACGACGACGGTCGACGGCGTCGCGCACGAGCGCCCGCTCGGGCAGGGCGACGTGCTCGTCGTCGCCCCGTACAACGCGCAGGTGTGGGCGGTGCGTGGTGCCCTGCGCGACGCGGGCTACCCGGACGTCGAGGTCGGGACGGTCGACCGGTTCCAGGGCAAGGAGGCTCCGGTCGTCATCCTCACGCTCGCGGCGTCGTCCGGGCACGAGGCGTCGCGCGGGCTCGGGTTCCTGCTCTCCCGGAACCGCCTCAACGTCGCGGTGTCGCGCGCGCAGTGGAGCGCGGTCGTCGTGCGCTCGCCCGGTCTCACCGACACGCTGCCCCGCTCGGCCCGCGGTCTGGAGGAGCTCGGCGCGTTCCTCGCCCTCACGTCCTGATGGGCGACGCCCGGCCGCCTGACGGGCGACGCCCGGCCGCGGGAGCCACCTGAACCGCTCGGCGGAACCTCCGACCGGACGCACCCGCCGGAACCGCGCGCCGGTGCGCGTCGTTGGTCGGGGAGTGAGCCGTACCCGGCCACGACCCCGGCGCGAGCGCACCGCTCGGCGCCCCCACCCCCGGAGGACGACCCATGGGATTCCTGGACCGGCTCCTCGGCCGCGAGCCGCGAGACCACGGCGGCGCGCCGCAGCACACGGGCCCCTACGGCGCCCAGCCCCCGACGCAGCCCGCGAACCCCTACCCGACGCAGTACCCAGCCCAGCAGCCCGCGTACGGCAGCGCCCCGCAGGACGCCCGGCCCGCGGCCGGGCAGCGCACGCCCGACCAGGTGGCGATCGACCGCTACCGCTACCTGCTGCGCACCGCCCCGCCGGACGCCGTCGAGCAGGCGCACGCCGAGGCCTTCGCGCGGCTCACGCCGGAGCAGCGCCGGCAGGTGCTCGCCGAGCTCGGCGAGCAGGTCCCGGCGGGCGAGCGGGCGACGTCGGACGCCCCGCAGGACCTCGCCCGCATGGCGACGCGGGCCGAGATGCGGCAGCCCGGGACGCTGGAGCGCACCTTCGCGGGCCGGGGCCAGGCGGGCCCCGGGTTCGGCGCGATGGTCGGGTCGAGCCTGCTGGGCACGATCGCGGGCGTCGTCATCGGGTCCGCGGTCGCGAACGCCCTGTTCGGGCCCGCGTTCGCCGACCCGAGCCAACCCGTGGCCGAGGACGCGGCCGCCGAGGACCCGGGCGCCGGCGAGGACCCGGGCGCCGCCGAGGGCGGCGCTGACGGCGGCGCCGTCGAGGCGTCGGGCGGGGACCCCGCGGGCGGTGCCGACGGCGGCTTCGACGGCGGCGGCTTCGGCGGCGGTTTCGACGGCGGCGGCTTCGACGACTTCGGCGGCTTCGGCGAGTTCTGAGGCTGCCCGCCCTCGGCGTCGCCCGACCTCGCCCCGCGTTGAGTGCATGAAACAGTCGCCCTCGAATCGGTTCGGGCGCGACTGTTTCATGCACTCAGCGTCTGGCCCGTCGCGTCGCGTCGCCCGGAACGCACGAGTGCCCCCGACCGGAGGGTCGGGGGCACTCGAGGAACGATCGATCGGTGCGGCGAGCCGCTACCGAGGAGATCGGGTCAGACGGGGCGGATGTTCTCCGCCTGCGGGCCCTTCGGGCCCTGCGTCACGTCGAACTCGACGCGCTGGTTCTCCTCCAGCGTGCGGAAGCCCTGCGACTGGATCGCGGAGTAGTGCGCGAACACGTCGGCCGAGCCGTCCTCGGGGGCGATGAAGCCGTAGCCCTTCTCGCTGTTGAACCACTTCACGGTTCCGGTAGCCATTGTTACTCCTTCAAGAGTGTGGAAACACCCCCCGCGGGCGCAGGGGAGTACATCACGGTGTTCGTCGTCAACTCTTGGGTAACAAGGTCCGCCGGGCACCCGCCGGGTGGCGGTCACGTCGACGCGAGGACAAGCGAGGCACTGCAATCTCGGAGACAACCGTACATGGTAGGCCCCCTCTTGGCCATGGGTTGCCGCGAGCTGTTGTGCCGACCCCCGCGGCATCCGCGGTGGCAGGTGCAGGGAGCGCGCGTGGAGGCGCCCGGGAGGTCCCCGGGCACTCCCCGTGAGGTGCCCGGAGAGCGTCGCCGTGGAGCGCGTCGGGGCTCAGAACGGGACGTTCGTACCGTTCACGGAACGAAACGAGACCCTTGCGTTACGAGTCGGTAACAACTCCCTGCGTCCCACGAAACCCGATCCGCCTACGTTCGCGTCACCCAGGAACGCGGAGGCGCCCCCTCCCGCGGATTCGTGGGTCCGGAGCCCTCCGAGATGCCGCGGAGGGCTCCGGGCGGCGCGACCGCGGGGAGGTTTCGTCCCCGGGTGACCTGTGTCACTATTCAGCACGCAATTCAGTGTTGAATTCAGCGATCGACCGCGGAGAGAGGCGGCTTGGCTGCCTCCGCGGGGATCAGGACCACGGAGGTTGGCATGCATCGCACAGCACGACGGGCGAGCGGGGGTGCCGCCCTGCTCCTCGCGGCCACCCTCGTCCTCACCGCCTGCGGTCCCCAGTCCCAGGGCGGCGGCGACGACGAGACGACCGGGACGTCGACCGAGACCGACGACGGCGGCGGCTCGGCCGACCTGAGCATCGTCCCGTCGGTCCAGATCGACATCGACGGCGCCGAGGTCGAGGCGACCGCGGCCGGCAACCCGGTCGACCCCGCCGGTGACGGCAGCGCCGAGTGCGCCGAGGGCACCTCGATCGCGGTGGCCGGAGCTCTCACGGGCCCGAACGCCGCGCTCGGCCTCAACATCCAGTACGGCGCCCAGGTCGCGGTGGACGCGTTCAACGAGGCGAACCCGGGCTGCCAGGTCACGCTCAAGCCGTTCGACACCGAGGGCGACCCGCAGAAGGCGACCCAGGTCGCGCCGCAGATCGTCGGCGACGCGAGCGTGCTCGGTCTGCTCGGCCCCGCGTTCTCGGGCGAGACGGCCGCCACGGGCGACGTGTTCAACCAGGCGGGCCTGCTGTCTCTCACGGCGTCGGCGACCAACCCCGACCTCACGAAGAACGGCTGGACGAACTTCTTCCGCGGTCTCGCGAACGACGCCGTCCAGGGCCCGTCGGTCGCGAAGTACCTCGTCAACACGAAGGACTTCGGCAGCGTCTGCGTCGTCTCCGACAACTCGGACTACGGCATCGGCCTCGCCCAGCAGATCACCGAGGGCCTGGGCGACGCCGCGAACGAGGACTGCGCCGCCGAGGTGAAGACCGGCGACAAGGACTTCTCGGCCGCCGTCCAGATCATCTCCGGCGCCGACGCGGACGCCGTCTTCTACGCCGGCTACTACGCGGAGGCCGCGCCGTTCGTGCAGGGCCTGCGCGACGGCGGCGTCGACATCCCGTTCGTCTCGGCGGACGGCACGAACGACCCGCAGTTCGTCTCGCAGGCGGGCGCAGCGTCGAAGGGCGCGATCCTCTCCTGCCCGTGCGGCCCGGCCCCGGAGGACTTCGCGGCCACCTACGAGGAGACGAACGGCCAGGCGCCGGGCGTGTACTCGGTCGAGGGCTACGACCTCGCGACGATCATGCTCACGGGCATCGCCTCGGGCGTGACCGACCGTGCGGGCCTGATCGACTACGTGGCGAACTACTCCGGCGAGGGCCTGGCCCGCGCCTACGAGTGGGACGACACGGGCGAGCTCGCCTCCGCGCTCATCTGGATCTACGAGGTCCAGTAGTCCGACGACGACGGGCGCCCCGCCCCGACGTCCCCGCCCCGCGCGGGGACCGGTCGGCGGGGCGCCCGTCGTGGACCACGACCTCGTACCCCAGAGAACGAACCAGGGAGCGTCATGCCCGCTCTTGCTGACGCGCTGATGCACAGCGCGACCGCCGGCCCCCTCGTCCACCAGTCCCTCATCGACTTCAACATCGCGGGCCTCGCCCGGAACTTCTGGGGCCTCACCATCGAAGGCCTCACCTACGGCGCGATCTACGCGCTCGTCGCCGTCGGCTACACGCTCGTCTACGGCGTGCTGCGGCTCATCAACTTCGCCCACTCCGAGGTCTTCATGCTCGGCATGTTCGGGCAGTACGCGACGCTCATGCTGCTCGGCTTCTACCCGAGCGGGAACGCGTACGACAAGGGCATCGCGCTGACGGTGCTCTACCTCGGCATCGCGATGCTCGGCGGGATGCTCGTCGCGGGCGGTGCCGCCGTCGGGCTGGAACGCGTGGCGTACCGGCCGCTGCGACGGCGCGGCGCACCGGCGCTCGTCTTCCTCATCACCGCGATCGGGATGTCGTTCATCATCCAGGAGTTCGTGCACTTCGTGCTGCCGAAGCTCACGGGCGGCACGCTCGGCGGCGTCAACGCGCAGCAGCCGATCCGGCTCGTCCAGCCCGAGGTGCAGTTCACGATCGGCGGCGCGCCGGTCACGAACATCACGCTCGTCATCATCCTGTCGGCGCTGGTCCTCGCGCTCGCGACGGACATGTTCATCAACCGGACGAAGTTCGGCCGCGGCATCCGCGCCGTCGCGCAGGACCCGGTGACCGCGACCCTCATGGGCGTCTCGCGCGAGCGCGTCATCATGCTGACGTTCCTCATCGGCGGCATCCTCGCCGGTGCGGCCGCGCTGCTCTACACGCTGCGCGTGCCGAACGGGATCATCTACTCCGGCGGCTTCATCCTCGGCATCAAGGCGTTCTGCGCTGCGGTGCTCGGCGGCATCGGCAACCTGCGCGGCGCGCTGCTCGGTGGCCTGCTGCTCGGCGTCATGGAGAACTACGGCCAGGTCGTGTTCGGCACGGAGTGGCGCGACGTGGTCGCGTTCGCGCTCCTCATCATCGTCCTGATGTTCCGCCCGACGGGCATCCTCGGGGAGTCGCTGGGGAGGGCCCGCGCATGAGCACCTCGACACCTGCACCCGCCCCCGCGCCCGACGGCGGTCGCCCCACCGCGATGCCGCCCGCCGGCCGCGTCGCGACGAAGGACCGGCCGCACAGCGGAGTCGGCGACCGGCTGCGCCTGTGGTGGGACGCCCAGGCCCGGCCCACGCAGTGGGCGATCGGCGTGCCGTTCCTGATCTTCCTGGCGCTCGTGCCGATCCTCAACATCCCGGTGCTCACCACGGTGGGCACCAACTTCGGCGGGGTGATGGCGCAGTTCGGCATGATCGCGCTCATCGCCATCGGCCTCAACGTCGTGGTGGGCCAGGCGGGCCTCCTCGACCTCGGCTACGTCGGCTTCTACGCCATCGGTGCGTACACGGTCGCGATCCTCACGAGCCCCGACAGCCCGTGGAACCAGACCGACGAGTGGCTGTCGAAGGACTGGGCGTGGCTCGCGGCGCTCCCGATCGCGGTCGCGATCACGTCGTTGTCCGGGCTGATCCTCGGCTCGCCGACGCTGCGCCTGCGCGGCGACTACCTCGCCATCGTCACGCTCGGCTTCGGTGAGATCGTCCGCCTCCTCGCGGACAACCTCGACGAGCTGACGGGCGGCGGCCAGGGCCTGCGCGGCGTCGCCTACCCCCGGGTGGGCGTCACGGAGGAGCTGCCCAACGGCGTCTTCTCCGCGGGGAACGCCGCGGGCACGCTCAACTCGGGCGTGTGGTGGTACTGGCTGAGCCTCGTGTTCATCGTCATCTCACTGCTGCTCGTGGGGAACCTGGAGCGCTCGCGCGTCGGGCGCGCCTGGGTCGCGATCCGCGAGGACGAGGACGCGGCCGAGATCATGGGCGTCCCCACGTTCCGCTTCAAGCTGTGGGCGTTCGTCATCGGGGCGTCGATCGGTGGTGTCGCGGGCGCGCTCTACGCCGGTCAGGTCCAGTTCGTCATCCCGACGAACTTCAACGTCATCAACTCCGTGCTCTTCCTGTGCGCCGTCGTGCTCGGCGGCCAGGGGAACAAGCTCGGGGTGATCCTCGGCGCGTTCATCATCGTGTACCTGCCGAACTTCTTCCTCGGCCGCACGGAGCTGTTCGGCATCCCGATCAACGGCAACGAGATCGCGAGCTACCGGTACCTGTTCTTCGGGATCGCGCTGGTCGTGCTCATGATCTTCCGTCCGCAAGGGCTCCTCCCCGTCCGGCAGAAGCTCCTCGCCTACGGGCGCGAGCTCTACGTCGCCGCGCGACGCGCGGCGCAGGCCGCCACGCGGAGCGGGTCCGACGACGGCGCCCGCCCGGGCTCCCCGGCGGTCGCCACGGCGTCGGGCGGCTCCCGCGCGACGCGCGCGACGGGCACGACGACCGGGACCGGCGCAGACGGCACCACGACCGGGGAGGAGACCCGATGAGCACCCACGACCCCGGCGGCATCGGCGCGGGCGGCGAGCACGGCGACGAGCACCTCGCGTCGTCGGGCCGCGCCGACTCCTCGCGTGCCGACCTGTACATGCCCGGAGCCGTCCTCGAGGAGCCGGCGGTCGTCGACGTCGCGGACGTGCGCCCCGAGCTCGCGAACCCCGAGCTCGTCGACGCGATGGTCGCGCCGGACCGCACGGTCCACGCCCGCGTCGGCGAGCCGCTGCTCCAGATGCAGAACGTCACGGTCCAGTTCGGCGGCCTCGTCGCGCTCGACGACGTGACGTTCGACATCCGGCGCGGTGAGATCCTCGGGCTCATCGGCCCGAACGGCGCGGGCAAGACGACCGCGTTCAACGCGATGACGGGCGTCTACCGGCCCACCCAGGGGCAGGTCGTCTTCGACGGCTCCCCGGTGGGCAAGCTCAAGCGCTACCGGATCACGCAGCGCGGCATCGCCCGCACGTTCCAGAACATCCGCCTGTTCAACGAGATGACGGCGCTGGAGAACGTCGTCGTCGGGTCGGACGCGCGGCACCGCACGTCGGTCCCCGGGGCGCTGCTGCGCACGCCGCGGCACCGGCGCGAGGAGCGGGACGCGATCGACCGGGCGCTCGCGCTGCTCGAGTTCGTGGGCGTCGGCGGGCGGGCGACGGAGAAGGCGCGCAACCTCTCGTACGGCGACCAGCGCCGGCTCGAGATCGCGCGGGCCCTGGCGACCGAGCCGAAGCTGCTGTGCCTCGACGAGCCGGCGGCCGGCTTCAACCCGGCGGAGAAGGAGTCCCTCATGGACCTCATCCGCCACATCCGCGACGACGGCTACACCGTGCTGCTCATCGAGCACGACATGCGCCTCGTGCGCGGGGTGACCGACCGGATCGTCGTGCTCGAGTTCGGGCGCGTCATCGCGGACGGCACGCCCGACGAGGTCACGAACGACCCCAAGGTCGTCGCGGCCTACCTCGGCGTGCCCGACGAGGAGCTGGACGGCCCGGACGGCGTCGGGCCCGCGGCCCCCACCACCGAAGGAGGCAGCGGCCATGCCCCTGCTTGAGCTGCAGGACATGACGGTCGCCTACGGGCGCATCGAGGCCGTGCGCGGCATCTCGATCACCGTCGAGGAGGGCGAGCTCGTCACCCTCATCGGGGCCAACGGCGCCGGGAAGACCACGACGATGCGCGCCATCTCGGGCATCCGCCCGGTAGCGCGGGGCAAGGTGCTGTTCGACGGCAAGGACATCACAAAGATGAAGGCGCACCTGCGCGTGCTCGAGGGCATCGTGCAGGCGCCCGAGGGCCGCGGCATCTTCCCCGGCATGACGGTCGTCGAGAACCTGGAGATGGGCGCCTACGCGCGCACGTTCGCGTCGAAGGCCGAGCACGACGAGACGGTCGAGCGCGTCTTCGACCTGTTCCCGCGGCTCGCGGAGCGCAAGGAGCAGGTGGGCGGCACCATGTCGGGCGGCGAGCAGCAGATGCTCGCGATCGGGCGCGCGCTCATGGCCCGGCCGCGGCTGCTGCTCCTCGACGAGCCGTCGATGGGGCTCGCGCCCATGGTCATCCAGCAGATCTTCCGCATCGTGTCGGAGATCAACGCGCAGGGGACGACGGTGCTGCTCGTCGAGCAGAACGCGCAGCAGGCGCTGTCACGCTCGCACCGCGCCTATGTGCTCGAGACGGGCGAGGTCGTGCGCAGCGGCGGCGGGCGCGAGCTGCTCGCGGACTCGAGCATCAAGGAGGCGTACCTCGGCGTCGCGTGACGGGCACGCCGTCCTCGGCCGGACGCGCCGCCGGGCGCGTCCGGCCGGGTCGGGCATGGCCGGGGGCGGTCCGCCGTCGGGCGCGCTGGCCTAGGCTGGCCGCGTGCCGCTCCGACGACGTGACGCCCGGGACCGACTGACCTTCGAGCTGGTCGAGTCCGAGGACGTCGACGCGGACGACGACGCCCTCGGCGGTCCGGGCCCGGTCTCGCCGGGCGGGCCGCGCGGCGTGCCGTCCGGCGCGACGGGGGGCACGACCTGGACGCCGGGCGTGACGGCGGGCGTCCGTGCCGCCCTCGGGGCGACGGACGGTCCCGCGGGACCCGACGGCCCGCCCAGGCGTGCGTCGGTCGACGACGACCCGGCCGAGGACGACCCGGCCGAGGACGACCCGGCGGAGAGCGACCCGGCCGAGGGTGGGCCGCCCCGGCGGGGACGGCCTGCGGCGGTCGTCGCGGGGGTCGCGGCGGGGGTCGCGCTCGTGCTGGGCGGCATGCTCGCGGTCGACGCGTGGCAGGGCCGGGCCGACGTGGAGCGGCTGCGGGCCGCGCCCGGCGGCCTGGAGCCGCTGCCCGACGCGCCCGTCGAGCGCTGGACGGCTGACGTCGAGGTCTCGGGCGGGCTCGCGCTCCTGCCCGGGGCGGTCGTGACGGTCGAGGACGGGACCGCCGTCGCCCGCTCGCTCGACGACGGGGCGGAGCGCTGGCGCGTCGACGTCGGCGCCCACGCGTCGTGCGGCGGCCAGCTGCTGTGGTCGCTGCCCTTCGGTGAGCCCGCCTCGACGCTCGTGTGCGTGGCGCCGTCGTCGGACGCCGTCGGACTCGGGGGCGTGACCGACCTGCAGCTCGACCCCGAGACCGGCCGCGTCCTCGCGTCGGACTGGGCGGTCACGGTGCTCGCCGCGGACGGCGAGGTGCTCGGGCGCCGCGACACGACGTCCGCCGGCGGCGCGCCGATCCCCGGGACCGACGGCACGCTCCTCCGGGCCCAGCGCGTCGGCGAGGTCCCCGCGGGCGACGGCGCCGTCGTCGAGCAGGACGTGGCCACCGGGGAGGTCGCCGACCTCCCCCTGGGGCGCCCCGCCGTCGTCCGCGTCGAGGACGCGCTCACGGGCGACACGCGCTGGGAGGCCGACGTGCCGTTCGTCGAAGGGTCAGGACAGTGCGTCGGCTGGACCGAGGCGGACGGGACGGAGACGATCCGGGCGGAGCTCGAGAACCTGTGGGCGGCGACCGAGACGCACCTCGTTCGTGTCGAGGGCTGCGGCGTCACGGCGTGGTTCACGCCGGGCGGCGAGCGCCTCGACGACCAGGAGAACCCGCTGGACGGAGTCGTCGCGCTCGCGGACGGCACGTACTACCGCGACCCGTCGGGGTATGCCTCCACCTGGGGCTCGGCGGCGACCGCACCGCGCGACGCGGCGCGCGCCGTCCTTGCGGCGGACGGCGCCGTGCGCTGGGAGCCGCCCGGCCCGATCCTCGTGCCGCGCTCGAGCGACGGCTCGGACGCGCCGCTCCTCGCCCGGTCCGAGGGGGAGCTCGTCGCGTTCGACGGTGACGGCAGCGAGCTGTGGCGCTCGTCGGAGGTGGTGGCGCCCGAGGCGGTGCTCGTCGCCACGCACGACACGGTCGTCGTGTCCGGGGGTTCCAGCACGGGCTGGATGACCGGGCTCGACGCGACCACGGGGACGGTGCGCTGGTCCCTCGACCGCGAGACGGTCGAGGCCGCGGCCGGCGGGAGCGTCAGCTGGATGGACACCGCCTACACGGACGGGCGGCGCGCGATCCTGCTCGCCTACCAGGACGACGGGCGGACGGACCTTCTCGCGATCGACCTCGCCGACGGTCACGTCGCGTGGTCCGGTGGTGTCGGGCCGGAGGAGGGCTCCTGGCCCGTTCCCCTCCAGGGCCGGCTCCTGCGGATCGGGCAGTCGGAGATCGCCCGGCTCGGTTGACGACCGGCCTACGCTGAGGGGGTGCCGCTCCGACGGGGAGACGGCGGCGACGGCCGCCGGACGTTCGAGCTCGTCGACACGGCCGGGGTCGACGACGACCTCGACCTCCTCGACGCGCCGCACCCGGTGCTGCTCGGCGGACCGCACGCCGTGCCGCGCGGCACGACCTTTCCACTGCCTCCCGGAGCGCCCGGAGCGCCCGGAGCGCCTGGTGCGCCCGGTCCTGGACCACGGTCGGCGGGGGCACCCCCTGAGGTGCCGAAGACGCCGCCTGGTCCCGGCCGCCGTCGGGCCGTGGCCGCCGCGGTCGCGACCGGGGTGGCCGTGCTCGTCGTCGGCGGGATGCTCGTCGTCGACGCCGCGACGAGCCGGGACGCGCAGGAGCGGCTGGAGACGGCGCGCGGCGCGGTCCGCGCGCTCGACACCGCCCCGACGGAGCAGTGGCGCGCCCCCGCCGCGGCGGACCGCGGGACGGCCTTCCTCCCGGGCCTGCTCGTCACCGTGGACGGCGACGAGGCGGTGGCGCTCGACCTCGACACGGGGGCCGAGGCGTGGCGCGTGCCGGCCGGCGGCGACGAGGCCGTGTGCGGGTCGTGGAGCCCGTGGGAGCGGTCGGCCGTGCCGTCGCGCACGGTGGTGTGCGTCGCCGGGTCGGGGGTCGCGCCGTCCTGGTACGACGTCAGCCCGCCGTCCCGGCCGGGGGAGGGCACGGCGACCGTGACGGTGCTCGACGCCCGCGGGCGGGTCGTCGGGCAGCGGCAGGCGGAGACCGCGGGGGCGCTGCTCGTCCCCGGCCCGGACGGCGGCCTCGTGCGGGCCGAGCGCGTGGGCGAGCCGGGCGCGCCGAGCGGTGCCCCCGTCGCCGTCGACCCCGGCGCGGGCGAGTCCGTCGACGGCGTCGCGGGGCGGGACGTCGTCGTGACGCTCGAGGACGCCGCCACGGGCGCGGTGCGCTGGCGGCGCGAGCTGCCGTTCCAGGACGTCCCGTGGTCGTGCACGTCGTGGCACGCCGAGACCGGCGGGGAGGAGGTCGACCCGGAGCGGCTGCTGCTCGTCGCGACGGAGACCCTGGTCGACGTGGGCGGGTGCGGCGTCGCGGCGTCGTTCCTGCCGGACGGCGAGCGCCTCGACGACCCGGACGTCCCGACCGACGGCGCGGTCCCGCTCGCGGGCGGGCGGTTCCTCGTCGACGCCGACCGGCAGGGGTCGGACGGCGCGCTGCGCGCCGACCGCGTGCTCGACCCGGACGGGACGCCGCTCCTCGACGTGCCGGGCGAGGTCCTGGACCCGCAGGCGACCGACGACCCCGCTCCGGGCGTGCTCCTCGTGCGCGACGGCATCGCTCTGCGTGCCTACGACGAGCAGGGCGCGCGCCTGTGGACGTTCGACGGCGCCCGCGTGCCCGAGGCCGTGTACGTCGTCGCGGAGGGCACGGCCGTCGTCGGGACGGCGAGCACGGTCCTGGGGCTGGACGCGCTGTCGGGCGAGCAGACGTGGTCGCGGTTCGTCGACGACCTCGCGGGCGAGCGCGGCCACGGCGCCGTGGTGACGCAGGCGTTCACCGACGGGCGCTGCGCCTTCCTCGTGCTCGTCGACCCCGCGACGGGGGCGAGCTCGCGCGTCGTGGCGCTCGAACTGTCGTCGGGGTCGATCGTCTGGTCGGAGGACCTCGACGGCGGCTGGGGCGGGCTCCTCCCGGTGCAGGGCCGGCTCCTGCGCTGGGACGGGCAGACGGTCGCCCTCCTCGGCTGACGCCCCCGCACGCTCGCGGTCGCGCGACCGCCCGGTGCGTCCTACGGTCGGCTCAGCCGCTCGACGTCGAGCGCGCGCGTCCCGCCTCCGCACCCGCGACGAAGGGCCTGAGCGATGACCGAGCCGAGCACCGACCCGCTGGCCACCGCCGTCGCGGCCGTGAGCACCCCCTCCCCTCTGGACACCCCGTTCGGTCCGGTCGAGCTCGTCGACGGCGTCCCCGCGTCGGGCTCCCTCGACCGGCTCTACGGGTCGCTGGACTTCGTCCGCGGGGTCGCGGCGTTCCTCGACGCCATGCCGGGCGCCTCGCTCGTCGCCATGCGGCGCGGGTTCCGCAGCCTCGGCCTGCTCCGCTCGAACCAGGTGGGGTACACCGACCCGCGGGCGGACTCGAACGGCATCTTCCTCACCGCGAACACCGAGACGACGTACGGGTCGCTCTTCGTCGACCTGCGCGAGACGGGGCCGCTCGTGATCGAGCCGCCCCGGCAGTCGCTGTGCGTCGTGGACGACTTCTGGTTCCGCTACGTCGCGGACATGGGCATCGCCGGGCCGGACCGGGGCGAGGGCGGCCGGTACCTGTTCCTCCCGCCGGGCTACGACGGCGAGGTGCCGGACGGCTACTTCGTGCACCGCACGCCCACGTTCACCAACTGGGTCGTGCTGCGCGCGCTCGGCGGCGTGCCCGCGATGAAGGAGACCCGGATCTACCCGCTCGCCGAGGCGGCGGACCCGCCGCCGACGGAGTTCGTCAACATCGCAGGCGCTCGGATCAACACCGTGCACGCGAGCGACGTCTCGTTCTTCGACGAGGTCGCCGAGCTGGTGGCGGAGGAGCCGCCGGGCGCGCTGGACCCCGAGCGGGCGGGCGCGCTCCGGTCGCTCGGCATCGTCCACGGCCGGCCGTTCGACCCCGACCCGGAGCGCCGGGCGACGCTCGACGCGGCCGCGCGGACGGCCGCGGCGATCAGCCGGGCGCTCGTCTACTCGCCGCGCGACCCGGCGGCGCGGATCGCCCCGGGGTCGCGCTGGCTCGACGCGTTCATCGGCGGGTCGTACGAGTTCCTCGCTGACGGCGCGCGCCTGCTCGACGCGCGCACGCAGTTCCACTTCTTCGCGACGGTCATCACGCCCGCGATGGCGCACGCCCAGGTCGGCGCCGGGTCGGCCTACGCGTACACGGCGCACGACGCGCGGGGCGACGTCCTCGACGGCGGCCGCACGTACCGGCTCGTGCTGCCGCCGAACCCGCCCGCGAAGAACTTCTGGTCCGTCGACCTCTACGACACGCAGACCCGCTCCCTCCTGCGCACCGCGGACCCGCACCCCAGCCTCATGAGCCTCGGCGGCACGGTCGCGACGGAGGACGACGGGAGCACCGTGCTCTGGTTCGGGCCGGAGCCGCCCGCGGGGCGCGAGCACAACTGGGTCGGGACGGTCCCGGGGAAGTCCTGGTTCCCCATGCTGCGCCTGTACGGGCCGCTCGAGCCGTGGTTCGACCGCACGTGGCTGCCCGGCGACCTGGAGCAGGTCGACGCCCCGGACGCCTGACGGCCGCGTCCCGGCACTACCCTGGCGAGATGCCCGACGACCTCACGCAGCCCGCCACGCCGTCTTCTCCCGAGCCCGAGGTGGCCGAGGCGCCCGAGACTCCGCAGGCGCCCGTCGCCCTCCGTCGTCCCGCGCCGCGCACGCACCACGGCGAGACGGTCGACGACGACTACGAGTGGCTGCGGGACAAGGAGTCGCCCGAGGTCGTCGCGCACCTCGAGGCCGAGAACGCGTACACCGAGGCGCGCCTCGCGCACCTCGAGCCGCTGCGCGAGCGGATCTTCGAGGAGATCAAGGCCCGCACGCTCGAGACGGACCTGTCCGTCCCGGTGCGGCAGGGCGCGCACTGGTACTACGCGCGCACGGTCGAGGGGTCGCAGTACCCGATCCGGGCCCGCGCCCCGATCGACGCGAGCCTCGGCAGCGACGCGCCGTCGGCCTGGGTGCCGCCCGTGCTGGAGCCGGGCGTGCCCGTGCCGGGCGAGCAGGTGCTCCTCGACGACAACGTCGAGGCCGAGGGCCACGAGTTCTTCTCGCTCGGGTCGTTCGACGTCTCGGCCGACGGGACGCGGCTCGCGTACGCGGTCGACGTCGTGGGCGACGAGCGCTACACGCTGCGGGTCCGCGACCTGGAGTCCGGCACCGACCTCGTGGACGAGGTCCCGGGGACGTTCCCGGGCGCCGTCTTCTCCCCGGACGGGCGGTACGTGTTCTATCCGACGGTCGACGACGCGTGGCGGCCCTGGCGCGTGTGGCGCCACGAGGTGGGCACGCCCGCGACGCAGGACGTCGTCGTCTTCGAGGAGCCCGACGAGCGGTTCTGGGTCGGGGTGGGCGTCTCGCGCTCGCAGCGGTTCGTGCAGATCGACGTGGGCTCGAAGATCACGTCCGAGACGTGGCTGATCGACGCCGACGACCCGACGGGCGAGGCGCGCGTGGTGTGGCCGCGCCGCGAGGGCGTCGAGTACACGGTCGAGCACGCCGTCCTGCCGAGCACGTGGTTCCCGACCGCCGAGCACGCGGTCGGCGACCGTCCTGACGAGAATCCGGTCGCCGACCCCGTGCTCGGCGGGGCGGTGGATCAGCGGGACGTGCTGCTCGTCCTGCACAACGACGGCGCGGAGAACTTCGAGCTCGTCGTCACCGGTGTCGCCGAAGTCTCCGCCGGGCCGGGCGGCGCGACCGTCGTCGTGCCGCACGACCCCGCGACCCGGCTCGAGGCCGTGGACGCGTTCGCCGGGCACCTCGTCGTCTCCTACCGGCGCGACGCGCTCTCGCGGGTCGGCGTGATCGACCTCGCGAGCCCCCAGCCGCCGCGGCCCGCGGGCCTGCCGACCCCGATCCGCACAGGAGACACACCGGCGCCTGCGACCGACCTCTGGCACGTGCACGAGGTCGCGTTCGACGAGCCGCTGTACACCGCGGCGCTCGGTGCGAACCCCGAGTGGGACCAGCCGAACGTCCGGCTGAGCTACACGAGCTTCGTCACGCCGTCGACCGTGTACGACCTGCGGGTCGAGACCGACGAGCTCACGCTCCTCAAGCAGCAGCCCGTGCTCGGCGGCTACGACGCCGCGGACTACGTGCAGCGCCGCGAGTGGGCCACGGCCGAGGACGGCACGCAGGTGCCGGTGTCGCTCGTGTGGCGGCGCGACGCCGTCGGGCTGGACGCGACGGGCACGGGCGCCGAGCCGGCGCCGCTCCTGCTGTACGGCTACGGGTCGTACGAGATCAGCATCGACCCGGGGTTCTCGATCTCGCGCCTGTCGCTGCTCGACCGCGGGGTCGTGTTCGCCGTCGCGCACGTGCGCGGCGGGGGCGAGATGGGGCGCCGCTGGTACGACGAGGGCAAGACGCTCGCCAAGCGCACCACGTTCACGGACTTCGTCGCGGTCGCGCGGCACCTCGTCGACGCCGGCTGGACGAGCCCGGAGCGGCTCGTCGCGCAGGGCGGCTCGGCGGGCGGGCTGCTCATGGGCGCGGTGACGAACCTCGCTCCCGAGCTCTTCGCGGGCGTGCTCGCGCAGGTGCCGTTCGTCGACGCCCTCACCTCGATCCTCGACCCGTCCCTCCCGCTCACCGTCGTCGAGTGGGACGAGTGGGGCGACCCGCTGCACGATCCCGACGTCTACCGGTACATGCGCACGTACACCCCGTACGAGAACGTGCCCGACGACGCGTCGCACTACCCGCGGATCCTCGCCGTGACGTCGTTCCACGACACGCGGGTGCTGTACGTCGAGCCCGCGAAGTGGGTCGCGCGCCTGCGCGCCGCGGGGGCGCCCGCGCTGCTGAAGATCGAGATGCACGCCGGGCACGGCGGGGTCTCGGGCCGCTACGAGGGCTGGCGCGAGGTCGCGTACGAGGACGCGTGGGTGCTCGACGTGCTCGGGCTGGCCGACCGGTGACGTGCCCGCGGGCGTGAGGCCGCAGACGGAGGGGGAGCGATGACCGACGAGACCGTGACGCCCGACCCGCGGACGGCGCGCGACGCGACGCCGCCCGGGAGGGCCGCGCTGCTGCTGCGCCCGGTCGGGTACCTCGCCGTCGGGCTGGTGGGGACGGCCGTCGGGCTCGCCCTCCTGGGCCTGTACCTCGCGCCCGCGGCGTACGGGCTGCTCGCGCCGCCGGCGGACCAGGAGCCCTGGGCCGAGCTCGTCGCGTCGCCCGGCGCCGAGCTCGGGCGGCTCGCGGTCGTCGCGCCGGTCGCCGTGGCGCTCGCCGGCCCGGTCGCGTGGTACCTGTCGTGCGCCGTCTGGCCGCTCGCCGCGCTGGCGTTCGTGCACGCCGGGCGGGCGCTGCGGCCGTCGTCCCGGGACGACCGGCTGTCGTTCACGAGCCGGGTCGCGCCGGGCACGACGCTCGGGCCGCCCGTGCCCGGGCCGCTCCCCGTGCCCCTCCAGCCGCAGCGGCGTTCGCGGCTCACGGACACCCTCGTGCGCTTCGCCGTCTGCGGCTGGCACCCCGACCGCCGCGAGGCCGGGGCCGCGGTCCCGGCCGGCGTCGCGTGGGTGCTCGCGAGCGCGGGGGCGTCGACGGCGCTGCCGCCCGGCTGGCGGGTCGTGCTCGTCGTGGCCGCGGTCCCCTTCGCGCTCTGGTCCGTGGTCGCCCTGCGGCGCCGGTGGGACTGGCGGTTCCACCGCGAGCGCGTGCGCGCGGCGCGGCGCGAGCGGTGGCTCGAGCGGCACGCCGACGGGTACGTGATGCGCGACGGCCCGCGCGTCGTCCGGTCGCGCCCGCAGTCGGAGGAGCACCGCGCACGCGTGGAGGCGGAGCGCGCCGCGGCCCGCGCCGAGCAGGACCGCCTCACGAACCTGACGAGCGACGCCATCGGCGAGCGTCGCGAGGCGGTGCTCCGCGCCCGCCGCGAGCGCGAGCAGCACCAGAACGACGCCCCACGAGGAGACTGACCCCGCGAGGCCGCCGAGCATGGGGTTGTTGCGCGTCCGGCGTCGGGGACGGGCTGTGACCGCATGCTCGGCGGCGGGGGGTCAGACGGACTGCGGGCTGCCGCACTCCGCGCAGTAGCGCGCGGCCGCGGCGTTCTGCGTGCCGCACTCGCGGCACGCGGCCACCTGCGCCAGGCGCTCGCCGCACTCGGGGCAGAACTTGCCGCCGTCGACCTTCGCGCCGCACGACGGGCACCGCGTGACGGCGGCCGTCCGCAGGTCCGCGCCGCCGACGAGGTCGGTCGTGCGGAGCTGCTCCTGGACCTGGTACCGGCGGGCCTCGGCCTGGAGCTGGGCGAGCTCCTCCACCTGCTTGGGCGAGCAACGCACGCACTGCCCCACGGCCTCGTTCCAGCAGACCTCGTGGCACATCCAGTCGCCGCACCCGTGGCACTGGCGGAACGCGTCGCGCACCTCGCCGACGGCGGCGTCGAGCGCCTTGTCCTTCGCCGACGAGTTGGTCTGGCGGTCCGCTGCCCACGACCCCGCCGCGTAGGAGAGGTCGGCGACCTTGCCCCCGAAGAACCGGCCCGCCGCCTGGACGAGGCTGCTGCCCTTCGCGACGACGTCCGTCCGGTAGGCGGAGCGGTAGCCGTTGCCGCAGCGCTCGCACCGGAACTCGAACTGGTAGCCCCCGGCGTTCGACAGGTCGCGGACGTTGTCGGTGAAGGCGATGGGCGTGCTCATGGCGGGACCTCGGTGGGCTCGTGGGGTCGGCGTCCCCGCAGGCCAGGCCCGCGGGAGGGGGGAGTCATGGGGATCCCGTGACCGCTGCGATGCTACCCACCGACCCTCGCCGTCCCGACGGATCACCCGGGTGAAATCGGGTCCACCGGCGGGCGCCTCGGCCGGGGGTCAGGGGCGGACGAGGCGGAGCGGGGCGTCGGCGGTGCGGACCGTCACCGTCTGGCCCCACGAGGCGACGAGGCGGTCGTCCTCCACGCCGTCGCCGAACACGACGAGCCGGTCCGAGGCGACGGTGAGCGCGACGTCGGCCCCCTCCTCGACGACGCCCTCGGTGAGCGAGACGCCCGTCGCGGGCGAGGGCCACGCCTCGCGGACGAACCAGCCGAGCCGGTGCTCGGTGCGCCCCGGGGCCCGCCGTCCGCCGCGGTCGTGCGCGAGCGACGCCCACCAGCCGGTCGCGCCCGTGCCCGTCGCGACGAGCACGCCCGACGACGACTGCCGCTCCTCACCTGCGCCGCAGCGCAGCGTGTAGCGCGCGCTCTGGTGGCTGGGGTGACCGACGAACACCTCGTTGAGCGCGGTGAGGTGCTGGCCGTCGTCGAGGTCGGCGCGGACCATGGTGAGCGCGTCGACGGGCAGGAGCGCCACCCGGTCGGGCGCGCCGCCCGGCGCCTCGGCGTCGGCCCCGAGCCCGCGCAGGAGGGCCGTCGCCGCCGCGACCGGGTGCCGCACGAGCACGCCCGCGTTCACGCCGGGCTCCGGGTCGACGCCGAGGACCGGCTGGCCGTGCAGGTACTTCGCGACGTTCGCGACGAGGCCGTCCTGCCCTACGACCACCACCACGTCCTCGGGCGCGACGAGGAACCGCGACAGGTCCGCGCGCTCGACGTCGGCGCGCGCCCAGCCCGGGGGCAGGGCGGCCACGACGGCGTCGCGCGCGGCCGCGAGGGCGTCGTGCCGCGCCTGTACCTCGGCCAGCGACCGGCCCCGCGACCGGAGGAAGAACTCCGCCTGGCCGCGCGTCCCGTGCCGGTCCAGCAGGTCGTCGAGCTCGGTCCGCCGGTGCACGACGACGGCGCGTCGCCGGAGCATCGTCAGGCCGCCTTCCCGGTCGCCGTGGCGGGCGACCCGCCGTCGGGGCCGAGCCCGCGCGCCAGGGTCGACAGCACCCCGGTGAGCAGGTCGGGCGTGATGGTGAGGTTCTGCACGTCCGGCAGCGACCCGGCGGCCTCGCGCAGCGCGAGCGCGAGGAGCGTGCCCTGCCCGGCGCTCGCGTACACGTCCATGCGGGCCTGCTCGGCGGCGGCCTCGGCCGCGCCGACGACGCGCACCTGCTCCGCCTTCGCGTCGGTCGCGAGCTGGGCGCGCTCGGCGGTCGCGCGGGCGTCGACGAGGGCGGCGGCCGCCTTCTCCTCGGCCTCGCGCCGCGCGTTCGCGCCCTCCTGGGCGACGAGGCGCTCGCGCCGGGTCGCGAGCTCGATCCGGCTCGCGAGCTCGTTCTCCGCGATGGCCCGCTCGCGCTCGACGGCGAGAGCCCGGCGCTCGTAGGTCGCGCGGTCGGCCTCGGCCTGCACGTGCTCGCGCGCGGGCGTCTGGAGCGCGCGCTCGACGTCCTTCTCCGGCCGGACGGCGAGCACCTGGACGCCGATGACGACGATGCCCGTCGTGGTGAGGCGCGGGTCGGTGGTCAGCGCCTCGGTGAGGACGTCGCGCACGCGCGGCACGCCGGT
The DNA here is from genome assembly GCF_031119065.1 of Cellulosimicrobium sp. XJ-DQ-B-000. Classification (NCBI taxonomy): domain Bacteria; kingdom Bacillati; phylum Actinomycetota; class Actinomycetes; order Micrococcales; family Promicromonosporaceae; genus Cellulosimicrobium; species Cellulosimicrobium sp. XJ-DQ-B-000. The sequence goes on from NZ_JAVHYN010000008.1 coordinate 60,491, forward strand.
CGTCAGGGCGTCGGCGAGGGGCATCGCGGCGAGCGCGTCGGTGGCCCGGCTCTGCGCGAGGCGCCCGACGATGCTCGTCACCTGGTCGCGCCCCGCGGTGCTCGTCTCGCCGCTGCCCGGGTCGACCGCGAAGTCGAGGCGCTGCGAGACGGTCACCGGGTCGGCGAACCGATACGTCACGCCGGCCTGCACGGTGACGTCCTGGTGGTCGGCCGTCACGGCGTGGAAGAAGACGGGGAGCTCCTGGTCGTCGACGGGGACCTCGGAGAGGACCGACGTCGTGGGCCGGAACCAGAACGCCTGACCGACGCCCTCGTGGGCGACGCGCCCGCGGCGCAGGTGCACGACGTGCCCGGTGGGGCTCCCGAGGAAGTGCCGCGTCCACGGGTAGGTGCGGATGGTGGCCATGGTCGTCTCCGATCTGTTTTCGTCAACCTGACGATAAAGAGCGTAGGCCGGTGCGCCAGTTCTCGTCAACCTGACGCGAATATGCGACGATGAGCTCATGACCGCACCCGCCGCACCGGCCCCCGACGTCCCGCACGGCGCGGCCCTGCTGCCCGTCACGGTCGACGTCGTCGCGCTCACCGTGCGCGACGACGCGCTGCACGTGCTCCTCGTCGAGCGCGGCGTCGAGCCGTACCGTGGCGCGCTCGCGCTCCCGGGCGGGTTCGTGCTGCCGGGCGAGCGGCTCGCCCAGGCGGCGCGCCGCGAGCTCGCCGAGGAGACGGGCGTCCGTCCGCCCGGGCACCTGGAGCAGCTCCGCACCTACGGCCCGCTCGACCGCGACCCGCGCGGCCCGGTCCTCTCGGTCGCGTACCTCCTGCTCGCGCCCGAGTTCGGCGTCGTGCACGCCGGGTCCGACGCCGGGGGAGCGGCCTGGCACCCCGTCGAGCCCCTGCTCGGGGACGGCCCGGGGCCCGGCCTCGCCTTCGACCACGCGCGGATCCTCGCCGACGGCGTCGAGCGGGCCCGCGCCAAGCTCGAGTACTCCGCGCTCGCGACGGCGTTCTGCCCGCCCGAGTTCACCGTCGCCGACCTGCGGCGCGTCTACGAGGCCGTCTGGGGCGTGCGGCTGGACCCGCGGAACTTCTCCCGCAAGGCCACGACGACCGCGGGCTTCCTCGAGGACACGGGCCGCACGACGTCGGGCGGGACCGGGCGGCCGGCGGCGCTCTACCGGGCCGCGCGCCCGGCGCCGGGCCCGCAGCCGGGCCCCGGTCCCGACGCCGCCGTGGCCGACACTGCCGCGGCCGACACCGCCACGACCGACGCCGCCGCGCCCGACCCCGACGACGCCCCGGCGAGCGTGCCCGCGGTGCTCGACCCGCCCCTCATGCGCCCGCGCCGCTGACCGCGCGGCCGGGCCCGGCATCGGTGTCCCGCGCCGACGGCCCACGCCGGGGGAGTTCTCCCCCTCGACAGCGCCGCCCGGCTGAGTACGCTCGCGCGCATGTCGACGTACAGCTCCTGGCGCAGCGACCAGGGCAACATGCGGGCCCTGTCCGACGAGCTCGCCGCCCAGGCCGCGATGGCGCGGTCCCGCGAGGCGTCGCTCCACCGCCGCCTGCGGTCGCTCGAGGGCGACCTGTCGAGCCGCGTCGAGGTGCTGACCCGCCTCGTCAACGCGCTCATCGAGCTCGGCGAGGTCCGGGAGGAGCTCGCGCTCTTCACGCCCGCGCGCCGCGCCCGCGACGCGGCGCGCGCCCTCACGAGCGCCGTCGTCACGGGGGAGGGCGACGTGTCGCACCTGCGGCGCTCCCCGGACCTCGTGGACGTGCCCGGCTACTGGCTCGTGCCCGCCGCGCTCGCGGTCGCCGAGCTCCCCGCCGGGCGGCTCGACCGGGAGGCGGCCGAGGAGGCCCTGCTGCGCGACCGCCGTCGTGCCGCGACGTACCTCGTCGCGGTGTGCGCGCTCGTCGGGCAGCCCGGCCTCGCGCGCGAGTGGGTGCCGGGGGTGCTCGACGCGCCGGTCCTGCCCGCCGCGGGCTGGGGCAGCGCCGACGGCGCCCCCGAGCCGTCGCCGGGCGCGGGCGAGGGGCCGGACGAGGTGGGCGTGACCGGGGCCGAGCGCGCGCTGTGGGTCGCGGCCGCGGCCGGTCACCTCGGCGGCGACGGGGTGGAGGTCGTGCGCCGCGCGCTCGCGGAGCGGGTCGCGCTGCTCGACGACGACGCGCGCGCCCGCTGGCGGGCCCGGCTCCTGGAGGCAGCACCGTCGCTGCCCGCGGCGCCCGCCGACGGCGCGGCCTGGGGCAGCCCCGAGGCCGCGGGGGACGCGGCCGGGGCGCGTCGTCGGGCCGCCGCCCCCGACGCGCTCCCGCTCCTGCGGTCGTGGACGGCGTGGTCGCGCGCGCTCGTGGCGGGGGAGGTCGCGGTGCTCGCGCCGGCCCCCGGACCCCTCCCGACCGGCGCGCCGACGCCCGCCGTCGCACCCGCCGCCGTCGCCGCCGGTGCGTCCGCCGCCGGTGCGGCGGACTCGCAGGCCGCCGGGGGCGCCGACGACCCGGCCGGGACCCCCGAGGCGCCCGGCGCGGCGCTGCTCCGCGTCGTCGCGTCGCTCGTGGACGAGGGGGCGCCCGTGGAGCGCGGGCTCCTGGACCGGGCGGCGCTGCTCGACGAGCGCGTCGGGCGAGCACCCCGCGAGGACGGGCCCGGGTGGGACGCCCCCGCGGGGACGCTCGTCGACCTGCTCGTCGAGGACGCCCGCGGGACCGACCCCGGGCGTGCGGCGCTCGCGGGCCCGCTCGTCGCCGAGGAGCTGCGGGCCGCGACCCACGCGCGGGCGGCGGAGCTCGCGGGGGCGCCCGCGCCGTCGCGCGAGCTGCGCCTCGGGCGCCGCACCGTGACGGTCACGCCGACCGAGGACGGCGCCGCACCGGCCGCGACCGCCCGCGCGGAGCTCCTCGCGCAGCCGGTGGACGGCGTGTCGTGGGGCGCCGTCGGCGGGACCGGCGCGGTCGCGCTGCTCGGCGTCGTGCTCGGCCTCGCCGCCTCGCCGGCGTGGTTCACGGTGGCCGTCGTCGCGGCCGGCCTCGCCGCGTGGCAGTGGTTCGCGGGGGAGCGGCGGGCACGCGACCAGCGCGCCGACGCGCAGGCCCGCGCGGACCGGTTCGAGGCCGACCTCGCCGAGGCGCGCACCGCCGTGGCCGCGTCGGCGGAGCGCGCGCGGACCCAGCGCGAGACCGTCGCGACCGTCGTCGCCGACCTCGACGACACCCTCGCCGAGCTCGCCGCCCGCACCCCGGCCTGACGCGGGCGGACGGTCGCGCCGGGCACGTCCGACGCGGCCGCGCCAGGGGCCGTCCGCCCCCGCTCCCGGGCTGTCCGCCCCGGACGCCGACGGGCCTCTCCGGCGTTCGAACGAGGGCTTCGAACGCCGGATGAACTGTCGGTGAACAGTGGCGGAAGAATCCACAGGATGGTCGAGCGCGCGGCGGTCGTGACCGCACCATGGACGACGTGACCGAGACGCTCCTGCTGGTGCTCGTCGTCGTGACCGCACTGGCCTTCGACTTCACCAACGGCTTCCACGACACGGGCAACGCGATGGCCACGTCCATCGCCACCAAGGCCCTCAAGCCCAAGACCGCCGTCGCCCTCTCCGCCGTCCTCAACATGGTCGGGGCGTTCCTCTCCCTGGCCGTCGCGGCGACCATCGCGAAGGGTCTGGTCGACGCCGACGTCATCACCCTCGAGGTCGTCCTCGCGGGACTCGTGGGCGGCATCACCTGGAACCTCCTGACCTGGTTGCTCGGCATCCCGTCGAGCTCGTCGCACGCCCTCATCGGCGGCGTCGTGGGCTCCGTGCTCGCGGCCGTCGGCACGCAGGGCGTCATCTGGAGCGGCGTCGCCGCCAAGGTGCTCATCCCCGCGCTGCTCGCCCCGCTCATCGCGGTCGGCGTCGCGAGCGTCGGCACGTGGGCCGTGGCCCGCCTCACGCGCGACGTCCCCGAGGACGTCTCCACGCGGGCGTTCCGCTGGGGCCAGGTCGGCTCCGCGTCGCTCGTCTCGCTCGCGCACGGCACCAACGACGCGCAGAAGTCGATGGGCATCATCCTGCTCGCGCTCATCGCGGCGGGCGCCGTCCCGGCCGACTCGAGCGTGCCGTTCTGGGTCATCCTGTCCTGCGCGTTCTTCATGGCCCTCGGCACCTACCTGGGCGGCTGGCGGATCATCCGCACGCTCGGCAAGGGCCTCGTCGAGATCGACACCCGCCAGGGCATGGCGGCCGAGACGTCGTCCGCCGCGGTCATCCTCATGTCGGGCCTGTTCGGCTACTCGCTCTCGACGACGCACGTCGCGACCGGCTCGATCCTCGGCTCGGGCGTCGGGATGCCCGGCGCGAAGGTCCGCTGGGGCGTCGCGGGCCGCATGCTCGCCGCGTGGGGCCTCACGCTCCCGGCCGCCGGCCTCGTCGGCGCGGCCTGCTACGGCATCCAGCACGGCATCGGGGGCGCCGCCGGGACGGTCGTCGTGTTCGCGATCCTCGTCGGCTCCTCGCTGGCCATCTGGATCGCCTCGCGCCGCAAGCCCGTCGACCACACGAACGTCAACGACGCCTGGGAGGAGGGCGCGGTGGACGCCGGGCTCGAGTCCGAGGTCGTCGAGGCGCGCGAGGCCGCGCTCGAGCGTCGCCTCGACGTCGCCGACCCGTTCACCGACGCCGCGCCCGCCCCGGCGCCGACCACCCCGACCACGCCCGCCTCGCGCCAGCGCGCGGGCGTCTGACCGGCAGCCCGGAGGAGAGAACCGTGTTCGTCGAGATCGACTCGCTGCTCAAGGTCGTCGTCGCAGGCCTCGTGGTCGGCGCGGGCCTGCCCGCCCTCTTCGCCCTGGGGGTCCGGCTCGCCGCCGGGCGCGCCGTGCCGGTCGAGGTCGGCACCCCGGACGGCCGCTTCACGTCCGACGGCCGCACCGTGCGCGTCGAGCGCGCGACCCGCCCCCGTCAGGTCGGCGCGATCGTGTGCTTCGCCGTCGTGGTCGTCGCGATCGCGGCCGGCATCGCGTTCGTCGCGGGCGGGGGCCACTGACCCGGGACGGCACGCTCCCGCTGAGTGCAGGAAAGAGTCGCGGTCGGACGTCCCGACCGCGACTTTTTCATGCACTCAGCGGGTGGGGGTCAGGCGGAGTCGCGGACCACGAGGTGCGGCTCGAACAGGACCGAGCGCGCGTCGGCGTCCGGGTCGTCGATCGCGGCGAGCAGGAGGCGCGCCATCTCGGCCGCCATCTCCTCGACCGGCTGCCGGACCGTCGTGAGCGGCGGGTGCGCCTGGCGCGCGACCGTCGAGTCGTCGAACCCGACGACCGCCACGTCCTGCGGGACGCGGCGGCCCGCCTCCTGCAGGACGAGCGACGCGCCGTCGGCCATGAGGTCGCTCGCGCCGAACACACCGTCGACGTCCGGTCGCGCGGCGAGCAGCGCGCGCGCCGCGGCCTCCCCGCCCGCGCGCGTGAAGTCGCCCTCCACGACGACGGGCTCCGCGAGCCCGGCGGCCCGCACCGCCGCGAGGAAGCCGTCGCGGCGTCCCCGCGCGAACGGCACGTCCGACGGGCCGGCGACGGTCGCGAGCCGCGTGCGGCCGTCCGCGACCAGACGCTCGGCCGCGATCCGGCCGCCGGCGGCCTGGTCGAGGTCCACCCAGCTCACCCCGGCCGCCTCGTCCACCCCGTCGAGGTGCGTCGACAGCACGACCGGGACCGTGAGCGCCGCGATCCGCGCCGACAGCGGGTCGCTCGCGCTCGACGTGACGAGCAGGACGCCGTCGACGTGCCCCTGCCGCACGTAGCGCACGACCTGGTCGTGCGCGGGCGGGTCCGCGGGCAGGATCGCGAGGTGGATGTCGCGCGGGCGCAGCACCTGCTGCGCGCCCGCCGTCACGCGCCCGATGTACGGGTCGGTGAACAGCCGCTCGAGGAACGGGCTCGGGGAGCGCTGCTCCGACGGCTCGGACACGACGAGCGCGACCGACCCCGTGCGCCGGGTGACGAGCGTCCGGGCGGCGAGGTTGGGGACGTAGCCCGTCTCGTCGATCGCCTGCTCGACGACCGCCACGATCGCCGGGTCCACCGTCGGCACGCCGTTGATCACGCGGGACACCGTGGCGCGGGAGACGCCCGCGACGGCCGCGACGGCCTCGAGCGTCGGGCGGGGAGCGGGGCGACGGGCAGCCATGCGGTCAGTTATACCGCCGGGCCGCGCGCTCAGCGCAGCCGCTCCTTCGCCGCGAGCACGCGCAGCACGGCCGCGTCGACCTGCGCGGCGAACGCGTCGTCGCTCGACGCCCGCTCGACGACGGCCGCCACCATGGGCTCGACCACGCTCGGGTCCGCGGACGCCAGCACCATGTCGCCGCCCGCGGCGATCGTCAGGACGGCACGGTCCGCGGGCGACCAGGCCTGCACCTGCTGCGCGGCGGACACGTCGTCGGTGAGGACGACGCCGTCGAACCCCAGGTCGCCCCGCAGCATCCCGTCCACGACGACGGGCGAGAAGGCCGCGGGGAGCGTCCCGTCGATCTGCGGGTAGACGGCCGTGGAGGTCATGACGAACGCCGCGCCGGCCTCGATGCCCGACGCGAAGACGGCGACCGACGGGTCGTCGCGCGTCGTCACGTCGTCGGTGACGCCCGTGTCGGTGTCGGTGTTCTCGGTGACGCGGCCGAGCCCGGGGAAGTGCTTGATCGTCACGTCCACGCCCGACGCCTCCATGCCCGCGCTGAACGCGTTCGCGTGCGACGTGACCGAGTCCGGGGTGAACCCGTAGCTGCGTTGGAAGGCCCCGATCGGCGGGTTCTGCGCGGACGTCCCCTCGGGCACGAGGTCCATCACGGGCGCGAGGTTGAGGTTCACGCCCGCCGCGGCGAGCTCGGCGCCCCACGTGGTCGCGTCGGCCTGGAGCGTCGCCGGGTCGAGCCGGGCCTGGTCGGTCGCCGTCGGGATCTGCGAGAACCCGGGCCCGCGCAGCACCTGGACCTTCCCGCCCTCCTGGTCGGTCGCGACGAACAGCGGGGTGCCGTTCGTCGTCTCCGGGGAGACGAGCGCCGTGAAGCCCGCGACGAGGTCCGCCGTCGGGCCGGTCCCGGCCTGCGAGCGGCCCGCGAGGAACACGTTGCCCACGTGAAGGCGCGAGACGGCGTCGTAGCTCACCTGCTGCGGGTCCCGCACGTCGACCCCGACCATGAAGAGCTGCCCCACCTTCTGCTCGAGCGTCCACCCGGCGAGAGGGTCCGCGGGCGGGGTGGACGGCGTCGGCGACGTGCCCGACGGCGTCGGGTCGGCCGGGGCGGACGGCGTGCCCGACGGCGCGGTCTGCGGCGCGGGGGCGGGCCGTGTGAGGTACCAGGCGACGGCGGCCACGGCGGCGAGCGCGGTCACGACGGCGACGACGATCCAGGTGGTCCGGGCTCGAGCGGTCACAGGCGACACCTCCGACGCCACGGTAGCCCGACGGCCGCGGAGGGGGCGTCGTCCCGGGCGCTCCGACGCCGCCCGGCGGCGGTATGACCGACGTCACCGCCGGTCTCACGTCATGAGACGCGTCCCGGCGCGTCTCCTGGGTGACATGGCGTCCTGGCCTCGCGGTCGCGCAGCGCCCTCCCCCCCGAACCTGGAGCCCGGCATGACCCCTCGTCCACCCTCCCTCCGCGTCGCCCCCGGACGCCTGCGCAGAGCGGTCGCGGCGCTCGTCGCCGCCGTGCTCGCCCTGGCCGGTGCCGTCGTCCTCGTCTCGGGGCCGCAGGCGCGCCCGGCGTCCGCCGCGGTCGGTTTCTGCCCCGCGCCGGGGGACATGCCGAGCGTCGGCCAGACGCCCCCGCTGTTCACGGACACGAACGTCACGGTGTGGACCGGGGGCGACTACCACGCCACGGCGAGCGCCGCGGAGTCGGAGGGACTGCTCGTCGTCGCGGGGGGGACGACGATCGACGGGCCCGGGAACTTCAGCATCGGCGCGGTCGGCGCGGGCTCGCAGATCACGCCGCCCGACGGCGCGGTGATGCTCGCCGTCGGGGGCGGTCTGGAGATCGGGACGGGGACGAGCGTCACCGTCGGCTCGACGCTGCCGACCGGCGGCGCCGTGAACGTCGGTGCCGCGGTCACGGGCGGCGGGTCGCTCTCGACCGCCGGGACGACGCCGGGCGCGGACGCCCCGGTCACGCAGGGCATGGGGGCGGCGGCCCTCGGCGAGTGGGCCGGGTACGGCGCCGTCGTCGCCGACGCGTCGGCGACGATCGCCGGGTGGCCCGCGACCGCGGCGGGCGTCGTGTCGGGGACCCGGGTCACCTTCACCGGCTCCGGCACCGCCGACCCGCAGGTGTTCACCGTCGACTCCGCGCAGCTCGCGGGCGTCCGCGAGGTCGTGTTCGCGAACGTGCCGGACGACGTCGCGATCGCGATCAACGTGACCGGGGACGCGCCGGTGAGCATGAGCCCCAACTACTGGGAGGGGAACGGCTCGCCGTTCATCAACGACTTCAACTCCAACCCGGGCTTCGGCAGCTGGGCCGCGCGCATCCTGTGGAACTTCGCGTCCACGCCGGACCTCGCGCTCGGCCGGGCCGACCAGTTCCTCGGCACGATCGTCGCGCCGGTCGCGGACGCGACGATCACGACGAGCACGAACGGCCGCGTCCTCGTCGGAGGGAACCTCACGTTCGGCGACCCGAGCGTCACCGGCGGGCTCGAGATGCACAGCTACCCCTGGATCGGGCCCGGTCCGTTCGACTGCACCGGGGGCGCGAGCTTCGCCGTGCAGAAGACCGTGACGGGCGAGGCGGCGGCGGACGTGCCCGCGGGCACGACGTTCCAGGTCGAGTACACCTACGAGCAGCCCGACGGCGTCACCGGCGGCGACATGCTCACGGTCCCGATCAGCGGGGCCCTGGTGAACGGGCCGACCCTGCCGGAGGGCACGGTCGTCACGGTCCGCGAGACGAACCTGCCGTCGGTGGCGGGCGTCGAGTGGGGCGCGCCGGTGGTCCGCGTGGACGACGAGCCGCTCGGTGACCCGGCGCAGTTCACCGTCGCCGCGGGCCGCACGGTCACGGTCACCGTGGTGAACACCGCGAACGCCGGCGGCGGGACCACCGCCGTGGGCGGCTTCACGGTCGCGAAGGTCCTCGCCGGGGACGCCCTCGGCCTCGTCCCGGCGGACACCGCGTTCCTCGTCGACTGGGCGGCCACGCTGCCGCAGGGCGCGACGTACGACGGCGCGCTCACCGGCACCCTGACCGTGCTCGCGGACGGCGCCGTGGTGGCCGGGCCCGCCGACCTGCCGGTCGGCACGACGGTGACGTTCACCGAGCGGCTGCCGCTCCCGGTGGTCGACGGCGTCGCGTGGGGCGACCCGGTCGTGAGCCCGGCCGGGCCGGTGACGGTCGTCGAGGGCGCGACGGGCGTCGCGGTGACGGTCACCAACGTCGCGGACCCCGTCGTCGGCGGGTTCACGGTCCGCAAGGCCGTCGCGGGCTCCGCCGCGGGCGACGTCCCGGCGAGCACCGCGTTCCTCGTCGACTGGCGCGCGACGGTCCCCGCGGGCGTCGCCTACGACGGCCCGACCTCCGGCACGCTCACCGTGCGCGCCGACGGCACGCTCGCGAGCGGCCCCGCGGACCTGCCGGTCGGCACGGTCGTGACGCTCGCGGAGCAGCAGCCGCTGCCCGCGATCGAGGGCGTCGTGTGGGGCGTCCCGTCGTTCGACCCGGGGCCGTCGGTGACGGTGACCGAGGGTGCGGCCGTCGAGGTCACGCTGACGAACGCCGCGGAGGCGGTGCAGGAGGTCGGCGGGTTCGCCGTCCAGAAGACCGTCGCGGGCGGCGCGGCCGGCGCCGTCCCCGGCGGCACGGAGTTCCTCGTCGACTGGACGGCGGAGCTCCCCGAGGGCGCCGAGTACGCGGGGGACACGCAGGGCACGCTCACCGTCCGCGCCGACGGCACGGTCGACGCGGGGCCGCAGGACCTCCCGGCGGGCACCGTCGTGCGCTTCGCCGAGCGGCAGCCGCTGCCGACGGTCCCCGGGGTCGCGTGGGGCGAGCCGGTGTTCTCGCCCGCGACGGTGACCATCGGCGACGGCGACGCCGTCGCGGGCGTCGCGCTGACCAACCAGGCCGACGCGCTCGTCGGGGGCTTCTCCGTCGCGAAGACCGTCACGGGCGACCTCGCCGGGAGCGTGCCCCCGGGCACGGAGTTCTCGGTCGCGTGGTCCGCGGCGCTGCCCGCCGGGTTCACCCACGACGGCCCGGTCGCCGGGACGCTCACGGTGCGCGCCGACGGCACGGCCGTCGACGGCCCGCAGGACCTCCCGGTCGGGACGGTCGTGACGCTCACGGAGACCGACCTGCCCGAGGTGGGCGACGTCGTCTGGGGCGCGCCGGTGTTCTCGCCCGCGTCCGTCACGGTCGGTGACGGCGAGGACACGCTCGTCACGCTGACCAACACGACCCAGGACGTGGCCGCGGTCGGCGGGTTCTCCGTCGCGAAGGAGGTCGTGGGCGACCGCGCGGACCTCGTCCCCGCGGGAACGACGTTCACGGTCACGTACGCATACGAGCTCGAGGGCACGCCCGTGGGCGGTTCCGTCGAGGTCCCGGCCGACGGCACGGTCGTCGCCGGGCCGCAGAACCTCCCGGCCGGGACGGTCGTGACGTTCGGCGAGACGGACCTGCCCGCGGTCGACGGCGTCGTGTGGGGCACGCCCGTGTTCAGCCCGCCGACGCTCGTCGTCGGCGACGGGACGGACGCGCTGGTCACGGTGACGAACACGGCCGACCAGGCCGTGGGCGGGTTCTCCGTCGTGAAGGAGGTCGTGGGGGCCGCGGCGGGCTCCGTGCCGGCGAGCACCGAGTTCACCGTCCGCTACGCGTTCGACCGCGACGGCGAGCCCGTCACCGGCACGCTCACGGTGCGGGCCGACGGGCAGGTCGTCGACGGGCCGCAGGACCTTCCCGTGGGGACCGTCGTGCGCCTCACCGAGACCGACCTGCCGACGGTCCGCGGCGTCGACTGGGGCACGCCGGTGCTCACCGTCGGTGACGAGCGGGTGACCGGGGTGACGGTCGGCGCGGGCGCGCCGGTCGTCGTGACGGTGACGAACACCGCGTCGTCGGCCGGCGGCCTCGCGATCACGGGTGCGGACGCCGTCGTCGTGACGACGCTCGCGCTGCTGCTCGTCGGGACGGGCGCCGCGCTCCTCGTGGTCCGCGCGCGCCGCCGCCGCACCGCCTGACGCGCGGGGCGTCGTCGGGCCGGTGCCTGACGGCCGACGGGCCGGTCACCTCCTCGCGGGGTGACCGGCCCGTCGTCGTGCGGGGCGGGACGCGTCAGTCGTGGCCCGCGAGCGTCGCGAGCGCCTTCGTCCACAGGGCGTGCGCGCGCTCGGCGCGCTCCGCCGTCTCGATGTTGCGCTCGACGACGCGCACGAGCGTCCCGGAGTCGTCGGGCTCGAGCGTGATCGCGATGTCGTGGTAGCTCTCCGGCACGTCGGGCAGGCCCATGGTGGGCGAGAAGTGCGTGAAGTGCAGCAGGCGCGGGCGCTCGACGGCCACGACGGTGCCCCAGTCGGCGAACTCGCGGCCCATGTAGTGGCCCTCGAACGTCACGGGGCTCCCGGGGCGGAAGTCGGTCTCGATGTTCATGCCCAGCATCCAGCGGGCGCTCGGGTGCATGAGCTCGGCCCAGACGACCTGCGGGGGGCGGGCGACATGGGTCTCGACGGTCGTGCTGTGCTCGGTCAGGGTGCGGTCGTTCACGGGGGACTCCGGGGGGTGGGGGCTGGCTCCTGGGCCCGACGGTAGACCCTCCCGGCGGCACCGGCAGCCGGTAGGTTCGGCGCGTGACCCGACTCGTGCTCGTCCACGGCCGCGACAACCAGGGGCTCGACGCCGAGCAGCTCGACCGCACGTGGACTGAGGTCCTGGACGCGGGTCTCGCTGCGGCCGGCTCCGGCGTCGTCGTGCGCGACGCGGACACGGCGTTCGTCTACTACGGCGACACGCTCGCCGCGCTCGTCGGGGGCGCCACGACGCCGCCGCCGGTCACCGTGCACGCGGTCGGCGCGGCGCGCGACGGGGACGCCGCGTGGTCCACGGCCGAGGCGGCGGAGGAGGCCGCCTTCGTGGCGGCCGTCGCCGAGGAGGTGCTGCGCGCCGCGGGCGCGACGGTGCCGGTGCGCCCGGAGGGTTCCGGGCCCGGTGGCGTGGAGGGAGACGTCGGCGCGTGGCTCAACCTGCTGCTGTCCGCGCTCGACCGGTCCGTGCCGGGCCTGAGCGGCGCCGTCGTCGCGCTGCTCGCGCGCGACGTCTGGGCGTACCTGCACGACGACGCCGTCCGCACGACGATCGACGACGCGCTCGCCGCCGCGATCCCCACGGACGGGTCTGTCGTCGTCGTCGCGCACTCGCTCGGGTCGGTCGTCGCCTACGCCGTGCTGCGCGAGCACCCCGACGCCGCGCGCTGGGACGTGCCCCTCCTGCTCACGCTCGGGTCCCCGCTCGCCGTCCGCGCGATCCGGGACGTCCTGGCCGCGCGCGCCCCGCTGCGCGTGCCGGCCCCCGTGCGGCGGTGGGTCGCGGCGCGCGACCCCCGGGACGCGCTCGCGCTGCACGGCCTCGGGCCGGCGGCGTTCCCGCTCGACCCGGCGTCGCCGGGGATCGAGGAGCTCGTCGTCGCGAACGCCGCGCCGGGCCACCACGCGGCGGCCGTCGTGCTCGACGGCGCCCGGCCCGCCGGCTACCTCGCCGTCCCGGAGGTCGCGCGCACCGTCGCGGACGCGCTCGACGCCTGAGAACGTCGTCCCGCGGGCGCGCGGTCCGGGTGCACGACGACGGGCGAGCGGGCCCCGGTCAGGAGACGCCGTGCAGACGCGCGTGCAGCGCGCGGACCTCCACCTCGAGCTCGTACGCGGGGCCACGCACGGCGACGCCGGGCGCGACGTCGCCGATCGCGAGCGGGCGCACCGGTCCCGGCGCGACGCCCCACTCCTCCAGCCACCCGACGAGCTGCGTCGTGCTCGCGGCGTAGACGACCGGGCCCAGGCCGACCCACGCGTGCGCCGCGCTGCACATCGCGCAGTGCTCGCCGGACGTGTAGACGGTCGCGTCGCGCCGCTCCTCGGGCGTCAGGTGCGCGGCGGCCCAGCGGGCGATCTCGAGCTCGGGGTGCCGGGTCGCGTCACCGTCCTTGACGCGGTTGCGGTCCTCGAACCGCACGACCCCGTCGCGGTCGACGAGGAGGGAGCCGAACGGCTCGTCGCCGTCGTCGAGCGCCTCGCGCGCCAGCTCGACGCAGCGGCGCAGGTGCACGAGGTCGTCGGCGGTCGGCAGGGGCAGGCTCTGGTCGCTCATGGCGTCATCCTCGCCCGCTCACGACGCGACCGCGAGGGCGGCCCGCACGTCCGCGACGAACCCGTCCACGTCCCCCGGGGTCGTGTCCCACGCGCACATCCACCGCACCTCGACGCGGTCGGGCGTCTCGCCCGGTCCCCAGTCGTAGAACCGGTGCCGCTCGCGCAGGCGCGCGACCGCCGTGCGCGGGAGCGTCGCGAAGACCGCGTTGACGAGCGTGGGCTGGGTGAAGGCGAGGCCCGTTGCCGGGCACGGGGCGGCGTCGTCGGGCCCGACGGCGGCCGGCACGACGACGTCCGCGAGCCCCGCGCGCAGCCGCGCGGCCATCGCGTTCGCGTGGCGGGCGTTGCGGAGCCAGAGCTCGTCGGCGTCGGCGCCCTCGTCCACCTCGGCGACGACGTCGCCGACCGGCTCGAAGAGCGCGAGGAGCTGCGCGGACACGTAGCGCATCTTGGACGCGAGCTGCATCGTCGACTTGCGCACGAACTCGACGCCGTCGACCGCGGACGGGTCGAGCACGACGACCGCCTCGCCGAGCGCGAGCCCGTTCTTGGTGCCGCCGAACGACAGCACGTCCACGCCCGCGTCGGTCGTCAGGTCGCGCAGCGGGACGCCGAGCGCCGCGGCGGCGTTCGCGAGGCGCGACCCGTCGAGGTGCACCCGCATGCCGCGGGCGTGCGCGGCGTCGGCCACCGCCCGGATCTCGTCGGCCGTGTAGAGGGTGCCGAGCTCGGTGGACTGCGTGAGCGACACGACGAGCGGCTGCGCGCGGTGCGGGTCGCCGAGGTCGCCCGCGAAGCGCTCGACGGCGTCGGGCGTGAGCTTCCCGTCGGGCGCCGGGACCGTGAGCACCTTGACGCCGCCCACCCGCTCGGGGGCGCCGTTCTCGTCCGTGTTGAGGTGCGCGTGCTCGGACGCCACGACGGCGCCCCAGCGGGGGAGCGTCGCCATGAGCGCGACGACGTTCGCGCCCGTGCCGGTGAGCACCGGGTACGCGGTGGCGCCGGGCCCGAACCGCGCGCGCACGGCGTCCTGGAGGCGCGCGGTCCACGGGTCCTCGCCGTACGAGATCTCGTGCCCGGCGCTCGCGGCGGCGAGCGCGGCGAGGACGTCGGGGTGGGCGGGGGAGTAGTTGTCCGAGGCGAACGAGGTCACGTGCCCAGCGTAGGTCGGCGGGGCGGCCCGGCCGCGCGCGAGCGGGCCGGGGCGCGCCTAGCGTCGAGGAGGGACGCGGTGCGCGTCCCGTGGACCGCGCGCAGCGCGTGAAGCACGGAGGTGCAGCCATGACCACGAACCCCGACCAGCCCGGTACGGGCCCGGGCTCCCCGGCGGAGCCGACGGTGGAGCCGCCGAAGTCCCCGGGGCCGCCCCCGGACCCGTCCACGCCGCCGCACGACCCGAGCCACGCCGACCCGGTCCCCGGCGGGCCGGCCGACCCGTCGCCCGACGTCCCCGACCGGCCGTCGTCGCCGGGCCGGCCCGTCGGCCCCGACGAGCCGACGCACGGCTGACGCCCCGGGCTCACGCCCTAGTTGACCGGTCGGGACCCGGCCGACCGACCCCGCGCACGCCCCGGCCGCGCCGGCTCAGAGGAGCCGGCGCGACCCGGGCGGTGTGACGCGCAGCCAGCGGAACCCGTAGCCGTCGAGCCGCACCTCGGCGGTCCCGTCGGGCACGGGCTCGACGTCGTCCGCGTCGAGGACGTCGACGAGCCGCGCGTCCTCCGGCAGGTCGCCCAGGGGCACCCGCACGACGACCGGGTCCGGCGACAGGTTGTGCAGCGTCACCATCGAGGCGTCCTGCCAGGTGGTGCGCAGCGCCAGCACGGACGGCTCGGGCGAGTCGAGCACCTGCGCGTCGCCCCAGCCCAGCTCGGGGCACTCGCGGTAGCGGTGCGCGAGCATCCGCACGAACGTGAGCAGCGACTCCGGGTCGCGGCGCTGGTCGGCGACGTTGACGTGCTCGGGCGCGTACCCGTCGCCCGGCAGCGGCGCCGCGAGCCGGCGCGCGGGGGCGCGGGAGAACCCGCCGTTCGGCCCCGACTTCCACTGCATGGGCGTCCGCACGGCGAGGCGCCCCGGCACGTCCAGGTTCTCGCCCATGCCGATCTCCTCGCCGTAGAACAGCACGGGCGTGCCCGGCAGCGAGAAGAGCAGCGAGTACACCATCCGCAGCCGGCGCGGGTCGCCGCCCAGCATCGGGGGCAGCCGCCGTCGCAGCCCTCGCCCGTAGAGCTGCATGTCCTCCTCGGGCCCGAACGCGGCGAAGACCTCGGCGCGCTCGTCGTCCGTGAGCTTGTCGAGCGTGAGCTCGTCGTGGTTGCGCACGAACGTCGCCCACTGGGTGTCGCGGGGGATGGGCGGACGCGCGGCGAGCGACCCGGCGAGCGGGGTCGCGTCGTGCCTCGCGAGCGCCAGGTACAGCGCCTGCATCGCGTTGAAGTCGAACTGGAGCGTCAGCTCGTTGCTCGTCACCCCGCCCGGGTCGCCGTCGGTGGGGTCGCCGTCCCCGAAGTAGCGCGCCTGCTCCTCGTACGGCAGGTTGACCTCGCCCATGAGGATCGCGTCGCCCGACCGCCGCCCGACGAACGCGCGCAGCACGCGCAGCAGGTCGTGGGGGTCGTCGATCTCGTCGCCCGGGTTCGCGGCCGCGTCGGTCAGCGCGTAGGGGACGGCGTCGACCCGGAAGCCGGAGATGCCGAGCTCCAGCCAGAAGCCGATCGTCTTCGCGATCGCGTCCCGCACCTGCGGGTTCGCGGTGTTGAGGTCGGGCTGGTGCCGGTAGAACCGGTGCCGGTACCACTCGCCCGACGCCTCGTCGAGGGTCCAGATGCCCTCCTCCTGGTCGGGGAACACGACCTGGTCCTTGGTCGACGGCGGCTCGTCGGACCGCCACACGTAGTAGTCCCGGAACGGGGACGACGTCGACCGCCGCGCCGAGCGGAACCACGGGTGGCGGTCGGACGTGTGGTTGACGACGAGGTCGACGATCACGCGGATGCCCCGGTCGCGCGCGGTCCGCACGAGCTCGACGACGTCGCCCAGGTCGCCCAGGCGCGGGTCGACGCCGAGGAAGTCGGTGATGTCGTAGCCGTCGTCGCGGTCGGCCGTCGGGTAGAACGGCATGAGCCACAGGCACGTCACCCCGAGGTCGGCCAGGTGGTCGATCCGCTGGACCAGGCCGGGGAAGTCGCCGATCCCGTCGTCGTCCCAGTCCATGAAGGTCTCGACGTCGAGGCAGTAGACGACCGCGTTCTTCCACCACAGGTCCCCGGTGTCACGGATCCTCACGCCGCACCCCCGTCGGTGGAGGCGGCGCACGCCTCGCGCAGCCGGGGCAGGAGGGCCTCGCCCGCCGCGTCGAGGAACGCGTCCTGCTGCTGCCCCACGTGGTGCAGGTACACCTCGTCGAACCCGCACGCGACCAGCTCGGCGACGCGGTCCGCCAGGCGCCGGGGGTCGTGCTCGACGAGCACCGTGCCGCGCACCTCCTCCGGGCGCACGAGCTCCGCCACCGCGTCGTACTGCTCCGGGGTCTCGAGGTGCCAGTTGACGCTCGGAGGCAGGAGGTTCGAGCGCCACTGGTCGTGCGCGACGGCGAACGCGGCCTCGTCGTCCGTGCCCCACGCGACGTGGACCTGGAGCGCGAGCGGCCCGCGGCCCCCCGCGTCGCGGTACTCGCCGACGACCTGGCGCAGCGACTCGACGGGCTGGTTCACGGTGACGAGGCCGTCGGCCCAGTCGGCGTGGCGGCGCGCCGTGGCGGGGGTGACGGCCGGCCCGACGAGCCGCGGCGCGACGTCGGGCAGCGACCACACGCGCGCCCGGTCCACCGTGACGTGCCCGTGGTGCGTGACCTCCTCGCCCGCGAGGAGGGCCCGGATGACGTCGACGCACTCGCGCAGGCGGGCGTCGCGCTCGGCCTTCGTAGGCCAGCGGTCGCCCGTGACGTGCTCGTTCATCGCCTCGCCCGAGCCGAGCGCGGCCCAGAAGCGGCCCGGGAACATCGCGCCGAGCGTCGCGATCGCCTGCGCGACGATCGCCGGGTGGTAGCGCTGGCCGGGGGCGGTGACGACGCCGAACGGCAGCGCGGTCGTCGCGAGCGCGGCGCCGAGCCACGACCACGCGAACCCGGACTCGCCCTGGCGCTCGCTCCAGGGGGCCAGGTGGTCGGAGCACATGGCGGCGTCGAAGCCGACCTGCTCGGCGCGGCGGGCCGCAGCGAGGAGGGGGCCGGGCGGGATCTGCTCGTGGGAGGCGTGGAAGCCGACGGTGACCATGGCGCCCAGTGAACCGACCCTCGCCGTCCCACGCGCGGCGAGGAGGGGGAACGGTGGAGGCTCCGTGGCCGCGCCGCGGGGCCCGGCGCGCCCGGGACGCGCGCCCGTACGCTGACGGGATGCGCCTGCTGACCTGGACGTTCGCCGTCTATCTCGCCGCCGTCCTGGTCGTGACGCTCTGGCCGTCGCCGCAGTCCACCGACGCGCCCGGCTGGGCGACGTCCACGCTCGGCTTCCTCCAGGGCCTCGGGATCCCGATCACGCTGCCGGTGCTCGAGGCTCTCGCCAACGTCGTGATGTTCGGGCCGTTCGGCGTGCTCGGCGTGCCCCTCCTGCGGGGCGCGGCGGCCCGTCGGGGCCGTGCCGTCCCGGGGGCGTGGCGCGCCGTCGGGCTCGTGACGCTCGCGGGCTGCGCCCTCTCGGTCGCGATCGAGCTCACCCAGAACCTCCTGCCCGGCCGCGTCCCGACGGTCCAGGACGTCGTCCTCAACACGGCCGGCGCGCTCCTGGGCGCCGTGCTCGTCGCCCTCGTCGTGGGCGGGCTCGCGCGCCGGCGGCCCGCCCGTGCCCCGAGGCCGGCCCGCTGACGGCACGGGACCGGGCACGAGACCGGGCAAGAGACCGGGCAAGAGACCGGGCGGGCCGCCCCGCCGCGGCCGGGGGACGAGCGCGGCGGAGCGACCCGCCCGGGGTCGCGGGAGCGGGGGTCAGCGCGTGAGCGCCGTGTCCCCGCACAGGTGGACGGGCATGCCGAGCGCGGCGAAGAACGCCGCCTTCGCCTCGAGCGCGCGGTCGGCCGTCGCGGCGTCGGGCGCGTACGCGACGTTGAGGTGGTTCGCCTTGTGGCGGGCCATGAACTGGTCGCGGCTCACGCCGTGCAGCACGGCGTGCATGATCGGCCACTCGGGATTCGTCGCCTCCTTGCGGCGGCGGGTCTCCTCCGCGGGCAGGGAGACGGCCGAGGCCCTGCCGAGGTCGACCTGCAGCACGCCGTCGGCGATGTAGACGCGCGACCAGACGATCTCGCCCGCCTTGGACACGCCGTTGATCGTCGACCCGCCGGCCGGGAAGAACACCGGGTCCTGGCGCCAGCCCTCGGCACCCGCGTACCCGCCCTCCAGGTGCGAGGCGGGCACGGAGCCCGAGATCTCGAAGACCCACACGAAGCGGCCGTCGTGCTCCTCGCCCCAGCGCACGTCGTGCAGGGTCGTCGCCGGGTCGAGGCCCATCGCGGTCCACACGCGGTTCGTCACGAGCGCGTCGACGGCGACGCCCTCGTCCGCCTCGTTGAAGTGCGGGAACGCCTGGCCGTCCCACAGCACCCGACGGCCGTCGCGCGAGCGGACCGGCGGCCGCTGGACGTTGTTGAGCAGGCCCTCCGCGAGGTCGGACGCCGGGCAGATGTCCTTGAGTCCCTGCTGGTACTGGATGCCGACGGCGTCGAGCCCGAAGTCGTCGGCGATCCGCAGCGCGGCGATGTACATCTTGTGCTGCCAGCGCAGCTGGGCGGGGGTGAGCTCCGTCGCCTCGTCGGTGCCGAGCCGGAACGTCATGCCCGCGTCCTCGAGCCAGCGCTGGACCGCGTCCGCCTCGTCGTCGCCGACCCGCTGCATCTCGGCCCAGAGCGCCGACTGCGACAGCCGCTCCTTGTAGATGCCCAGGCCGTTGAGCAGCTCGTCGTCGAAGATCGCGTTGTACATGCCCATGCAGCCCTCGTCGAAGACGCCGATGATCGCCTTCTCGCGCAGGAGCTGGGCGGCGAGCGCCTCGCCGAGCTGCTTCTCGGCGCTGTCCGGGAGCTCCGGGAGCGCGTGGACGTGCGAGTCGTCGTGCTCGATCGTGCCGGTCGTGACCCACGACCGGATCGCGTCCTGGAACCAGGCGTCGCTCCCGTCGACCGTCCACACGGTCGAGTAGGGGCGGCCCATCTTCGTCAGGCCCGCGTTGAGGCCGAGCAGCCCGACGAGCCCCGGCCAGTCGCCCGCGAAGTTGGCGGCGGTGAGCACCGGGCCGCGGTGCGTGCGCAGCCCGGCCAGCACGTGGTGGCTGTACTGCCACACCGCCTCCGCGACGACGAGCGGCGCGTCGGGCGGGATCGTCGCGAACACCTCGAGCCCCATGCGCTGGGAGCTGATGAACCCGTGCCCGGTCTCGGGGTCCACGTCGTTGGCCCGCACGACCTTCCAGCCGTTCGCGGCGAACGCGTCGGTGAGGACGCGCTCGAGCTCCACCTGCGTGGGCCAGCCCGCGACGTTCGCGGACTCGCGCAGGTCGCCCGACGCGACGAGGTAGACCGTGCGCTCGGGGGCCTGGGGCTCCGGCGCGAGCGTGGGGACGGCGTAGGTGCTGCTGGTCATGCGGGTGCTCCTTCGAGGGCGGTGCGGTCGGGGGCGGGGGGCGCGGCCCGGCGGGCGAGCGCGTGCACGACGTCGCGCGTCGCCGGGTAGAGGTCGCGGTACAGGCCGTAGAGCTCGTCGTAGACGCCGCGCACCGCGGGGTCCGGTCGCACGACCCGCGCGGGCGGGTTCCACGCCGCGACGTCCAGGAGGCGCCCCTGCTCGTGCACGAGCCCGGCGGCGAGCATCGCGGCGCCGTAGCTCGCGCCGATGGTGCTCGTGGGGACGACCTGGGGCAGCCCGGTCACGTCGGAGACGACCTGCGTCCAGAGGTCGCCCTGGGTGCCGCCGCCCACGGCGACCACGCGGGAGACGTCGGCGCCCGCCGCGCGCAGGGTCTCGACGTTGTGCCGCACGCCGAACGCGGTCGCCTCGAGCGCCGCGCGGTAGAGGTCGCCGCGCGTGTGCGAGAGCGTGAGGCCGGCGACGACGCCGCGTGCGTCGGGGTCCTGGACGGGGGTGCGCTCGCCCGCGAGGTAGGGGAGCAGGAGGAGCCCGCGGGCGCCGGGCCCGCTGGCCGCGGCCTCGGCGAGCAGCTCGGGGTAGTCCGCGCCGGTCAGGTCCTTCAGCCACGACGTGACGGCGCCCGACGTCGCCATGCCGCCGGCGAGGCTGTGGGTCCCGGGGTAGGCGCCGACGGTGCCCCACATCGTCTCGCTGCGCAGCGGCTCGGCGACCGTGGCGACGAGGAACATCGTCGTGCCGTACATGAGCATGAGGTCGCCGACGTGCGTCGCGTCGACGCTCACGGCCTCCGACCAGGCGTCGATGGTGCCGGTGACGACGGGCGTGCCGGCGGCCACCCCGGCGAGGCGCTCGCGGGTGACCCCCGCCGCCTCGCCGGGCCACCGCAGAGCGGGCAGCTCGAGGCCGGGCGCGACGAGCGCGGCCCACTCGCCGATCCAGTCGTGGTCCCGCGGGTCGTACAGGGGCGTCGACTGCGACGCCGAGTGGTGGTCGAGCACGTACGCGCCGGTGAGGCGGAAGGCGAGGTACGACGCCGGCATGAACAGGCGGCGGGCGCGCGCCCAGGCCCCGGGCTCGTGCCTCCGCACCCAGGCGATCTTGGGCCCGGCGGCCTGCGACGACAGCGCCGAGCCGCACCGGTCGAGGACCGTCGCGCGCCCGAGGGCCTCGTCGAGCTCGGCGATCTGCTCCGTCGCCCGGGTGTCGACGCCGTAGAGGATCGCCGGGCGGACCGGGGTCCCCTGCTCGTCGGCCAGCAGCACGCACGGGCCCATGCCGGAGAGCCCGACGGCGGCGACCTCGAGGTCGGCCGGGACGTCGGGGCCGCGGACGGCACCGGGGGCGAGGTCGGCCGTGAGCTCGGTGACGACGTCGACGAGCTCGTCCCACCAGACCTGGGCGTCCATCTCGACGTGGCCGGGCTGCGGCCGGTCGACGACGTGCGCGCGCGTGGTCGAGCGCAGGATCGCGCCGTCCGGACCGACGAGCACGCCCTTGGTGCTCGACGTCCCGACGTCGACGCCGACGAGGCCGGGGGTCGTGGGGGAGGGCATGCCGACCAGCATGGCAGAAATCGATTACAGACACAACGGGTGTCACGACCTGCGACGTTGCCCTCGGAGGTCTCAACAGGTGAGACGAATCTGGGCGTCACGGAACTGTGACCTCGGGCCTGGCCGGGCGGCGCGGAGCGGCTCGGCGGCGCGCCCGCGTCCCGGACAACCGGCCCGTGGCCCGTTGTCAGCGCGGGGCCACCGGTCCGCGGCGCGGCCCCCAGCCGCGGGACCGCGGGGCCGGGCCCAGGACCCGTGTCGGACAACGGACATCCCGCTGTCGGCTCGACGCCGTGGCGCGCTGTCGGCGTCCGCCGGACCGGGTCGCGGCGACCGGACAGGACACGGACGACACGGCGCGCCGCGGGCCCCCGCACCCCGGCGCGACCCGTTGACGGCCCCCGCGGGGAGACGTTCGATGAGGCCCTCGCATCCAACGACGGAGAGAGGACGGACGCGATGAAGCTTCCCCGAACTGCGCGGCGCGGCATCCAGGCCGGCGTCGCGCTCACGATCGTCACGTCGCTCGCGGCGTGCGCCGGCAGCGCCGACCCCGAGCAGTCGGGCCAGGGGGGCGAGGGCGGGACGACGGTGACGTTCCGCTCCTGGAGCCCGATCGAGCAGACCACGCGCCAGATGATCGACGCGTTCACCACCGCGAACCCCGACGTCACGATCGACTCGACGATCTTCAACTACCCCGAGTACGTCGTGGACCTGCAGACCCGCGCGAGCTCGGGCACCATGCCCGACATCGTCGGCCTGCAGCCCGGCGCGCTGACCCAGCAGTACCGGGAGAACCTCATGCCGCTCGAGGAGTGCGCGGCCGACACGTGGGGTGACGACTGGGAGTCGAAGTTCTTCCCGATCGGCCTCGAGCAGGCGCGGATGGGCAACCCCGAGGGGGACGACAGCTACTACGCGCTGCCGCTCCTCGTGCAGACCGTGAACCTCTGGGCCAACTCCGACCTCCTCGACGAGGCGGGCGTCGAGCCCCCGGCCACGTGGGCCGAGCTCGAGAGCGCCGTCGACGCGCTCGGCGGCGGCTCGGCCGCGCCGTTCCTGCTGCCCGCGAAGGACTCGTGGCTGCGCAACGTCGTCTTCCTCCAGATCGCCAACAACGTCGAGCCGGGCCTCGTCCAGCAGGCGGAGTCGGGCGAGGCGTCGTGGACCGACCCCGGGATCGTCGAGGCGTTCACGTACTGGCAGAAGCTCTTCACCGACGGGATCGCCCAGCAGGGCGCCCTCGCGCTGGACGCCTACCCGAACGGCGTCAACCAGTTCGAGGCGGGCAACGCCGCGATGATCCCCCTCGGGGCCTGGTGGATCCAGCAGTCCGACCCCTCGCGCGCCGACATCCCGCCGCTCTCGCAGGGCATGGAGGGCTACGAGCCGTTCCTGTTCCCGACGATCCCGGGCGGCGCGCCCGAGCCGCAGCTCGTCGGCGGCATCGACGTCGCGCTCGGCATCTCGAAGGACGCGAAGAACCCCGAGCTGGCGTGCCAGGTCCTCACCGACTGGATCGCCGGGGACGGCGCCCAGGTGCTCATCAACACGTTCAACGACCTGCCCGCCGTGCAGGGCCTCGACCCCGAGGAGTTCACGAGCGACAAGCAGCGCGAGATGTGGACGACGTTCACCGAGGACTGGATGCCCGAGGTGCAGTACTCGCGCTACTTCGAGTCGCCGGACATCGACACGGCCGTCGCGGACGCGCTGTCCGCGGTCGCCGCCGGGCAGTCGACCCCCGAGGAGGCCGCGGCGAAGGTCCAGGCGGTCCAGGACGGGCTGGGCTGACGATGGCAGCCCTCGTCTCCGGGCGACCCGCGGCGGCGACGCCGCGGGTCGCCGGGCCGCGCGCGACGACGTCGACGGGACGCGGCACGCGTCGCCGCCAGCAGCTCGTCGCGCTCGGCTTCATCGCGCCCGCGCTCCTGCTCTTCGCGGTGTTCGTCGTGTACCCGATCGTGTTCAACGTCCAGGCGAGCACGCTCGACTGGGACGGCGTCAACGCCGGGACGCCGGTCGGCGTCCAGAACTACGCGGACCTCGCCCAGGACCCGGTCTTCCACATCACGCTGCGCAACTCGCTGCTGTGGATCCTCCTGACGATCGTCCCGCAGGCGGTCATCGGCTTCACGCTCGCCTGGCTGCTCAACACCCGGCTGCGGGGACGCACGGTGTACCGCGCGATCTTCTTCCTGCCGGCCGTCCTGTCGCCCGTCGTCGTGGGCATCGTCTGGCAGCGCCTGCTCGACCCGTTCAACGGCGTGCTCGCGCAGCTCGGGCGGGCGACCGGTCTCGAGGTCCTCACGCGCCCCTACCTGTCCGACCCGTCGACGGCGATCGTCACGGTGATCGTCGTCAACGTGTGGATGTGGTCGGGCTTCTCGATGCTGTTCTACCTCGCCGGCCTCCAGCTCCTCGACCACTCCGTCCTCGAGGCGGCGCGCATCGACGGGGCGAGCGGGTGGGCGCTCGTGCGGCGCATCGTCCTGCCGCTCCTCAAGCCGACCCACCTCTCGCTCGTCCTGCTCGGGATCATCGGCTCGCTCAAGACCTTCGAGCTCGTGTGGGTCCTCACCGAGGGCGGGCCCAACCACGCGTCGGAGCTCATGCCCACGTACATGTTCAAGGAAGCCTTCCAGCTCCAGTCGTTCGGCTACGGCGCGACGATCTCCGTCGTCCTGCTCGTCCTCGCGATCGGCTCGTCCGTCGCGATGCTGCGCACGTTCGGGGCCGGGTTCATCACGGGGGAGAAGTCATGACGGCGCTCAGCTCCGGCACCGACCGCGCGCGGCGCGCGGCCGACGGCACCACCACACCGCCCGCCGCCCCCGTCCCCCGGCGACGCGGCCACGGCCGCAGCAAGGACGTCGAGGCCCCGCCGCGGTGGTCGCACTGGGTGCTCGGACCGCTCGCGGCGCTGTGGATGGTGCCCGTGGTGATGGTGGTCGGCATCTCGCTGCTGCCCACGTCGAACCCCTCGACGACGGCGCTCGGCCTGCTCCCCGAGGAGCCGACGCTGCGCAACTACGTGACGATCTTCGAGACCAACCCGATCCTGCAGCACCTGCTCAACAGCCTGCTCGTGTCGGTCCCGTCGATCCTCCTCGTCGTCCTCCTCGGCTCCATGACGGCGTTCGCCCTCGCCCGCCTGCGCGTGCCGTTCCGGGGCGTCGTGTTCGTCGGGCTGCTGCTCGCGCTCGTGCTGCCCATGGCGAGCATCGTCGTGGCGGTCTTCAAGATCCTCCAGGCGATCGGCCTCTACGACTCGCTGCTGGGGCTCGTCCTCGCCTACACGGCGCTCGGCCTGCCGTTCGCCGTGATCATGATCCGCACCACGTACCTCGCGATCCCCGACGAGACGTACGAGGCCGCGCTCGTCGACGGGGCGTCCGCGTGGACGATCTTCTGGCGCATCTACTTCCCGCTCGGCAAGGCGGCCGCGGCGGTCGTCGTGATCTGGCAGCTCATGATGACGTGGAACGACTTCCTCCTGCCGCTCGTCGCGATCAGCGACAACGACCTCAAGCCCCTGACGCTCGTCCCCCTCGCGTACCGCGGGATCTACCTGAGCCAGCCCGGCGCGCTGTTCGCGGTGCTCGTGCTCATCTCCGTGCCCATCGTCGTCGTCTACCTGTTCATCCAGCGGTACCTGGTGAACGGTCTCGCGGGGTCGGTCAAGTGAGCTACCTCGGCATCGACCTCGGGACCACGGGGACGCGCGTCGGCGTGTACGACGAGGGGGGCAACGAGCTCGTGGCGCGCTCGCGCCGCACGACGGTCGTGCGCCCCGCGCCGGGGCGCGCGCACGTCGACGCGGAGGCCGTGCTCGACGGCGTCGAGGCGCTCGTGCGCGACGTCGTCGCCGAGCCCGCGGTGGCCGCGGACCCGGTGGAGGCCCTGTCCTTCTCGACGCTCGGCGAGGCCGTCGTGCCCGTCGACCGCGCGGGCCGCGCGCTCGGTCCCGCCCCCCTGAGCATGGACGGGCGCGGCGCGGGCTCGGCGGACCGGCTCCGCGAGCTGCTCGGCGGCGAGACCGTCCAGGAGATCACGGGCCAGCCGCTGCACCCGATGTTCTCCGTGCACAAGGTGCGCGGGCTCCTGCCCGACGGCGCGCTGCCCGCCGCGGTGCGGACCCTGGACGACTTCGTCGCGACGCGGCTCGGCGCGGCGCCGGCCGTGGACCTGACGATGGCGTCCCGCACGGGAGCGTTCGACGTCCGGACCCGCGCCTGGTCCGACGCGGTGCTCGACGCGCTCGACCTGCCCGGCGCGCTCCTGTCCCCGGTGGTCGCCGCGGGCGACGTGATCGGCGCGGTCTCGGCGGACGCCGCCGCCCGGACGGGTCTGCGTGCCGGGACGCCGGTCGTCGCGGGCGTGCACGACCAGGCCGCGGCCTTCCTCGGCGGGGGCGGACGCCCCGGCCTGCGCGCCGTGTTCTCGTTCGGGTCGAGCGACTGCCTCACCGTGGGCACGCGCGCCCGGCCGGAGCGGCTCGGCGGGACCGGGCTCGCGACCTACCCCGTGGGGGCGGACCTGTGGGTCACCCTCGCGGGCACGGCGGCGGGCGGCTTCGCGCTCGACTGGTTCTCGTCGATCGTCCACCACGACCGGATCGACCCGTGGGCGTCGCTCTACGAGGTCGGCGCCGTCGACCCGCCCCCGCTCCTGGTCGCGCCCTACCTCGCCGGGTCGGGCACGCTCGACAACGACCCCGCCGCGCGGGGCGCGCTCCTCGGCCTGACGCTCGAGACGACGACGGCGCAGATCGCGCGCGCGTTCGTCGAGGCCTCGGGGTTCGAGCTCGCGAAGATCCGGGCGGCGCTCGCGGAGCGCGGGGTGGAGCCGGTGGACGTGCACGCCGTCGGCGGCGGCTCGGCCAACCTCGGCGCCCTCCAGGCCCGGTCCGACGCGGCCGGGGTCCCGCTGCGCGCCGTCGTGCGCGAGGCGGCGGGGCGCGGCGCCGCGCTCCTCGCCGCGCTCGGTGCCGGCACCTTCGCGAGCGTCCTCGACCTGCCCGCGCCCGCCGTCGTGCACGAGGCGAGCCCCGACCCGCGGCACGCCGCGTGGTACGCGCGGCAGCGCGCGACGTTCGACTCGCTGCACCAGCTCCTCACCCCCGTCAGCACGTCCCTCGCCGTCGAGACCGTCGACGGCACCGCACTCAAGGAGATCGCATGACCACGCTGGACACGTTCGACCTGCAGGCCGCGCGCGAGGACGTCCTCGCGTACTGCCTGGAGTCCGTGAAGCTCGGGCTCAACTTCAACACGCAGGGCAACATCAGCCTCCGCATCCCGGGCACGTCGACGTTCCTCATCACCCCGACCGACCTCGAGTACGACCGCATGACGCCGGACGACCTCGTGGTCGTGGACGAGGACGCGAACGTCGTCGAGGGGCGGCTCCAGCCGTCGTCGGAGGTGACGGTGCACCTCGCCGTCTACGCCGCGCGCCCCGACGTCCAGGCGATCGTCCACACCGAGCCCACGTACGCGAACGTGTTCGGCGTGCTGGGCGAGCCGATCCGCGGCGCGCTCGTCAACATGGTGATCTACACCAAGGGCGACGTGCCGGTCATGCCGTTCGCGCTGAGCAACTCGACCGAGTTCGGCCGGGACATGGCGCGGTACCTCGAGGACCGCAACGCCGTCGTCTGGGCCAACCACGGCCTGCTCACGGTCGGGCCGAACCTGCGCGACGCGTTCAAGACGAGCGTCGCGGTCGAGAGTGCGGCGAAGGTGCTCTCCGCGGCGCGCGCCGTGACGGACGACCCGATCGTCCTCGACTACGCGTCGCTGGGCATCACGCACACGCTGTGACCGGGCCCGGCGCGCAGCGACCCGGTCCGGTCGGTCGCACCGCCCGGCCGGACCACCTAGCCGAGGACGTTGCGCGCCGGGTCGATCGGCACGCACCCGCAGGTCGTGCCGTAGGCGATGTCGTAGTCCATGTCGAGCAGGCGCGGCGGCAGCGACGGGTTGTTCATGCGCTCCGTGAGGAGCTGGACCGTCCGGGCGGCGAGCGTCGCGGCCGGCGCGACGGCGTTCGTGGGCACGAGGCCCGTCGTCCCGACGCCGGGCACGTTGTCGAACGTCGTCAGCACGACGTCGGACGGCACCTTGAGGCCGAGGCGCTGCGCCGCGGTGAGCACGCCCCAGAACATGAGGCTGTTGGTCGCCAGCACGCCGAACGGCGGCTCGAGCGTCCGGAAGAGCGAGTACGCCGCGGTCGCCGCCTCCTCCGACGTCGTGAGGCCGGCGAGGACGTGGTTCTCCGTCCCCGTCCGGCTGACGACGCGCTGGAACGCGGTGTGCCGGTTGCGCAGCGTCGAGACCGCGAGGTCGCCCGCGACCAGGCACACGCGCTGCACGCGGTGCTGCTCGATCATGTGCAGCGTGAGCTGCTCGGCCGCGTGCCGCGCGTCCGGCAGCACGTGGTCGACGAGGCCGCGCACGGACGGCACCGTGCGGTCGACGACGACGGTCGGCACCGACTGCGCGAACTCCACGAGGCCCGGGGCGCCGGTCGGGAAGATGACCATGCCGTCGACGTCGAGCCGACGGAACGCGGTGAGGATCGCCTCCTCGGTGTGCAGGTCGTCGTCCGAGTCCGCCGACAGCAGCGTGGGGCTCACGTTGGCGAGCCGCTCCTGGAGCGCGCGGCTGACGGCCGCGAAGTAGTCGTTGCGCACGTCCGGGAAGACCAGCCCGACCACGCCCGTGCGCCGCTTGCGGCCGCGCGGGCGCGACTCGCCCTCCAGCCCGAGCTCGGCGATCGCGTCCTCCACGAGACGCCGTGTCGCGGCCGCGACGTGCGGCTCGTCGTTGACGACGCGCGACACCGTCTTGATGGACACCCCCGCGCGCGCCGCGATGTCGGCGAGCCGCACGGACCGGCCACCCGCACCCGCGGTCCGGTCGTCGTCCTGCGTCACGTCGCCTCCGCCCGTCGCTCGCCCGCACCCGCCGCCGTCCGCCCGGGCGGCACGCTCCCGACGACACGACAGGAAGGTCAGCCATGACCCTCGTCACGAACCGTACCCTGCTCGACGCCGCCGCCCGGGGTGGCTACGGCGTCGGCGCCTTCAACGTCGCGGACCTCGCGATGGCGACGGCGGTGCTCGACGCCGCGCGCGCCACGGAGAGCCCCGTCATCGTCGAGACGCTGGCCGGGTCCCACCCGTACGCCTCGGACGCGCTGTGGTGGTCCGTCCTGCGCACGGCGATCGCGGCGTACCCCGACGTCCCGGTCGCGCTGCACCTCGACCACGGCCCCGACGAGGCGACGTGCGCGCGCGCCGTCGCGGCGGGGTTCACGAGCGTCATGATCGACGGCTCCCTCGGGCCCGACGGCCGCCCCGCCGCGTTCGAGGACAACGTCGCGGTGACGCGGCGCGTCGTCGAGCACGCGCACGCGCACGGCGTGTCCGTGGAGGGCGAGCTGGGGACGATCGGCGGCTCGAAGGACGGGCGCAGCCACGCGGAGATCGTCCTCGCGGACCCGGAGCAGGCCGAGGAGTTCGTGCGCCGCACCGGGGTGGACGCGCTCGCCGTGGCGATCGGGACCTCGCACGGCGCCTACAAGTTCACGAGCCCGCCGGACGGCTCCGTGCTCCACATGGACCTCGTCGAGCGCATCGCGCGGCGCGTGCCGGGGACGCACCTCGTCATGCACGGCTCGTCGGGGCTCCCGGCCGACCTCCGGGCGACGATCAACGCGCACGGCGGCGACCTGCCGGAGTCGTGGGGCGTCCCCGACGCCGAGAAGGCCCGGGCGGCGAGCCTCGGCGTGCGCAAGATCAACCAGGGCATGGACCACTACATGGCGTTCACGGCGGGCGTCCGCGTCGCGCTCGCCGCGTCGCCCGGCGACGTGGACCCCGCGGGCTACCTCGCGCTCGGCCGGGAGTGGGCGCAGCGGCTCGTCGAGGAGCGCATGGTGCTGTTCGGCCAGGCCGGCCGCGCGTCCGACGTGCTGCCCGCCGCCGCGGGCACCCCGGCGGCGGGCTGAGGCCGGCTCACGGCCCGGCCGGCGTCCCCTGGACGACGCGGCGCGCCGGGTCGTCGGCGCCGGCCAGCCGGTCGAGCAGGATCCGCGCGGCCGTCGTGCCGAGCGCCCGGGGGTCGAGCGGGACGAGCGCGACGTCGGACGTGCGCGACGTCGCGAAGGGCAGGTCGCCCACGATGCCGACCCCGACGGCCGGCCCCTCGTCGGCGCCGCGGGCCCGTGCGTCCGCGGCCGACGCCGCGGGTCGGCCGTGCGCCTCGGCGAGCGCCCGGAGCACGCCGACGCCGACCAGGTTGTTGGTGGCGAGGATCGCGTCGGGCGGGTCGGGCCGGGCGAGCAGGTCGACGGCCGCCCCGTGGCCGCCGTCGACGCGGAAGTTCGCGTGCACGAGCAGCCCGGCGGGGGAGAGCCCGGCCTCGGCGAGCGCCTCGCGCCACCCGTCCGCGCGCTCGACCGCCGTGCTCGTGCCGCGCGGCCCGGTGATGCACGCGACCCGGCGGAACCCGCGCTCGACGAGCTCCGCGGCGGCGCGGCGCCCGAGCGCGACGTTGTCGAACACGACCTGGTCCACGTCCTGGCGCACCCGGCGGTCGATCACGACGACGGCCCGACGGCGGGCGCGCAGGGCGGCGGTCTCGGGCGCGTCGGTGGCCGGGGCCAGGACGACCCCCGCCATGTTCTCGCGCTCGGCGACGGCGAGGTAGCGCTCCTCCTTCGCAGGGTCGTCGTCGGTGTTGCACAGGACGACGGAGTACCCCGCCTGCTGCGCGACGTCCTCGACGCCGCGCGCGACCGCCGTGAAGAAGGGGTTCTCGACGTCGGGCAGGACGAGCGCGACGACGTCGCTCGACCGGCGGCGCAGGGACCGTGCCGTGCGGTCCGGGGCGTAGCCGAGGTCCTCGACCGCCGCGCGGACGGCGGCTGCGAGCTCCGGCCGGACGGTCTTGCCGTTGAGGACCCGGGAGACGGTGGCCGTGGACACGCCGGCGTGCCGGGCGACGTCGACGATGCGGGTCATGCCCGCGAGCGTAGCCGGGCGCCCGGGTCCCACCCGCGCGCCTGCGGCACAATGGTCCGGTCATGGGGCCGGTGGCCGGCCCCGTCGGGCGTGGGGACGAAGGGGCGAGGGTGTCGGTCGACACGGTGCGTGCGGGGTCGCTGGGGGATCGTCTCGCCCACGTCCTGAGGGTCGCGATCGTCCGCGGGGAGCTGGCGCCGGGGGAGCGGCTCGTCGAGGAGGGCGTGGCGCGGCAGTACGACGTGTCGCGCGGGCCCGTCCGCGACGCGCTGCGGGTCCTCGCGGCCGAGCACCTCGTCGAGTCCGAGCGCCGCGGGTACGTCGTGCGCGGCGTGGGCGCCGCCGACGTCGACGAGCTGTACGACGTGCGCAGCGCCCTGGAGGCGGTCGCCGTGCGCGCGGCGGCGGAGCACGCCGACGAGGTCGACTGGTCCGCGAGCGAGGCGGCTCTCGCCGGCATGCGGGAGGCGGCGGACGCCGGCGACTGGTACACGTACGCCGCCCACGACCTCGCGTTCCACTCCACGCTGTACGCCGCCGTGCCGAACCGCCGCCTGCGCACGCTGTGGGAGCAGATCGAGCCCACGTTCGCGGTCATGCTCCAGGAGACGAACAAGCAGGACGTCGACCTGCACCCGTCGTGCGCGGACCACGAGCGGCTGCTCGACGCGATCCGGACGCCGCGCCTCGACGAGGCGCTGGCCTACCTCGACGAGCACCTCGCCGGCTCACGGCGTCGCATGAAGGACGCGCTGCAGCAGCCGCGCCGCTGAGCCCCCTCCCGCACGCCCCGGTCTGCCTCGGCAGGCCGGGGCGTCGTCGTGGCGCAGGAACGTCTTCCCGTTGACGGTTGACTGTTAACAGTAAACGGTGCCATCCTGACGGCGGCGCGAAGCAGCGCCCGCGCAGCGACGCGAGAGACCGAAGGAGACGTGCCATGACCACGGCACCGGAGATCATCACCCCGCCCGTCACCACCTACGACGCGTCGGGCGCGCTCGACCTCGGGGCGCTGCGCGTGCTGCTCGCCCACGTGGAGCCGGAGGTCGACGGGGTGTTCGCCGTGGGCACGACGGGCGAGTTCCCGGCCCTCGACGCCGCCGAGCGCGCCGCGCTCGTGCGGACCGCGGCCGACGTGTTCGGCCCGGACCGGACGATCGCGCACGTCGGTGCCGCCTCCGTGCACGAGGCGCTCGACCACCTGCGCGCGGCCGAGGACGCCGGCGTCCGGCGCTTCGCCGCCATCACGCCCTACTACCTCACGGCGAGCGACGAGGGCGTCGTGCGCTACTACGCCAGCCTGCGGGCCGCGACGGACGGCGAGCTCTACGCCTACGTCTTCCCGGACGTCGCGTGCTCCGACGTCTCGCCCGAGCTGCTCGCCGTGCTCGCCGAGCTCGGTCTCGACGGCGTCAAGACGTCGGGCTCCGCCTCGGCCCGGGTCGACGCGTACCGGTCCGCGGCCCCGCGGCTCGCGCTCTGGTCGGGGAACGACGCCGACCTCCCGCACGTCGTCGCGGCCGGTGGGCGCGGGACCGTGTCCGGCGTCTCCGGGGTCGCGCCGCGCGCGTTCGCGGACCTGCGGGCGGCGCTCGCCGCGGACGACGCGGCCGCCGTCGTGCGGGCGCAGGCGGTCGTCCAGCGGCTCGTCGCCGCGCTCGGGCCCAGCATCGCCCGCCTCAAGTACGGCCTCGACGTCCAGGGGCTGCCCGGCGGGACGACGCGCATGCCGGTCGACCCGCCGTCCGACGCCGTGAAGGCGGAGATCCGCGCGGCCCTCGCCGCCGCCGGGCACGACCTCGCGGCCGCCTGACCCCCGCTCCGAACCGCTCCACCCGCGGCACCCCGGACGGGTGCCGCGGGAGGGGTCCGGGCCCTCGCCGCTGAGACCCGGAGCCCCCACACTGAGATCAGCGGAACCCCGCACCGAAGGAACAACGATGTCCGTCACCGCACCCGCGGCCCCGCTCACGAGCAGGCGGTACGCCTGGAAGGTCACGCTCTCGAGCTTCGTCGGCAACACGCTCGAGTACTACGACTTCCTCGTCTACGGCACCGCCGCCGCGATCGTCTTCCCCGCCGTCTTCTTCCCGTCCGAGAGCTCGTTCGTCGCCACGCTGTCGTCCCTCGGCACGTTCGCCGTCGGGTTCCTGGCCCGCCCGCTGGGCGGCATGTTCTTCGGCCGCCGCGGCGACAAGCAGGGGCGCAAGTCCACGCTCGTCCTCACGCTCGCGATCATGGGGACCGGGACCCTGCTCATCGGCTTCCTCCCGTCCTACGACTCGATCGGTATCCTCGCGCCGGCCCTGCTCGTCGTGCTCCGGCTCGTCCAGGGCTTCGCCGTCGGCGGCGAGTGGGGCGGGTCGATGATCATCGTGCTCGAGTCCACGAACCCGCGGCACCGCGGCTTCTACACGTCGTGGCCGAACACCGGCGGCTTCTCCGCGCAGATCCTCATCACCCTCGTGTTCGCCTGGGTGTACACGCTCGACGACGCGCAGCTCCAGTCGTGGGGCTGGCGCGTGCCGTTCTGGCTCTCCGCCGTCGTGCTCGTCGTCGGCCTGTGGATGCGCCGCTCGCTCGAGGAGACGCCGGTCTTCACCGACGCCGTCGCCGGCCTCGAGAAGGAGGGCCGCAACCGCTCGCTCACCGTCGAGAACCTCGAGGCCAGCCAGGCCGCCATCCGCGAGCGCCAGGAGCGCGAGGTCGCCGCGGCCGCCGAGCCCGCTCCGCAGACGCCCACCCGCGGGCCGCTCGCGAGCGTCTTCCTCGAGGACTGGCGCAACCTGCTGCGCATCGTCGGGCTGCGCTTCGCCGAGGCCCTGCCGTACTTCCTGCTCACGGTCTTCGTGCTCAGCTACGGCCCGCAGCACCTCGGCATCGAGAAGGAGAGCCTCAACACCGCGATCCTCATCATGGCGGTCCTCGCGTTCCCGGCCCACGGGATCTTCTCCTGGATCTCCGACAAGATCGGTCGCCGGCCGGTCTACTTCTTCGGGGCCCTCGTCGTGTTCGTCATGGCCTTCCCGTTCTTCGGGCTGCTCAACACGGGCAGCTTCGTGCTCATCGTGCTCGGGTACGTGCTCATGCTGAACCTCGGGCACAACGCCATCAACTCGATCCAGCCGGCGTTCTTCGCCGAGCTCTTCCCGGCGGACCGCCGCTACTCCGGCGCGGCCACCGGGCGCGAGATCGCGTCGATCGTCGCGGGCGGCCTCACGCCGTTCATCGCGACGGCTCTCGCGGGCGAGGACGGGTCGCGCTGGCAGCTCGTCGCGCTGTACGTCATGGTCGGCGCGCTCATCACGATGCTCACCGTGTGGAAGACGCCGGAGACCTTCCGGCGCGACCTCAACGTCGTCGGCGAGACCGTCCGGTGACGACGCCCGTGGAGCGCCTGCTCGTGTCGGGCGACGGCGAGGCGTGGGCCCAGTGCCACGCGTCCACCGTCGCCCGCACGGGCGGGCGCACGCTCGTGGCATGGTTCGCCGGCACCCGGGAGGGCACGCCGGACAACGCGATCTGGCTCGTCGCCGAGGAGGACGGCCTCTGGGGGGAGCCCCAGGTCGTGCTCGGCGAGGACGACGGCGTCGCGTGGTGGAACCCCGTGCTCGCCGTCGCGCCCGACGGCCGGCTCTGGCTCTTCGCCCACCGGGGCGAGCGGATCTCGCGCTGGGTGACCTGGTACCGCACGTCCACGGACCACGGCCGCACCTGGACGGCGCCGCGCGAGCTCGTGCCCGGGGACGCGAGCGGCGGTCGGGGCCCGGTGAAGAACCCGCCCGTCGTCACGCCGCACGGCGCGTGGCTCGCCCCGTCCTCGGTCGAGAGCGGGGGAGCGGCCCCCGTCTGGGGCGCGCGCTTCGACCGCTCGGAGGACGCCGGGGCGAGCTGGGCGCTCGCGGACGTCCCGCTCGACCGTTCGCGGCTGCGCGGGGCGGGGATCATCCAGCCGGCGCTCTGGTCGGGGCGGTCGGGTCTCGTCGCCGTCTGCCGGTCGAGCGAGGGCCTCGTCTACCGGACGACGTCCGCCGACGACGGCCGCACGTGGACGGCCGCCGCACCCACGCGGCTGCCCAACAACAACTCGGGTCTCACGGCCGTCCGCCTGCCGAGCGGGCGCGTCGCCCTCGTGCACAACCCGGTCGGCGAGGAGTGGGGCGCGCGGTGCCCGCTGAGCGTCTCGGTCTCGGACGACGACGGGCTGACCTGGCACCGGGTGCTGGACCTCGAGGACGGGACCCGGGCGCCCGCCACGCTCCCGGGCGTCCCCGTGCCCGCGCTGCGGGAGGCCGGCCCGCCCAGCGGGTTCGCCGCCGGCGACACGGGGATCGTCACGGACGGACGCGGCGAGTACTCCTACCCGTCGGCGACGACCGACGGCGTGACGCTGCTCGTCGCCTACACCTGGCAGCGCCGGGGCATCGTCCTCGCGCGCGTGCCGCTGCGGCTCGTGGACCGGCCGGTCGCAGACGCGGTCACCGGCGCGACCGACCGGACCGGGTCGTCGTGAGGATCGCGCGGATCCGCACCGCGCACGGCCCGCGGGCCGCCGTGCTCGACGGCGACGCCTGGGACGTGCTCGTCGCGGACCTTCCCGAGCCCGCGACGGGTCGCGACGGGCGCCCGGCCCTGCCCGCGTCGAGCGGCGTGCGGGTCCGCGCCGACGACCCCGGCCTCGACGGCGCCCTGCTCGCGCCGTGCCGTCCGCGCGTGGTGGTCGGCATGGCCCACAACAGCGGGCCCGAGGGTCGGGCGCTGCCCCCGCAGGCGTTCCTCAAGTCGGCGCGCACGGTCGTCGGGCCGGGGGCCGTCGTCCGGCACGACCGCGCGCTGGGGCGCCTGGTGGCGGAGGCGGAGGCGGCGGTCGTCGTGGGGCGGCCGTGCCGCGACCTGCGGCCCGACGACGTCCCCGGCGCGATCCTCGGCTGCACCGTCGCCGACGACCTCACGGCCGACGACCAGGTGCCGCTCGACGCGATGATGACGCGCGCGAAGAACGGCACCGGGTTCACGCCGCTCGGCCCGTGGATCGACACCGCCGCCACGCTCGACGACGCCGCGCTCGTCGTCGCGGTGGACGGGGTGGAGCGGGCGCGGTCGACCACCGCGGGGCTCTCGTACGACGTCGTCGACCAGCTCGTGTTCCTCGCGCGCCACCTCGAGCTCGGCCCGGGCGACGTCGTGCTCACGGGCGCGCACCGGTCCGCCGTGCCCGTCGAGGTCGGCGGCGTCGGCACGCTGCGCCACCGCGTCGCCTGAGCGACTACGTCGTCGGAGTCACGCGACGCCCGAGCCCACCGGGCGACGGTGGGCCGACGCGGCGGGTCCTAGCCCTGCACCGCGCCGTCGACGTAGGACCAGCGGTCGCCCTCCCGGACGAACCGGCTCACCTCGTGGAGCCGGCCGCGGTCCGCCGGGTCGGTGCGCGAGCGGTGGTGCGCGACGAACTCCACGACCCCGGTCGTGTCGAACGGGCCGCCCGCCTCCGTCCGCACCACGTCGAGGCGGCGCCACTCGACGTCGTCGTCGAGGTCGAGGTCGGCGGGCCGGGTCGAGGGGTGCCAGGTCGCCAGCAGGTAGTCGGCGTCGCCGACGGCGAACGCGCTGTAGCGCGAGCGCATGAGCGCCTCGGCGGTCGGTGCGTGCGGGCCCGGGGCGGTGCCGTCCGGTCCTGGGCGCAGCCCCGCGTGGTACCGGCCGCAGCACGACCCGTAGGTGTCGCCGGAGAGGCAGGGGCAGCGTGCGCCGTCGTCGAGCGGGTTCCCGGTCATGCGGCCGCATCCTACGGGTGGGCACGTGCGGGCACGGCCCCCGCACGACGGCGCCCGCCCACCGGGGTGGACGGGCGTCGTCGGGCGGTGCGCCGCCCGGGCGCCACGCTCGGGCGCGGCGACCGGGCGGGGCGCGTCAGTCCTGCGGGTCCCAGGGGCCCCAGCGGTCGCCGGGCGCCTGGTTCCGCGTCCACCACTTCGCCGTGTACGTCGTGCCCTCGTACGTCACGCTGTCGCCCTTGACGTAGACGCGGCTCGGCTTCCACGCGCCGACCCCGGCGGAGTCGACCCCCGCGATCTCCTCCCACGGGCCCCACGCGTCGGCACCGGGCACCTGGCCCTTCGTCCACCACTGCGCGCGCCACACGGCGCCCCCGTAGGTGACCGTGGTGCCGCCCGCGTAGGCGGTGCCCTTCGACCAGGCCGGCGGCTCGGTGTACGTCGGCTGGGCCTGCGGGTTGAACTCGTCCGTCACGACCGACTTCGCGGCGTTCGTCACCGGGTCGTCGAGCAGCAGGACGTCGAGGCCCTGCTGGATGTCGTTCGAGATGATCGCGCCGTTGTACCAGTACGCCGACCACGAGCCGCCGAGGATCAGCCGCTCCGCGGACAGCGGGCCGCGGTCGAACCACGCGATCTCGACGGGGTTCGCCGAGTCCGTGAAGTCCCACACCGAGATGCCGCCCTGGTACCAGGCCTGGACCATGATGTCGCGGCCCGGCACGGGGATGAGCGAGCCGTTGTGCGCGACGCAGTTCTCCGTCGCGGCCTGCTCGCGCTCGATCTTGTAGTAGCTCTTGAACACGAGCTCGCCGCCCACGATGTCGTAGATGGCGTCCGCGCCCTTCTCCGGCCCGACGGTCGGGTTGCACGTCGGCGCCCCGCCGCCGCCCAGCTCGTCCGTGAAGACGACCTTGGTGCCGGCGTTGTTGAACGTCGCCGAGTGCCAGAACGCGAAGTTCGTCGTGTCCCGGACCACCTCGGTCACCACCGGGTGCGCGCGGTCGGAGATGTCGAGGAGGATGCCGTCGCCCATGCACGCGCCCGCCGCGAGGTCCTTCGACGGGTAGGTCGTGATGTCGTGGCAGCCCGACGTCGTGCTCGAGCCGTTGCCGCCCGGGTTGCCGCCGTCGGGGAAGAGGACGGGCGTCGAGACGAGCTCCGCCGCGGCGGGGTCGTCGAGCGGGATCTGCACGACCGAGATGAGGTCGTGCGGCGGCTGGCAGTCGGGGAACGCCGCGTTCGGGCTGTACGACGAGACGTAGACGAACAGCTCCTCGCCGTCCTGCGACGGCGCGAGGGAGTGCGTGTGGGAGCCGCACTGCGTCTCGACGGACGCCACGTACTCGGGCGCCGTCGGCTCGGAGATGTCGAAGACCTTGATGCCCTCCCACGAGTCCTTGATCGCGGCGCTCTGGGCGACGTTCTCGCACGAGTCGTTGCTGCGCGAGGAGTCGGTGCTGAGGACGAGCAGGTCGCCGTAGACGGAGATGTCGTTCTGGGACCCGGGGCAGACGACCTGGGCGACCTGCTGCGGGGCGGTCGGGTTCGCGACGTCGTACACGGTGAAGCCGCCGTAGTTCCCGGCGAACGCGTACCGGCCCTGGAACGCGAGGTCGGTGCTGTACTGCCCCTCGGGCGCGAAGCCGCCGTTCTTCGGGATGTTGGCGACGTGCGTGAGGTTGGGGCTGCCCGCCGTCTCCCCGGGCGCCAGGACGTCGGTGGCCTGGGCGAGGGGGGCGAGGCGCTGTGCGGGGAGGTCTGCGAGCGAGGCGGCGGCCTGGTCGGTGAGCGCCGCCACCGCCTCGGGGGAGCCGTCGGACGGCTCCGCGGCGGCGGTCGTGGCGACCGCGAGGGTCGAGACGGCGAGGGTCGCCGCCAGGGACGAGGCGAGCAGGACCCGGCTCCGGTGCCGGTGCGTCTGCCGGTGCGTTCTTCGATGCACGAGGGAAACACCTCCTTGGTAGGGTGCTGCAAATTCTGGCGGGCAAATGTGATCTGAACCACTCAAACCGGGCGGTTCGCGACGATCTTTTACACGGAGGGAACAGCGCGGGTGCAGATTTTTCCCAGCCGTAACACAGCGCGGCGCACCGCCGCGCGTGCCCTGACCTGCGGCGTCACCGCGACCGGCCTGGCGCTCGGTGCCGCGCTCGGCCTGGCCGCGTGCACGCCCGACCCGCAGCCGACGTCGACGCCGTCGAGCGTCGTCGTGCAGCCCGGGCGACCGGGGGAGGGTGCGACGACCGTCGCCCCCGACGACTACGCGGGCGCGCCCGACGAGGGCTCGTGGAACCAGGCCGACGCCGCGTTCGTCACCGGCATGATCGAGCACCACCTCCAGGCCCTCGAGATCGCCGCGCTCGCGCCCGACCGCGCCGGGTCCGACGCCGTCCGGTCGTTCGCGGAGCGCGTCACCGCCGCGCAGGGGCCCGAGGTGCACGCGCTCGCGTCGTGGCTCCAGGCGCGCGACCTCGCCGTGCCCGAGGGCGCGCAGGACGCGGGCGGGACGGGCCCGCGCGCGCCCGACGGCGCGGGGCACGACCACGGCGCCGGGGCCGCCGGGATGCTCTCCGACGAGCAGCTCGCGGCGCTCGAGGCCGCGAGCGGCCCGGAGTTCGACCGCCTCTTCCTCGAGGGAATGATCCAGCACCACGAGGGCGCGCTCGCGATGGTCGACGTCGTGCTCGTCGAGGGGGAGGACCTCTTCGCGAACGAGATGGCCGCCGAGACGGCGGCCGGCCAGGGCGGCGAGATCGACCGCATGCGGGACCTCCTCGCGCAGCTCTGACCCGTCCGTCCCGGCACGGGGCACCACGCACGACGGCGGCCCACCCCGGGGTGGGGCGGGCCGCCGTCGTGCGTGCGGGACGGGTCGGGTCAGCAGGAGAGGTTGTTGCCCGTCGTCGTGCCGAGGATCTGGGCGAACCGCTGGAACGCGGCGATGCGCGACTGCACCTGCGCAGGGTTCCCGCCGTTGCACTCCATCGTGCCGTTGATCGAGCGGATGGACTCGCCGAAGCCGGCGCCCGACACGATCGCCTGGTGCCCGGACATCGAGCCCGCGCCCGACTGCGTGTTCCAGAACCACAGGCCGGTCTTCCACGCGACCGCGGAGTTCTGCTCGACGAGGTACGGGTTGTTGAGCAGGTCGATGCCGAGCGCGTCGCCCGCGGCCTTGTAGTTGTAGTTCCAGCTCAGCTGGATCGGGCCCTTGCCGTAGTAGGCGGACTGGCCCGCCGGGCAGCCGTACGGCTTCGAGGCGTCGCAGTAGTGCGGGTAGTTCGCGGTGTTGATCTCCTTGACGTACACGAGGCCGCCGGTCTCGTGGTTGACGTTGGCGAGGAACGCCGCGGCCTCGCGCTTGGCGACCTCGGTGCCGCCCGTCGTCGCGAAGCCCGGGTAGGCGGACAGCGCGTCGACGAGGCCCTGGTACGTGTAGAACGGGTTCCGGTTGGGGAACATCTGGTTGAACTGCGCCTCGGAGACGACGAACCCGGTCGGGTTGCCAGGGTTCCCCGGGTTGCCGGGGTTCGTGCTGCCGCCGCAGGCGCCCTGGCTGCGCCAGACGCCCCACTCGCCGGTGGTGCCGGGCGTGTCGCCCTGGGTCCACCAGCCGGCCTTCCAGTTCTGGCCGCCGTGGGAGACGACGGCGCCGCCCGTGTACACGGCGCTCGCGCTCCAGGGGGCCGCGCACGTCGCGGCGTGCGCCTGCTGCGCCGGGCCCGCGACGGACCACGAGAGCGCTCCCGCGAGCGCGAGGACGAGGCTGAGGAGCAGGGCGAGGGGGCGGGAGATCGGCCGGGCGGCGGCCGTCGTGGGCGCCGCGGGGGAGGACGACGCCGGGGCTCGCGTGTGCATCGGTGCACCTTTCGTCGGTGGTCGGGTCGCTTCGAGCCTGACCGGGGCCCCGCGTCGTGGACAACCCCCCTACGCGGAACCCCGTACCCGTGGGAGCCCGAGGTAGAGCCCTGGTCTGCCGAGGTAGAGCCGAGGTCGGGACCACGGCTCTACCTCGGCGGACCGGGGCTCTACCTCGCGGGACCAGAGCTCTACCTCGCGGTGGGGGACGAGCGTCCCGAGGGCGGCGGGGTTGACGTCCGGGCGGGGCGGGTGCAAGAGTGTCCGCCAACCCGGAAACGTTTCCAGGGCTGTCGAGGTCGTCAGTCTGGAAACGTTTCCAGAACGACGGTCCTTCGACGACGAGGTGGACGACAGTGACGTCATCACGCGCCACGCTGATCCAGGTGGCACAGCGGGCCGGGGTCTCCCTGGCCTCGACCTCCCGTGCGCTGCACGGGACGGGCGCGAGCCCCGCGATGGTCGAGCGCGTGCGCGCCGCGGCCACCGAGCTGGGGTACAGCCCGGACGCCATCGGGCGCTCGCTGCGCCTCAAGAAGACGTTCCAGGTGGCGTTCGCCGTCGCGGACATCGGCAACCCCGTCTACGTCGAGATGATGACGGCGATCCACGAGGTGCTCGCGCCGCACGGCTACCGCGTCGTCGTCATGACGACGGGGGACACCACGCGGTCCACCGTCGAGCTCGTGCGCAGCCTGTCGAGCGGCTTCGTCGACGCCATGATCCTCAGCCCGCTGCGCACCGACGACGAGCTCGTCGAGGAGATCCGCGAGGCGCCGGTGCCCGTCGTCGTCATCGGCCGCACGCTCGCGGACCGCGGCATCGACTCGGTGTCCACGGACTCGGCGGGTGGGATCGGCGAGGCGGTGCGGCACCTGCTCGGCCTCGGCCGCCGCCGGATCGCGTTCCTCAACGGTCCCCTCGACACGACGCCCGGTGAGGCGCGCCAGCGAGGCTTCGACGCCGCGACGCGCGCCGCCGACTTCGACGCCGAGCGGGTCGAGGTCGCGCCCGCCCTCGACTTCACCGTCGCCGCGGGCCTCGCGACGACGCGCGCGCTGCTCGACGCCACGGACGACGACGCCCGCCCGGACGCGATCGTCGCGGCCAACGACCTCCTCGCCATCGGCGCCATCCGGGCCGTGCGCGAGCGGGGGCTCTCGGTCCCCGAGGACGTCGCGGTGACCGGCATGGACGACACGGAGATCGGCCGCGTGTTCCAGCCCTCCCTGACGAGCGTCTCGCTCGGCTCGACGGAGCGTGGACGCGTCGCCGCGCAGCTCGTCGTGGACCTCGTCGACGGCGACGCGGAGCCCGGTCGGCACACCGCCGTCGGGCCGCGGCTCGTCGTGCGCGAGTCGACCGCCCCCGGGGGTGGTTCCCGGTGAGCGCACCGACCCTCGCGGGCGACCCCCGTCGCGCCGCCCTGCGCCCCGACCGCGGCCCGGTGCGCCGGACCGGCGGCATGGCCCGCGCCAAGCGGCGCGAGGCGATCGCGCTCGTCATGCCGTCGCTCCTGCCGATCCTCGTGCTCAGCGTCGCGCCGCTCGTCATGGGCGTCGCGCTCGCGTTCACCGACGCGCGGCTCGTGCGCCAGCCGGACTACCAGTTCGTCGGCGTCGACAACTTCGTGCGCCTCGCGGACAACTCGTTCTTCTGGGACTCGTTCCGCATCGGCATGATCTGGGCCGTCTCGGTGACCCTGCTCCAGCTCGTCGCGGCGATGGGCCTCGCGCTCCTGCTCAACTCGGGCCTCCGGCTCCAGGGCCTGACGCGCGTGCTCGCACTCATCCCGTGGGCCATGCCGCCGGTCGTCGTGGCGATCATGTGGCAGATGATCTACTCGCCCAACGCGGGGCCGCTCAACGCGTTCCTCGGCGCCCTGGGCCTGCCGGACGACATCAACTGGCTCGCGGACTTCTCGACCGCCCTGCCCGCGGTGATCGTCGTCGGGGTGTGGGTCGGCATGCCGCAGACCACCGTGACGCTGCTCGCCGGGCTCCAGCAGATCCCGGACGAGCTCCACGAGGCCGCGGCCATGGACGGCGCGGGCGCGTGGCGCCGCTTCACCGCGGTGACGCTCCCGAGCCTGCGCCCGATCATCACCTCGATCACCTCGCTGAACTTCATCTGGAACTTCAACTCGTTCTCGTTGGTCTACGTGCTCACCGAGGGCGGGCCGGGCGGCCGGACCATGCTCCCGATGCTCTTCACGTACCTCGAGGCGTTCAAGAACCGCAACATCGGCTACGCCGCCGCGATGGGCGTCGTGCTCGTCGTCGTGGTCGTCCTCCTGCTCGCGATCTACCTGCGGTCGCAGTTCCGCTCCGAGAAGGAGAGCTGACCCGTGCGCGCACTCGTCCGCCCCGCCCAGTACGCGGCCCTGGGGTTCTACATCCTGTTCCTCGGCTTCCCGCTGCTCTGGCTGATCTCGGCCTCGCTCAAGTCCTCGGGCGAGCTCAACTCGCTCACCGTGAGCCTCATCCCGCAGGACTGGCACTGGGAGAACTACTCCCAGGCACTGGCCCGGCAGGGCCTCGTCCGCTCGGCCTGGAACAGCGCGATCGTCGCGGTCGTGTCCACGCTGCTCGTCATCGTCATCGCGCTGCCGGCGTCGTACGTGCTCGCCCGGCTGCGGGGCAAGATCCGCGCGGCGGGCGTCGGCTGGATCCTCGTGAGCCAGGTGTTCCCGGTGATCCTCATCATCCTGCCGCTGTTCCTCATCCTGCGGACCATCGGGCTCACGGACTCGCTCGTCGGCCTCACGCTCGTCCACACCACGTACACGCTGCCGTTCGCGCTGTGGATGATGCAGGGCTACGTCAGCGCGATCCCCGTGGACCTGGAGGAGGCGGGCTCCATGGACGGCGCGAGCCGGCTCACGGTCCTGCGCACCATCGTCTTCCCGCTGCTCATGCCCGGGATCGTCGCGACCGCGATGTTCAGCTTCGTGTCCTCGTGGAACGAGTTCTTCTTCGCGCTCGTGCTGCTCCAGTCGCCCGAGAACTACACGCTGCCCATCACGCTGAAGATGTTCATCGGCGGCGAGGGCAAGGTGGCGCTCGGCCCCCTCGCCGCAGGCTCCGTGCTCGCGGCCATCCCCAGCATCGTCTTCTTCTCGATCATGCAGAAGAAGCTCACCGGCGGCCTGCTCTCGGGCGCGGTGAAGGGCTGACCGTGACCCCTCCGCGCCCGGTCCCGCCCCCAGGCTCTCCCGACCCCACCCCCACCCGAAAGGTAGAACCATGAAGACTCGTGGTGCGTCCATCGCCGCATGCCTCACGATCACGACCCTGCTCGTCGCGTCCTGCTCCAGCGGGGGCGGCAGCGGGGACGACGGCGCCGACGGCGGCACGGTGACGCTGAAGTTCCAGTCGCTGTCCGACCAGCCCGCCGCGATCGAGGCGACCGAGAAGATCGTCGCCGACTGGAACGAGGCGAACCCCGACGTCCAGGTCGAGATCGTGCCCGCCGGCTGGGACGGCATCTACGACAAGCTCATCACCCAGTTCAACGGCGGCGCCGCGCCGGACATCATCCACTACGAGGCCGCGAG
Source organism: Cellulosimicrobium sp. XJ-DQ-B-000 (assembly GCF_031119065.1). NCBI lineage: Bacteria > Bacillati > Actinomycetota > Actinomycetes > Micrococcales > Promicromonosporaceae > Cellulosimicrobium > Cellulosimicrobium sp. XJ-DQ-B-000. The sequence continues at coordinate 104,248 of NZ_JAVHYN010000008.1, forward strand.
CATCGTGCCGTTCGCGGTCGACGGGTACCTCGCGGACCTCTCGGAGTACATGTCCGACGAGCGCCGGGACGACATCCCCGAGGGCATCCTCGACGCCGTGACGGTCGACGACCAGGTCATCGCGTACCCGACCGAGCTGCAGTCCTACATGGTCTTCGCCAACAAGACGATGCTCGACGCGGCCGGCGTCGAGATCCCCACGGGCGAGACGATGACCTGGGACGAGCTGCGGCAGATCGCGCAGGCCACGACGAAGGACGGCGCGTACGGGCTCGGGTGGGGGCTCGCGAGCCCGACGGCCGCGTTCATGGCGATGGCCCCCGGCTTCGGCGGCGAGTACTTCGAGGGCACCGGCGCGGACGCGAGCATCACCATCGGCGAGGGCGAGATGGCCCTGCCGGAGCTCGTGGACACGATGGCGCACACCGACGGCACGGTGCTGCCGGTGACCCTCACGCAGTCCGGGTCGGAGACGCTCGCGTCGTTCTACGCGGGGCAGGTCGCGATGACGATCCAGGGCTCGTTCCAGGCCGCGAACATCGCGAACGACGCGCCCGAGGGCTTCGACTGGGTCGTGCTGCCCCCGCTCGAGGGCCCCGACGGCGCCGAGCAGGCCGCGAACCCGCAGACGCTCTCGGTGAACATCGACTCCGAGCACGTCGAGGAGTCCGCGGAGTTCATCGAGTTCTTCACGCAGACGGAGAACCTCGCCGCGCTCAACGAGGCGGACGCGCTCATCCCCGCGACGACGTCGGCCCAGGAGGCCATGGCGGAGTCGCTCGGCGACGAGAACGGCTGGTCGACGATCCTCTCCTCCGGCCAGTACCTCACCTCGGCGCCGTACCTGTTCGTCGACGCGTACGCGCAGTGGAAGGACACCGTCGCGACGCCCGCGTACCAGAAGTTCCTCGCCCAGGAGATCGACGCCGACCAGCTCGCGACCGAGCTCGAGTCGGGCTGGGCAGAGATCACCAAGTAGCACTCTCGGTCGCTCGCCGCGGCACCGCGTCACGGGTCGCGGCGAGCACCGAGCAGCAGCGGCCGGGCGGCCGCGCACGCGACCGCCCGGCCGGGAACCGCGACCCGCACGGGTCGCACCGGCGCGAGGCGCCGAGACGGATCGACAGGGAGTGGATCGTGACCTGGCTGGACGACCGAGCGGTGGCAGTGATCACCGGAGCGGCGGTGGGGGACGCGCTGGGAGGCGCCACGGAGGGCTGGACGCCCGAGCAGATCGAGGAGCGCCACGGCGGCCGCGTGACGGGGATCGTGGAGCCCTGGTACCCGAACTGGCAGGACGCGCGTCCGATCGCGCCCTACCACAAGGGTGACGGGCACATCACGGACGACACCCTCATGACGCGCGCGCTCGTGGAGGTGTACGCGAAGCGCCGCGAGCACCTCGACGCGTACGCGATGGCCGAGGACCTCGTGCCCCTCATGATCGGCGAGCCGCGCTGGATCCCCGAGCTCGAGTCCACGGCCCTGCTGCTCCAGCGCGTGTTCCTCGCGGAGAAGTGGATCGTCGCGCGCCTGCACTACGGGCACGTCGACCCGCGCGAGGCCGGGGTGGGGAACGTCGTCAACTGCGGCGCCGCCATGTACGTCGCGCCCGTCGGCCTCGCGAACGCGGGCGACCCGCGCGGCGCGTACGCCGAGGCGATCGACCTCACCGGCGCGCACCAGTCGAGCTACGGCCGCGAGGCCGCGGGCGTGTTCGCGGCCATGGTCGCCGCGTCCGTCGCGCCGGGGGCCACGGTCGACGACGTCGTGCACGCCGCGCTCGACGTCGCGCACGACGGCACGGCCGCCGCGCTCCAGGCCGTCGTCGAGGCGTTCGACGGCTGGACGACGGCGCCCACCACGGACGAGGAGGAGCGCGCCCTCGCGCGGCTGGTCCGCGAGACGGTCGCGCCGTTCGACTCCGTCGGGCCCGCGTACCGGCAGATGTCGATGGACGCGCGGCGCCCGTCGCGCACCAAGTCCATCGAGGAGCTGCCCGCGGCGCTCGGCTTCGTGCTCGGGCACCGTGGCGACTTCCGCGGCGCGGTCCTCGGCGCCGTGAACTACGGGCGCGACGCCGACTCGATCGCCGTCATGGCCGGCGCGGTGTGCGCGGGCCTCGGCGGGACCGCCGTCGTGCCGGACGAGTGGCTCGACGCGATCGAGGAGGCGAGCCGCATGGACGTCCGGGAGACCGGGCGGCTCATGGCGTCCGCCGCGCAGGACATCCTGCGGGCCGACCGCGAGCGCGCGACCGCCCGCCTGCGCGCGCTCGCCGAGCTCGGCAACGCGCCCGTCGACGGCGCGGCCCTCGCCGCGCGGGCGGGTGACCCGGCGTGAGACTGACCTGGGCCCAGCCCGAGGACCTGCTCGCGCACGAGCTCGTCCAGGCCGCGGCGGAGGGCAAGGACCCCGCGGCGCTCGCGGACGTGCGCGAGCGCTGGGCCGCCGCGGGCGGGGACCCCGTCCCCGCGGTGAGCGGGGCCGGTCCCGTCCCCGCGACCCCGGAGCTGCGCGCGCTCGCGCGCGACCTGCTCGTGGAGCTCGACGCGCTGCCCGCGGCGCCCGCGCCGCACGAGCCCGACGACTGGGACGCGATCCTCACCACGCTCCCGGCGGCGCCCGGCCTGCCCACCCGCCCGGGCGCCGTCGGGTCCTCCGTCGGCACGGGGACCGGCGCCGCCGACGCCGCGTACGCGGACCGCGTGCTCGGCGCGTGGACCGGGCGCGCGGCGGGCTGCCTGCTCGGCAAGCCCGTGGAGAAGATCCCGCGCGCCGGGATCGAGGAGATCCTGCGCGCCACGGGCCGGTGGCCGCTGGACCGCTGGTTCACCGCCGTCGGGCTGCCCGACGACGTCGCCGCGCGCTGGCCGTGGAACCGGCGCAGCGCCCCGACGTCGCTCGAGGAGAACATCGACGGGATGCCCGAGGACGACGACCTCAACTACCCGATCCTCGCGCTCGCCCTGCTGGAGCGGCACGGGCGCGGCTTCACGACGGACGACGTCGCGCAGCTCTGGCTCGACGCGCTGCCCGCGGGCCGGGTGTTCACGGCCGAGCGCGCCGCGTACCGCAACATCCTCGACGCGCGGCCGGTGCCGGAGACGGCGACGCACCACAACCCGTTCCGGGAGTGGATCGGCGCGCTCATCCGCACGGACGTGCTCGGCTGGGTCTCGCCCGGCGACGTGCGCGAGGCCGCGCGCCTCGCGTGGACGGACGCGCGCCTGAGCCACACGCGCAACGGCGTGTACGGCGCGATGTGGGCGGCCGCGCTCGCGTCGGCGGCGATGGTCTGCGAGACGGTGGACGAGGTGCTCGACGCGGCGGACGCCGTCGTGCCGCCGGGCAGCCGCCTGGCCGCGGCGATCCGGCTCGGGCGGGACGCGGGCCGCGACGGCGACGCGTCCGAGGCGGGCGTGCGCGCCGGGCTCGACACGATCCACGCGGCGTACGGCGACCTGCACTGGGTGCACGTGCTCAACAACGCCGCGGTGATCGCCTACGCGCTCACCGCGGGGCGCGGCGCGGACGGCCGCGGCGACTTCGGCGCGAGCGTCGCGATCGCGGTCACCGCGGGCTGGGACACCGACTCCGCGGGGGCGACGGTCGGCGGCGTGGTGGGTGCGCTGCAGGGCGTCGAGGGCATCGGCCAGCGGTGGACGCGCCCGCTCGACGGCCACATCGCGACCTCGCTGCCCGGCGGCGAGCAGAGGATCGTGGACCTCGCGGCGCGGACGGTCGCGCTCGCGACGGTCCCGGTCGTGGTGGCCGGGGGAGCCGTGCAGGGTCCCACGGAGGAGGCACAGGCATGAGCACGACGGCGGACGGGGAGCAGGGCGCCACGGTCCCGGGCGGGTCGGGACGGGTCGTGGTGGTCGGGTCGGCGAACGTCGACCTCGTCGTCGACGTGCCGCGGCACCCCGGCGGCGGCGAGACCATCCTCGGCGGCGAGCTGCGGCGCAACCCCGGCGGCAAGGGCGCGAACCAGGCGGTCGGCGCGGCGCGAGCGGGCGGTGCCGGCACGACGTTCGTCGGCGCGCTCGGGCACGACGACGCGGCCGACCTGCTGCTCGCGTCGCTCGACCGCGGCGGGGTGCGGACCGACCTCGTCGAGCGCGTGGACGCCGCGACGGGCACCGCGCTCATCACCGTCTCGCCCGACGGCGAGAACGCGATCGTCGTGGCGCCCGGCGCGAACTCGCACGTGACGGTCGGCGCGGCGCAGGCCGAGCGGATCGCCGCCGCGGACGTCGTGCTCGCGCAGCTCGAGATCCCGCTCGACGTCGTCCGTGCCGCCGCCGCGGCGCGCCGACCGGGCGCGCTGCTGGTCCTCAACGCGGCGCCGTCGCGCGACCTGCCCGACGACGTGTGGGCCGCGCTCGACGTGCTCGTCGTCAACGAGCACGAGGCGGCGGACCTGGCGGGCGCCTCCGGCGACGCCGACCCGAGCGCGCTCGCGGGGCTGCTGCTGGAGCGCGTGCCGGCCGTCGTCGTGACGCTGGGCGGAGAGGGCAGCCTCGTCGCGGAGCGCCGCCCGGCCGGGCCCCTGCTCACGACCGTCCCCGCGATCGCCGTCGAGGCGGTCGACACCACCGGCGCGGGCGACACGTTCTGCGGCGTCCTCGCCGCGGCGCTCGCGCGCGGCGCGGACCTGCCCGACGCCGCGCGGCTCGCCGCCGCCGCGGGCGCGCTCGCCGTGACCCGGCCCGGCGCGCAGGACGCCGTGCCCGACGCGGCGGACGTCGTCGCGCTCGCCGAGCGCGCCGCGAACCCCGACCGACCGACCTGAGCCCGTCCGCAGCACGTCCGAGCGCGGGCCCGGCCCGCCGAGGGAAAGGCACCATGACCTACACGTTCGACCCGCTGGTCCCGCGCCCGATCGACCTGCCGACCGAGGTCGCGCTCGACGGGCCGCTCACGCCCGAGCAGTCCCTCGCGCTCGACGAGGCGAAGATCTTCGTCGGCCCGGCCGACCCCGCCGACCGCCCGGCCTGGCGCGAGCGCCTCGCCGCGTGGCGCGACGACGCGCGCCGCCGCCACGGGTACACGGGCGCGGCGTACGACCGCCCGGCCGCGGCGTGGGCCGCGGGGTGCTCGACGGTCGCGCAGGTGTGGCTCTGGGACGAGCTGCTGTACTCGTTCGAGGAGCACCGGTTCACGCCCGAGCGGTTCCTCGCCGACGCGCGCGAGCGGTTCGGCGGCCTCGACGCCGTCGTCCTGTGGCACGCGTACCCCGTCATCGGGATCGACGACCGCAACCAGTGGGACTTCTACCGCGACGTCCCGGGGATCGTCGACCTCGTGCGGACCTTCCACGACGCGGGCCTGCACGTGTTCGTCGACTACAACCCGTGGGACGTCGGCACGCGCCGCGGCGACGACGACCTCACCGAGCTCGCCGCCGTCGTGCGCGACCTCGGCGCCGACGGCGTCTTCCTCGACACGCTGAAGAAGGCCGAGCCGGAGCTCGTCGCGCGGCTCGAGGCCGCGCGCCCGGGCATCGTCCTGGAGGGCGAGTCCAAGCTCCCGGTCGAGCGCATCGAGGACCACTCGTCCTCGTGGGCGCAGTTCTTCGCAGACTCGCCCGTGCCCGGCGTGCTGCGCGCGCACTGGTACGAGCGCCGGCACATGCAGCACCACGTGCGCCGCTGGCACCGCGACCACTCCGAGGAGCTCCAGTCCGCGTGGCTCAACGGCGTGGGCGTCATGGTGTGGGAGGTCGTGTTCGGCGTGTGGGTCGGCTGGTCGCGGCGCGACGCCGCGACCGTGACGCGCCTGGTCACGGTCCAGCGCGCCGCGCGTCCGCTGCTGCTCGACGGCGAGTGGACGCCGCTGGCCGAGCTCGCGCCCGAGGCCGAGGCCGCCGGGGTGTACGCGTCGCGCTGGGAGCTCGACGGCGTGACCCTGTGGACGCTCGTCAACCGCGGCGAGACGGACCACGACGGCCCGCTGCTCCCGGACGGCACGCCCGGGCGCGTGCCCGGCCGCGGCATCGCCGCGGTGCTGCACGTGGCCGACGGCGCCGCCGAGCCCGCGTGGCTGCCGCACCTGCGCGACGTGGTCGCCTCGCTCGACGAGACCGCGCCGCACGACCCCGACGCGCGGTTCCCGCACCGGCTCGCGCGGCGCCTCGACGCCTCTGTCCCCACGTCCGCTCCGACCGGGGGGACGGACCCGGCCGGGCCGGTGGCCGTCGTCGGGCAGGACGCCGCCCGGGCGACGGGCGCGCCCGGGGCGGGCGCCGTCGTCGTGCCCGCGGGACCGTACGTGCTGACCGTCCGGTACCGCGCGCGCGAGACCGGGATGTACCAGGGCGCGCCGTACGTGGACGAGTGGAAGCCGCTCCCGCCGCGCCTGCACGACGCGCGGACCCTCCAGCGCGACGGCGAGCTCGCCGCCCCGGTGGCGGTGGGCCGCGACGTGACGAACGCGGAGTTCGCGGAGTTCCTCGCGGCCACGGGCTACGTGCCCGCCGTCGCGCACCGCTTCCTCGCGCACTGGGTCGACGGCCGTCCCGCGCCCGGCACGGAGGACGAGCCCGTGACCTTCGTCGACCTCGACGACGCGCGCGCGTTCTGCGCGTGGCGCGGCGGGCGCCTGCCCACCGAGGACGAGTGGCAGCTCGCGGCCGAGCAGCCCGGCTGGACGCGCGGCGAGCCCGCCGTGTGGAGCTGGACGGGCTCGGAGCACTCCGACGGCCGCACGCGGTTCGTCATGCTCAAGGGCGGCAGCGACCACCGCGCCGAGGGCTCCGACTGGTACGTCGAGGGCGGGCGCCACGCGGCGGACTACGCGGTCAAGCTCCTCGTCCCCGGCCTGGGGCTCGCGCGCGGCGCGACCGTCGGGTTCCGCTGCGCGTGGGACCTCGCCGACGACGCGACGGGGGTGACGGCATGACGGACGCACCGCGCGTCTCGCGCGACCCGGCCGCGGGCGCGCTCGCGGGCCTGCGCGTCGTCGACGCGTCGACGCTGTTCGCCGGGCCCATGGCGGCGATGCACCTCGGCGACCTGGGCGCCGACGTCGTCAAGGTCGAGCACCCCACGAAGCCCGACCCGTCGCGCACGCACGGCGCCGCGAAGGACGGCGTGAACCTGTGGTGGAAGACGCTCGGGCGCAACAAGCGCACCGTCACCGCGAACCTGGGGAGCGACGGCGGCCGCGAGGTGTTCCTCGCGCTCGTCGCCGAGGCGGACGTCGTCGTCGAGAACTTCCGGCCCGGCACGCTCGAGCGCTGGGGCCTCGGCTACGACGAGCTGTCCGCGCGCAACCCGCGCCTCGTGCTCGCGCGCGTGAGCGGGTTCGGGCAGGTCGGGCCGTACCGCACCCGCCCCGGGTTCGGCACGCTCGCCGAGGCGATGAGCGGGTTCGCCGCGATGACCGGCGAGCCCGACGGCCCGCCGACCCTCCCGCCGTTCGGGCTCGCCGACGGCGTCGCGTCGCTCGCGACCGCGTTCGCCGTCATGGTCGCGCTGTCCACGCGCGAGCGCACCGGGCACGGGCAGGTCGTCGACACGGCGATCATCGAGCCCATCCTCGCGATGCTCGGGCCGCAGATCACGCGCTGGGACCAGCTTCGCACCGTGCAGCCGCGCACCGGCAACCGGTCCGCGAACAACGCGCCGCGCAACACCTATCGCACGCGCGACGGGCAGTGGGTCGCGGTGTCGACGTCGGCGCAGTCCATCGCCGAGCGCGTCATGCGCCTCGTGGGTCGCCCCGAGATCGTCGACGAGCCGTGGTTCGCGAGCGGCGTCGAGCGCGCGCAGCACGCCGACCTGCTCGACGAGGCCGTCGGCGGCTGGATCGCGCAGCGCACGCGCGACGAGGTCGTCGCCGCGTTCGAGGAGGCGCAGGCCGCCGTCGCGCCGATCTACGACGCCCAGGACATCGTCGACGACCCGCAGTTCCGCGCGCTCGGCACGATCCACGAGATCGAGGACCCCGAGCTCGGGCCGATGCTCATGCAGGGCCCGCTGTTCCGGATGTCCGAGAACGACGGCGTCATCCGCTTCACCGGCCGCGCGCACGGCGCCGACACCGACGCCGTGCTGGGCGAGCTGGGCTTCTCGCCCGAGCGCGTCGCCGAGCTCCGGGCCGAGGGGGCGGTGTGACGGGCCGGGGCGACCGGCCGGGCGCCGCGCCGCCGCTGACGCTGCTGTACGTGCCCGCGGACCGGCCCGACCGGGTGGCCAAGGCGCTGGGGTCTGCGGCCGACGTCGTGCTCGTCGACCTCGAGGACGCCGTCGCGCCGGCGCGCAAGGACGAGGCGCGGGCGCACGCCGTCGCGCTGCTCGACGACACGGCCGCCGCGCGCGGCGTCCAGGTGCGGGTCAACCACCCCGCGACGCCGTGGCACGCCGCCGACGTCGCGGCCCTCGCGGGCATGCCGCTCGCCGTCGGGGCGCGCGCGCCGAAGGTCGAGTCCGCCGACGAGGTGCGCGCGCTCGCGGCGGCGCTCCCCGGGCGGGCGCTGCACCTGCTGGTCGAGTCGGCCCTCGGCGTCGAGCGCGCGTTCGAGCTCGCGACGGCGTCGCCGCAGGTCGCGTCCCTCGGGCTCGGCGAGGCCGACCTCCGCTCCGACCTGCGGGTCGACGACGAGGCCGGGCTCGCGTGGGCGCGCAGCCGGGTCGTCGTCGCGGCCCGGGCGGCGGGGCTGCCGTCGCCCGCGATGTCCGCGTTCACGCACGTGCGCGACCTCGACGGGCTCGCGGCGTCGTGCCGCGCCGGGCGGGCGCTCGGCTTCTGCGGCCGCACCGCGATCCACCCCGCGCAGCTCGACACCATCCGCGACGCGTTCCTCCCGACCCCGGACGAGGTGGACCGCGCGCGCGAGGTCGTCGAGCGCGTCGGCGACGCCGCAGCGTCGGGCACGGGCGTCGTGGCGCTCGCCGACGGCACGTTCCTCGACGTCGCGATGGTCGAGCGCGCGCGCACGGTCCTCGCGCTGGCGGACCGCCGCCCACGCCACTGACGACCGCCGAGCACGGGATCTGCGACCGGATTCCCCCGAGGACGGTCGCCAACCCCGTGGTCGGCGGGTGGGGGGTAGGGGGGTAGGGGGGCAGTCATCACCGGATCTCGACGAGGAGAGACCATGGACGCAGCACGACGGCCGCACCGGCGGCCCGGGAGGATGGCGGCGCTCGCCGCGCTGGCGGTGAGCGCGACGATCGGCGGGTCGGCGCTCGCGCTGCCCGCGACCGCCGCGGAGCAGGGCACGGTCGAGACGGGGCGGGTCGCGGACTCCGCGGCCGGACCGATCGACTACACGGTCTACCTGCCGCCCGGCTACGACGACGCCGCGCAGGAGTACCCGACGCTCTACCTGCTGCACGGCCGCGGCGACACGCAGGCCGCGTGGCAGCAGGTCACGGGCGACCTCGACGAGCTCATCGGGGCGGGCGAGATCCAGCCGATGGTCGTCGTCATGCCCGACGCGCCGTGGAACGACCGCGGCTCCTGGTACACGGACTCGCTGTACACCGGGGACGCGACGGGCGCCGGCGCCGGCACGGCCGTCGAGACGGCGTTCACGCGTGACCTCGTCGAGCACGTCGACGCGACGTACCGCACGGTCGAGGACCGCGAGGCGCGCGCCGTCGGCGGCTACTCCATGGGGGGCGCGGGCGCGCTGCGGTTCACGCTCGCCCACCAGGACACGTTCTCCGCGGGCATCGTGCTGAGCCCCGCCGTCTACGTGCCGCAGCCGCCGGCCGACTCGTCGGCCCGCGACCACGGCGGCTACGGCGTCGGGACCGCGCCGTTCGACGCCGACCGGTACACGGAGCTGTCCTACCCGACGGCGCTCGCGGCGCTCGACCCGGCGCTCCCGGTGCACCTGTTCGTCGCCGTCGGCGACGACGAGTGGGCCAACCCCGACCCCGCCGAGGCCACGCACGACATCGACTTCGAGTCCGCGCGCCTCTACAACCAGGCGCGCCGCGTCCCGGGCGTGACGGCCGAGCTGCGCGTGCTCGACGGCGGCCACGACTGGGACGTCTGGCGGCCCGCGTTCCGCGAGGGGGTCGTCGACGTCTCGGCGCGCCTGCGCACCACGCCCGCCGCGCCGTGGGACGCCGAGCTCCTCGGCTCCGCGGGCGACGACCGCGCGGGCGGGGTCGCGGCCCTGCCCGACGGCGGGACCGCCGTCGCGCTCAACCTCGCCGGCGCGTGGGACGGGTACGAGCCCGCGGGCGCGCTCGACACGGTCGTCGTGCGGCGCGACGCCGACGGTGCCGAGGTCTGGCGGCACCCGGTTGCGACGGCCGCGGACGACCGCGCGTACGGCGTCGTGCCGGGCGCCGACGGCGGCGTGCTCGTCGCCGGGTACACCAAGGGCGACCTCGACGGCGCCCACGCGGGCACGACGCGCGACGACGGGTTCGTCGCGGCCGTCACCGCCGACGGCGAGCGCGCCTGGACGCTGCAGACCGGCGACCCCGCCGCGGCCGACCGCTTCTACGCCGTCGCGCCCGACGGCGCGGGCGGCGCCTACGTCGCCGGGTACACGAGCGGTGCTGTGGGCGACGCGCCGAGCGCCGGGGACAAGGACGCGCTGGTCGGCCGGGTCTCCGCGGCGGGCGAGCTGCTGTGGCTGCGGCAGGTGGGCGGGCCCGGCGAGGACAAGGCGCTCGCGGTCGCGGCCTCGCCCGACGGCGCGGTGTACGTGGGCGGGGTGTCGGGCGGCGGGATGCCCGGGGCCGAGCGCGCGGGCGCGAACGACGGCTGGGTCGCGCGCTACGGCGCGGACGGTGAGCAGGAGTGGCTGCGCGCCGTCGCGACGAGCGAGAACGACCAGGTCAACGGCCTCGTGGCGCGCTCGGACGGGTCGGTCGTCGCCGTCGGGCACACGCGCGGGGCGCTCGGTGACGGCGGCAACCTCGGGGACAACGACGTCGTCGTGCGCGCCCTCGACACCGCGGGAGAGGTCCTGTGGACGACGCAGGTCGGGACGTCGACCGACGACCGCGGCGTGACGGGCGTGCTCGGCGCCGACGACGCGGTGCTCGTCGTCGGCACGACCTACGGCGCGCTGGGCACGGCCGTCGGCGGGGTCGACGTCGTGACGTTCCCCGTCTCAGCCGACGGCACCCCGGGCGAGGCGACGCAGACCGGGTCGCGCGAGCGCGACGGCGCCGACGAGTGGGACGACGCGAACCTGTTCGCTGCCCCCGCACCCGCCGCCGACGGCCGCGACGGCGCGGCGCTGCTCACCGGGCTCACGTACGGCGCCCCCGCGGGCACGACGAACGCGGGCGCCGCCGACGTGTTCGTGGCCCGGACGCCGTGGGACGCCGTCGTGCCCGACGCCGGTGCCGCCGGCCCGGCGCTCGACGTCACCGCCGAGGCGCGGTGCCTGGCCGGGAAGGCCTACGTCTCCGTGCGCGCGACGAGCACCGGCGACGCGCCCGTCGACGTCACGCTCGCGACGCCGTACGGCACGCACGTCGTCGCGGACGTCGCCCCGGGCGCGTCGGCCTACCGGTCGTTCGCCGTCCGCGCCACGACCGTCACCGCGGGCGAGGCGACCGCGACGGTGGACGGCCGCGCCGCCGTCGTCCCGTACGCCGCCCTCACCTGCCCCTGACCCTGACCCTTACGCTGCCGCTTCCCGCGCGCAGTCGAGCACGGGGTCGGCGACCGTTTCCTCGGGATTTCGGTCGCTGACCCCGTGCTCGGCGGCGGTGGTGGGGGTGGGGAG
>NZ_JAVHYN010000009.1:0-108156 GCF_031119065.1 Cellulosimicrobium sp. XJ-DQ-B-000
GGGCGGGTGGTGGGGGCGGGGGTCAGCCTTCCGCGACGACCATCGCCGAGGCGATGCCGGCGTCGTGCGAGATGCTCAGGTGCCAGGCCGTGATGCCGAGCGCGTCCGCACGTGCCGCGACCGTGCCGGTGATCTCGACCTCCGGCGGGCCGCCGACGACGCGGTGCACCGTCGCGTCGTGCCAGCGCATGCCCGCGGGGGCACCCAGCGCCTTGGCGATGGCTTCCTTCGCCGCGAACCGCGCGGCGAGCGACGCGGGAGGCAGGTCACGCTCGGCCTCGGTGAACAGCTTCTCGCGGAGCCGGGGCGTGCGCTCCAGGGTCTCCATGAACCGCGCGACGTCCACGACGTCGATCCCCACGCCCTTGATCATGCGTCCACCCTACGGTGGTGACCAGGCCTCCCCGCCTCCACGAGCAGGTGGTCCTGGTTCGTCCGGGAGACCGGACGAACCAGGACCACCTGGTCGGCGCGTGGGCGGGGGCGGGGCCGGGAGGGCTACTCGACCGTGACCGACTTCGCGAGGTTGCGCGGCTGGTCGACGTCGAGGCCCTTCGCCGTCGCGAGCGCCATCGCGAAGATCTGCAGCGGCACGACGGCCAGCAGCGGCGAGAGCAGCGTCGGGGACTCGGGGATCCAGAAGATCTCGTCCGCGTAGGGACGCACGGCGTCGTCCCCGTCCTCGGCGATGACGAGCGTGCGTGCGCCGCGCGCCCGGATCTCCTGGATGTTCGAGATGACCTTGGAGTGCAGGCCCTCGCGGCCCTTCGGCGACGGCACGACGACGAACACCGGCTGGCCCTCGTCGATCAGCGCGATCGGCCCGTGCTTGAGCTCGCCGGCCGCGAAGCCCTCCGCGTGGATGTACGCGAGCTCCTTGAGCTTGAGCGCGCCCTCGAGCGCGACGGGGAACCCGACGTGGCGCCCGAGGAACAGCACGGACGAGGCGTCCTTCATCGACCGCGCGGTCGCGCGCACGTACTCGCCGCGCTCGATGACGGTCTGGATCTTGCGCGGCATCTCGCGCAGGTCCTCGAGGATCGCCGCGATCTCGTCGGGGAACTTGTTCCCGCGCAGCTGCGCGAGGTAGAGGCCCAGGAGGTACGCGGCGGTGATCTGCGACAGGAACGCCTTCGTCGAGGCGACCGCGATCTCCGGGCCGGCGTGCGTGTAGAGCACGGCGTCGGACTCGCGCGGGATCGTCGAGCCGTGCGTGTTGACGATCGAGATGACCTTCGCACCCTGCTCGCGCGCGTGGCGCACGGCCATGAGCGTGTCCATGGTCTCGCCGGACTGGGTCACGGCGACGACGAGCGTCTTCTCGTCGACGATCGGGTCGCGGTAGCGGAACTCGTGCGCGAGCTCGACCTCGACCGGGATGCGGCACCAGTGCTCGATCGCGTACTTCGCGACGTGGCCCGAGTAGGCCGCCGTGCCGCACGCGACGACGATGATCTTGTCGACCGAGCGCAGCACGGCCTCGTCGATGCGCAGGTCGTCGAGCACGAGCTTGCCCGACGGGTCCGTGCGGCCGAGCAGCGTGTCGGCGACGGCGTGCGGCTGGTCGTGGATCTCCTTGTCCATGAAGGACGAGAAGCCGCCCTTCTCCGCGGCGGCCGCGTCCCAGTCGACCGTGTAGCGCTTCGCCTCGGCCGGGTTGCCGTCGAAGTCGGTCACCTCGACCGACGTCGGCGTGATCGTGACGATCTGGTCCTGCCCGAGCTCGAGCGCCTCCTTGGTGTGGGAGATGAACGCCGCGACGTCGGAGCCGAGGAAGTTCTCGCCCTCCCCCAGCCCGACGACGAGCGGCGAGTCGTGCCGCGCGCCCACGACCGTGTCCGGGGCGTCGGCGTGCACGGCGAGGAGCGTGAAGGTGCCCTCGAGCCGCCGCGCCACCTGCCCCATCGCGAGCGTGAGGTCCTTGGTGTCGCGGTACGCCCGCGCGAGGAGCTGCGCCGCGACCTCGGTGTCGGTCTCGGACCGGAACGTCACGCCCTCGGCGAGCAGCTCGGCCTTGAGGGTCGCGAAGTTCTCGACGATGCCGTTGTGGATCACGGCGAGGCGGTCGTCGTCCGCGAGGTGGGGGTGCGCGTTGGTGTCCGTGGGACCGCCGTGCGTCGCCCACCGCGTGTGGCCGATCGACGCGGTCGCCGCGGGCAGCGGGTGCGTCTCGATCTCCTGCACGAGGTTCGCGAGCTTGCCGGACTTCTTCGCGAACGCGACGGCGTCGACGCCGGGCGCGACGAGCGCGACCCCGGCCGAGTCGTAGCCGCGGTACTCGAGCCGTCCGAGTCCTTCGAGAGCGACGTCGAGGGGTCGCCCCGAGGCCTCTCCGACCATGGTTCCAGGGCCCACGTAGCCCACGATTCCGCACATGGTGATCGAGTCTAGCCACGGACCCGCGCCCCTTCGGGGCCGCGCGATCCCGCGGTTCTTCGTGAGGTCCGCTGCCTAATCGAGGCCCGCGCGGCGCACGGACCGTTCCCCGAGCCCGGGGCCTCGTCGCGTCCCGGTCCGTGACGCGTTCGCCGGGCGTGGGACGCGCGGCACCGCGAGGCTGGTGCTCGTGCCCACCGTCCGGATCGGTCTCTCGGGGTGGCGGTACGCGGACTGGCGCGGACCGTTCTACCCCGCGGGGCTCCCCCAGCGCCGCGAGCTCGAGCACGTCGCCTCGCTCTTCCCCGCCGTCGAGCTCAACGGGTCGTTCTACTCGTTGCAGCGGCCGTCGTCGTTCGTCGCGTGGCGCGACCAGACGCCCGAGGGCTTCACGTTCGCGGTCAAGGGACCGCGCTTCGTCACCCACATGAAGCGGCTGCGGGACGTGCGGACGCCGGTCGCCAACTTCGTCGCGAGCGGCGTCCTCGCGCTCGGCAGCAGGCTCGGGCCCGTCCTGTGGCAGCTCCCCGCGCGCACCGCCTTCGACCACGAGCTGCTCGACGCGTTCCTCACGCTCCTGCCGCGCACCACCGGCGAGGCGGCGCGGCTCGCGCAGGAGCACGACGACCGCCTGCGCGCGCCCGCCTGGACGGAGGCGGACGCGGACCGCCCGATCGTGCACGCGCTCGAGCCGCGGCACGCGTCGTTCGCCACGCCGGAAGCGCTCGACCTCCTGCGCCGGCACGGGGTGGCGTTCGCCGTGTCGGACGGCGCGGGCCGGTGGCCGCTCGTCGAGGCGGTCACGAGCCCGCTCGTGTATGTGCGCCTGCACGGGGACCAGGAGCTCTACCGCAGCGGCTACCGGCCGCACGTGCTCGACGCGTGGGCCGAGCGCGTGCGCGCCTGGCACGCCGCGGGCCACGACATCGAGGTCTACTTCGACAACGACGTGGACGCCCACGCCCCGGCCGACGCGCTCGCCCTCATGGCCCGCCTGCCCGACCTCGCGCTCCCCGGCCCGGGGCACGCCGTCGAGCCGGCGCCGCGCCGCCGTCGGGCCGCGCGCGGGGCCGACGACGCCCGCTGAGGCGACCCGGGGAGGGCGGCCCCGCGGTGCCGTCGTCGGGGCGCGAAGCCGCCCCGTGCACCGGCACGGGCGCGCATCCGGCAGAATCGGGCGGGTGTCCTCCCCCGCCGACGACCCGTCCGACCTCCTGCGGGCCCACCTGGCCGCGCCGTCGTCCTCGCCGTACGTCGATCTCGACCGGGCCGTGTGGAGCCGGCTGTCGGAGTCGACGCCGCTGCCGCTGACCGACGACGACGTCGCGCGCCTGCGCGGCCTCGGTGACCCGATCGACCTCGCCGAGGTCGACGCCGTGTACCGGCCGCTCTCGCGCCTGCTCAACCTCTACGTCACTGCGACGTCCGGCCTGCACGAGGCGACGTCGACGTTCCTGCGCGAGGAGACCGGCAACACGCCGTACGTCATCGGCGTGGCCGGCTCCGTGGCCGTCGGGAAGTCGACGACGGCGCGCGTGCTGCGCGAGATGCTGGCCCGCTGGCCGGAGACGCCGCGCGTCGAGCTCATCACGACCGACGGCTTCCTCTACCCCAACGCGGAGCTCGCGCGCCGGGGCCTCATGGACCGCAAGGGCTTCCCCGAGTCCTACGACCGTCGCGCGCTCATCCGGTTCCTGTCCAAGGTCAAGGCCGGCCACGCCGAGGTGCGGGCCCCCGTCTACGACCACCTCACGTACGACATCGTGCCGGGCGCCGAGGCCGTCGTCCGCAAGCCCGACGTCCTCGTCGTCGAGGGCCTCAACGTGCTCCAGCCGGCGCGCCCGAGCGCGCACGACGAGTCGACCGTCGCCGTGTCGGACTTCTTCGACTTCTCGATCTACGTCGACGCCCGCACGCGCAACATCCGCCAGTGGTACGTCGACCGGTTCCTCGCGCTGCGCCGCACCGCGTTCGCGCGCCCCGAGTCGTACTTCCGCCGCTACGCCGATCTCACGGACGAGCAGGCGGTGGAGCGGGCGAAGTCGATCTGGGACGCGATCAACGCGCCGAACCTCGAGCAGAACATCCTGCCGACGCGCGGCCGCGCGACCCTCGTCCTCACGAAGGGCTCGGACCACTCGGTCCAGCGCGTCCGCCTGCGCAAGCTCTGAGGCGGCACGCTCAGCACAGGGCAGGGTCAGGTCGCGCGGGGCGGCGTGCCCGACGACGTCGCCCCCGACGACCCGGGCGGCACCGTCCCGGAGGCGTCCGCCGCGCGCGGACGGGGCGCGGGCGCGCCGGTCACCGGCCCGGTCGCGGGGTTCCCGCCGGCCGTCGCGCCCCCGCCGGGCGCGGTCGCGGCCGGCGTCCCGCCGGTCGTCGGCGCGGCCCCGGCCGGGTCGGTCGCATCCTCTCCGACAGGCACCCGCGCCGTCGGCGGCAGCTCGCCGCGCTGGCGCGCGCGCATCATGAGCACGCGGTCGATGACGAACCCGCTCCCGACGCCCAGCACGATGCCCACGACCATCGCGAGCAGCGGCTCGTGGCCCAGCCAGCGGGCGGCGACGAGCCCGATGAGCACCGAGTAGACGGCCCACGTCACCGCCGCGATGCCGGAGAACGCCATGAACCGACGCCGCGGGTACCCGACGGCGCCGGCCGTCATGTTCACCGCGACGCGGCCCACGGGGATGTAGCGCGCCGCGAGGATGAACGACGCCCCGCGGTGCGCGAGGGCGCGCTCGGCCCACCCCACGGCGCGCCGCCCGCGGGGCGTGCGCAGGATGCGCAGACGCTCCGTGCCGACGGCGCGACCGATCGCGAACGCGATCTGGTCCCCGGTCCAGGCACCCAGGGCCGCGACGAGGAGCACGAGGACGAGGTTCGGCTCGCCGGTCGCGTGCGCGGAGACCGCGAGCGTGATGACGACCGACTCGCTGGGGACCGGCGGGAAGAACCCGTCGATCGTCGCGAAGCCGAACAGGGCGGGATAGATCCACGCGGACGCCGCGAGGGCGAGAATCCAGTGCTCGAGATTCTCCAGGAAGGTCGACACGGCGTCCGGCAACGGCGTCCTCGTTCGTCTGCTGGCGGGGAGGCCAGGCGGGCGGTGGCGGCAGGTCGGTCGTCCTGCACCAGGACAAGCCTACGGAGCGCGAGGACGACGACCATCAGGGAGACCCCCGGTTCACCCCTGAGGACCCCGGGCGCGACGGCGCCGCGCCCGTGACGATTCTGCCGTGCCCGCCGCGGCAGGGTCGTCATCCCGGCGGACGACTTCCCGCGGCGGGCCCGTACGTCGTGAGGACCAGGGGCCGCGGACGCCCGGTGGGCTAGTTCCCGGCGCCCGGGAGCCGCGCGACCCCGAGGGTCGAGGACAGCGTGCGCAGGTCGGCGGCGTCGAGGTAGAGCTCGCCCCGCAGGTGGTCCGTCTCGTGCTGGACGATGCGCGCGGGCCACCCGGTCAGCACGTCGTCGAACGGCTCGCCGGCCTCGTCCTGGCCCGTGAGCCGGACGGCGTGGGCGCGCGTCCGCTCGGCCTGCCAGCCGTGCACGGAGAGGCAGCCCTCGAAGAACGTGCGGGTCTCCTCGCCGACGACCTCGTAGCGCGGGTTCACGAGCACCCGGTACTCCAGGGGGCTTCGCTCCCGGTCGTCGTCGACGTCCGGGGCACCCGGGTCCTCGACCACGGCCACCGCGAGGCCGAGGCCGACCTGCGGCGCGGCGAGCCCCACTCCGGGCGCCGCGCGCATGGTCGCGCGCATCGCGTCGAGGAAGCTCGGCAGCGCGTCGCCGAGCTGGCCCGCGTACGGCACGGCCGGCGTGCGCAGCACGGGGTGGCCGGCCTGCACGATCGGCAGGACGCCGTCGGGGTAGGCGGCGAGGAGCGCGAGCACGTGCTCGCGCAGCGCCTCGTCGACCCCCTGCCTCACGCTCGTGCCCGCCTCGCGTCCCGTCGGCCGTCCCGACGCGCTCACAGGGCGAGCCGCTCGCGCACGACGCCCGCGAGCTGCCCGGCGACCGCGTCGGCCTGCTGCTGCGTCGCCGCCTCGACCATGACCCGGACGAGCGGCTCGGTGCCCGACGGCCGCAGGAGCACCCGCCCCGTCTCGCCGAGCGAGCGCTCCGCACCGGCGACCGCGGCCAGCAGCGCCTCGTCGGTCGACGCGCGCGCCTTGTCCACGCCCGGGACGTTGAGCAGGGTCTGCGGGAGCCGCTGCACGACGCCCGCGAGGTCCGCGAGCTTCTGGCCGGTCGCGCGCACCCGCGCCGCGAGCTGGAGGGCCGTGAGCACGCCGTCGCCCGTCGTCGCGTAGCGCGACATGACGATGTGGCCTGACTGCTCGCCGCCCAGGCCGTAGCCGTGGGCGCGCATCTCCTCGAGCACGTACCGGTCGCCGACCGCCGTCTGGACGGTGCTGATCCCCGCCGCGCGCATCGCGAGGAGGAGCCCGAGGTTGCTCATGACCGTCACGACGAGCGTGTCGTGCGGGAGCGCGCCCTCGTCCTTGAGCGCGAGGGCGAGGACGCCCATGATCTGGTCGCCGTCGACGACGGTGCCCCCGTGGTCGACCGCGATGCAGCGGTCCGCGTCGCCGTCGAACGCGACGCCGAAGTCGGCCTCGGACGCGACGACGACGGCCTGGAGCTGCTCCGGGTGGTTCGAGCCGCACGCCGCGTTGATGTTGCGGCCGTCGGGGCTCGCGTTGATGACGACGACGTCCGCCCCGGCCGCACGGAGCGCCGCGGGCCCGACGTCGCTCGCCGCGCCGTTCGCGCAGTCGACCGCGATCCGCAGGCCGGCCAGCGGCTTGTGGTCCTCGTCGGCGCCGATGCTCGACATGAGGTGCTCGACGTACGCGCCGCCCGCGCGGCCCGAGTCCGGGGAGATGCGGCCGACGACGCCGTGCGTCGGGCGCTCCCACTCCTGGCCCAGGAGGCTCTCGATGCGGTCCTCGACCGCGTCGTCGAGCTTCACGCCGCCGCGCGCGAGGAACTTGATCCCGTTGTCCTGCATGGGGTTGTGCGACGCCGAGATGACGACGCCGAAGTCGACGTCCATGGTGCTCGTCAGGTAGGCGACGGCCGGGGTCGGCAGGACACCGACGTCCTTCACGTCGACGCCCGCGCTCGCGAGCCCCGCGATGAGCGCGGCGCCGAGGAACTCCCCGGACACGCGCGTGTCGCGCCCGACGACCGCGCGCGGGCGGTGCCCCTCCTCCTGACCGCTCGCGAGCACGCGGGCCGCGGCGACGCCGAGGTCCAGCGCGAGCTCCGCCGTCACGTTGCCGTTCGCGAGACCGCGCACCCCGTCGGTGCCGAAAAGCCGTCCCATGGAAGTCCTTCCCCTCGTACCGGCCGTACGCCGACCGTACGACCGTCAGCCGCTGCCCGCCGTCGACGGGTCTTGGTCACCGCTCCTCACAAACGCCGTCGGCCCCGGTGGACGAGGTCCACCGGGGCCGACGAGCGCACAGCGCAGGATCAGCGCTTGGAGTACTGCGGTGCCTTGCGGGCCTTCTTGAGACCGGCCTTCTTGCGCTCGACGACGCGGGCGTCGCGAGTGAGGAAGCCGGCCTTCTTCAGCGCGGGGCGGTTGTGCTCGGCGTCGATCGCGTTGAGCGCGCGCGCGATCGCCAGGCGCAGCGCGCCGGCCTGGCCCGAGGAGCCGCCGCCCGTGATGCGGGCGACGACGTCGAAGCGACCCTCGACGTCGACCAGCTTCAGCGGGGAGTTGACGAGCTGCTGGTGGACCTTGTTCGGGAAGTAGTCCTCGAGCGTGCGCCCGTTGACCTTCCAGGTGCCGGTGCCGGGGACGAGGCGCACGCGCGCCACGGCCTCCTTGCGGCGGCCCAGGGCCTGGCCGGGGGCGGTGATGCTCTGGCCGCGGCCCGTGGGGGCGGCGGACTCGGAGGTGTAGGTGCTGGGCGTCTCGTCGCCCAGGGTGTCGGTGTCGACGGTGGTCTCGGCCACGGGTGGTGTCCTCGCGTCTCTCTGTGCGCTACGCCTGGGCGGCGATTACTGCGCGACCTGGGTGATCTCGAACGGCTTCGGCTGCTGAGCGGCGTGCGGGTGCTCGGCACCCGCGTAGACCTTCAGCTTGCCGAACTGGGCGCGACCGAGGGTCGTCTTGGGGAGCATGCCCCGGACGGCCTTCTCGACGGCACGCTCGGGGTGCTTGTCGAGCAGGTCGCCGTAGGCGACGGCACGCAGACCACCCGGGTAACCGGAGTGGTTGTAGGCCATCTTCTGCTCGCGCTTGTTGCCGCTCAGGGCGACCTTGCCGGCGTTGATGACGATGACGAAGTCACCGCCGTCGACGTGCGGAGCGAAGGTCGGCTTGTGCTTGCCGCGCAGCAGGGTGGCCACGTGGGTGGCCAGGCGGCCCAGGACGACGTCGGTCGCGTCGATGACGTACCAGTCGCGCTGGACGTCGCCGGGCTTCGGGGTGTACGTACGCACGGTCGTAGCCTTCGTTTCTGTCTCAGGATGTCTTCTTCGACCGCTGAAGCGTGCGGCCGAGAGGGCAGGTCGTTGCGCGGCGGGCTCGGTCGACACCCGCTCCTTGGCCGGCAGCGAGTGGGCGCGCTAGCGACACGGGTGTCGTGAGATGAGCACAACGACTCACCAGACTACCCGCGAGGCAGGCCGCCGGTCAAAGCGGCCGGGCGCTCCCGGACGCACGTCTCGCAGCGCGTCGAGCGGGCCTCGTGGACGCAGCCGGGGCAGTACAGGCGCAGGGTCCGGCAGCTCGGGTCGGCGCAGTTCTCGTACTTCGCCGTCGGCGCCCCGCACGCCGTGCACGCGCCGAGCGGCGTCGACCCCGGGCCGAGCTCGACGTGCATGCGCTCGTCGAACACGTAGAGCGACCCCTCCCACAGCCCCTGCGAGCCGAACACCTCGCCGTAGCGCACGACGCCGCCGTCGAGCTGGTACACCTCCTCGAACCCGCGGGCGCGCAGCAGGGCAGACAGCACCTCGCACCGCACGCCCCCCGTGCAGTACGTGACGACGGGCCGCCCCTTGAGGTCGTCGTAGCGGCCGGAGTCGATCTCGGCGACGAAGTCCCGCGTGGTCGCGACGTCGGGCACGACGGCCCCGCGGAAGCGGCCGATGGCCGCCTCGAACGCGTTGCGGCCGTCGAGCATCACGACGTCGTCGCCGCGCTCCTCGACGAGGTCGTGCAGGGCCTGCGGGCTCAGCCGCTCCCCGCCGCCGACGACGCCGTGCTCGTCGACCCGGACCTCGTCCGGCACGCCGAACGCGACGAGCTCGGGGCGCACCTTGACGGACAGGCGCGGGAAGTCGCGGCCCGTGCCGTCGGACCACTTGACGTCGACGCCCTCGAAGCCCGGGTACCGGCGCGTCGTCTTCACGTACTGCTTGAGGTCCTCGACCGTCCCGCCGAGGGTCGCGTTGATCCCGTGCTCCGACACGATCACGCGACCCGTGAGGTGCCACCGCTCCCCCAGCGCCTTCTGCCAGAGCTGCACGGCACGCGGGTCCGGAAGCGGCGTGAAGGCGTAGAAGAGCACGATCTTGTGGACGGCCATGCCCACCAGGATAGGGAGGGCTAGCGCGCCCGACGGACGCGCTCGACGTCCCAGACCGGCTCCGGTGCCTCGACGACCTCGCCGTCCTCGCGGAACACGAGGAACCGGTCGAAGCCGCGCGCGAACCACCGGTCGTGCGTCACCGCGAGCACGGTGCCCTGGAAGGCCGCGAGCCCCGCCTCGAGCGCCTCCGCCGAGTGCAGGTCGAGGTTGTCGGTCGGCTCGTCGAGCAGGAGCAGCGTCGCGCCGTCGAGCTCGAGGAGCAGGATCTGGAAGCGCGCCTGCTGGCCGCCCGAGAGCGTCTCGAAGCGCTGCTCGGCCTGGCCCACGAGCTCGTACCGGTCGAGCGCCCGGCTCGCGCCCTCGCGCCCCATGCCCGCCCGGTGCCCCTCGCCGCGGTGGAGGATCTCCAGCAGCGTGCGCCCCCGCAGCTCCGGGTGGTCGTGGTTCTGCGCGAACCACCCCGGCCGCACCCGCGACCCGAGCACGGCCCGGCCCGTGTGCGCCACGGGAGCGGGCGCCGCCGGGCTGCCGGCCACGTCGTCGGGCACGGTGCCCGGCTCGGGGTCGCTCCCGCCCGCGGCGAGGAGGCGCAGGAAGTGGGACTTGCCCGAGCCGTTCGAGCCGAGCACCGCGACGCGCTCGCCGAAGAACACCTCGACGTCGAACGGCTTCATGAGCCCCGTGAGCTCGAGCCGCTCGCACGTCACCGCGCGCTTGGCCGTCCGCCCGCCCGTGAGCCGCACGGTCACGTTCTGGTCGCGCGCGACGACCTCGGGACGCCCCGCCTCCTCGAACTTGCGCAGGCGCGTGCGCGCGGCCTGGTACCGGCTCGCGAGGCCGTCGTTGAACGCGGCCTTCGTCTTGAGCGTCCGCACGAGCTCCTGGAGCTTGGCGTGCTCCTCGTCCCAGCGGCGCGCGAGCTCGGCGAGCCGGTCGCGCCGGTCCGCACGGGCCTGGGCGTACGTCGCGAAGCCGCCGCCGTGCACCCACATCGTGCCGCCGCCCGGCGTCGGCTCGAGCGTCGCGACCTGGGTCGCGGTGCGCGACAGCAGCTCGCGGTCGTGGGACACGAAGAGGACCGTCTTGGACGACGCGACGAGCCGCTCCTCGAGCCAGCGCTTCGTCGGCACGTCGAGGTGGTTGTCCGGCTCGTCGAGCAGCAGGACCTCCTCGGGCCCACGCAGCAGGGCCGTGAGCGCGAGCCGCTTCTGCTCGCCCCCGGACAGCGACCGCACGTCGCGCCACTGCGCCTTCTCGAACGGGACCGACAGCACCTCGTCGGTCACCTCGTCCCAGCCGGCCTCGGCGTCGTAGCCGCCCACGTCCGCCCAGTCCACGAGGGCCTGGGCGTAGCGGAGCTGGGCGGGCTCGTCGTCGACCGTCATGATGTCGTGCTCGGCAGCCGCGAGCTCGAGCGCCGCCTCGCGGACGGCGGTCGGCGCGAGCCCGACGAGAAGGTCGCGCACCGTGCGGTCGTCGTCGATGCGGCCGACGTCCTGGCGCATCACCCCGAGCCCGCCGCTGCGCACGACGGCACCGCCGTGCGGGGCGACCTCACCGGTGACGATGCGCAGCAGCGTCGACTTCCCGACGCCGTTGGGCCCCACGAGCGCGACGCGCGCGCCGTCCGCGACCCGCAGGTCGACGCCGTCGAGCAGGGTGCGCCCGTCGGGCAGGTGATACGTGACGTCGCTGAGGTCGAGGTGTCCCACCCCGTCATGGTCCCCGACGTCGGCCGCGCGGTCACGCGCTTTGCGGACCCCGGCGTCCGGCACTTCGGCCGGGCCGACGCCACCCGCCGCCCGGCACCACGGCCGGCGGGCGCCGAGACGCGGGACGCCGGGTGGCGGGATGGCGAGTGGCGGGACGCCGGGATGGCGGGATGGCGGGACGGCTCAGCGCCGGCCGCCGCCGAGGAGGCCGCCCAGCCCGCCCAGGAGGTCGCCGAGACCGCCGCCGGCGCCCGACCCGCCGCCCAGGAGCCCGCCGAGGACGTCGCCCAGGCCGCCCCCGCCGGTCTGCGAGGCGCCCGGCCGCTCGCCCGCGCCCTTCCCCGCCGCGGTACCGCCCGCCGTGCCGCCTGAGGTGCCGGTCGGGACGCCGCCCGACGACCCGGCGCCGCCGAGCTGCTTCGCGAGGAAGGCCAGCGCGATCGGCGCGAGCGCGGGCAGCACCTTCGCGAGCAGGTCCTTGCCGGTGCCCGTCGACCGGGCGAGCTGCGCGACGACAGCCTGCTCGTTCTGCCCGAACACGTGCCCGACGATCTTGCGGCCGTCGTCGGTGTCGACGTCGTCGAGGTCGACGCCGCCCTCCACGAGCGCCGGGTCGTGCTGCGCGAGGGCCTCACCGAGCGACGCCGCGCCCGCCGGGTCCTGCGCGTTGGCGCGCAGCCCGCCCAGCAGCGCGGGCAGCGCCGCGCCCACCGCGCGCTGCGCCGTCGCCTCGTCGACGCCGAGCCGACCGGCGAGCTGGTCGAGCGGGACGGTGGACAGGATGTCGTCGATGCCGGCCATGGGGTCGTCCTCCGGTTCAGGGGTGCTCCAGCGGGTGCGCACCGGGGCGCGGTGCGGCCCCACCGTAGTCCCGGCCGGGCGCCCTCGCAGGCACTCGCGTCCGGGGCTGCGTCCGTCCCCGTGAGGTGCCAGGGTGGGACGCATGAGCGAAGACACCACCGCCACGAGCCCCGACCCGGAGACGGGCGCCGAGGGCGACACCGACCAGCTCCAGCCCGAGGAGACGCTCCTCGACCGCGGCGTGGACGACGTGCTCGACGAGGGCTACTCCCCGCCCGAGCGCCCCCGCTCGAACCACTTCGGCGAGACGCCGTGGGAAGAGGTGCACGGCGAGACGCTCGACCAGCGCCTGGCCGAGGAGGAGCCGGAGGAGTGGGAGCGCGACCCGGCCGAGCGGCCCGACGAGACCCGCGCGGGCCGCCTCGTCGCGGACCCCGACGCCCTCGACGGGCGCCAGAACGACACGTACGCCGACGACGAGGGGATCTCCGGGGGCGCCGCGGGCGCCGAGGAGGCCGCCGTCCACGTCGTCGAGGAGCCCTGAGGGCGAGCGCCCGCCCGCGTCCGGCTCAGGCCGGCTCGCGGGGCGGCGCGTCCTCCCAGACGTCCTCCTCGTTCCGCACGGCGCGGATGCGGTCGGCACGCGCCGCGAGCTCCGCGTCGGGCGGGTAGGTGACCTCCTCGAGCACGAGCCCGTGCGCCGGCACGACGCCCGCCCCCGCGTCCCGGCGCCGGCTCGCGAGGAGCTCCGCGGGCCACCCGATGTCGCGGCGCCCCTCTCCGACCGCGAGCGACGCGCCGACGAGCGCGCGCACCATGTTGTGGCAGAACGCGTCCGCGCGGACGTGCGCGACCACGAGCCCCGCGTCGGGCCCGTCCGCCGGGCGCGACCACGACAGGTGCTGCAGCTCCCGGATGGTCGTCGCGCCGGGTCGCGGCTTGCAGAAGGCCGCGAAGTCCCGCACCCCGAGCAGGGGCCGCACGGCGGCGTCCATCGCCGCGACGTCGAGCGGTCGCCGGTTCCACAGCACCCACTCCCGGCGCAGCGGGTCCCGCTGCGCCGGGTCGTCCGCGACGCGGTAGGTGTACGCGCGGTGCAGCGCGGAGAATCGGGCGTCGAACCCGGTCGGGGCCGGCGCGGCACGGTGCACGACGACGTCCCCCGGCAGCACGCCCCCCAGCCGCGCGACGAGCGCGTCCCCCGGCGCGCGGTCGGACCGGCCGGGCAGCGCCTCCCACTGCGCCCGCGTGAGGTCGACGTGCGCGACCTGCCCCCGCGCGTGCACGCCCGCGTCCGTGCGCCCCGCCACCGTGAGCCGCGGCGCCGCGCCGCGCAGGATCGTCGCGAGCCCGTCCTCGAGCGTGCCCTGCACGGTGCGCAGCGTCGGCTGCCGGGCCCACCCGGCGAACGCCGTCCCCTGGTAGGCGAGGTCCAGGCGCACGCGCACGACGTCGTCCGGCACGTCGGGTCGCGGGGCGTCGGGGTCCGGGAGGGCGGGGGGCGGGACGGCGGTCACGGGAGTTCACCGTAGTCGCCCGCCCGTGCGCCGCGCGCGCCGCCGTGCCTACGCTGCCGCCCATGACCGGCGACCCGCACGACGTCCGCACCCTCGCCGTCGACTGCGGCGGGGGCGGCATCAAGGCGAACGTGCTCGACGCGTCGGGCACCGCGCACGCCGCGGCGGTGCGCGTCCCCACGCCCTACCCCCTCCCGCCCGACCTCCTCGTCGAGACGGTCGCGGGCATCGCGGCCACGCTGCCTCCCGCCGACCGCGTCACGGTGGGCATGCCCGGGATGATCCGGCGCGGCGTCGTCGTGCACACGCCCCACTACGTGACGCGCAGCGGGCCCCGCTCGCGCGTGGACCCCGCGCTCGTCGAGGCCTGGACGAGCTTCGACGTCCGCGCGGCGGTCGAGCGCCGGCTCGGCGTCCCGGCGCTCGTGCTCAACGACGCCGAGGTGCACGGCGCGGGCGTCGTCGCGGCGTCCGGGCTCGAGCTGGTGCTGACGCTGGGGACGGGGCTCGGCTCCGCGCTGTTCCACGGGGGCCGGCTCGCGCCGCACCTCGAGTGGTCGCGCGCCCCGGTGCGGCGGGGCACCACGTACGACGAGTACGTCGGCGAGCCCGAGCGCCGCCGCCTCGGCGACGGGCTCTGGTCGCGCCGCGTCCTCGCGGTCGTCGAGGGGCTGCGGCCCGTGTTCTGGTGGGACCGCCTCTACCTGGGCGGGGGCAACGCGCGGCGCATCACCC
Source organism: Cellulosimicrobium sp. XJ-DQ-B-000 (assembly GCF_031119065.1). Classification (NCBI taxonomy): domain Bacteria; kingdom Bacillati; phylum Actinomycetota; class Actinomycetes; order Micrococcales; family Promicromonosporaceae; genus Cellulosimicrobium; species Cellulosimicrobium sp. XJ-DQ-B-000. Next base: position 14,698 of record NZ_JAVHYN010000009.1, read on the forward strand.
CGAGCGTCCTCGACCGGCTCGGCGACGACGTCGTCGTGGTGCCGAACTCGGCGGCCCTCGTCGGGGGCGCCCGGGCGTGGGACCTCCCGCCGGCCTGACGCCTCAGCGACCGGCCGTGCCGCGGTCCGGCGCCCCGTCCGCGGTGCGCGGCCTGGGCGCGGCCGCGGCGGGCTCGAGGAGGCCCGGTGGCGCGCCCTCGTCCCCGCCCCCCGGTGGCGCGCCCGCGGCGAGCGCGCCGTGCGCGTCGAGCAGGGCGCGGTTGAACGCCACGGGCGCGTCCAGGCTCACCAGGTGCCGCGCGCCCGGGACGACGACGAGCCGGGCCGGGCCCCCGCCCGCGCGCGCCGCGGCGAGGAACCCGCGCTCCCCCAGCCGGAAGTGGTCCCAGCGCCCGTTGACGAGCCAGACCGGCGAGTCCGCCGCCGCGAGGGCCCGGACCGGGTCGACCGACCCCACCTCGCGCAGGATCGCGCTCATGACGTCGAGGGCGAACCCGCCGGCCGCGAGGTCGGCGGCGGCCTGGGCCGTCATCGCCCGGTCGACGAGCGCCTGGTTCAGCCCGGCTCCCCCGTCCGGGAGCCGCTCGATCCCGCGCGCGAGGACGAGCCAGCCGCCGCGCAGGCGCGTCGACGGCGGCGTCGAGCACGCGGCGGCGACGAGCCCCACGACGCGCTCGGGGTGCCGCGCGCGCGTCTCGATCGCGACGTAGCCCCCGAGCGACAGCCCGACGACGAGCGCGCGGCCGCCGACCTCGTCGATCCCGGACGCGACTGCCTCGACCGCGCCGTCGAGCGTGAACGCCTCGCTGCGCCGCACGCCGTGGCCCGGCAGGTCGACCGCGACGGCCCGCACACCGGCACGACGCAGCGCCGCGAGCTGGTCGCGCCACATCGAGCGCGAGGTGCGCGACCCGTGCACGAGGACGACGGGCGGCCACGTCCCGGTCCCGGGCGACGCGTCGGTGGAGGTCACGTCTCGACCGTAGGCCCTGCTCCACGCGAGATCGACCCGAGGGGGCACGAGGCCGACCTCGGGCAGGCCGGTCTCCGCCGTCCGGGTCGAACCCGGCCGCTCGCTCGGCCCGTCCCGGCCCGACGGTGCCCCTCCCCCGGAGCGGCCGGGACGCGGCAGGCCAGGGACGCGGCAGGGCCGGAGACTCGGCAGAGCCGGAGACGCAGCAGGGCCCGGGACCGTACGGTCCCGGGCCCTGCGCGACGAGCCCCGGAGGGCTCGGGCGGGAAGAGGAGGCTCAGGCCTCCTTCTTCTCCTCCGTGGCGTCCTCGACGGGCGCGTCCTGGACGTCCTCGGCGGGAGCGTCCTCGACGGCGGCGTCCTCGACGGGCGCGTCCTCGACCTTGTCGGCCTTCTTGGACGGCTTGTCGGCCTTCTTCTTGCTCGCCTTCTCGGCAGCCTTCTCCGCCTCGCGGACGACGGCCTGCTTCGGGCTGACGGGCTCGGTCACGAGCTCGATCACCGCGAGGGGCGCGTTGTCGCCCTTGCGCGTGCCGACCTTCGTGATGCGCGTGTAGCCACCCTCACGCTCCGCCATCTGCGGGGCGATCTCGGTGAACAGCGTGTGCACCACGGACTTGTCGCGGACGACGCGCAGGACGCGACGGCGGGCGTGCAGGTCGCCGCGCTTGGCGAACGTGATGAGGCGCTCGGCCACCGGGCGCAGGCGCTTCGCCTTCGTCTCGGTGGTCGTGATGCGGCCGTGCTCGAAGAGCTGGGTGGACAGGTTCGCGAGCATCAGGCGCTCGTGAGCCGGTCCGCTGCCGAGCCGGGGGCCCTTGGCGGGGGTAGGCATGGGATGTGCTCCTTGGGAAGTGATCGCGCCGCAGGTGCGGACCCGGACGCGCTGAGGTGTCTAGAGCCGCAGGCTCAGTACTGCTGCTCGGTGTCCGAGAACGTCGCCTCGTCGTCGTCGCCGTCGTAGTACGCGGCGGCCGACGGGTCGAAGTCGAGCGGCGAGTCCTTGAGGGACAGGCCGAGCTCGGCGAGCTTCTCCTTCACCTCGTTGATGGACTTCGCACCGAAGTTGCGGATGTCCAGCAGGTCCGCCTCGCTGCGTGCGACGAGCTCGCCCACCTGGTGGATGCCCTCGCGCTTGAGGCAGTTGTACGAGCGGATCGTGAGGTTGAGCTCCTCGATCGGCAGCGCCAGGTCCGCGGCCAGGGCCGCGTCCGTCGGCGACGGACCGATCTCGATGCCCTCGGCCTCGACGTTGAGCTCGCGGGCGAGGCCGAAGAGCTCCACCAGCGTCTTGCCGGCCGACGCGAGCGCGTCGCGCGGCGAGATCGCCGGCTTCGTCTCGACGTCCACGACCAGCTTGTCGAAGTCCGTGCGCTGCTCGACACGCGTCGCCTCGACCTTGTAGGTCACCTTGAGGACCGGCGAGTAGATCGAGTCGACCGGGATCCGGCCTATCTCGGCGTCGAACGACTTGTTCTGCGAGGCCGAGACGTAGCCACGGCCGCGCTCGACGGTCAGCTCGATCTCGAGCTTGCCCTTGTCGTTGAGCGTGGCGATGTGCAGCTCGGGGTTGTGGACCTCCACACCCGCGGGCGGGACGATGTCCGCCGCGGTGACCGCACCAGCACCCTGCTTGCGCAGGTACATCACGACGGGCTCGTCGTTCTCCGAGGAGACGACGAGGTTCTTGATGTTGAGGATGACCTCGGTCACGTCCTCCTTCACACCCGGCACGGTGGTGAACTCGTGGAGCACACCGTCGATGCGGATGGAGGTGACCGCCGCGCCCGGGATGGACGACAGCAGCGTGCGACGCAGCGAGTTGCCGAGCGTGTAGCCGAAGCCGGGCTCCAGCGGCTCGATGGAGAAGCGCGAACGGTTCTCCGAGATGACCTCTTCGGTCAAGGTGGGGCGCTGTGCGATCAGCACTGGTGGTTTCCTTTCGGTGAGCGTCCGCCATATGACGCTGCACGGTTCAAGGCGAGGTGCGTGCCTGCGGCACGCGGCCCCGGCCGGGACTCTGTCCACCCGGCCGGGAAGGGTGCGTCGGCCCCGTCAGGAGGCGACTGCCCCGTGACGGGCGCCGTCGACGGGCTCGGCCGGTCGGTGACCGGGCGGCCCGTCGACGGCACGCCGACGACGAGGGTCAGACGCGACGACGCTTGGGCGGCCGGCACCCGTTGTGCGCCTGCGGCGTCACGTCCTGGATCGAGCCGACCTCGAGGCCGGCCGACTGCAGCGAGCGGATCGCCGTCTCGCGACCCGAGCCCGGGCCCTTGACGAAGACGTCGACCTTCTTCATGCCGTGCTCCTGCGCCTTGCGGGCAGCGGCCTCGGCCGCGAGGCCGGCGGCGAAGGGGGTCGACTTGCGGGAGCCCTTGAAGCCGACGTCGCCGCCGGAGGCCCACGCGATCACGGCGCCCGACGGGTCCGTGATCGACACGATCGTGTTGTTGAACGTGCTCTTGATGTGCGCCTGGCCGGCGGGGACGTTCTTCTTGTCCTTGCGACGAGGCTTGCGCCCAGCGGCGGCGCGAGTCTTGGGAGGCATGTCCTTCTTCTCTCCTGGTCTGAGGTGGTCTGACCGCGGGGATCTCCACCCGGCACGGGACGGACCGTGAGGTCCGCGTCAGTGCGCGAGCAGGGCCCGCCCTGCGGACTGGCTCAGCGGGCCTTCTTCTTGCCGGCCACGGTGCGCTTCGGTCCCTTGCGCGTACGCGCGTTGGTCTTCGTGCGCTGGCCGCGCACGGGCAGGCCGCGGCGGTGACGCAGGCCCTGGTAGGTGCCGATCTCGACCTTGCGGCGGATGTCGGCGGCCACCTCACGACGGAGGTCACCCTCGAGCTTGTAGTTGCCCTCGAGGTAGTCGCGGAGCGCGACGAGCTCGGCGTCGCCGAGGTCCTTCACGCGGGCGTCCGGGCTGATGCCGGTGGCGGCCAGCGTCTGCTGGGCGCGGGTACGGCCGACGCCGTAGATGTAGGTGAGCGCGACCTCGAGCCGCTTGTCGCGGGGGAGGTCGACGCCGATGAGACGTGCCATGTGCCTTTCGGCTCCTCGTGCTTCGTCGGAGGTCTGTCGCACCGCCCTCCCACGGGGAGCTCCGTGGGCCCCGGCCTCCGAGCCGGGGGTTCCCCTGCCTGTGGCGTTCTCCTCCCGGACTCGCGTCCGGGGTGCCGAGCAGGTTCGTGGTGGTGCGCTGGTGGCCGGCCGTCGTCGTGACGGGCGGCCTGGTGACCGCGGTCCCGGAGGACCGTCACCCGTGGCGCAGGTGAGGGCTCAGCCCTGGCGCTGCTTGTGCCGCAGGTTCTCGCAGATCACCATGACGCGACCGTGCCGGCGGATCACCTTGCACTTGTCGCAGATCTTCTTGACGCTGGGCTTGACCTTCATCTTCGTTCCCTCAGTGGTGCCCCGCTCCGGGCGCGACCGACGAGCGGCCCCGGTGGTCCCGGGTGCGAGGCGGGTGAGTGGGTGGACGCGTGACGACTACTTGTAGCGGTAGACGATCCGGCCGCGGGACAGGTCGTACGGGCTCAGCTCGACCACGACCCGGTCCTCGGGGAGGATCCGGATGTAGTGCTGGCGCATCTTGCCCGAGATGTGCGCGAGAACCTTGTGCCCGTTGGCCAGCTCCACGCGGAACATCGCGTTCGGCAGGGCCTCGACCACGCTGCCCTCGATCTCGATGACACCGTCCTTCTTTGCCATGTCCTCCGCTAACTCTCGTCTGAACTGCTAGGACTCCCGCGCACGCCCGACCCGAGGGTCGTCCGATCGTGGGAGGTGCGTGGAGCCGCGTGCGGTGGTCGGTCGCCCGGGTCCCGAGGGACGGGGGCCGGATGAACGACGTGCACGGACTACACCCGACGGACCATCCTACGGCATCCGGCAAGGGACGGGAAACCGTGGCGGGTCGTACGCGCGGTGCGACGCGTCACTCCCCCGTCGCGCCGGGTGCCGTCGAGCGCTGCCGGACGGGAGCGAGGCGGCCCGCGACCGGCCGGTGCGCGGTCAGGCCGCGAGCGGTGCGACGCGCACGCCGAGCTCCGCGAGCTCCGCGGCGCCGCCGTCGGGCGCAGTGAGGACCCAGATGCCCTCGTCGAGGATCGCGACGCTGTGCTCCCAGTGCGCGGCACGGGTGCCGTCGTCCGTCACGACCGTCCAGTCGTCCTCGCACACCTCGGTGAACCGCTCGCCCCGCGTGAGCATCGGCTCGATCGCGAGGCACATGCCCGGGCGCAGCCGCGGGCCCTTCTCGCGCGTGCGGTAGTTCGGGACGTCCGGGGGCTGGTGCATCGCGGACCCGATCCCGTGGCCGACGTAGTCCTCGACGATGCCGTAGGTGACGCCGTCAGACTCCCCCGAGACACGCACCGAGTCCTCGATGGCGGCCCCGACGTCGCACAGCCGCTCGCTCGTCGCGAGCGCGGCGATCCCGGCCCACATGGCGCGGCGCGTGGCCTCGACGAGCGCCTCGTCGTGCGGGTCGCCCTCACCGAGCACGAACGAGACCGCCGAGTCGCCGTGCCAGCCGTCGACGACGGCCCCGCAGTCGACGGAGACGACGTCCCCCGGGCGCAGCTCCCGCGGCCCGGGGATGCCGTGGACGACCTCGTCGTTCACCGACACGCAGAGCGACGCCGGGTAGCCCTCGTACCCGAGGAACGACGGCGTCGCCCCGGCGTCGGCGATGACCGCGGCGGCGAGCGCGTCGAGGTCGGCGGTCGTCATGCCCGGTCGGACGGCGTCGCGCACCGTCCCGAGCGCGCGCGCCACGACGAGGCCGGCGCTGCGCATGGACCGGACCTGGTCGTGCGTCTTGTACTCGATGCGCTCGCGACCGAACACCCTGCTGCTCCTCAGAACCGACGGAAAGACGTGCGGGCGCTCAGCCGACGAGCGCGGTCAGCGCCGACACGATGCGGCCGGTGACCTCGTCGATGTCGCCGATCCCGTCGACCCGCACCAGCAGGCCGCGGTCCGCGTAGGCGGAGGTGAGCGGCGCCGTCTGCTCCGCGTAGATGTCGAGGCGGCGCGCGATGGCCTCCTCCGTGTCGTCCTCGCGACCCTCGATCTCCGCGCGCTTCGCGAGGCGCGCGAGCAGCTCGTCGCGGTCCGCGGTGAGCTCCACGACGCCGTCCAGCGCGACGCCCAGGTCGGCGAGGATCGCGTCGAGCTCGACGACCTGGGCCGCGTTGCGCGGGTAGCCGTCGAGGATGAACCCCTGCGCGGCGTCGTCCTGCGCGAGACGGTCGCGGACCATCGCGTTCGTCACCGAGTCGGGGACGAGGTCGCCCTTCGCGGTGTACTCCTGCGCGAGGCGGCCGAGCTCCGTGCCGCCCTTGATGTTCGCCCGGAAGATGTCGCCGGTCGAGATCGCCGGGATGGACAGCTGCTCGGCGAGCCGGGCGGCCTGCGTCCCCTTGCCCGCGCCCTGCGGGCCCATGATGACGAGGCGCGCGGGGCGCGCGGCGGACTGGCCGTCGGTGGCGTTGCTCAACGGAGGAACCCTTCGTAGTGGCGCTGCTGCAGCTGGGAGTTGATCTGCTTGACCGTCTCCAGGCCGACGCCGACGACGATGATGATCGAGGAGCCACCGAACGGGATGTTCGTGCTCACGCCGAGCCCGATGAGGACCAGCGTCGGCAGCAGTGCGACGAGCGCGAGGTAGATGGCACCCGCGGAGGTGATGCGGGTGATGACGTAGTCGAGGTACTCGGCGGTGGGCCGGCCGGCACGGATGCCCGGGATGAAGCCGCCGTACTTCTTCATGTTGTCCGCGACCTCGTCCGGGTTGAACGTGATCGACGTGTAGAAGAAGCAGAAGAACAGGATCATCAGCACGTACAGCAGGATGTGCAGCGGCGCGGACGGGTCGGCCAGGTTGGTGCTGATCCAGATCACCCAGTCGGCGCTCTGGTCGCCGAACTGCGCGATGAGGCCCGGGACCGCGAGCAGCGAGGCCGCGAAGATCACCGGGATGACACCCGCCATGTTGATCTTGATCGGGATGTAGGTGCTCGAGCCGCCGTACATGCGGCGACCGACCATGCGCTTGGCGTACTGCACCGGCACGCGGCGCTGGGACTGCTCGACGAACACGACCAGCCCGATGACGAGCACGATGACCGCGATCATGATGATGAAGTTCGTCGCGCCGTTCGCGCCGCCGGCGATCGACCACAGGGCGGTCGGGAAGCTCGCGGCGATGGACGTGAAGATGAGCAGCGACATGCCGTTGCCGACGCCGCGCTCCGTGATGAGCTCGCCGAGCCACATGATGAGGCCGGTGCCCGCGGTCATCGTGATGACCATGAGGGCCATCGTGACGAAGCTGGCGTCCGGGATGACGTCGACGGAGCAGCCCTGGAAGAGCAGGCCGTTGCGCGCCGTCGTGATGACGGTCGTCGACTGGAGGATGGCGAGCGCGATCGTCAGGTAGCGCGTGTACTGCGTCAGCTTCGCCTGGCCCGACTGGCCCTCCTTGTGGAGCGCCTCGAAGCGAGGGATCACGACGCGCAGCAGCTGGACGATGATGCTCGCGGTGATGTACGGCATGATGCCGAGCGCGAAGATCGACAGCTGGAGCAGCGCGCCGCCGCTGAAGAGGTTGACCAGGCTGAGCAGGTCGTTGCCGTCGGCGGTCTCCGCGATGCACTGCTGCACGTTGGGGTAGTCCACGCCGGGCGTGGGGATGAACGACCCCACCCGGAAGATCGCCATGATCGCGATCGTGAACAGCAGCTTGCGCCGCAGGTCGGGCGTCCGGAAAGCCCGGGCGAATGCGCTGAGCACCTATCCTCCTGGCCCGCCGAGGCGGGATGTCGTGTCGCCGGGAGGCCCGGCGAGGTGTGACGCACGGCACGGGCGCCAAGAGGCACCCTAGCCGTAGCGCCGCGTCGAACGGCAAGTCGGTCCCGATCACCGGACGGGCCGGCCGTGGACCTGGGAGTGACGGCGGTCACCCCCGGGGTGCGGGGAGACAGCCGTCGGAGAGTCTAGACCGTGGTGCGCTGCCGGACGGACCACGGGTCGTGCAGGGAGGCGCCCTCAGACGCGGACAGGGCCGACGGCGCGTACGCGCCACCGGCCCTGTCCAGGGGTGTCAGTCCTCCGAGACCGAACCGCCGGCCGCGAGGATCTTCTCGCGAGCCGCGCCCGAGAGGGCGTCGACCGCGACCTCGAGCTTGACGGTGATCTCACCCGTGCCGAGCACCTTGACGAGCTGGCCCTTGCGGACCGCGCCCTTCGCGACGAGGTCCTCGACGGTGACCTGGCCACCCTCGGGGTACAGCGCCGCGAGCTTGTCCAGGTTCACGACCTGGTACTCGGTGCGGAACGGGTTCTTGAAGCCGCGCAGCTTCGGGAGGCGCATGTGCAGAGGCATCTGCCCACCCTCGAAGCGCTCGGGAACCTGGTAACGAGCCTTCGTACCCTTGGTACCGCGGCCCGCCGTCTTACCCTTCGACGCCTCACCACGACCCACGCGGGTCTTGGCCTTCTTGGCGCCGGGAGCCGGACGCAGGTGGTGGACCTTGAGCGTGCCGCCGGCACCCTCGGTCTGCGCGGGGGTCTGCTCGGCCTTCGCCGGAGCAGACGCCTTCGCAGCGGTCTTCTTCTTCGGAGCCTCGGCGGTCTCCTTGGTGGCCTTCTCAGCCATGGTCACTCGACCTCCTCAACGGTGACGAGGTGCGCCACCGTCGCGACCATGCCGCGGATCTCCGGGCGGTCCTCCTTCACGGCGGTGTCGCCGATCCGCTTGAGGCCCAGAGTGCGCAGCGTGTCGCGCTGGTTCTGCTTGCCGCCGATGGCGGACTTCGTCTGGGTCACCTTGAGCCTGGCCATCAGGCGTTCACCCCCGCAGCACGGGCACGCAGGAGCGCGGCCGGGGCCACGTCCTCGAGCGGGAGACCACGGCGCGCGGCGACAGCCTCAGGCTGCTCCAGGTTGCGCAGGGCCTCGACGGTCGCGTGCACGATGTTGATCGCGTTGGACGAGCCGAGCGACTTGCTCAGCACGTCGTGGATGCCCGCGCACTCCAGCACGGCGCGCACCGGACCACCGGCGATCACACCGGTACCCGGAGCGGCCGGACGGAGGAACACGACGCCGGCGGCGGCCTCACCCTGGATGGGGTGCGGGATGGTGCCCTGGATGCGCGGGACCTTGAAGAAGTTCTTCTTGGCCTCCTCGACACCCTTGGCGATCGCCGCGGGCACCTCCTTCGCCTTGCCGTAGCCGACGCCGACGGTGCCGTCGCCGTCGCCCACCACGACGAGCGCGGTGAAGCTGAAGCGGCGGCCGCCCTTGACGACCTTGGAGACGCGGTTGATGGTGACGACGCGCTCGACGAAGGCGTTCTTCTCGGCTGCGTCGCCACGGCGACCGTCGCGACGGTCACCGCGACGGTCGTCGCGGCGCCCCCCGCGCGCGTTCTGGTCGCTCGACTCGTTGGCGGCACCCGTGGGGGCGCCGGTGTTGCTGCGCTGCCCTGCAGCCATCAGAGAATCCTTTGCTTCCGTGTGGGGATGGTCGGCGTCGTCACAGGGACAGACCGCCCTCGCGAGCGCCGTCGGCGACCGCAGCGACCCGACCGTGGTACTTGTTGCCGCCACGGTCGAAGACGACGGAGTCGACGCCCTTGGCCTTCGCACGCTCGGCGACGAGCTCGCCGACCTTGCGGGCCTTGGCGCTCTTGTCGCCGTCGAGCGCACGCAGGTCCGCCTCGAGCGACGAGGCCGACGCGAGCGTCTGACCGATCGTGTCGTCCACGACCTGAGCCGTGATGTGACGCGTGGAACGCGTCACCACGAGGCGCGGACGACCGGCGGTCCCCTTGATCTTCTTGCGCAGGCGCAGGTGCCGGCGCTGACGCGCGACGGCCTTGCCCTTGCCGAGAACCTTCAGAGCCATCGTTACTTACCAGCCTTTCCAGCCTTGCGGCGGACGACCTCGCCGGCGTAACGCACACCCTTGCCCTTGTACGGCTCGGGCTTGCGGATCTTGCGGATGTTCGCTGCGATCTCGCCGACCTGCTGCTTGTCGATGCCGGAGACCGAGAACTTCGTCGGGCTCTCGACCGCGAACGTGATGCCCGCGGGCGGGGTCACGACGACCGGGTGGCTGAAGCCGAGGGCGAACTCGAGGTCCGAGCCCTTGGCCGTCACGCGGTAACCGGTGCCGACGATCTCGAGCTTCTTCTCGTAGCCCTGCGTCACGCCCTGCACGAGGTTCGCCAGGAGGGTGCGGGTCAGGCCGTGCAGCGCGCGGGACTCGCGCTCGTCGTTCGGGCGCGACACCACGAGGGTGCCGTCCTCCTGAGCGACCTGGATGGGGGCGGGCACGTGGTGCTCGAGCGAGCCCTTGGGGCCCTTCACGGTCACGAGCGCGCCGCTGATGGTGACGTCCACTCCGGCGGGAACCGGAACGGGGATCTTGCCGATTCGAGACATGGCGTATCTCCTTTCCGGGTTACCAGACGTAGGCGAGGACTTCGCCGCCCACGCCCTTCGTGGCGGCCTGCTTGTCGGTGAGCAGACCGGAGGACGTGGACAGGATCGCCACGCCCAGGCCGCCGAGAACCTTCGGCAGCTCGGTGGACTTGACGTACTTGCGCAGGCCGGGCTTCGACACGCGGCGCACGCCGGCGAGGCTGCGCTCACGGTTCGGGCCGAACTTGAGCTGGATGGTGAGGTTCTTGCCCACCGTCGCGTCCTCGACGCTCCAGCCGGAGATGTAGCCCTCGGCCTGGAGGATCTCGGCAATGTGCGACTTCAGCTTCGAGTACGGCATGGTCACCGTCTCGTGGTAAGCCGAGTTCGCGTTCCGCAGACGCGTCAGCATGTCTGCGATCGGGTCGGTCATCGTCATCGGGCTCTAGCCCTTCCTCGACGTGGTATCCGGGCGGGGCGCGTCGAGCGACGCGCTCCGCCAGGACCTACGACGTAGTTGTTACCAGCTGCTCTTGGTGACGCCCGGAAGCTCACCACGGTGGGCCATCTCGCGCACGCAGATGCGGCACAGGCCGAACTTGCGGTACACCGAGTGCGGGCGACCGCACTTCTGGCACCGGGTGTAGGCGCGGACCGCGAACTTCGGCTTGGCGGCCGCCTTGTTGATCAGGGCCTTCTTCGCCATGTCAGTTCTCCTTGAAGGGGAAGCCGAGACGGCGCAGCAGGGAGCGGCCCTCGTCATCGGTCGTCGCCGTGGTCACGATCGTGATGTCCATACCGCGGACACGGTCGATCTTGTCCTGGTCGATCTCGTGGAACATCGACTGCTCCGTGAGACCGAACGTGTAGTTGCCGTTCCCGTCGAACTGCTTGGGCGACAGGCCGCGGAAGTCGCGGATGCGCGGCAGGGCGATCGACAGCAGGCGGTCCAGGAACTCCCACATGCGGTCGCCGCGCAGCGTGACGTGCGCGCCGATCGGCATGCCCTCGCGCAGCTTGAACTGCGCGATGGACTTGCGGGCCTTGGTCACCTGCGGCTTCTGGCCGGTGATCGCGGACAGGTCGCGGATGGCACCCTCGATGAGCTTCGAGTCCTTGGCGGCGTCACCGACACCCATGTTCACGACGATCTTCGTGACGCGGGCGACCTGGTTGACGTTCTCGTGCCCGAACTCCTCGCGCAGACCGGCGACGATCTCCTCGCGGTAGCGCTGCTTCAGGCGGGGCACCTCGGGGGCGACGATCTCGGTGCTCATCAGATGTCCTTCCCGGAGCGCTTGGCGACACGCACGCGCACGGTGCGCTTGCGGCCGTCACGCTCGACCTCTTCGGTGCGGTACCCGACGCGGGTGCCCTTCTTGGTCTCCGGGTCGACGACCATCACGTTGCTGATGTGGATCGGGGCCTCGACGGTCTCGATCCCACCGGTCCGCGTGCCGCGCTGCGACTGGCCGACCTTGGTGTGCTTGGTGACGCGCTGGACGCCCTCGACGATGACGCGGTCACGGTCGGTGAGCACCTCGAGGACGCGCCCCTGCTTGCCCTTGTCCTTGCCCGCGATGACGACGACGAGGTCGCCCTTCTTGATCTTGGCCATGGTCAGAGCACCTCCGGAGCCAGCGAGATGATCTTCATGAACCGCTTGTCGCGCAGCTCGCGCCCGACCGGGCCGAAGATGCGCGTGCCGCGCGGCTCGCCGTCGTTCTTGAGGATCACGGCGGCGTTCTCGTCGAACTTGATGTAGGAACCGTCCGGACGACGGCGCTCCTTGGCGGTGCGGACGACGACGGCCTTGACCACGTCGCCCTTCTTCACGTTGCCGCCCGGGATCGCGTCCTTGACGGTTGCGACGATGACGTCGCCGATTCCGGCGTAGCGACGGCCCGAGCCACCGAGAACACGGATGCAGAGAATCTCCTTGGCACCCGTGTTGTCGGCGACACGAAGTCGCGACTCCTGCTGGATCATGTAATGAACTCCTGTCGTCGAGCCGGTTCTCGCCGAGGGCGAGCCTTGCCGAACGGATAGCTGTCAGTGCCGGGTCCCTCGCGGGTGAACCGGCCAGGACCGGGCGGTGGACCCGCCGGACCTGTCCTCACTGGTTGCCGCACCGCGGTGCGGCACGAGAGCGGTCGTGACGAGCGAGCCGGGGCCCGCCCGTCACGACCGGTGGATCACTTGGCCTTCTCGAGGATCTCCGCGAGGCGCCACCGCTTGGTCGCGGACAGCGGGCGGGTCTCCATGATGAGCACCAGGTCGCCCACGCCGGCAGAGTTCTGCTCGTCGTGCGCCTTGACCTTGCTCGTGCGGCGGATGACCTTGCCGTAGAGCGGGTGCTTGACCCGGTCCTCGACCTCGACCACCACGGTCTTGTCCATCTTGTCGCTCACGACGTAGCCGCGGCGCGTCTTGCGGTGCGCGCGCTCCTCGGCCGCCTCGGGCGCGTTCGTTGCGTTCTCGCTCATTCCAGCCTCACTCACTCGGCGCTCGGCGCGGTTCGGATGCCGAGCTCGCGCTCACGCAGGATCGTGTAGATCCGCGCGATGTCGCGGCGGACGGCCTTGAGGCGCCCGTGGCTCTCCAGCTGGCCGGTGGCCGACTGGAAGCGGAGGTTGAAGAGCTCCTCCTTGACCTTCTTGAGCTCGGCGACGAGCGTCTCGTCGTCCATGGCGTCGAGGTCGACGGGGGCGAGCCCCTTCGTTCCGATTGCCATCAGTTGCCACCACCCTCGCGCACCACGAAACGGCACTTCATCGGGAGCTTGTGGATCGCGCGGCGCATGGCCTCGCGAGCCAGGTCCTCCGGGACACCCGCCAGCTCGAAGACGATCCGGCCGGGCTTGACATTGGCGACCCACCACTCGGGCGAACCCTTACCGGAACCCATGCGGGTCTCGGCAGGCTTCTTGGTCAGGGGACGGTCCGGGTAGATGTTGATCCAGACCTTGCCGCCACGCTTGATGTGGCGGGTCATCGCGATACGAGCAGCCTCGATCTGGCGGTTCGTCACGTACGCCGGCTCGAGAGCCTGGATGCCGTACTCGCCGAACGAGATCTGGGTGCCACCCTTCGCCGCGCCGGAGCGCGACGGGTGGTGCTGCTTGCGGTGCTTGAGCCTGCGCGGGATCAGCATGACTCAGGCCTCCGTTCCGGTCTCAGGGGCCTTCGCCTCTGCGGCGGGAGCAGCCTGCTCGGGCGCCGCCGGCGACTCGGACGCGGGGGTCCGCTCGGCCGAACGCTCGGGACGACGGCCGCCACCACGACGGTCGCCGCCGCGCTCACCGCGCGGGCCGCCACGGCCCTGGCGCGGAGCGGCCGTGGCCTGCTGCGCGGCGAACTCCTTCTCGGTGACGTCGCCCTTGTAGATCCACACCTTCACGCCGATGCGGCCGAACGTGGTGCGGGCCTCGAAGAAGCCGTAGTCGATGTACGCGCGCAGCGTGTGCAGCGGCACACGACCCTCGCGGTAGAACTCCGACCGGCTCATCTCCGCGCCACCGAGGCGGCCGGAGACCTGCACGCGGATGCCCTTCGCGCCGGCGCGCTGCGCGGACTGGATGCCCTTGCGCATGGCACGACGGAACGAGACGCGGCTCGCGAGCTGCTCGGCGATGCCCTGCGCGACGAGCTGCGCGTCCGTCTCGGCGTTCTTCACCTCGAGGATGTTGAGCTGCACCTGCTTGCCGGTGAGCTTCTCGAGCTCGCCGCGGATGCGGTCGGCCTCGGCGCCGCGGCGGCCGATGACGATGCCCGGGCGCGCCGTGTGGATGTCCACGCGGACGCGGTCACGGGTGCGCTCGATCTCGACCTTGGAGATGCCGGCGCGCTCGAGACCCGTGCTCATGAGCTTGCGGATCTGGACGTCCTCGCGGACGTAGTCGCGGTACCGCTGGCCGGGCTTGGTGCTGTCGGCGAACCAGCGCGACCGGTGGTCGGTGGTGATGCCGAGGCGGTACCCGTGCGGGTGAACCTTCTGTCCCACTATCGGGCACTTCCCTTCGTGTTCTCACGCGGAGCGACGACCACGGTGATGTGGCTGGTGCGCTTGAGGATGCGGTTCGCACGGCCCTGGGCCCGGGGGCGGAAACGCTTGAGGGTCGGGCCCTCGTCGACGAACGCCTCACGCACGACGAGCTCCTGCTCCTCGAACGCTTCGCTCGCGCGGTCCGCCTTCACCCGGGCGTTGGCGATGGCGCTCTCCACGACCTTGCGGACGGGCTCGCTCGCCGCCTGCGGTGCGAACTTCAGCACCGCGACGGCCTCGGAGGCCTGCTTGCCACGGATGAGGTCCACGACGCGCCGGGCCTTCTGGGGCGTGACACGGACGAACCGCGCCTGCGCCTTGGCTTCCATTGCTGTCCTGCCTTCTTGTCTCTTGACCGTCCAGGTCGTCACCAGACTGACCCGGGGGTCAGCGGCGACGACCCTTCTTGTCGTCCTTCACGTGGCCGCGGAAGGTCCGCGTGGGAGCGAACTCGCCGAGCTTGTGGCCGACCATCGACTCGGTGACGAACACCGGCGTGTGCTTGCGACCGTCGTGCACGGCGAACGTGTGACCGAGGAAGTCGGGCGTGATGACCGACCGACGGGACCAGGTCTTGATGACGTTCTTGGTCCCCTTCTCGTTCTGAGCGTCCACCTTCTTCTGCAGGTGGTCGTCGACGAAGGGGCCCTTCTTCAGGCTACGAGGCATGTCTCCAGGCTCCTATCAGCGCTTCTTGCCGGTACGGCGACGACGCACGATCAGCTTGTCGCTCGGCTTGTTGGGACGGCGGGTACGACCCTCCGGCTGGCCCCACGGGCTCACCGGGTGGCGACCACCGGAGGTCTTGCCCTCACCACCACCGTGCGGGTGGTCGATCGGGTTCATGGCGACACCGCGGACGGTCGGGCGCTTGCCCTTCCAGCGCATGCGGCCGGCCTTGCCCCAGTTGATGTTCGACTGCTCGGCGTTGCCGACCTCGCCGACCGTCGCGCGGCAGCGCAGGTCGACGTTGCGGATCTCGCCGGAGGGCATGCGCAGCTGCGCGTACGGCCCGTCCTTGGCGACGAGCTGCACGGACGCACCGGCCGAACGGGCGATCTTCGCGCCGCCACCGGGCTTGAGCTCGATGGCGTGGATGACCGTACCGGTCGGGATGTTGCGCAGCGGCAGGTTGTTGCCGGGCTTGATGTCCGCGCCCGCGCCCGCCTCGACGACGTCGCCCTGCTTGAGCTTGGCCGGCGCGACGATGTAGCGCTTCTCGCCGTCCGCGTAGTGCAGGAGCGCGATGCGCGCGGTGCGGTTGGGGTCGTACTCGATGTGCGCGACCTTCGCCGGCACGCCGTCCTTGTCGTGACGACGGAAGTCGATCACGCGGTACGCACGCTTGTGGCCACCACCCTTGTGACGGGTGGTGATGCGACCGGAGCTGTTGCGGCCGCCGCTCTTGGAGAGCGGGCGGACCAGAGACTTCTCCGGCTGCGAGCGCGTGATCTCGGCGAAGTCGGCGACGCTCGAGCCGCGGCGGCCGGGCGTCGTCGGCTTGTACTTACGGATTCCCATGGGGATCTGTCCTCAATCTGCTCTCGTCGGCTCAGCCGAAGATGTCGATCGTGCCCTCGCGGAGGGTGACGATCGCACGCTTGGTGTCCTTGCGCTTGCCCAGGCCGAAACGCGTGCGACGCGTCTTGCCCTTGCGGTTGATCGTGTTCACCGAGGCGACCTTGACCGAGAAGATCTGCTCGACGGCGATCTTGATCTCGGTCTTGTTGGCCCGCGGGTCGACGACGAACGTGTACTTGCCCTCGTCGAGCAGGCCGTAGCTCTTCTCGGAGACGACCGGCGCGAGGATCACGTCACGGGGGTCCTTGGTCACGGTGGTCACTTCGCGGCCTCCTCGGCAGCAGTCTCGTCCGCCTCGGTGGAGGTGGCGACGGCCTTCGCGGAGCGACCCGTGGCCGGGCCCGTCAGGAACGCGTCGAGCGCGCCCTGCGTGAAGACGACGTCGTCGGAGACGAGCACGTCGTAGGTGTTGAGCTGGTCGGCCACCAGGAGGTGGACCTGCTCGACGTTCCGCAGCGACTTGATCGTCAGCTCGTCGCCACGCTCGGTGACGACGAGGACGTGCTTGCGCCCGGAGAGCTTGGCGAGCGTCGTGACGGCGGTCTTGGTCGACGGCACGCCGTCGACGCCGAAGCCGGTCACCACGTGGACGCGGCCGTTGCGGGCGCGGTCCGAGAGGGCACCGCGGAGCGCGGCGGCCTTCATCTTCTTGGGCGTCCGCTGGTCGTACGAGCGCGGCGTCGGGCCGTGGACGACGCCACCGCCGGCGAACTGCGGCGCACGGGTCGAACCCTGGCGGGCGCGGCCGGTGCCCTTCTGCTTGTACGGCTTGCGACCACCACCGCGGACCTCGCCGCGGGACTTGGTGTCGTGGGTGCCCTGGCGTGCGGCAGCACGCTGGGCGACGACGACCTGGTGGATCAGCGGGACGTTGAGCTCGACGTCGAACACCTCGGCGGGGAGCTCGGCGGTGCCGGCCTTCTTGCCCTTGGGGTCCAGCACGTCAACGGTCAGAGCGGACATGGGGTTCACGCTCCCTTCGCGGCGCTGCGCACGAGGACGACGCCGCCCTTGGGGCCGGGAACCGCGCCCTTGACGAGCAGCAGACCCTTCTCGGCGTCGACCGCGTGGACGGTCAGGTTCTGGGTGGTCTGACGGACGTTGCCCATCCGACCGGCCATGCGCAGGCCCTTGAAGACGCGCGACGGGGTCGAGGCCCCACCGATCGAGCCGGGCTTGCGGTGGTTGCGGTGCGAGCCGTGGGAGGCACCCACGCCGGAGAAGCCGTGACGCTTCATGACACCGGCGGTGCCCTTGCCCTTGGTCGTGCCCACGACGTCGACCACGGCGCCGGCCTCGAAGGCCTCCGCGGTGATCTCCTGGCCGAGCGAGTACTCGGTGGCGTCGGTGGTGCGGACCTCGGCGACGTGACGACGCGGCGTGACGCCGGCCTTCTCGAAGTGGCCCTTGAGCGGCTTCGTGACCTTGCGCGGGTCGATCTGGCCGTAGGCGAGCTGCACGGCGGCGTAGCCGTCGGCGTCCGACGTGCGCACCTGCGTCACGACGTTCGTGCCGACCGCGACGACGGTGACGGGCACGAGGCGCCCGGCCTCGTCCCAGAGCTGCGTCATCCCGAGCTTCGTGCCGAGCACCGCGGTGACCGGGCGCGCGTTCTGCTGGGGGGTAGTCATGATGTCCTCCAGCCTCAGAGCTTGATCTCGATGTTCACGTCAGCCGGCAGGTCGAGACGCATGAGCGAGTCGACCGCCTTCGGCGTGGGATCGATGATGTCGATCAGCCGCTTGTGCGTGCGCATCTCGAAGTGCTCGCGGCTGTCCTTGTACTTGTGAGGCGACCGGATGACGCAGAAGACGTTCTTCTCCGTCGGCAGCGGCACCGGACCCACGACCGTTGCACCAGCGCGCGTCACCGTGTCGACGATCTTGCGCGCCGAGCTGTCGATGACCTCGTGGTCGTAGGACTTGAGCCGGATGCGGATCTTCTGTCCCGCCATGGCGTCGTCTGACTCTCTCTCTCGAACCGCTAGCTGTCCGACCCCCGCGCTCGGGCGTGTCGCGTAGTCGCGACGCACCTGGGCGCACACGCCGAGAGGCGCAGGGCCGTTGGATATGTGGACTCCCGCCGGGCTCCGTGCTGACGCACGGCTCCGCGAACCGGACCACAACGTTTGTGCGAGCCTGTCGGAACGTGTGTTCCGCGGGGTACTCGATCCATGGCGACACAGAGAGCTCAACCCGCAGACCCGGGAGAAGTCCCGGGGTCCTGGCCCTCGGCGAGAGGACCGGTTCAACACACTGTTCGACACGTGAAAGAGCGCACCCGTAACAGGCAACCTGAACAGTCTGCCACACGAAGCCGCCGTCGTCCAAGTCGGGACGACGCGACGCCGGTGTGACGGTGACCGCAGGCCGAAGGCCCGGCCCCGCGGACGGGACCGGGCCTTCGACGAGGTGCTGCGGAGGCAGCGTCAGATCACTTGAGGATCTTGGTGACGCGGCCCGAGCCGACGGTGCGGCCACCCTCACGGATGGCGAAGCCGAGGCCCTCCTCCATGGCGATCGGCTGGATCAGCTCGACCGTCATCTCGGTGTTGTCGCCGGGCATGACCATCTCGGTGCCCTCGGGCAGCGTGATGACGCCGGTGACGTCCGTCGTGCGGAAGTAGAACTGCGGACGGTAGTTCGAGTAGAACGGGTTGTGACGGCCGCCCTCGTCCTTGCCCAGGATGTAGACCTGCGCCTCGAACTGCGTGTGCGGGGTGATCGAGCCCGGCTTCACGACGACCTGGCCGCGCTCGACGTCCTCGCGCTTGATGCCGCGCAGGAGCAGACCGGTGTTGTCGCCGGCCTGAGCCTGGTCCATCTGCTTGTGGAACGTCTCGATGCCCGTGACCGTGGTCTTCTGGGGCGAGCGGATGCCGACGATCTCGACGTCCGAGTTGAGGTCGAGCGTGCCACGCTCCACCTTGCCGGTGACGACGGTGCCACGACCGGTGATCGTGAAGACGTCCTCGACGGGCATGAGGAACGGCTTGTCGAGCTCGCGGACGGGCTCGGGCACGTTCTCGTCCACGGCCTCCATGAGCTCGAGGATCTTCGCGGTCCACTCGGGGTCGCCCTCGAGCGCCTTGAGACCGGAGACGCGCACGACCGGCGCGTTGTCACCGTCGAACTCCTGCGAGGAGAGGAGCTCGCGCACCTCCATCTCGACGAGCTCGAGGATCTCCTCGTCGTCGACCATGTCGGACTTGTTGAGCGCCACGAGCAGGTACGGCACGCCGACCTGGCGGGCGAGCAGGACGTGCTCGCGCGTCTGGGCCATCGGGCCGTCGGTCGCGGCGACCACCAGGATCGCGCCGTCCATCTGGGCGGCACCGGTGATCATGTTCTTGATGTAGTCGGCGTGACCCGGGGCGTCGACGTGCGCGTAGTGGCGCTTCGGCGTCTCGTACTCGATGTGCGCGATGTTGATCGTGATACCGCGCTGCTTCTCCTCGGGAGCCGCGTCGATCTCGTCGAAGTTGCGCTGCGTGTTCGCCGGCAGGTCCGGGTACGTGTCCGCGAGCGTCTTCGAGATCGCCGCCGTGAGCGTCGTCTTACCGTGGTCGACGTGACCGATGGTGCCGACGTTGACGTGCGGCTTGGTCCGCTCGAACTTGGCCTTAGCCACTGGGGTCCTCCTGGGACTTGGGTAGATGTGCCGAACGTTGCGAATGTCGACCGAGAGATCCTACATCCGCGGGGCGTTGCGGTTTCCTACAGGTTGATGGTTGTGCGGGTCTTCGACCTGTGGGGACTCACTCGCCCCGGGTCTTCTTGATGATCTCTTCGGCAACGTTCCGAGGAACCTCGGCGTAGTTGTCGAACTGCATCGAGTACACCGCACGACCCTGGGTCTTGGACCGGAGGTCACCGATGTACCCGAACATCTCTGACAACGGTACGTGGGCCCGGACGACCTTCACACCCGTCGCGTCCTCCATGGACTGGATCATTCCACGACGTGAGTTCAGGTCGCCGATGACGTCGCCCATGTACTCCTCGGGCGTACGCACCTCGACCGCCATCACCGGCTCCAGCAGAACCGGGTCCGCCCGCTTGACGCCCTCCTTGAGGACCATCGAGCCGGCGATCTTGAACGCCATCTCCGAGGAGTCGACCTCGTGGTAGGCGCCGTCGAGCAGGATCGCCTTCACCCCGACCAGCGGGAAGCCGGCGAGCACGCCGAGCTCCATCGCGGACTGGATGCCGGCGTCGACGCTGGGGATGTACTCGCGCGGGATGCGACCACCGGTGACCGCGTTGGAGAACTCGTAGAGCTCGCCCTCGGACGTGTCGAGCGGCTCGAAGGTCACCTGGACCTTCGCGAACTGCCCGGACCCACCGGTCTGCTTCTTGTGCGTGTACTCGATCTTCTCGGCCTTGCGGCGGATCGTCTCGCGGTACGCGACCTGCGGCTTGCCGACGTTCGCCTCGACCTTGAACTCGCGACGCATGCGGTCGACGAGGATGTCGAGGTGGAGCTCGCCCATGCCGCCGATGACGGTCTGGCCGGTCTCGTCGTCCAGCTTGACGCGGAAGGTCGGGTCCTCCTCGGCGAGCTTCTGGATCGCCGTGGAGAGCTTCTCCTGGTCGGCCTTCGTCTTCGGCTCGATCGCCACGTCGATGACGGGCTCGGGGAAGCTCATCGACTCGAGGATGACCGGGTTCGCCATGTCGCTCAGCGTGTCACCGGTCGTGGTGTCCTTGAGGCCGATGACCGCGTAGATGTGACCGGCGCTCGCCTCGTCGACCGGGTTCTCCTTGTTGGAGTGCATCTGGAAGATCTTGCCGACGCGCTCCTTCTTCCCCTTGGTCGAGTTGGCGACCTGCTGGCCGGGCTCGACACGACCGGAGTACACGCGCACGTAGGTGAGCTTGCCGAAGAACGGGTGCGCCGCGACCTTGAAGGCGAGCGCGGAGAACGGCTCCGAGGCGTCGGGGTGACGCTGGATGACCTTCTCCTCGTCCTTCGGGTCGTGACCGTCGATGGCCGGCACGTCGAGGGGCGACGGCAGGTAGTCGATGACCGCGTCGAGCATGGGCTGGACGCCCTTGTTCTTGAACGCGGAGCCGCACAGGACCGGGAACGCCTCGCCCGCGATGACGAGCTTGCGGATGCCGGCCTTGAGCTCGGCGATCGTCAGCTCCTCGCCACCGAGGTACTTCTCGAGCAGCTCCTCGTCGGCCTCGGCGACGGCCTCGACGAGCTCGCTGCGGTACTGCTGGGCCTTCTCGACCAGGTCCGCGGGGATCTCCTCGGTGTCGTACGCCTCGCCGAGCTGGGTCTCCCCGTGCCAGACGAGCGCCTTCATCTCGAGCAGGTCCACGACACCGGTGAAGTCGCTCTCGGCCCCGATCGGGAGCTGGATGACCAGCGGCTTCGCCTTGAGGCGGTTGATGATCGTGTCGACGGTGAAGTAGAAGTCCGCGCCGAGCTTGTCCATCTTGTTGACGAAGCAGATGCGGGGGACGTTGTACTTGTCCGCCTGGCGCCACACCGTCTCCGACTGCGGCTCGACACCTTCCTTGCCGTCGAAGACGGCGACGGCGCCGTCGAGCACGCGCAGGGAGCGCTCGACCTCGACCGTGAAGTCGACGTGGCCGGGCGTGTCGATGATGTTGATCTGGTTCTTGTTCCAGTAGCACGAGACGGCGGCGGACGTGATCGTGATGCCGCGCTCCTTCTCCTGCTCCATCCAGTCGGTCGTGGACGCGCCGTCGTGCGTCTCGCCGAGCTTGTAGTTCACACCCGTGTAGAACAGGATGCGCTCGGTGGTCGTGGTCTTCCCGGCATCGATGTGGGCCATGATGCCGATGTTGCGGACCTTGCTCAGGTCGGTCAGCACGTCAAGTGCCACGGTCTGCTTCCCTCGTTAGATGGGTTGAGTCGGGGGCGCTGCTCGGACCGGGATGACCGGCCTCGGACCCGCCGACAGCCCCGGGGACGCTCCGGTCCCCGGGGCCCGTCGTGCGGACTACCAGCGGTAGTGGGCGAAGGCCTTGTTGGACTCCGCCATCTTGTGCATGTCCTCGCGGCGCTTGACCGCGGCGCCGAGGCCGTTGCTGGCGTCGAGGATCTCGTTCATGAGGCGCTCCGTCATGGTCTTCTCGCGACGGGCGCGCGAGTAGTCCGTGAGCCAGCGCAGCGCGAGGGTCGTCGCACGCGCCGGGCGCACCTCGACCGGGACCTGGTAGGTCGCACCACCGACGCGGCGCGAGCGGACCTCGAGCGCCGGGCGGACGTTCTCGAGCGCGCGCTTGAGCACGACGACCGGGTCGCCGTCCGTCTTCGCCCGGACGCCCTCGAGGGCGCCGTAGACGATCGACTCGGCGGTGGACTTCTTGCCGTCGAGCAGCACCTTGTTGATGAGCTGCGTGACGACGGGAGACCCGTAGACCGGGTCGACGATGAGCGGCCGCTTCGGGGCCGGGCCCTTGCGAGGCATCAGCTCTTCTCCTTCTTGGCGCCGTAGCGGCTGCGGGCCTGCTTGCGGTTCTTCACGCCCTGCGTGTCGAGCGCGCCGCGCACGATCTTGTAGCGCACACCCGGGAGGTCCTTCACACGACCGCCGCGCACGAGCACGATGGAGTGCTCCTGGAGGTTGTGGCCGACGCCGGGGATGTAGGCCGTGACCTCGACCTGGGAGGAGAGCTTCACGCGAGCGACCTTGCGCAGCGCGGAGTTCGGCTTCTTCGGGGTGGTGGTGTACACGCGCGTGCACACACCGCGCCGCTGCGGGGAGCCCTTGAGGGCGGGAGTCTTGGACTTCCCCACCTTCGAGGTCCGCCCCTTGCGGACGAGCTGCTGGATCGTAGGCACTACGTCTCCGTGTCTTCTCGAGCTACCGGGGCTATCCCCGATGGTGGTCGTGCTGGCTGCTGGAGCCGATCGCACGAGGCACCCGCAGCGCGAGAGACGCTGCAGCAGCCACCTACCACCGGCTCGATGGTCCGGCTCCGGGCCGTGGGCGCGAGCGCGCCACCAGGACCGGGATCCGGAGTGCCCGGGCACTCACATCGGCCCGTCCGGAGACCGCCACGCGGCGGTGTGCGACGATCGCTCGCCCGCACCGTCCCGCCAGGGACATCACGGAGGGCCCGACGGCGCGGGCACGGTTTACCAGGTTACCTGTCACCCGGCAAGGAGTCAAAGGGGCAGGTCGCGAGCACGGCCGCTCCCCCGGGCTCGTCGTCGTCCCGCAGGAGGGACGACGACGGGTGCCCGCCGGCCACCGCGCACGAGGCGCGGCAGCCGACGGGCACCCGTCGTGGGACGTCAGCGGTAGTCGCCGAAGTCCAGGTCCTCGAGCGGGATCGCCTCGCCGGAGCCCATGCCGAGCGCCGGGAAGTCGATCTCGTCGTAGCCGAAGCTCGGGTAGAGCTCCGTCTTGGCCTGCTCGGTCGGCTCGACCTGGACCTTGGTGTACCGGGGAAGGCCGGTACCGGCCGGGATGAGCTTACCGATGATGACGTTCTCCTTGAGGCCGAGGAGCGGGTCACGACGACCGCTCATCGACGCCTCGGTGAGCACGCGCGTCGTCTCCTGGAACGACGCGGCCGAGAGCCACGAGTCCGTCGCGAGCGACGCCTTCGTGATGCCCATCAGCTCGGGACGGCCGGAGGCCGGCTGGCCACCCTCCGCCACCGCGCGACGGTTCGCGTCCTCGAAGCGGCCGCGCTCGGCGAGCTCGCCCGGCAGGAGGTGCGAGTCGCCGGAGTCGAGCACGGTCACACGACGCAGCATCTGCCGCACGATGACCTCGATGTGCTTGTCGTGGATGTCCACGCCCTGCGAGCGGTAGACCTCCTGGACCTCGTCCACCAGGTGCTTCTGCGTGGCGCGCGGGCCGAGGATGCGCAGGACCTTCTTCGGGTCCACCGCACCCTGGACGAGCTGCGTGCCGACGTTGACGTGGTCGCCGTCCTGCACGAGCAGGCGGGCACGCTTCGTCACCGGGTAGGCGATCTCCTCCGAGCCGTCGTCCGGCGTGAGCACCAGACGGCGCGAGCGCTCCGAGTCGTCGATCGCGATGCGGCCCGAGAACTCCGCGATGGGCGCCTCACCCTTGGGGGTGCGGGCCTCGAAGAGCTCCGTGACACGCGGCAGACCCTGCGTGATGTCGTCCGCGGAGGCGACACCACCGGTGTGGAAGGTACGCATCGTCAGCTGCGTGCCCGGCTCACCGATCGACTGGGCGGCGATGATGCCGACCGCCTCGCCGATGTCGACGAGCTTGCCCGTGGCGAGCGAGCGCCCGTAGCACTTGGCGCACGTGCCGACGCGCGACTCGCACGTGAGGACCGAGCGGACCTTGGCCTCGCGGACGCCCGCGGTGACCGCGGCGTCGATGAGGACGTCGCCCGCGTCGTCGCCGGCCTTGCCGACGACGTTCCCGTCGGGGTCGACCAGGTCGGCCGCGAGGGTGCGCGAGTAGACGCTCGTCTCCACCTTCGGGTGGCGCACGAGCTTGCCCGCGAGCTCCTCGGCGATCGGCAGGGTCAGGCCGCGCTCGGTGCCGCAGTCCTCCTCGCGGACGATGACGTCCTGCGACACGTCCACGAGACGACGCGTGAGGTAGCCCGAGTCGGCGGTCCGCAGCGCGGTGTCCGCCAGACCCTTGCGGGCACCGTGCGTCGCGATGAAGTACTCGAGGACGGACAGGCCCTCGCGGTAGTTGGACTTGATCGGGCGCGGGATGATCTCGCCCTTCGGGTTCGCCACGAGACCGCGCATACCGGCGATCTGACGGACCTGCATCCAGTTACCGCGCGCACCCGAGCCGACCATGCGGTACACGGTGTTGCGGTCGTTCGCCTCGAGGTTCTCGCGCATGACCGACGCGACCTTGTCCGTCGCCTGGGTCCAGATCTCGATGAGCTCCTGACGGCGCTCGTCGTCCGTGATGAGACCACGGTCGTACTGCTGCTGGACCTTGAGCGCGCGCTCCTCGTGCTGCTCGAGGATGACGGCCTTCTCCTTGGGCGTCGCCACGTCGGAGATCGCGATCGTGACGCCCGAGCGGGTCGCCCAGCGGAAGCCGGCGGCCTTCAGCGCGTCGAGCGACGCCGCGACCTCGACCTTCGGGTAGCGCTCCGCGAGCTCGTTGACGATCGCCGAGAGGCGCTTCTTGTCGACGACCGAGTTCACGTACGGGTAGTCGACGGGGAGCGTCTCGTTGAACAGCGCGCGACCGAGCGTGGTGTCGAAGAGGATCGGCTGACCCTCCTCCCAGCCCTCGGGAGCCTCGAAGCCGGAGACCGGCGGGACGAGGTCCGTGGTGCGGATCTTCACCCGGGCGTTGAGGTCCAGCGTGCCCTGGTCGAACGCCATGATCGCCTCGGCCACGGAGCCGAACGCACGACCCTCGCCCTCGGCACCCTCGCGGTCGCTCGTCAGGTGGTACAGACCGATGATCATGTCCTGCGAGGGCATGGTCACCGGACGGCCGTCCGACGGCTTGAGGATGTTGTTGCTCGAGAGCATGAGGATGCGGGCCTCGGCCTGCGCCTCGGCGCTCAGGGGCAGGTGGACGGCCATCTGGTCACCGTCGAAGTCCGCGTTGAACGCGGCGCAGACGAGCGGGTGCAGGTGGATCGCCTTGCCCTCGACGAGCTGCGGCTCGAACGCCTGGATGCCCAGGCGGTGCAGCGTCGGTGCACGGTTGAGCAGCACGGGGTGCTCGGTGATGACCTCTTCGAGCACGTCCCACACGACCGGGCGGGCACGCTCGACCATGCGCTTCGCGCTCTTGATGTTCTGCGCGTGGTTGAGGTCCACGAGGCGCTTCATGACGAACGGCTTGAACAGCTCGAGCGCCATCTGCTTCGGCAGGCCGCACTGGTGCAGCTTGAGCTGCGGGCCGACGACGATGACCGAACGGCCCGAGTAGTCGACGCGCTTGCCGAGCAGGTTCTGACGGAAACGACCCTGCTTGCCCTTGAGCATGTCCGAGATGGACTTGAGCGGGCGGTTGCCCGGGCCGGTGACCGGACGACCACGGCGGCCGTTGTCGAACAGCGAGTCCACGGCCTCCTGGAGCATCCGCTTCTCGTTGTTGACGATGATCTCCGGCGCACCCAGGTCGAGGAGACGCTTGAGGCGGTTGTTCCGGTTGATCACGCGGCGGTACAGGTCGTTGAGGTCGCTCGTCGCGAAGCGGCCACCGTCGAGCTGCACCATCGGGCGCAGGTCCGGCGGGATGACCGGGACGGCGTCGAGCACCATGCCCGTGGGCGAGTTCGTCGTGGTGAGGAACGCGTTGACGACCTTGAGGCGCTTGAGCGCACGCGTCTTGCGCTGGCCCTTGCCCGAGCGGATGGTCTCGCGCAGGGACTCGGCCTCCGCCTCCAGGTCGAAGTCCTGGAGACGCTTCTGGATCGCCGCGGCGCCCATCGAGCCCTCGAAGTAGGTGCCGTAGCGGTCCTGGAGGGCGCGGTACAGCATCTCGTCGCCCTCGAGGTCGGCGACCTTGAGGTTCTTGAAGCGGTCCCACACCTGCTCGAGACGGTCGAGCTGGGCGTCGGCGCGCTTGCGGATCTGCGCCATCTCGCGCTCGGCCGAGTCGCGGACCTTGCGGCGCGCGTCGGCCTTGGCACCCTCGGCCTCGAGCTCGGCCAGGTCGGCCTCGAGCTTCTGGGCGCGGGAGTTGATGTCGTTGTCGCGGGCGTCCGCGATCTCCTTCTTCTCCAGGTCGATCTCGTTCTGGAGGTTCGGGAGGTCCTCCTGGCGGCCCTCCTCGTCGACCGAGGTGATCATGTACGCCGCGAAGTAGATGACCTTCTCGAGGTCCTTCGGGGCGAGGTCGAGCAGGTAGCCGAGGCGCGAGGGCACGCCCTTGAAGAACCAGATGTGCGTGACCGGCGCGGCGAGCTCGATGTGGCCCATGCGCTCACGACGCACCTTCGAGCGCGTCACCTCGACGCCGCAGCGCTCGCAGATGATGCCCTTGAAGCGCACGCGCTTGTACTTGCCGCAGTAGCACTCCCAGTCCCGGGTGGGGCCGAAGATCTTCTCGCAGAAGAGTCCGTCCTTCTCGGGCTTGAGGGTGCGGTAGTTGATGGTCTCGGGCTTCTTCACCTCACCGTGCGACCACGCACGGATGTCGTCGGCCGTGGCCAGGCCGATACGCAGCTCGTCGAAGACGTTGACGTCGAGCAAGTTGTCCTACTTCCTTCGCCTGCCGGGACCGGCCGTGGCCGGCCCCGACGCCAAAAAGACGGTTGGTGTGGGGGTCGTCGGTGGGAGCGGGGTGACCCGCTCCCACCTGCCCGAGATCAGATCTCGTCGACGCTGGACGCCGCGTTGGGGCGGCGCGACAGGTCGATGCCGAGCTCTTCGGCTGCGCGGTACACGTCGTCGTCCGACTCCCGCATCTCGATGGACACGCCGTCGCTCGAGAGCACCTCGACGTTCAGGCACAGCGACTGCATCTCCTTGAGGAGGACCTTGAAGGACTCCGGGATGCCCGAGTCGGGGATGTTCTCGCCCTTGACGATCGCCTCGTAGACCTTGACGCGACCGGGCACGTCGTCCGACTTGATCGTGAGGAGCTCCTGGAGCGTGTAGGCCGCGCCGTACGCCTCGAGGGCCCACACCTCCATCTCGCCGAAGCGCTGACCGCCGAACTGCGCCTTACCACCGAGCGGCTGCTGGGTGATCATCGAGTACGGGCCGGTCGAGCGCGCGTGGATCTTGTCGTCGACCAGGTGGTGGAGCTTGAGGATGTACATGTAGCCCACCGACACGGCCTCGGGGAACGGCTCGCCGGAGCGGCCGTCGAAGAGGCGCGCCTTGCCGTCGGCGCCGACCATGCGGTCGCCGTCGCGGTTCGGGATCGTCGTCGAGAGCAGGCCCGTGAGCGCGTCCTCGTGGACGCCGTCGAACACCGGGGTGGCGACGGGACGGCCCGGCTCGGACGTCGCGGCGATCTCGGGGACGTTCTCCTTCCAGGAGAGGTCCTTGCCGTCGGCGAGCGAGATGTCCCAGCCCTGCTTCGCGACCCACCCGAGGTGGGTCTCGAGGACCTGGCCCACGTTCATACGACCGGGGACGCCCAGCGGGTTGAGGACGACGTCGACCGGCGTCCCGTCCTCGAGGAACGGCATGTCCTCGACGGGCAGGATCTTGGAGATGACGCCCTTGTTGCCGTGACGGCCGGCGAGCTTGTCGCCGTCCGTGATCTTGCGGCGCTGCGCGATGTAGACGCGCACGAGCTGGTTCACGCCCGCGGGCAGCTCGTCGCCGTCCTCGCGGTTGAACTCGCGCACGCCGATGACCGTGCCGGACTCGCCGTGGGGCACCTTGAGGGACGTGTCGCGCACCTCGCGCGCCTTCTCGCCGAAGATCGCGCGCAGGAGGCGCTCCTCCGGGGTCAGCTCGGTCTCGCCCTTCGGCGTGACCTTGCCGACCAGGACGTCGCCCGCGCCGACCTCGGCACCGATGCGGATGATGCCGCGCTCGTCGAGGTCCGCCAGGACGTCCTCGGAGACGTTCGGGATGTCCCGCGTGATCTCCTCGGGGCCGAGCTTGGTGTCGCGCGCGTCGACCTCGTGCTCCTCGATGTGGATCGAGGAGAGCACGTCGTCCTGCACGAGACGCTGGCTGAGGATGATCGCGTCCTCGTAGTTGTGGCCCTCCCACGACATGAACGCCACGAGGAGGTTGCGGCCGAGCGCGAGCTCGCCCTCGTCGGTCGCCGGGCCGTCCGCGAGGACGGAGCCGGGCTCGACGCGCTGGCCCTCGTCGACGAGCACGCGCTGGTTGTAGCTCGTGCCCTGGTTCGAGCGGCGGAACTTCGCGATCCGGTAGCTGCCGGTCGTGCCGTCGTCGTTCGCGACGAGCACGAGGTCGGCCGAGACCTCGGTGACGACACCGGGCTTCGTCGCGACGACGACGTCGCCCGCGTCGACGGCCGCGCGCCACTCCATGCCGGTCCCGACGAGCGGGGCCTCGGAGCGGACCAGCGGCACGGCCTGGCGCTGCATGTTCGCGCCCATGAGGGCGCGGTTCGCGTCGTCGTGCTCGAGGAACGGGATGAGCGCCGTCGCGACCGAGACCATCTGGCGCGGCGAGACGTCCATGTAGTCGACCTGCGCGCCGGGGACGATCTCGACCTCGCCGCCCTTGGTGCGCACGAGCACGCGCTCGTCCGCGAAGGAGCCGTCGGCGTTGAGCGTCTGGTTCGCCTGCGCGATGACGTGGCGGTCCTCGTCGTCGGCCGTGAGGTAGACGACCTCGTCGGTCACCTTGCCCGCCGTCACCTTGCGGTACGGCGTCTCGATGAAGCCGAACGGGTTGATGCGCCCGTACGACGCGAGCGAGCCGATCAGACCGATGTTCGGACCCTCAGGGGTCTCGATCGGGCACATGCGGCCGTAGTGCGACGGGTGGACGTCACGGACCTCCATGCCGGCGCGGTCGCGCGAGAGACCACCCGGGCCGAGGGCCGAGAGACGACGCTTGTGCGTCAGGCCCGCGAGCGGGTTGTTCTGGTCCATGAACTGCGAGAGCTGCGACGTGCCGAAGAACTCGCGGATGGACGCCACGACCGGGCGGATGTTGATGAGCGTCTGCGGCGTGATCGCCTCGACGTCCTGCGTCGTCATGCGCTCGCGCACGACGCGCTCCATCCGCGACAGGCCCGTGCGGACCTGGTTCTGGATGAGCTCGCCGACGGCGCGGATGCGGCGGTTGCCGAAGTGGTCGATGTCGTCCGTCTCGACGCGCACCTCGACGGCCTCGCCGTTGCGGGTGCCCGGGATGCTCGCGTGGTCCGCGTGCAGCGCCGCGAGGTACTTGATCGTCGCGACGACGTCCGAGACCGACAGCGTGGAGTCGCTGAGCGGCGCGTCGATGCCGAGCTTCTTGTTCGCCTTGTAGCGGCCGACCTTCGCGAGGTCGTAGCGCTTCGGGTTGAAGTAGAAGTTCTCGAGGAGCGCGCGGCCGGCCTCGACCGTCGGCGGCTCGCCCGGGCGGATCTTGCGGTAGAGGTCGACGAGCGCCTCGTCCTGCGTGTGGACGTGGTCCTTCTCGAGCGTGTCGAGCACGGAGGGGAAGTCCGCGAACTGCTCGCGGATCTCGGACTCCGTGAGGCCGAGCGCCTTGAGCAGCACGGTCACGGACTGCTTGCGCTTGCGGTCGACGCGCACGCCGACGGCGTCGCGCTTGTCGATCTCGAACTCGAGCCAGGCACCGCGCGACGGGATGATCTTCGCTGAGAAGATGTCCTTGTCGCTCGTCTTGTCGGCGGCGCGCTCGAAGTAGACGCCGGGCGAGCGGACGAGCTGCGAGACGACGACGCGCTCGGTGCCGTTGATGATGAACGTGCCGCGCTCGGTCATGAGCGGGAAGTCGCCCATGAAGACCGTCTGGCTCTTGATCTCACCGGTGTTGTAGTTGACGAACTCCGCGGTGACGAACAGCGGCGCGGCGTACGTGAAGTCCTTCTCCTTGCACTCGTCGGCCGTGTACTTCGGCGGCTCGAAGCGGTGGTTGGAGAACGACAGCGACATCGAGGACCCGAAGTCCTCGATCGGGGAGATCTCCTCGAAGATCTCCTCGAGACCCGACGTCGAGGGCACGTCCTGGCGCCCGGCCTCGGCCGCGGCGGCGACGCGCGCCTGCCACGCCTCGTTGCCGAGCAGCCAGTCGAAGCTCTCGGTCTGGAGGCCCAGCAGGTCGGGGACCTCGAGCGGCTCGAAGATCTTGGCGAAGGAGAGGCGACGCGATGCGGTGCGGTTCGCGATGGCGTCGGCGGACGGAGCAGAAGGGGTGCGCGAGGCAGCCAAGAGGGGTCCTTCCCTGCAGATCGAAAGAACGCTGCACCGGCCGGGCTGGACACGATCACCGCCGCCACGACACCTCGCGGACGCGCACGTACGTCGTCGAGGGGGTCGGGGGTATATGAGATCGGGGGCACAGGACAGCGCAAAGCGTGAGCATACCCCAAGAAGGCGTCGCCACACAACCTCGGGGCACACTCCCCCGCCCGGTCCCGGGCGCTGCGCGCCTCGCCGGTACTCGCACGGGCCTCGTCGCCCGTCCTCCGGCCCGCCGTGCGGGCCCTGAACCTGCTGCTGTCGACCTCGCTGTCCTGCGTCGTCGACCCGCACATGGTGGCACACTCGTGGCCGTTCCGTGAAGCCGGTGCGCCGACGCCGTCGGATCCCGGTCGCCCCCCAGGACGCCGCGCGACGCCGCGGGGCCGCCCCCGGGCCCTCCTGCCCGCCCGGCGCCGCCCCCGGAGAACGACGAGGCCCGCACCCCGGGCGGGGTGCGGGCCTCGTGCGGCGTGCGACCGGTCCCGTCAGGACGGGACCGGTGCGATCACTTGAGGGTGACCGTGGCGCCGGCGCCCTCGAGGGCAGCCTTGGCCTTCTCGGCCGTCTCCTTGTTCGCGCCCTCCAGGACCGGCTTCGGGGCACCGTCCACGAGGTCCTTGGCCTCCTTCAGGCCGAGGGACGTGAGCGCGCGCACCTCCTTGATGACCTGGATCTTCTTGTCGCCGGCAGCCTCGAGGATGACGTCGAACTCGTCCTTCTCCTCCTCGGCCGGGGCGTCGCCCGAGCCACCCGCGGGGGCGGCGACCGCGACGGCGGCGGGGGCGGCGGCGGTGACCTCGAAGGTCTCCTCGAAGGCCTTCACGAACTCGTTGAGCTCGATGAGGGTGAGCTCCTTGAACTGCTCGATGAGCTCGTCGGTGCTGAGCTTCGCCATGATGGCGTTCCTTTCGGTCGGTGCTCGGCAGCGGCCCGGTGCGGGCCTGCCAGAAGCGGGGTGTGTGCTTGCGCTGCGTGGATCACGAGACCGGGGCGTGCCCCGGGCGCGGGATCAGGCGGCAGCGCCCTCCGATTCCTGCTTCTGACGCAGGGCATCGATGACGCGGGCGGCCTGGGCGGTGTTCGCGGTGAAGACGTAGGCAGCCTGGAAGAGCTTGGCCTTCATCGCGCCGGCCGCCTTGGCCAGCAGGACCTCACGGGACTCGAGGTCCGCGAGCTTCGTGACCTCCGCGGCGGTCAGGGGGCGCCCGTCGAGGACACCGCCCTTGATGACCAGCGCGGGGTTCGCCTTGGCGAAGTCACGCAGACCCTTGGCTGCCTCGACCGGGTCCCCGGTGACGAAGGCGATTGCCGACGGGCCCTGCAGGTCGGCGTCGAGTCCCTCGACACCGGCCTCCTTGGCCGCGATAGCGGTCAGCGTGTTCTTCACCACGGCGTAGGTTGCGTTGCCGCTGAGCGACCGACGCAGCTGCTTGAGCTGCGCGACGGTGAGCCCGCGGTACTCGGTCAGCACGGCAGCGTTCGAGTCACGGAACTTCTCCGAGATCTCGGCGACTGCGGCTGCCTTGTCCGGCCTCGCCATGGCAATCCTTCCGGTGGTGGTACCACCGGCGTCCGTCCCGGAACGAGAAAGAGCCCCGCGCAGGCGCGGGGCTCGCAGTCGCACGCGCGGCGGGGCCGGGCGGACGTCGTCGATTCGCTACCTGCGCTGGCCTCCGCCTCGTGGGCGGGACTTCGGTCCGTCACGTCCTGCAGACGGAGTCTGCGGGCAGCGTCGGACGACCGGCGGTCTTGGGTACACGCTCATCGTACGGGACGACGGCGCGTGCTCCAAACCACGGGCCGTGCCGTCAGAGCACCAGCGGGCCGAAGCAGACCAGCGGTACCGGCTCGGGCTCGTCGGCCACGGCCCGGGCGAGCGCCGTCCCCGGCATGGCGCCGTCGCGCAGCTCGGCGTGGAGCGACGGCATGACGCGCGCCGCGACGTCGTCGCGCAGCGGGGCCACGCTCGCGATCACCGCGCGGGCGCCGAGCCGCAGCAGGACGCTCGTCAGGCCGAGCGACTCGCCACCGATGCGCGGCGTCGAGAGCCCCACCTCGCACGCCGACAGCACGACGACCACACCGTGCAGGTCGGTGCCGTCGAGCTCGTGCGCGAACAGCGGGCCGTCGGCGAGCCGCAGCGACGAGAACAACGGGTTGTCGGTCTCGTGCGTGCCGTGCGCGGCCAGGTGCACGACCCCCGCGGTGCGCA
This sequence comes from Cellulosimicrobium sp. XJ-DQ-B-000, assembly GCF_031119065.1. Lineage (NCBI taxonomy): Bacteria > Bacillati > Actinomycetota > Actinomycetes > Micrococcales > Promicromonosporaceae > Cellulosimicrobium > Cellulosimicrobium sp. XJ-DQ-B-000. Next base: position 47,760 of record NZ_JAVHYN010000009.1, read on the forward strand.
GCCCGTCGACGACGGCCTCGCACGTCGCCTCCTCCCCCGCGAGCGCCTCGGCCCCCTCCCAGACGGACGCGACGAGCTTCGCCTCCGCGCCGGAGAAGCGCAGGCCCGGTCCGGCGACGACGAGCGCCTCGTCCGTCCGGCGCACCGGCTCGCCGTCGCGCAGGTCCACCCACGAGTTCGCCCACGTGCGCAGCCCGCGCCGCGAGGGCAGCGAGGCCCACGGCAGCGCGAGCAGCAGGTCGCGGGCAGCGACGTGGAGGTCGCCGTCCGCCTCGAGCGGGACGACGAGCGCGTCGTCGAGCGCGGCCAGCGTCCGGGACAGCGAGCCGACGGCGGCCTCGCGCATGGGGACCGGGATGAGCACGTTCGACAGGACCGCGAAGTCCGCGCGCGCACGGCGCACCTGCTCGGCGACCGCTGCGCGCGACGCGAGGCGCACGAGCCGGGAACCCCGGGCACTGACGCGGACGGCGAGCACGTCGTCGCCGTCCAGCATGAGGTCGGCCACGACCGCGTCGGACCCGGCGTCGGCCAGCGTGGCGCGCAGCCGCCGCTCCGACGCGGGGACCGGGGCCGCGGCCCCTCCCCCGTGCTGCCAGGAGCGCCGTCGTGCGTCGTCCTGGAGGCGCCGCGCCGCCTGGAGGTGGTCCTGCCGGCGCGCGAGGCTGGCCGCGTCCGAGGGCGCCCCCAGCGCGCGGGCCGCCTCGACCTCGCGCCGGGCGGCGGCGAGGAGGTCCGCGAGGACCGGGTCCGCCGGCGGGCGCACGCGGCCCGTCCCGGCGAACGCCGCCCGGCCACGCTCCACGGCGTCGAAGATCGTCCCGGGGCGCCGGGTGCGCAGCGCGGCCTCGACGTCGACGTTGCCGAGCCGCACGCCGTGCACCGCGGACGCCGTCACCGCGTCCACGGACCCCAGCCGCGCCCGGTGGTCCGCGAGCGCCGCCTGGCCGCGCCGCACGGCGCGGACGCCGGCGCGCCGGTCGCCCGCCACGAACGCGAGCTGCGCGAGGACCGCCTCGTGCTGGAGCCGGACGGGGAGCGGTGCGCGGCCGAGCCGCGGGGGCACGGCCCGCAAGACCTCCTGCGCCCCGCGCACGTCGCCCGCGGACACGAGCCACTCGACGGCGAGGAGTCGCGCGGGGACCGTGATCCCGAGACCCGAGACGCTGCCCAGGGTCTCACCGTCGTGCGCGAGGTCGAGCGCCCAGGTCGCGTGCCGACGGGCGCGCGCCGGGCCCACGGGTGTCGCGCGGTGCTCGGTGAGCGCCGCCTGGAGCTCCGCGACGCGGGCGCGCAGCACCCACGGCCTGTTGCCGAGGCGGTCGAACCGGCGCGACGCCGAGCGCGCGAGGCGCCGCGCCTCGGCGTACCGCCGCAGGCCGAGCACGACGCGCGACCGGACCAGCTCGACCTCTGCGAGGTCGCGCAGCATGCGGTAGCGGGAGAGGTGCTCGCGCGCCTCGCTCAGCGCCTCGTCCGCCTCCGTGAGCAGGCCGGCGTCGAGCAGCACCTGCGCGCGGTCGATGAGCCCGACGGCGGCGTGCCGGTCCGGCGCCTGCGCCGCGGCCTCGTCCATGGCGCGCAGGGCGACCGGCAGGTCGCCGCGCAGGTACTCCGCGTACCCGAGGTTGTGCCGGGCCTTGGACACCAGGAGCTCGTCCCCGAGCGCGGTGGCCCGGTGGACGGCGTCGTCGAGGTCGCGGCTCGCCCCCTCGGCGTCGCCCAGCTCGAGGCGCAGGGAGCCGAGGTTGAGCAGCAGGACGGCCGCGTCGAGGGGGCGCGCGTCGTCGATGACCTCGGCCGCCGTCTCCAGCTCGTCCAGCGCGGCGGAGACGTCGCCGGTCCGCAGCCGCAGGAGCCCGCGCTGCGACCGCACGACGAGGGCCAGGTCGCGCATGGCCAGCGCGGCACCGCGCGCCTCGACCTCGGCGAGCCGTTCGTAGGCGCCGTCGACGTCGCCCGTCAGCTCGAACTCGGCGAGCGCGAGCCCCAGCAGGGCGCGCGCGGCCAGGTAGGCGTCGTCCCGGCTCGCGTCCTCGCCCGCGGCGTCGACGTCCTGGACGATCTGCGCGAACGCGCGGCTCGCGCGCCGGTGCTGGCCGCGCGCGTTCACGGCCTGCGCAGCGGCCAGCCGGGCCTCGAGCACCTCCCGGCCGCTGCGCACCACCGTTCATCACCTCATGCGTCGTCACCCGGGGTCGGGACCAGACCCGTCGCCAGGGTAATGGACGGCCACAGCCAGGCGCAGCGGTCCGGCGCGCCCTGGCCGGGCTCCACGACGTCCGGGTCCGTCGGGTCGTCGCCGATCCGCTCGAGCAGCGACGCCGCGAGCTCGCCCGCGAGGACGGGCGCCGCGAACGACGTCCCGCTCCACGTGGCGAACCCGCCCTGGAACCCCTCGGGGTCGATCGTGGCGCGGAACCCCGGTCCCCAGAGCTCGGGGACGTGGCGCGAGGGCGCGACGGCGCCGTCGATCGTGCGCGGGATCGTGGACACGAGGGACGCGCCAGGACGGGTGCACGTGATCCACGGGCCGTCGTTGCTGAAGAGCGACACCGTCCCGTCGGGGTTCTTCGCGCCGACCGTGAGGACCGGCGGCTCGTCGAGGAGCAGCGTCACCCCCTCGAGCGGGACGGGAGGGCTCACCTTCCGGTCGATCCGCGGGGCGAACGCCGCGGGGTAGGTCGGGCGGGTCTGGCCGTCGTTGCCCGACGACACGACGACGATGACGCCGTACCGGCGCAGCGCGCGGATGAGCGCCCCGAACGGGGCGTCGAAGTCCGCGTCCTCCGGGCGCTCGTGGTAGTACCCGAGCGAGAGCACGAGGACGTCGATCGGGGCGTAGCCGTCGCGACCGGCCAGGCCGAGCACGTGCCACAGGAGCACGCGGCGCAGCGTCCGCAGCAGGTCGCGCTCCGGCACGACGCCCGACCCGCCGTAGAGGCGCGGGGCGAGAATGACGGCGTCCGGGCAGAGCTGGTGCACGAGACCCGCGATGAACGTCCCGTGGCCCGCGACCGGGTCGAGCGGGCCGGTGAGGGGCGAGACCGACACGCCGCCGATCTCCGGGTCCTCGTACGGGTACTCCGTCGGCGGGAGGGTCGACAGCGGCTGACCGAGCAGCTCGGGATCGCGCACGACGATCGTGCCGCGCGTCTCGAGGTCGTCGTCGAACCACGGGTGCTCGCCGACGCCGGTGTCGAGCACGGCGACGACGGGGCGGCGGACGCCGTCGCCCGCGACCCACGGCGTCTCCCCCGCGGGCAGCGTGCGGCGCGGCACGGGGCCGATCCAGCTCACGGGCGTGCGGCCGCCCGAGCCCGGGAGCGAGTACTCGGCCGTGCCCGCGAAGGGGTGCGGCTGCGTGTAGGGGTGGGGCTGGGTGTACGGGTGCGGCTGCGTGTAGGGGTGGGGCTGGGTGTACGGGTGCGGCTGCGTGTACGGGAACGGCTGGGTGTACGGCTGGCCGCCGATGAACGGGGTCGGCGCGACCATGTGGTCGAGCGCGAGCCGCGGGCTGTGCCGGTCGTCGGGGCACAGCCGTCCGCGCAGCTCCTCGACGAGGTGCCAGGCGTCCGGGAGCTGTCCCTGGGCGTCGTCGCGGTAGCGCAGGCGCACGGAGTAGCCGAACGTGCGGAGCAGGTCGGTCGTCGTCTCCGGGTCGAGGCCCGCCTCACGGACGAGCTCGGCGTCGTCGAGGCTCTCCTGCTGCACCTCCACGCGGAGGCCGAGACGCTCGGCCGCGCGCTCGAGCCACCGCAGCGAGCGGTTCCCCTCGCGGTCGAACGGCGACTCGGGGATGAGGATGCGGTCGCCCACGTACCAGGTCGGGTGCGGGGACTGCTGCCCGGCGCGACGCTGCGCGGCGACCGGGTCGATCGTGCGGGTGCGCCACTGGAGCCGGCTCGGCCGGTCGCCGAAGAAGCCGGGGTCCGCCGCTGCGGGGGGCTCAGGGGTCTCGCTCACGTGCTCCTCCTCGGGAGATGACGTTCGTCCGGTGCCGCGCGCGTCGTCGTCGACGGGCGGCCGCCCGCGCACCGCTGCGCGGGGAAGGGTTGCTGGTGGTGGTGCGGTCGGTGGGCCGCGGGCGTCGCCCGCGGCCCACCGGGTGCTAGAGCTCGACGACCGGCGTGCTCACGGCGCCGCCGGCGCCGTCGGCGCGGCGGACCACGAGGCTCGCCGGGCCGCGGTCGACGGCCTCGAAGACGAAGCGGCCGTCGTCGTCGCTCGTCGTCTCGCTCACCACGCCGGGGCGGTGCAGCTCGACGCGCAGCGCCGTCGCGGGGGCGGCCCAGCCGTCGATGCGGATGCGGCCGTCGTCCGTCGGGGACAGCGAGATCATCACCGTGACGGACTCGGACGTGAACGTGATCGTGCGCGCCTCGACGGGCGGCGCGTCGCCGCGCACGGACGTCGCGGGAGCCTGGACGTACTCCAGCTCCATGACCTCGGCCTCGAGCCCGGCGAGCGTGATCGCGAAGAGCGACCGCTCGACGAGGCCGTCCGGGACGGGGTCGATCTCTTCGGCGATCCGCGCGAGGTCGGCCAGGAGGGCGAGGTCGACGGCGTCGAGCGGCTCGTCGGGGCTGTGCGTCGGCTCGGTGCTCATGATGCTTCCCACGGTTCCCCCTGGTCGTCGATGATGTCGCGCAGCTTGGCGAGGCAGCGGCCCCGCGTGGAGCCGATGCTCCCGACGGGCATGCCGATGGCGGCCGAGATGGCCTTGTAGTCCGGACGGTCGGCGAGCGACACGAGGTGCAGGAGCTGGCGGCAGCGTTCCGGCAGCCGGTCGAGCGCGGCCCAGAGGGAGCGGTCGCGCTCGTTGCGGAGCACCTCGACGTCCGGCGTCGGGTCGCCCGACGGGAGCTCGGGGACGCCCTCGTCGGTGTCGTCCGGGAGCTCGGTGCGCCGTCGGGCCTCGTCGCGGTGCTTGCGCACGGCCTCCCAGGCCGCGCGCTTGGCCGTGATGAGCAGCCACTTGAGGACGGCGTGCGGCTCCTTGATGGTCATCGCGTTGCGCACGAGCGCGACCCACACCGTCTGGACGAGGTCGTCGGCCTGCTCGCGCTCGACGCCCTGCGCGCGCACCGTGTGCCACAGGAGGGGGGAGGCCTCGCGGACGAAGTCACCGAGCGCCTCCGGGCGGCCGTCGCGGTACTCCAGGAGCGCGAACGCACCCCGGTCCCCCAGGCTGAGGCCCGGTTCGCCGGTGTCGGCCACCTCGTCGGTCGTTCTGGTCATGGGGCGCACTGTCCTCGGCACGCTCGTCCGGTCAGGCATCAGCGGGGGGTCCCCGGAAGCGCCTGATTCTACGGCCGGGCCGGTGGGGTCGACAACCATCGTCACTGGTCACACCCCTCCCGGCTCGTGCGGTTGCGTCGCATCTCGTCCCTCCGGCACACGGGCGGGAGCGTCTGGTCGGCGCTCCTCCACCCGGACGAGAGGGGCGGACCGCCCGTCTGATACATCGCGGTCGGCTCCGTCCGGAGCGATCCCTGTCCGGGACCCGCACCGGCGGACCCGTCCGGATCCCGCACCGCTCCGAACCCGGGGCGACGCGCGGAGAGGCCGCGCGACCACCGAGCGGAGACCACCATGACCTCGTCCCCGAACCGCCTGCTCGCAGCCGTCTTCGGCACCGTCTACCTGCTGGTCGGCCTCGCCGGCTTCGTCGTGACGTCGGGGGTCGGCTTCGCCGCCACCGAGGGCCGCAACCTCCTGCTGTTCGAGGTGAACCCCCTGCACAACATCGTCCACCTCGGCATCGGGGCGGCGCTGCTGCTCGCGTCGCGCAGCGTCCGGGCCGCGCGCGGCACGAACGTCGCGATCGGCGCGGTGTACCTCCTCGTCGGCGTGGTGGGGCTGTTCCTCGTCGACACCGGCGCCAACATCATCGCGCTCAACGGCGCCGACAACGTGCTGCACCTCGCCAGCGCTCTGCTGCTCCTCGGCGTCGGGCTCGCCGCGGACCGCGAGGACGCGGGCCGCGCCGTCACGGCATGACGACGCCCGTCCCGACCCGCCGCGTCGGCGCCGCGCTCGCGCTGCTCGGCGCCGGGATCGTCGACCTCGGGCTCGTCCGGGGCGCGTTCCCGGCGCCGTCCGGCCTGCTCGCGCTGGCCACCGGGGCCGGGGAGCTCGTCGTCGCGCTCGTGCTCCTCGCCCGCGGGCCGCGGCCCGGGCGCCCGACGGCGGTCCCGCGCGCCGGGATCGCCCTGCTCCTCGTCGCGACCGTCGCCGGGGTGGCCGTGCCCGTCGCGTCCGGCGTGCCGCTCTCCGCGGGTGCGGCCGCCGCGGCCGCCCTGCGGGTCGCGACGGCGTGCGTCCTCGCCCGACCGGCGCGCGTCCCCGCCGACGGCCCGCCGGCGCGCGCCGGGGCGCGGCTCGTCGCGCTCTTCTCGGTGTCCGTCGTGGTCGCCGCCGTCGCGACGTTCGGTCTCGGCGGGACCGACGCCGCGCGGCACGCCGTGCCGCACGGGTCCCACCTGCCCGCCCTGGGGCACCTGCCGGGGCACGGCCCGGCCCACGACGGCGGGCCCGGCACCGCGCCGTGAGGGCCCGACGGCGGCTGCCCCCGGCGCGGCGCCACGCCTCCCGGAGGGTACGAGTTCTCCCGTAACCGCGGGGCCCGAAGTTCCGGGGAATCCCTCATGCCGCGCGGCGGGCACCGGGCCTAGCGTCGGGAGCGACCCCTGCACCCACACCGCGGGTGCGGACCGGCGAGGCGCGACGACGCGCCCCGCCCGAGCACGAGGAGCACCTCCGTGAGAACAGTCCTCCCCGGCCGCACGCGCGGCCTCACCGGGCGCGCGCTGCGCGCCCTCGCCTCCGTCGTCGCCGCGGCGACCGTCGTCGCGGGCGGAGCGCTCGCCGCCGCGCCCGCGACCGCCGCGGCGCCGTCGGCCGCGCCCGCCGCTCCCGTGAGCGCCGCCGCGCCGTCGGGCAGCACGCAGTGGCTCACCGGCTACTGGCACAACTTCGACAACGGCTCCGTGACGATGCGCCTGTCCGAGGTCCCCCAGGCGTACAACCTCGTCGCGATCGCGTTCGCGGACAACCTCGCCGGGACCCCCGGCGGCATCACGTTCAACCTCGCGAGCGCGGAGCTCGGCGGCTACACCGAGGCCCAGTTCAAGGCCGACGTCGCGGCCATCCGGGCGCAGGGCCGCAAGGTCGTGATCTCCGTGGGCGGGGAGAAGGGCAACGTCATCGTCTCGAACGCGACCGAGGCGAAGAACTTCGCCGACACCACGTACGCGCTCATGCAGAAGTACGGCTTCGACGGCGTCGACATCGACCTCGAGCACGGCATCAACGCCACGTACATGTCGAGCGCCCTCCACCAGCTCGCGGCGAAGGTCGGTCCGAGCCTGATCCTCACCATGGCGCCGCAGACGATCGACTACCAGGCGACGAGCATGGGGTACTACCAGCTCACCCTCGCGATCAAGGACATCCTCACGATCGTCAACACCCAGTACTACAACTCCGGCTCGATGATGGGCTGCAACCAGCAGGTCTACTCGCAGGGCACGGTCGACTTCCTCACCGCGCTCACCTGCATCCAGCTCGAGATGGGCCTGCGCCCCGACCAGGTGGGCATCGGCGTACCGGCCGTGCCGCGCGCCGCGGGCGGCGGCTACCAGCCGCTCGCGAACGTCGTCAAGGCCGTCGACTGCCTCGAGGTCGGCACCGGCTGCGGCGCCTTCAAGCCCGCGAAGCCGTACGGCAAGATCGGCGGCGTCATGACCTGGTCGATCAACTGGGACAAGACCAACGGCTACCAGGTCGCGTCCGTGATCGGCGGCCGCCTCGCGAGCGGTCCGACCACGCCCACGGAGCCGACCAACCCCACCGAGCCGACCAACCCCACCAACCCGACGAACCCCACCAACCCCGGGACCTGCACCGCGACCGCGTGGTCGGCCTCCGCCGTCTACACCGGTGGCGCCCGCGTCTCCCACCAGGGCCGCACCTACGAGGCCAAGTGGTGGACCACCAACGAGAACCCCGCGCAGAGCGGGCAGTGGGGCGTCTGGAAGGACCTCGGCGCCTGCTGACCCGGCCGGCGCACCCTCGGGCGACCTGCTGAGACGACGACGGCGCGGCACCCTGGTCGGGTGCCGCGCCGTCGTGCGTGGTGCGGACTCAGGACCGTCCGCGGGGAGGACTGCCGTCAGGCGGCGTCGTCCTCGAGCAGCTTCGTCGTCTTGGACTGGTCCAGCGGGATACCGGGGCCCATCGTCGTCGTCAGCGTGGCCTTGGTGATGTACCGGCCCTTCGAGGACGACGGCTTGAGACGCAGGACCTCTTCGAGGGCCGCCGCGTAGTTCTCCACGAGCGCCTTCTCGTCGAACGAGACCTTGCCGATGATGAAGTGCAGGTTGCCGTGCTTGTCGACACGGAACTCGATCTTGCCGCCCTTGATGTCCGACACGGCCTTCGCCACGTCCATCGTCACGGTGCCGGTCTTCGGGTTCGGCATGAGACCACGGGGGCCCAGCACCTTGCCCAGACGACCGACCTTGCCCATGAGGTCCGGCGTCGCCACGGCGGCGTCGAAGTCGGTGTACCCACCGGCGACCTTCTCGATCAGGTCGTCGCCGCCGACCTCGTCGGCACCGGCCGCACGGGCCTCCTCCGCCTTCGCCGCGTTCGCGAAGACGATGACGCGGGCGGTCTTGCCCGTGCCGTGGGGGAGGTTGACCGTGCCACGGACCATCTGGTCCGCCTTGCGCGGGTCGACACCGAGGCGGAACGCGACCTCGACGGTCGCGTCGTACTTCACGGTCGACGTCTCCTTGGCGAGACGGATCGCCTCGAGCGGCGCGTAGAGACGCTCGCGGTCGATCTTCTCCTCGGCGTTGCGGTACGCCTTGCTGCGCGTTGCCATCTGCTTCTCCTTCTGCAGTCGTGGTCAGCGGGTCCGCGCGGACCCTGCCACTGCCGCCCACGGTCGTGGACGGACACTTCCGATGTTGCCACGCTCGGCCCGACGCATGGTCTGCTCGGGCCGAGCGCCGCTCACGCTCCGGCAGGACTCGCTGGCGCTCGTCCTACCTCCGCGCTCGCTCTGCTCAGCCCTCGACAGTGATGCCCATCGAGCGGGCCGTGCCGGCGATGATCTTCGACGCGGCGTCGAGGTCGTTCGCGTTGAGGTCCTCGAGCTTGGTCTGGGCGATCTCGCGCACCTGGTCCGCGGTGATCTTCGCGACCTTGGTGGTGTGCGGCGTCGCCGAGCCCTTCTGCACGCCCGCGGCCTTCTTGATGAGCTCCGCCGCCGGCGGGGTCTTCGTCACGAAGGTGAACGAGCGGTCCTCGTAGACCGTGATCTCGACGGGGATGACGTTGCCGCGCTGCGACTCGGTCGCCGCGTTGTAGGCCTTGCAGAACTCCATGATGTTCACACCGTGCTGACCGAGCGCGGGGCCGATCGGCGGCGCGGGCGTCGCCGCACCGGCCTGGATCTGGAGCTTGATGAGGCCGGAGACCTTCTTCTTGGGAGGCATGACTCTTCCCTGGCTTTCTTCTCGTGGGCCGACGCCGTGGGCGATGACCCGGTTGCAGTACTGCGCTCACGCGGGGCGGCTCGGGCCGCCCGCGCGTCAGATCTTGGCGACCTGGTTGAACGACAGCTCGACCGGGGTCTCCCGGCCGAAGATGGAGACGAGGACCTTGAGCTTCTGGTTCTCGACGTTGATCTCGGAGATCGTGGCGGGCAGCGTGTCGAACGGGCCGTCCGTGACGGTGACCGACTCGCCGACCGTGAAGTCGACCTCGACGGGAGCCTTCGCCGCGGCCTGCGCGGGCTTGCCGGCCTCCGGGGCGGGGGTGAGCATCGGCGCGAGCATCGAGAAGACCTCGTCGAGCGTCAGCGGCACCGGCTGGTGGGTGTGCCCGACGAAGCCGGTGACACCGGGCGTGTGGCGCACGGCGCCCCACGACTCGTCGGTGAGGTCCATACGCACGAGGACGTAGCCGGGGATGCGCACGCGTCGGACGATCTTCTTCTGCGCGTTCTTGATCTCGGCCACCTCCTCCATGGGGACCTCGATCTGGAAGATGTAGTCCTCCATGTTCAGGCTCTGGATGCGGTTCTCCAGGTTGGCCTTCACGCGGTTCTCGTAGCCCGCGTAGGAGTGGATGACGTACCAGTCGCCCGGCTGCGAGCGCAGCGTGCGCTTGAACTCTGCGACCGGGTCCTCGATGACGTCGCCGTCCTCGTCGGCCGGGCGGACCTCGTCGGCCTCGTCGTCGTCCGACGGCTCGTCGTCGTCCGACGCGTCGTCGGTCTCGTCAGCGGCGTCGTCCGTCGCGTCGTCGTCGGCCTCGTCAGCGGCGTCGAGGGCCTCGTCGGCTCCGTCGACCGCCGGGACGTCCGTGGTCTCGTCGACGTCGTCCTGGGCACCCTCGGGCTGCGTCGGGTCGACGTTCTCCGTCTGGTCCAGCGACTCCTGGGACACGAACGAACCTGCTTTCTCAACGAACTGCTCGAAGACTTCTTCTGGAAGCGCCGACGGCGCCCCGAGAGGCGCCGGCTGCCGTGCTGACCCGGCCTGGCCGGGGAAGGTCGTGCGCTAGCCGAAGACCCACCGGACGGCCTGGCCGATCCCGAGGTCGAGGACGGTCACGAACGCCATGACCACGACCACGAAGACGAGGACCACCGTCGTGTAGGTGATGAGCTCGGACCGCGTCGGCGTGACGACCTTGCGGAGCTCGGCGACCACCTGGCGCACGAACAGGGCGATGCGCGCGAAGACGTTGGGCTTCTTGTCCGCGGACGGACCGCCCTTCTTCTTCACCTCGTCGGCGCGTGCACCGCCTGCGCCCACGGCCTCTGACGGCGATTCGCTCACTCGATCTTCCCCATCGCTCACGTACGGGACCTGCTCGAACCCTCGGTGCGACCCGGTGCCGGGCCGCGCGCGGATCCCGGGAAGGTCCCGCGAGAGCCACGCCGTGCAGGGTAGACAGGACTCGAACCTGCAACCTGCGGTTTTGGAGACCGCTGCGCTACCAATTGCGCCACTACCCTTCGTGCCGACGGCGCCCCGCACGGCCTCGATCCCCGGACGAAAGTCGTCTCACGGGCGCGGACCAGCGTGGCGGGCGTCAACCACCGAGGGATCACTGTACGCGACGCGGCGCCCCTGGTCGAACCACCGTCCACCGATCGGTGGACACGAGGTCCGGACGAACGGGCGTCGCGGCCCGGGGGCTCGCGCCGACACGCTGGTCCCATGACGACGACACCCCTCCCCGCCGGCCCCCGCGGCGCCGGCTCCGGCCCCGGCGCCGGGCAGAGCGGACCGGCCGTGGACGTGCGCGGCCTGCGCAAGCGCTACGGGCCCAAGCAGGCCGTCGACGGCATCGACCTGCGCGTCGAGCGCGGCGAGATCTTCGCGGTCCTCGGCCCCAACGGCGCCGGGAAGACCACCACGGTCGAGATCCTCGAGGGCTTCCGCCGCCGGGACGCGGGCGAGGTCCGCGTGCTCGGCGAGGACCCCCAGACCGCGGGCCGCGCCTGGCGCTCGCGCCTCGGCGTCGTCCTCCAGGACTCGCGCGACCAGGCCGAGCTCACGGTCGCCGAGCTCGTCCGGCACTTCGCGACGTTCTACCCGACGCCGCGGGACCCCGACGAGGTGATCGACGCCGTCGGGCTGCGGGAGAAGGCCCGCACGCGCACGCGCCAGCTCTCCGGCGGGCAGCGCCGACGGCTCGACGTCGCGCTCGGGATCGTCGGCCGGCCGGAGCTGCTGTTCCTCGACGAGCCCACGACGGGGTTCGACCCCCAGGCCCGCCGCGCGTTCTGGGCGCTCGTCCGGTCGCTGCGCGAGGACGGCACGACGATCCTGCTCACGACGCACTACCTCGACGAGGCGGCCTACCTGGCCGACCGCGCGGCCGTCGTGCGGTCGGGGCAGGTCGTCGCGCTCGACGCGCCCGACCGCCTCGGGGGCGCGGAGGCGCGCCGTCCCGTCGTGCGGTGGCTCGACGGCGGCACCCGGCGCTCCGAGCGCACGGACTCCCCCACCGCGGTCGTCGCGGCGCTCGCCGCGCGGTACCCCGACGGCGAGGTCCCCGGGCTCGAGGTGACGCGCCCGAGCCTCGAGGACGTCTACCTCGAGCTCATCGGTGAGCCGGCCGCGTCGAGCGACCCGGCCCCCGACCCGGACCGGCCCGGCGCACCCGCCGCGGCCCGCACGCCCGACGACGCGACCGTCGTCGTCCCCGAGGAGGCCCGACCGTGACCGTCGCCCCGACCACGCGCGCCCCGCGCGCCGCCCTGCCCGGGGCCGCCCGCCTCGGCATCGAACGCACGCGCGCCGAGCTGCGCGGGTTCTTCCGCGAGCGCGACGCGGTCGTCTTCATCTTCACGTACCCGCTCATCATGCTCGCGATCTTCGCGACGGTGTTCGACGGGCAGGACCAGGGTGACGCGGGCTACTCCGTGCCCTTCGCGCAGTACTTCCTGCCGGGCATGATCGCGACGGGCGTCATGCTCACGAGCTTCCAGTCGCTCGCGATCTCGATCGCGGTCGAGCGCGACGACGGTGCGCTCAAGCGCCTGCGTGCGACCCCGCTGCCCGCGTCGGCGTACTTCTACGGCAAGGTGGGCCTGGTCCTCGCGACCTCGATCGTGCAGACGGCGCTCCTGCTGCTCCTCGCGGCCGTCGTGTACGACGTCCCGATGCCCTGGGACATGCCCGACGCCGCGACCCGGCTCACGACGTTCGCGTGGGTGTTCGTGCTCGGGTGCGCCGCGGGCGCCGTGTGCGGGGTCGCGTTCTCGTCGCTGCCACGCTCGGGCCGCTCCGCGACGGCGGTCGTCACGCCCGTCGTGCTCGTGCTGCAGTTCATCTCCGGGGTGTTCTTCGCGTTCTTCGCGCTGCCCGCGTGGATGCAGACCGTCGCCTCGGTGTTCCCGCTCAAGTGGATGGCTCAGGGCATGCGCTCGGTCTTCCTCCCCGAGCAGGCCGCGGCGCTCGAGCCGTCCGGGTCGTGGCAGCACGGCGCGACCGCTGCTGTACTGGTCGCATGGCTGGTCCTGGGGCTCGTGGTGGGCGCGCGGTCGTTCCGGTGGCGGCGCCGTGACGACGGCTGACCCGCCGTCGCCCGCGGGCGGGCTCCCCGCGGCCGGGGACCGGGCCGGGGGCGAGGAGGGGGCCAGGGACGGTGCGGCCACGGCCCAGCTCGACGGCACCTGGGCGCGCGACGTGCGCTGGTGGGACGTGGCGTTCTACGTCATCGTCGTGCTCAGCGCGCTCGCGCTGCTCACCGCGGGCGTCGCCGGCACGGCCCTGCTCGTGTCGCTCGCCGCGCTCGGGACGATCCTCCTGGCCTACCTCGCGTGGGGGCGGCGCGCGGCCCGCACGCGCGCCCAGGTGCCGGCGCACCTCTACCTCGTCGTCGCGATCGCGGGCACGCTCGTCGTCGTCGGGCAGGACGCGCTCGGCACGCTGCTCCTGTTCGCCGTCTTCACGCAGATCTGGATGCTCTCGGAGCACCTCTGGGCGCAGGTCGTGCTGTGCGTCGCGCTCGCGGCCGGCACCGCGCTCGCCCTCGCGTTCGACCCGGCGACGGGGCGCGTCGAGCCCGACGAGCTCGCGAGCGCCGCGCCGCAGATGGGCGTCGCGCTCGCGTTCGCGCTGAGCCTCGGGCTGTGGACGGCGCACACGATGCGGCAGTCGGAGCGGCACGCGCGCCTCGTCGACGCGCTGCGCGCGACGCAGGCCGAGCTCGCGCGCTCGCACCACGAGGCGGGCGTGCTCGCGGAGCGCGAGCGGGTCGCCCAGGAGATCCACGACACGCTCGCCCAGGGGTTCACGAGCGTCGTCATGCTCGCGCAGGCCGCGGGCGCCGACCTGGACCGGGGCGCCCCGGACGCGGCGCGCGAGCGCCTCGCGCTCGTCGAGTCGACGGCGCGCGACAACCTCGCCGAGGCCCGGGCCCTGGTCGCGGCCTCCGCGCCGGCCCCGCTGCAGGGAAGCACGCTCGGGGAGGCGCTGCGCCGCCTCGCGACGCGCTTCACCGAGGAGACGGGGACGCGCGTGGTGCTCGCGGCCGACGACGTCCCGGGGCTGTCGAGCGCCGAGGAAGTCGTGCTGCTGCGCTCGGCCCAGGAGGCGCTGACGAACGTGCGGCGCCACGCCGGGGCGGGCACGGTGCGGGTCGGGCTGCGCCACGACGCGGACGGGACCCTCCTGGAGGTGTGCGACGACGGTCGCGGGCTGCCCGACGACGCGGCCGAGGGCTACGGTCTGCGGGGCATGCGCGAGCGCGTCGCCGCGGAGGGCGGCAGCCTCGAGGTCGGGCCCGCGCCGGGCGGGGGCACGCGCGTCGCGGTGCGGCTGCCCGCGACGGGCGTGGGCACGGGCCGGACGGCCCCGACGAGGCGAGGAGCGGTGCGGTGACGGGGACGACGGGCCGGGACGGCGCGGTGCGGGTGCTCGTGGTCGACGACCACCCGGTCGTGCGCTCGGGCATCGTGGGGATGCTGGCCGCCGAGCCGGACCTCGCGGTGGTCGGGGAGGCGGGCGACGGCGCGCAGGCGGTGGAGCTCGCGCGCGAGCTGGCGCCCGACGTCGTGCTCATGGACCTGCGGATGCCCGTGCTCGACGGCGTGGGCGCGACCGCGGCGATCCTCGGCGCACCGGGCCGCGGGCGCGGGGCGGCGGGGCCGCGCGTCGTCGTGCTCACGACGTACGAGACGGACGCCGACATCCTGCGGGCCGTCGAGGCGGGCGCCACCGGCTACCTGCTCAAGGACACGCCGCGCGAGGAGCTCGTCGCGGGCGTGCGCGCCGCGGCGCGGGGGCAGACGGTGTTGGCGCCGAGCGTCGCGACGCGGCTCGTGACGTCGGTGCGCGGGACGGAGCGGCTCACGGACCGGGAGGTCGAGGTACTGAGGCTCGTGGCCCGCGGGCTGTCGAACGCGGCCGTCGGGCGCGAGCTGTTCATCGCCGAGGCGACCGTGAAGACGCACCTGCTGCGGGCCTTCGCCAAGCTCGGCGTGGACGACCGCACCGCCGCCGTGACGGTCGCGATGCAGCGCGGGTTCCTCCCCGGGGCGTGACGCGCGCGGACGCCGTCGGCACCCCGACCTGCGGCGGGACCTGCGCCGCAGTCGTCCCGCGCCCGACGGCGGGCGCCGGGCGCTCGTGACAGACTCCCGCTGTGCGAGACCTGGCGACGCTCCCGAAGGCCCACCTGCACCTGCACTTCACGGGGTCCATGCGGCCCGACACGCTGCGCGACCTCGCCGCGCAGTACGGCGTGCGGCTCCCCCACGCGCTCGTCGACGGCGACCCGCTGCGCCTCCCGCCCACCGAGCGCGGCTGGTTCCGGTTCCAGCGCCTGTACGACGCGGCGCGCGCGTGCGTGCGGTCCGAGGCCGACATGCGGCGCATCGTGCTCGAGGCGGCGCAGGACGACGCCGCGGAGGGGTCGGGGCGGCTCGAGATCCAGGTGGACCCGACGTCGTACGCGCCGTTCGTCGGGGGCATCACCCCGGCCGTGGAGATCGTGCTCGACGCCGCCCGGTCCGCGAGCGCCGCGACGGGGACGGAGGTCGCGGTGGTCGTCGCGGCGTCGCGCACGCGGCACCCGCTCGACGCGCGGACCCTCGCGCGGCTCGCGGCGCAGTACGCGGGCGAGGGCGCGGGCGAGGTCGTGGGGTTCGGCCTGAGCAACGACGAGCGGCGCGGGGACACGGCCGAGTTCGCGCGCGCGTTCGCGATCGCGCGACGGGCGGGGCTCGCGTCGGTGCCCCACGGCGGCGAGCTCCTGGGCCCCGGCCACGTGCACGAGGTCGTGCGCGAGCTGGTCCCGGACCGCCTGGGCCACGGGGTGCGGTCGGCGGAGGACCGGCGCGTCCTCGACGACGTCGTGGACCGGGGGATCGCGCTCGAGGTGTGCCCGGCGTCGAACGTCTCGCTCGGCGTCTACGAGGAGGCGGGGCAGGTCCCGCTCGGCGCGCTCGTCGACGCGGGCGCGCAGGTCGCGCTCGGCGCGGACGACCCGCTGCTGTTCGGGTCCCGGCTCGTCGGGCAGTACGAGACGGCGCGGCGCGAGCACGGGTTCTCCGACGCGGAGCTCGCCGACCTCGCGCGGTCGTCGATCCGGGCGAGCCGCGCGTCGTCGGGCACCAAGCGACGGCTGCTCGCGGGCGTGGACGACTGGCTCACGGCGGGCTGACGCCCGCGTGCGCGCTGGCCGCCGGGGATCGGCGGGCTGACACGAGCGGTCACGCGCGCGTCGCGACGACGAAGACGCGGCGGAACGGCAACAGGGTGCCCGCGCCGCGCTCCGGGTACGCGTCCCGCAGCGCGGCGGCGTACTGCGCGACGAACGCGTCGCGCAGGTCGTCGGGGAGGGCCTGGAGCACGGGGCGGGCGCCCGTCGCGGAGACCCAGCGCAGCACGGGGTCCGGGCCGTGGAGCACGTGGACGTACGTCGTCTCCCAGGCGTCGACGGTCCAGCCGAGGGTGGTGAGCGCGTCGAGGTACACCTCGGGGTCGTGCGCCGCGGGGCGCTCGACGCCCGCGGCGTGCGCCGCGTACGGGGGTCGGGCAGCGAGCTCGCGCAGGAGCCGGTGGCTCGGCGCGTCGTGGTTGCCGGGGACGGAGAACGCGAGCGCGCCGTCCGGGGCGACGTGGTCGGCGAGCCGGGGAAGCAGGTCGAGGTGGCCGGGCACCCACTGGAGCGTCGCGTTGCTCACGACGACGTCGGCGGGCGCGGGCGGCGCCCACGAGCGCACGTCCGCGAGCTCGTACCGCACCCAGGGCGCGGACGCGTCGCGCCGGGCGGCGGCCACCATGGCCGGCGACGCGTCGATCCCGGTGATCGCGGCGTCGGGCCAGCGCGCGTGCAGGAGGGGGGTCAGGTGGCCGGGGCCGGACCCGAGGTCGACGACCGTGCGCGCGTCGACGGGGACGCGCGCCACGAGGTCGGCCATCGGGCGCGTGCGCTCGTCGGCGTGGCGGAGGTAGAGGGCAGGGTCCCAGTCGCGTGGCATGACGACTCCGTCCGGTCGCAGTATCTAGACGTCAACAATCTTGACATCAAGATACACGCGTCGTCCCGGCTCGTCGCGCGGACTCTCATGTGCGTCTCATCCGGCTCTCCGATACTGGGTCCATGACTCGCCGGACCGTCGCGTGGCTCGTGGGGGCGCTCGTGCTCGTCCTCGCCGGCGCCGCCGCGGCGGGCGCGCTCGCCGCGCGGCCGCAGGACCGCGACGTCGGCGTGGCCGTCGTCGTGACGCCCGCTCCCCCGACCGAGACCCCGACGACGCCGGCGCCGACGCCCAGCCCGACCGACGACGACGGCGACGACGACGACCAGGACGACGACCGCGTCACGCCCGCCCCGCCGTCGAGCGACGACCAGGACGACTCGGGGGACGACCCGGACGCCGACACGACCGACGACCAGGACGACGACCGCGACGGCCCGGACCGGGGCGACGGGTGAGGCGCCGGGCGCGTGGCGCGGGGCTCACGGTCCGCACCCGGATGCTCGCGGCGTTCCTCGGCCTGTCCGCCCTCGCGCTGCTCCTCGCGGGCGGCGCGGCGTGGTTCCTGCAGCGCGGCCAGCTCGACGCGCGCATCGACGAGAGCCTCGTGCGGAGCGCGAACGAGCTCCGGCGGATCGCGGGCTCCGGCGTGAACCCCGTGACGGGCGAGCCGTTCCGGTCCGCCGAGGACGTCGTCGTCGCGTCGATCCAGCTCACCGTGCCCGCCCAGAACGAGGGCGTGCTCGGGCTGCGCGAGGGTCGCACGCCGCTCGTGTCGCAGCAGGACGTGCGCCTGCGCCTCGAGGAGGACGCCGAGCTCGTCGCCGCGCTGTCGCCGCTCGTGGCGGGCGACCACGTGGTGCTGCGCTCGGTCGGGACGGCGACCGCGGACTACCGCGCGCTCGTCGCGCCCGTGCGTGCGACCGGGGCGGACGGCGCCGGGCCGCCCGCGGCACTCGTCCTCGCCTACGACCGCTCGGCGGAGCACGCCGAGTTCGCCCAGGTCTTCCGCACGTACGCCGTCGTCGCGCTCGGCGCGCTCGTGCTCATCGGCGTCGTCGGCTGGGTCGTGGCCGGCCGGCTCCTGCTCCCGATCCGCACGCTCTCGCGCACCGCGCAGCGCATCGGCGAGACCGACCTCTCCGCGCGGATCCCGGTCACGGGCAACGACGACCTCTCCGACCTGTCCCGCACCGTGAACGGCATGCTCGACCGGCTCGAGGGCGCGTTCGACTCGCAGCGCCGGCTCATCGACGACGTCGGGCACGAGCTGCGCACGCCCCTCACCGTGGTGCGAGGCCACCTCGAGCTCATGGACCCCCACGACGCGACCGACGCGACCGAGACGCGCGACCTCGCGCTCGACGAGCTCGACCGCATGAACCGCCTCGTGGACGACCTCGTGACGCTCGCGACCGCCGGGCGCCCGGACTTCGTGCGCCCGCTCGACACGGACCTCGGGCGCCTGCTCGACGACGTCCACGACAAGGTCCGCACGCTCGGCGACCGGCGGTGGCTCGTCGACGCGCGCGCGGACGTCGCGGTGCGGGCCGACGCGCAGCGCCTCACGCAGGCGCTCCTCCAGCTCGCGGCCAACGCGGTGAAGTTCTCGGCGCCCGGGTCGGCCGTCGCGCTCGGCTCGGCCGTGTCCGACGACGGCGCGCGCGTGCGCGTCTGGGTCCGCGACGAGGGCGTCGGGATCGCCCCCGAGCAGCAGGAACGGATCTTCGAGCGGTTCGCGCAGGCGACGACACCCGGTGTGGCGCACCCCGAGGGCGCCGGGCTGGGGCTCGCGATCGTCGCCGCGATCGCCGACGGCCACGGCGGCCGCGTCCACGTCGCCTCGACGCCAGGCGTCGGGTCGACGTTCACGCTCGACCTGCCGCTCGTGCCGGTCCCCGGGCAGGCCCCCGGGCCGACCGGTGACGCGGTAGCCCCGTACGGGGCGACCGCGCCGACCGCACCCACGGCGCCGTCCGCCGCGACCCCCGAGCTGCCGCCCGACACGCCGGACGCGCAGCCGACCAGCCCGGGGTCGGGCTCCGAGACCCGCACCCCGACCGGCAGCCGGAGCGGCACCGAGAACGACACCCAGAGCAGCACCGAGTCCGGCGCCGAGACCGGCACCGACCACGACGGAAGGACCACCCGGTGAGCCAGATCCTCGTCGCCGAGGACGAGACCCGCATCGCGTCGTTCGTGGCCAAGGGGCTGCGCGCCGCGGGCTACGCGAGCACCACGGTCGCGACGGGCCGCGAGGCGTTCGACCTCGCGAGCAGCGGCGACTTCGCGCTCCTCGTGCTCGACCTCGGCCTGCCGGACCAGGACGGCTTCACCGTGCTGCGCCGGCTGCGGGAGACCGGGAACGCGATCCCCGTCATCATCCTCACGGCGCGCACGTCGGTCACGGACACCGTCGCCGGGCTCGAGGGCGGCGCCGACGACTACATGGCCAAGCCGTTCCGCTTCGAGGAGCTCCTCGCGCGCATCCGGCTCCGGCTGCGCAGCGAGCCCGCGGGCGAGGTCACGGTGCTCACGCACGGTGCGCTGAGCCTGGACCTGCGCACTCGGCGGGCCCGGACGTCCGACCGCGAGGTCGACCTCTCCGCGCGCGAGTTCGCGCTCGCCGAGGCGTTCCTGCGCAACCCCGGCCAGGTCCTCAGCCGCGAGCAGCTCCTCTCGCGCGTGTGGGGGTACGACTTCGACCCCGGCTCCAACGTCGTCGACGTGTACGTGCGGTACCTGCGCAACAAGCTCGGCGCGGAGCACTTCGTCACCGTGCGCGGGATGGGCTACCGCCTCGCGGACGCGCCGCGGCGCTCCTGAACCGACGACGACGCCCGCCCCGGGGGCCGGGGCGGGCGTCGTGCGGGCGCGGACGGCGAGGCCCGGGCCCGGTCAGGTCGCGGACTGCGGCGACGGCGGGGTCACCGGGCTGGCCGGCGTGCTCGCCGTCTGCGCGGTGCCCGCGGTGTCGGCCGTCGGGGCGGTGTTCGCCGTCTGGCTCGTCACGGCGGAGGCCGCCGTCGTGGGCGACGCGGACGTGTTCGCGGAGCCCGCGGTGACCGTCGTGATCGACGTCCCGTTCTGGACGTCCGTCGGGCTCGGGGTGGCCGACGCGGTCGCCGCAGCCGTCGCGGCGCCAGACGTCGTCACCTCGACCGACGGGGAGACGACCGCCTCGTCGGGGGCGTCGAGCGCGCCCTGGGCGGCGGCCATCGTGGCCCCGAGACCGACCGCGCCGAGCGCCCCGGTGACGATCCATGCGCTGCGTGCCTTCATGGTGCTTCTCCTTCGTCCGATGGTGCGCACGACCCCTCGGCCGTGCAGGTCTCGAGCCTCCCGCTCACGCGTGAGACTCCGAGGAGGTCGTCATGAGAGTGCTCTCAGGAACCGGCAGCAGCCCGTCGGCGACCGCGAGCCAGGCCTCCGCGAGCTCGCGCGAGCCCGCGCCCGGCACGAGCGACAGCACGACGCCCGCGGCCCGGGCGCGCAGCCCCACCGGGTCGACGGCGGTCCCGAACACCGCGAGGCACCGCTCGACGAGCCCGCCCACGCCCCCGTACACGGTCGGCGCGAGCGCGGGCAGGACGGCGAGGTGCCCGACGAGGCACGCGAGGTCGTCCACGCGGTGGCCCGGCCCGAGCGTGTCCACGTCGAGCAGCGCGGCCACGCGCGGCCGGGCCGTCGCCCCCGGGACGTCGACGGCGTCCGGGCCCGCGGCGAGCAGGACGTTCGCCTCGTAGAAGTCGCCGTGCGTCGCCACGACGGGGCCGGGGTCGCGCGTCGCGACCGCGTCCCCGACGGCGCGCGCCACGTGCCGCACCCGCTCGGCGTCGAGACCGTGGACCGCGAGCGCCGACGTCGCGTAGTGCTCCACGCGCTCCGCCCACGCGGGCCGACGGCGCAGCGTCGTCGCGCGCTCCGGCAGCGCGTCGAGCGCACGGAGCAGCTCGTGCGGGTCGATCGCCTCAGGCTGCGCTTCCGGTCCCGACGCCGCGAGGTGCTGCGCGAGCGACGGGCCGCGCGCCTCCTCGAGGACCACGAGGCCGTCGTCGTCCCGGGCGAGGCACCGCGGGGCGCGCACGGCCCCGTCCTGGAGGAGGTCGTGGCGGCGCGCGAGCGCGCGCGCCCGGCCGGGCCGGACGACCTTGACGTAGAGCGTGCGGGAGGGCGTCCGGGCGCGGAGCACCGCGCGCCGCAGCGGTCGGTAGGCGACCATCGTCACCGACTCGACGGCCTCGCCCGGGGCGAGCACGCCCGCGTCGTCCAGGCGGCGCGTGAGCCCGGACGCGTCGCACGCCGCGGCGAGCGCGGGCAGCGCCGGGTCGGCCGGGTGCCGCCACACGTGCACGACGCGCGGCCCGTCCTCCAGGCGCGCGACGCCCGGCCCGACGGCGTCCGGCGGCAGGGGTGCCGTCGTGGCGAGCAGGTACGCGGTCGCGTCGACGGTCGCGACCGCCCCGCCGGGCCGCGCCGGGAGCGTGCGGCGCGCGACGACGTCGTACCCGACGGTGACCTCCGCGCCGGGGCGCGCGTGCACCTGGTGCACGCGCCACGTGCCGAGCGCAACGCCGTCGGCCCCGAGCGCCGCGTCGAGGAGGCCGCCCGCGTCGGGACCGGTGAGCAGGTCGAGCCAGGCGCGCTGGTCGGGGACGGCGGGGGCGATCGTCATGCGCCCAGGGCACCGTGCGCGCGTGGAACGGAGGTGAGAGCCCGATGAGAGTCCTCTCATCGAGTCCGCCCGCGGCGCCCGGCGGCCCTTGACCCGCGCGCGGGTCCGTGGGAATGTATCGCTGTGTTGATACAAAGCGTCTCCGAGGAGCCGGGCGGGGTCAACATGTTCCTCCCCGCCGCGTACGACCTGCTGTGGAGCGTCGTCGCCCTCGCCGTACTCGCGGGCGTCGGCGCCCTCGTGGTGCTCATCGTGCGCGCGCTGACGCGCGAGCCGGCGCCCGCCCTGCACGGGCTCGCGGACGGGGACCCGGTGCGCCGCGCCGCCCGACGGCACGCGACGACCGTCAGCGTCGCCGCGGCGACCGCCGCCGCGCTCGTGGGCGCCGTCCTCGTGCAGGCCGTGACGACCGCCGTCGGCGGCCTCGCGGAGGGCGTGCTCGTGGGGCTCTCCCCCGCGCTCGTCGGCCTGGCGTTCCTCGGGGCGCACGCCGTCGGCGAGCGCACCTGGCCGCGCCAGCGCACGGCGGTCCGGGCGGCCACGCTGCGCCCGCGCACGGTGTCCGACGTCGCGCCGCGCGGCCTGCGCCGCCTCACCTGGGCCCTCGGTGCCCTCGTGCTCGTGCTCACCGCGGTCGGCGGCCTCACCGCCGGGGCGGACGGGCGGTCCGTGACGCGCGTGCTGGGCGACGTCACGTCGACGACCAGCCCCTACCCCGGGTGGTTCTACGGCGCCTGGCTCGCGGCCGGCGCCGTGCTGCTCGTGGCCGGCGCGGAGGGCTTGCTCCGGCTGGTCGCGCGCCGCCCCGCCGTCCCGCGCGTCGAGCCCGGGTGGGACCTCGCGCTGCGTCGCGCGTCCGCGCACCGGGTCCTGCGCGGCACCCAGCTCGCGCTCGGACTCACCGCGGCCGGCACGCTCGCCTACGGCGCGAACGCCGCCGCCCGGGCGGGCTACCCCGGAGCGGTCGTGCTCGTGGTCGTCGCCGTCGTGATCGCCCTCGTGGCGGTCGCCGTCGGCGTGCGTCCTGCCCCCGACCCCGACGCGGAGGTCGCCGCCCCGGCGTCCGCGGGGCACGGGCGTCGCGATGGGTGAGCTGCGCGTCGAGATCGACCTGCGCACCGGCCTCGCCCCGTACGAGCAGATCCGGAGCCAGGTCGTCGCGCACGTCGCGGCCGGGCGGCTGCGCGTCGGGGACCGCCTCCCCACGATCCGCGCGCTCGCGACGGACCTCGGTCTCGCCCCCGGGACGGTGGCCCGCGCGTACCGGGAGCTCGAGGCGGCCGGGGTCGTCACGACGCGTCGCCGGGCCGGGACGGTCGTCGCCGACGGCGTCTCCCCCACGGACGTGGCCGCGCGCCACGCCGCGCACGAGCTCGTGCACGCCGGCCGCGAGGCCGGGCTGTCGGACGACGCGATCGTCGACGTCCTGCGCGGCGCGCTGCTCGGCGCGCACCGCCCGGAGCGGGGCGCGCCGCACTGACCACCGACACCGACCGGGCACCGACGGCGCCACAGACCGTGCGTCACGACCGGGTCACGATCCGCCGAGAACCGGTGCCGTCGTCCGGCCGGGCGCGGCGGACGGCGCATGATGGACCATCGCGGCGACGCCGCGGCAGACGAAGGGGGACCAGGTGGAGCAGGGAACCGTCCGCTCGCCCGCGACGGCGAGCGCGCCCGCGACCGGCGCGCGACCGATGGCGGCACCGCGCCGTCGCGGGCCCGTCCGGCGGGTGGTCGCCCGCGCCGTCGTGCCCGCGCTCGCCGCCGCGCTGGCGCTCGCGGGCTGCCAGGCGGGCCTGCCGGACATGGAGCCCGGGCGAACGCCGTCGGCCTCCGAGAGCCCGGCCTCGCCGGAGCCGACGAGCCCGAGCCCGTCCGCGCCCACCACGACCCCGGAGCCCACGCCCACCGAGACGCCCGAGCCCGAGCCGACGCCCACCGAGACGCCTGAGCCCAGCACGCCGCCGCCCGCCGCCGAGCCCACGCCGGAGCCGACGCCCGAGGCCCCGCCGGAGCCGGTCGAGCTCGCGCGCGGGGCGACCGGCGAGCGGGTGGTCGCCCTCCAGCAGCGCCTCGCCGACCTCGGCTACTTCATCGGCGCGCCCGACGGCGACTTCGGCGGCGGCACCCAGCAGGCCGTGTGGGCCCTGCAGAAGGCGGCGGGCCTCTCGCGCGACGGCGTCGTCGGGCCCGCGACCCAGGCCGCGCTCGACGAGGGCGTCACGCCGCAGCCGCGCAGCGGGTCGGGCAAGGTCGTCGAGATCGACCTCGACCGCCAGCTCCTGCTCGCCGTCGAGGACGGTCGCGTCGTCACGGTGGTCAACGCGTCGTCCGGGAACGGCGAGTCGTACGAGGCGAAGGGGCGCACCTACCGCGCGAGCACGCCGCGCGGCACGTTCCAGGTAGGCCGGCAGGTCGACGGGAACCACTCGTCCAGCCTCGAGCTCGGCGACATGTGGCGCCCCAAGTTCTTCACCGGCGGGATCGCGGTGCACGGCTCGGGGTCGATCCCGCCGTGGCCCGCGTCGCACGGGTGCGTCCGCGTCGCGAACTCGGCCATGAACTGGCTCTGGGACACCTGGCGCGCCGACCCCGGCACCACCGTCCTCGTCTACTGAGCCGAGCCCCCGGTGCGGTGAGTGCATGACTTCGTCGCGGCGGCGGGGTCCGAACGCGACGAGATCATGCACTCAGCGACGGGCGGGTCAGAGCGCGACGCCGACGAGCACCGGCTCCGGCACGAGCTCGACGCCGAACGCCTCGACGACGCCGTCGCGCACCGCGCGCGCGAGCTCGACGACGTCCTCCGCGCTCGCCCCGCCGCGGTTCGTCAGCGCGAGCGTGTGCTTCGTCGACAGCCGCGCGAGACTCGACGGGCCGTGCACGCCGAACCCCTTGGTGAAGCCCGCGTGCTCGATGAGCCACGCGGCCGACGTCTTCACGAGCGTCGGGTCGATCTCGCCGAGGCTCGGGCCGGTGGTCCGGGTCGGGGTCGCCGTGCGGACCGGGTACCGCGGGGCCTCGGCCGGGAGCAGGTCCGCCTGCTCGGCAGGGACGACGGGGTTCGTGAAGAACGACCCGGCGCTCCAGCGGTCGTGGTCGGGCCCCGCCGCGGGGTCGACGTCGGGGCCGGCGCCGTCGAGCAGCATGCCCTTGCGCGCGCGCAGGGCGAGCACCGCGGCGCGGACGTCCGCGCTCGGCGCGCGGTCCCCGACCTGGACCCCGAGCGTGCGTGCCAGCTCGGGGTACGCGACCGGCGCCGACAACGACCCGAGCCGCGCCTGGAAGCCCACGTCGAGCACGACGTAGCGGGGCGACGGGTACCAGGGACCGTCGTCGTCGGACCCGGCGCCGGCGTCCACGTGCATGCTGCGCTTGAGCAGCGACGTCCGGTAGCCGAACGCGAGCTCGCCCAGGGCGAGCGTGCGCACGCGCGATCGTGCGCGGTCCCAGACCCGCACGGTCGAGACCACGCCCGCGACGTCCTGCCCGTACGCGCCGATGTTCTGGACCGGCGCCGCGCCGACGGTGCCGGGGATGCCCGACAGCGCCTCGACCCCGACCCACTCCTCCGCGACCGCGCGCGCCACGAGCTCGTCCCAGTCCTGGCCCGCCGGGGCGTGGAAGCTCGCGCCCCCGCACGAGTCCTCCGCGTCGACGGTGATGCCGCGCCGCAGGTCGCGCACGACGACGCCGCCGAAGCCCTCGTCGCCGACGAGCAGGTTGGAGCCTCCGCCGACCACGAGGAGCGGCTCCCCCGCCTCGTCGGCGGCCCGGACGATCTCCAGCAGCTCGGCCTCGCTGTGCGCCTCGACGTACCGGTCCGCCGGCCCGCCCACGCGCAGCGTCGTCAGCTCGGCGAGCGACGGCGTCCCGACGGCCTCGGGACGCAGCCCCGGGGCGGTCCCGACGATCTCGGGCAGGTCACGGTCGACGGGGGCGGCAGGTTCGCAGGTCACCCGTCCAGCGTAGTTCGGGTTCCCCGTCAGTCGGCGCGCCCCGCGCGGTCCGCGCCCTGGGCGGCCTGCTGGCCCGCGGCACCGGCGGCCGTGGGGAGCGGACGCGTCGCGCCGACGACCAGCAGGCCGACGACGACGGGCACGGCGATCACGAGGAGCGCCCCGCGGTAGCCGACGTGCTCGGCGAGGAACCCGATGAGCGGCGGCCCCATGAAGAACGCGGAGTACCCGATCGTCGCGACGACGCTCACGCGCACGGCGGCGCGCGCGGGGTCGTCGGACGCGGCGCTCATCCCCACGGGGAACCCGAGCGCGGCACCCATGCCCCACGCGACGACGCCGACGAGCGCGACCCAGAGGTTCGGGGACAGCGTGAACACGAGCAGACCGAGCAGCGCGAGCGCGGCGCCCAGGCGCAGGACGGCGACGCGGCCGTAGCGGTCGAGCAGGCCCGTCCCGAGCAGGCGCATCCCGGTCATGGCGGTGAGGAACACGGCGAGCCCGACGGCGCCCATCGCGTCGGACGTGCCGAACCCGTCGACGACGGCGAGGCTCACCCAGTCGTTCGCGGCGCCCTCGGTGAGCGCGGCCGCGAGCACGACGAGCCCGATGAGGAGGGTGCGCGGCTCGGTCCACGCGCTGAGGGCCCCGCGCTCGTCCTTGCTCGTGCCGTGCGACGCCCCGCTCCCGGCTGCGGCGGCGGGGTCGGCACCGGCGGCGTCCTCGACGGCGTCGGCGACCGCGTGCTCCACCTTGCCCGCGGGGAGGAAGAACCGCACGCACCACAGGACGCCGACGAGGCTCAGCACGACGGCGGCCGTGAGGTGCACCTGGACGGGCACGTGCAGCGCGGCCATGAGCGCGCCGACGCCGGCGCCGGCCATGGTGCCGAACGAGAACCCGGCGTGGAAGCGCGGCATGATCGCCTTGCCGAGCCGCTGCTCGACGGCGGCGCCCTCGAGGTTCATCGCGGCGTCCCACACGCCGGTGCCGATCCCGGCGAGGAACAGCCCGACGCGCACGACGACGTCCTCCCCCGTCGCGACGCCCGTGACCGCGGTGACGAGCCCGACGACGTTGGTCACGGCGAAGACCGTCACGGCCTTCGAGGCGCCGAGCCGCTGGACGACCATCCCGGACAGCGGCAGCGCGAGCAGCGACCCCACCGCCATGAAGAGCAGCAGGAGGCCCATCTGCGCCTCGGTGAAGCCGAGCGAGTCCCGCACCGCGGGCAGGCGGGAGGCCCACGTCGCGAAGTTGAACCCGTTGAGGAAGAAGACCGCGAAGACGGACCAGGTGGCGAGGGCGACGACGCGGCGGTCGGGTCGGGCGGTGGTCATGCGGAGGTCTCCTCGCGGCGGTGCGACGGGCGGGTGCGGGGGCGGCGGGACGCGGCCCGGTGGGCGGTGGCGGAGGCGCCCGCGCGGACGCTGCGCCACGGGCGGCGGCGACGGGCGCCGTCGGCCGGGGCGGGGGCGCCCACGGCGTCCGGGGCGCCGTGCGCGCCGGGGGTCGGGACGTCCACCGGACCATCCTGCACCGCGACGGGTGCGGCGTCGTCGGTGCCGCGCTCCGGGCGCGCCGCGCGGGCAGCGGCGGTGCCCAGGGGCGCCACCTGGCGCGCGAGGAGGACGCTGAGAACCATCGCGGCGACGATGAGGACGAGCGCGTGGCGCGCGCCCATCGCCTCGGCGGCGAGGCCGAGGAGCGGCGGCGCGGCGAGCGACGCCATCGAGGAGAACGCCGACACGACCGAGACGCGGCTCGCGGCCCGCAGGGGCTCGTCGGACGCCGCGGCGATCCCGACGGGCACCGCGAGCGCGGCGCCGAAGCCCCACAGGACGACCCCGACGGCCGCGAGCGGGAGCGTCGGTGCGAACCCGAACAGCACGAGACCGGCGATCGACGCGACGCCCGACGCGCGGAGCACGGTGACGCGGCCGAACCGGTCGATGAGGCGCGTGCCCGCGAGGCGCATGACGGTCATGGCGGCGACGAACGTACCGAAGACGACCGCGCCGACGGCCTCGGTCTGGGCGAACCCGTCCACGACGGCGAGGGACAGCCAGTCGTTGGCGGAGCCCTCGGAGAGCGCGGCCGAGAGGATGACGAGCCCGATGAGCAGCGTGCGGGGCTCGCGCCATGCCGACAGCGCGGCGCCGAGCCGGGCACCGCGACGGGCGAGGCGCGCGCGCAGGCCCGCCGTCTCGACGTCGACGACGGCGTCGCCGAGCGCGTCGACCGGGGCCGGCGCCGCGGTGCCGCGGGCGGGGGTCCGCGTCGGGAGGGTGTCGTGGACCGTGGCGGGGATCGCGGCGAGCCGCCACACCGTGGCGACGACCCCGGTCGCGACGAACTGCACGACGACGGGCACCTCGGCGTGCGCGCACGCCGCGCCGACCAGCGAGCCCACGACGGCGCCGACGGAGAACGCGGCGTGGAACTGGGGCAGGATCGTGCGCCCGACGCGCCGCTCGATGCCCGCGCTCTCCACGTTCATCGGCACGTTGCCGAGCGAGAACGCCATGCCGTTGACGAAGATGCCCACGGCGAGGAGCGCGACCGACCCGGTGGCGGGGCCGAGCCCGAGCAGGAGGAACGCGACGCCGAACAGGCCCGCCGAGACGGCGAACGCGACCCGGCCGCCGAACCGCGTGACGAAGGGCCCGGCCGCGGTGACCGTGAGGAGCGCGCCGACGGCGCCCGCGAGGAGCACGACGCCCAGGTCTGCGGGGCCGAGGCCGAGCGCGTCGCGCACGGAGGGGAGGCGCGCGAGCCAGCTCGACATCATGACGCCGTTGAGCGCGAACACCCCGAGGAGCACCCAGCGGGCCCTGGCCAGGGCGCGGGCGTCGGACTCGGGGCCGGACGAGAACTGCGCAGCACCTCCTCGAATCGATTCGATCCGACGGACGAGAGTGCGCTTCGAATCGATTCGAGGCATGGTCACCAGTGTGCGGGTACGCTGGCCGCGCGTCAATCGAGAATCCCGCGCCCGCGGGAGGCAGGGAGCGTGATGAGCGACACCCCCGGGAACCGGGAGCCCGCGGCGCCCGCCGCGCCGGCTCACCGGCCCACGCTCGCCAAGGTCGCCGAGCTCGCGGGGGTCTCCGTCTCGACGGCCTCCCTCGCGTTCTCCGGCGCCGGGCCGATCACCCCGGAGACCCGCGCGCGCGTGCTCGACGCCGCGAAGGAGCTCGGGTACACCGGACCGAACCCGCTGGGCCGCCAGCTCCGCTCGGGCCGGTCGGGCGTCGTCGGGGTCGTCGTCGGCGACCAGCTGCGCCGCGCGTTCCGCGACCCCGTCGCCGTCCAGGTGCTCGACGGCCTCGTCTCGACCCTGGGCGAGAACGGCCTCGGCGTGCTGCTCATCCCCGGTATCCCGTCCGACGACCCCGCACGCGCCGTCGACCCGCTCGTCGAGAGCGCGGCCATGGACGTCGCGGTGCTCGTGTGGGGCGTCGGCACGGACGACGCGACGCTCGCCGCGCTCCAGCGGCGCGGCGTGCCCGTCGTCGTCGGCGAGGGCCGCCCCGTCGAGGGCGCCCCGCTCGTCCTCATCCACGACCGCGTCGGCACCGCGGACGCCGTGCGGCACCTGGTCGAGCTCGGGCACACGCGCATCGCCGAGGTCTCGCTCCCCCTCGACACGTCCGACCGCAGCGGACCGCTCGACGCCGCGCGGCTCGCGCAGGTGGACCGGACCCCGACGGCCAACCGCCTCGCGGGCGTGCGCGACGTCGTCGAGCCGGTCGCGAGCTGGGAGACCGAGGCCTCGCTCGTCGAGCACGGCCGCTCCGCCACGCTCGCCCTGCTCGGCCGCCCCGCGGCCGACGGGACGACCGAGCCGGCCGACCCCGCGACCCGGCCGACCGCCGTCATCGCCCACTCCGACCTCCTCGCCGCGGGCGCGCTGCTCGCCGCGCGCGAGCTCGGGCTGCGCGTGCCCGACGACGTCTCGGTCGCGGGCTTCGACGGGCTCGACCTCCCGTGGCTGGCCCCCGACGTGCTGACGAGCGTGCACCAGCCGCTCGCGCGCAAGGGCGCCGAGCTCGGGCTGGCCGTCATCCGCCAGCTCGCGGGCGAGGCGCCCACCACGGTCGAGCTCGACGTCGAGCTCGTGGTGGGGACGACGACGGGCCCCGCCCCCACCACCTGAGCCCTCGCGTCAGCCCAGCCGGCCCGGCTGGAGCGGGTTCGCGCGCGCCGCGGCGAGCAGGTACCACGACGTCGCGCCGACGTGCTGGACCTGGAAGTACCCGAACCCGAACCCCGAGTCGAGCAGGCTCGACGCCGCGACGACGCCCGCGCGCTCGGGCAGCGGCGCGCCCCCGATCGTCTGACCGGCGCCGACGCCCTCCTGCACGCCCTGGACCTCCCGCAGCAGGCCCTCGGCGCGGACCCGGTCGTCGTCCCGCTCGCAGCCCCGGCGTCCCCGCCGCCGGTCGTCGCGACTCCCCCGCCCGCGCGCCCCGCGGTCCGCGAGGGCCGACGCGAGCTGCGCCGTCCCCTCCAGCCACACGCCCTGCGGGTGCACCGGCAGGTCGTTGTACGAGGCCGTCGACGTGAGGCTCGCGCTCGAGAACGTCACGCCCTCGACGACCGTGCCCGCGGGGAGCTGCGACACCCCCTCGCCCGCGACGTCGCGCGCGGCCAGCGCGTCGTCCGCCCAGTCCAGGGCACGGGCGTAGCGCCGCTCGCGCAGCGCGAGCCACCCCCACGTCTGCGGGTCGAGCGGGAGCGGGTCCCGGTTGATCTCGGTGCCGTCGTTCGTGCCGGTGTAGAGGTAGCCGCCCTCGGGCTCCCACATGCGGTCGACGAACGCGCGCGCGTGCTCGGCGGCACGGCTCCAGCGCCGGTCGCGCGTCACGTACCCGAGCTGGCGGAAGAACGCGACGCAGTCGACGTTGTGCTCGGTCGAGCCGTTGGGGATCGGGACGTTCGCGCCGTCCACGCCGAACGAGAACCCGCCGAGGGGCGCCTGCGACCACGTGTTCGCGACGATCCACTCGCCGATCCGCCGGGCGGCGTCGAGGTAGCGTCGCTCGCGCGTCACGGCGTGCAGGTGCAGCAGGGCGATGCCCGGCCAGGCCATGTCCCCGACCGCCGTCCCGAGGAAGCCGAACTGCCACCCGACGTTCGCCGTCCCGTCGGGGAGCACGAGCCCGTGCTCCTGCGGCGTGCCGTCGTAGAACGTGTAGGGACCGACGTTGTACGCCTGCCGGAGCCGGCCGTCGTCGTGGTCGGGGTCGTGCTCGAGCGCGAAGACGAGCCCGTCGCCGAGCGCCCGCGCGCGGTCGAGGTGGCGTCGCCCCGCGGTGAGCGTCGCGAGGATCGCGAGGGCGTTGTCGTAGACGAACGCGGTGGAGAACAGCCCGAGCTGGTCGGCGTAGGACTGCGCGAGCCGCGGGCCGGGGTTCACCTCCGGGTAGGCGTCGGTCGCCGCGGCGAGGAAGCCGTGGGCGCGCTGGACCGACGCCGCGCGGCCCCGCGCCGGGACGCCGGCAGCCTGCCCGACGGCGCCCGTCGCCGCAGGCAGGGTCGCACCCGAGCGGGCCGCCGCCGGGGTCGCGGTCAGCCCCGCGAGCGCGAGCGCGCCGCCGAGGGCGAGGACGGTGCGTCGGTCGACGCCGCGAGCGGGACCGGGGTCGTGCGCGGTGAGGTCGGGCCGTCCAGAGCGGCCGTCGAGCTGGGTCATGAGCGTCTCCTTCGACGTCGTGAGTGGCGCGACCCACCATAGTGGGAGCGCTCTCACGGCGAAAGGGGTGTGCCGAGGCGAGACGTATCGAACCCGGTGCGCCGCATCGCACGCCGGAGACTCAACCTTCGGGAGCCCTCGCGCGTGTGACAGTCATGACCGTGAACGCGATCGCCCTCTCGGCCGACGACCAGCCCGACGAGAGCCCACCACCCGACGCCCTGCTCCCCGTCGTCCGGGTGGTCACGTCGCACGAGCAGGAGTTCAGCGACTTCATGGCGAGCGCCGCTCCCCGGCTCGCGCGCACCGCGTGGCTGCTGTGCGGCGACGCGCACCTGGCCGACGAGCTCGTCCAGCAGGCCCTGACCCGCACGTACCTGCACTGGCGCACGGCCCGTGAGCGCGATCCCTACGCGTACGCCCGCCGCACCCTCGCCAATCTGCGGGTCGACACGTGGCGCCGCCGACGACGGGAGGTGCTCGTCGCTCCGCCCGACCTACCCGAGACGGCGAGCGACGCCCGGGCCGACCAGCACGCCGAGCGGGACGCCCTCGTCCGCGCGCTCGCGACGCTCACGGCCCGCCAGCGCCGGGTCGTCGTGCTGCGCCACCTCGTCGGGCTGAGCGAGAGGGAGGTCGCCGACGACCTCGGTGTCTCCGTCGGCACCGTGAAGTCCACGGCGTCCCGCGGGCTCGGACAGCTCCGCTCCGTCCTCGGCACCGCCGGCGCGCCGCACCACCGCCCCACCGACCGGACCGACAGGAGGCAGCCATGACCGGCACCCTTCCGACCGACGACGAGACGTTCGTGCGCGCGCTGCGCGCACGGGTCGACACGCTCGCCCCCCGCATCGACGTCGACACCGACCGCGTGCTCCCGACGGCCCGCCGCAGCCGACGACGGCGCCGCACCGTGGTCTCGGGCCTGTGCGCGCTCGCGGTCGTCGCCGGCGGGGTGGGTGCGGCGTCCTACTGGTCGGAGCCCAGTCCCACGCACCCGTCGCAGATCGCTCCGGCGAGCGGCGGCGACGCCGCGGCGCCGGTCCCCGACGGGAGGCCGCAGGGCAACGGCCCGGCCGACGGGCCGTACTGGCGCGTCCGCACCCTGACGACCAGCACGGAGACGACCAGCGACGGACGGACCGAGGAGCGCTCGCAGGGCATCACGTACTGGACCGCGCGTGATCCGGAGGGCGACTCGTACCGAGCCTTCGAGGGGGACGACGCCATGGAACCCTCGCCCGGCTCGACGTTCGGGTCGCTCGTCATCGACGGGGAGCACGTCCGGCTCGGCTGGGACGAGCTCGCCACGCTCCCGACGGACCCGGCGGAGCTCGACGCGCTCCTGCGCGACAGCGTCCGGGCGGAGGTCGGGACCGTGAACGAGGACGCGCTCGCCCAGAAGACGTGGAACCTGTTGCACAGCGGCCCCACCTCGCCCGCCGTGCGCGACGGGCTCTGGGCGACGCTCACCGGGCTGGCGGCCAGCACCCCGCTCGGCGCCGTCCAGGACACGCAGGGGCGTACCGGGGAGGGCCTCGAATGGGTCGGCCAGGACCAGAGCAACCGGATCGTGAGGCTCGTCTACGACACGGCGGAGCACCGGCTCCTCGAGCTCACCTTCGACGTCGATCTCGGCACGTCCGGCTCCGAGCCCACCGCCGACGCCCCGACCGCGGGGTCGGACGGCGACGGCGCCGCCGCACTGCAGCACGTCGTGCTGCACACCACGTATCTCGACGAGGGAGAGGTCGCCGGGCCGCCCCCGGCGAGCGGCGGCCCCGACTGCTGGAAGACCTGCTGAGTCCTCGAGACGACGAGGGCGCCGCACCCGGCCGGGTGCGGCGCCCTCGTGGCGTCAGGAGCGCGTGGTCGCCCCGGGCGACCGCGGGTCAGAGGCGGACGACGGCCTGCGTCTTGCCGAGCACGCGCGCGCCCTCGAACGTGACCGTGAGGTCGACGCGGACGGTGCCCGCCTCGCCGTCGATCGCGCCGACGGTGCCCGTCACCTCGAGCGTCGCGACGCCTGGGTTGGGCACGGGCACGGGACGCGTGAACCGGGTCTGGTAGTCGACGACCGCGCCCGGGTCACCGGCCCAGTCCTCCACCAGCGCGACGGCGGCCCCCATGGTGAACATGCCGTGCGCGATGACGCCCGGCAGGCCGACCTCGGCCGCGAACGCGTCGTTCCAGTGGATGGGGTTGAAGTCGCCGCTCGCACCGGCGTACCGCACGAGGCGGGCGCGGTCGACCTCGACCGTGCGCGTGCCGATCACGTCGCCGACGGAGAGGTCGGCGAGGACGGGACGGGTGACGTCGGTGCTCATGCGCCCTCCCCGCGGACGGCGAGGGTCGAGGTGACGGTCGCGACCGGCTCGGCGCCGGCGTCGGACAGGGCCGCGATCTCGCAGCGCGTGGTGACCATCGCGAGGCCGGCTCGCTCGACGATCGAGTCCACGTGCAGCACGGTCACGAGCTCGTCGCCCGCGACGATCGGCCGGTGGTGCGTGAAGCGCTCGTCCGCGTGGACGACGCGCGAGAAGTCGATGCCCGCCTCCGGGTCCTCGATGAGCTGCCCCTCCGCCCGCTGGGCGACGACGACCGCGAAGGTCGGAGGTGCGACGAGGTCCGGATAGCCAGCACCCCGCGCCGCCACGAGGTCGTGGTGCACGGGGTGGGTGGCGCCGACGGCGCCCGCGAACTCGCGCAGCTTCTCGCGCCCCACCGAGTACGGCGCGTTGGCGGGGTACTCGCGGCCGACATAGGCCAGGTTGACGCTCACTGCGGGTCGCGGGCGCGGAGCCGGAGGCTCAGCGGGTCTCGCGGTGCGCGGTGTGCTTGCCGCAGCGCGGGCAGAACTTCGCGAGCTCCAGGCGGTCCGGGTCGTTGCGACGGTTCTTCTTCGTGATGTAGTTGCGCTCCTTGCAGTCCACGCAGGCCAGCGTGATCTTGGGGCGAACGTCAGCGCTCTTGCTTGCCACGGTAGTGAGCCACCTCTCGCGCCTCCGGAGGGCGCATGTGCTGTGCAGGTCGCACGACGCCGGCCGCCGTACGAGGTTGTCGAAAGTGGTAGCGGAGGCGGGGATCGAACCCGCGACCTCACGATTATGAGTCGTGCGCTCTAACCATCTGAGCTACCCCGCCGCGTGACTGAACGCGAGGTCGCCTTGCAGTATTCCAGCAAGACGACCCCGCGTCACCACAGAGCCCCGAAAGGGAATCGAACCCTTGACCTTCTCCTTACCATGGAGACGCTCTGCCGACTGAGCTATCGGGGCAGCGCGGAAAACTCTACACGGAACATGGCGCCGAGAGAAATCGGCGTCGTTCCGCCGTTTCCGGGCCGTCGGACCGTGCCGGCGACGCGCTCGCGGGGCACGCCCCACGCACCGGACCGGCACGACGACGGGGCGCCACCCGTGGGTGACGCCCCGTCGCTCCGGTGGCAGGTGAGGGATTCGAACCCCCGAAGGCTGAGCCGTCTGATTTACAGTCAGATCCCTTTGGCCGCTCGGGCAACCTGCCGTGTGGAGTTGTCGCTCGCCGGTGGACGCTGCACCAGGTGCAGCCCCTGCCGTGCGGGCGAGCCAACGATACAGCCCGAGCGGACCAGGTGCGAAATCCGCGTGTGGGCGCCCCTCCGTACAGTGGTGCGGTGACCCACCCCTCCCCCGCGCCGGACCACCTCCCCGGCACCGGGACGCCCGCGCCCCCCGACGCCCCGTCCGTCCCCGCCGCACCGTCCGACGCCGCGGCACCCGCGCCGTCGGGCACGGACCGCGGCGCACCCGCCCCGACGGACCGCTGGGGCCTGCTGCTCGGTGCCGGCGCGTTCTTCCTCTGGGGCGCGATGCCCCTGTACTTCCCGCTCCTGGAGCCGGCCGCACCGCTCGAGATCATCGCCCACCGCGTCGTGTGGAGCCTGCTCTTCTGTCTCGTGCTGCTCGCCGCGACACGCCAGCTCGGGGGCTTCGTCGCCGCCCTCCGGTCGCCCCGGACGCTCGGGACGCTCGCCGTCGCCGCCGTCCTCATCGTGACGAACTGGACGGTCTACGTGTACGGCGTCCTCTCCGGCCACGTGCTGGACGCCGCGCTCGGGTACTTCATCAACCCGCTCGTCACCGTGCTCCTCGCCGTGGCGGTCCTGCGCGAGCGGCTGCGGCCCGCGCAGTGGGTCGCGGTCGGCGTCGGCGCGGCCGCCGTCGTCGTCATCAGCACCGGTGCCGGCGGCCTGCCGTGGATCGCGCTCGTCCTCGCCGGCTCGTTCGGCCTCTACGGCCTGGTGAAGAACCGCGTGGGCCGCACTGTCGAGGCGCTCCCGGGGCTCGCCGTCGAGACGGCGGTGCTCACGCCCGTCGCGCTCGTCTACCTCGGGTGGCTGGGCGCCACGGGAGCCGGCACGTTCGGCACCGAGGACGTCGGGCACGCGCTGCTGCTCGCCTCCGCCGGGATCGTCACGGCCCTGCCGCTGCTGCTGTTCAGCGCGGCCGCCCGGCGGCTGCCGCTGAGCGTCGTCGGCCTCCTGCAGTACCTGGGCCCCGCGCTGCAGTTCCTGTTCGGCCTGCTCGTGTTCCACGAGCCCATGTCGCCGACGCGGTGGGCGGGCTTCGGGCTCGTCTGGCTCGCGCTCGTCGTGCTGTCGGTCGACGGCCTGCGCACCGCCCGGGCGACGCGCCTCGCGGCCCGTCGCTGAGCACGCTCGACTACGGTGGGACCCAGCACCGTTCCCGGCCCGAGAGAGGACCACCCATGGCCGACTCGTCGTTCGACATCGTCAGCAAGGTCGACCGCCAGGAGGTCGACAACGCGCTGAACCAGGCCGCCAAGGAGGTCTCGCAGCGCTACGACTTCCGCAACGTCGGCGCGTCGATCGCCTGGAGCGGCGAGACGATCGTCATGGTCGCCAACTCGGCCGAGCGCGTGCTCGCGATCCTCGACGTGTTCGAGACCAAGCTCATCAAGCGCGGCATCTCGCTCAAGTCCCTCGACACGGGCGACAAGGAGCCCAAGGCGTCGGGCAAGGAGTACCGCCTCGTCGCGACCCTCAAGGAGGGCCTGTCGAGCGAGAACGCGAAGAAGATCACCAAGATCATCCGCGACGAGGGCCCCAAGGCCGTGAAGACCCAGATCACGGGCGACGAGGTGCGCGTGACGAGCAAGTCGCGCGACGACCTCCAGACCGTCATCGCGCTGCTCAAGGGCGCCGACCTCGACGTCGCGCTGCAGTTCACGAACTACCGGTAGCCACCGTGACCGTGCCCGACGGCGGCCCGCGCCCGGTCGCGCCGGGCCGTCCCGCCGCGTCGCCGAGCGGGCTCCCGCGCGTCGTCGCGACGGACCTCGACGGCACGCTCCTGCGCTCCGACGGCACCGTCTCGGAGCGCACCCGCTCCGCCCTGCGCGCGGCCGAGCACGCGGGCGTCGAGGTGGTGTTCGTCACCGCCCGGCCGCCGCGCTGGCTCGGCGCGCTGGCCGACGTCGTGGGCGGGCACGGGCACGTCATCTGCCTCGGTGGGGCCGCCGTCTGGGACCTCGCGACCGCGAGCCCGCTCGACGTGTGCGGCTTCACGGACAGCGAGGCCTCGACGCTCGTCGAAGACCTGCGGGCCGCCGTCCCGGGCGTCGCGCTCGCGTTCGAGCGCGTCGACGGCCCGACGTTCGACCCGGGCTTCCGCTCCACGCCGGACGACGACGCCGACGTCGTCGCCGTGGTCGAGACGACGCTCGGCCACGACGACGCGCCGGGCGACGCGGGACGGCAGCCCGTCGGCAAGATCCTCGCGCGCGACCCCGCCGTGCCCGTCGAGGACGCCCCCGCGACGCAGCCGGTCGTCGTCGCGGACGTGCAGACGACGGCGCAGGAGACGTTCTTCGCGCGCGTGCGCGACGCCGTCGGGGACCGCGCCCACCTCGCCTACTCCGGCGCGGCAGGGCTCGCCGAGCTGCTCGCCCCCACGGTCACCAAGGACGCCGCGCTCGCGCGCTGGTGCGCGCGTCTCGGCGTCGAGCCGCGCGACGTCTGGGCGTTCGGCGACATGCCCAACGACCTGCCCATGCTGCGCTGGGCGGGGCGCTCGTTCGCCGTCGCGAACGCGCACCCCGACGTGCTCGCGACGGCGACCGACCGCACGGTCTCGAACGACGACGACGGCGTCGCGCGCGTCCTGCTCGACGCCGTCGAGGCCCTGCTCCACGCACCCGGGAGGACGTCGACGGCCCGCTGAGCGCGGCCACCGGGCTCCAGGCCCCGCACTCCGGTGCGCACCGGTCAGTGGTACGTGATGCCGCCGTAGCCCGGGCCGTGGCCGGCCATCGCCTCGAGGCGCTTGATGCGCTCCGCCATCGGCGGGTGGGTCGCGAACATCTTGCCGACGCCCGCACCGCGGAACGGGTTGGCGATCATGAGGTGCGAGACGTCGACGAGGTCGCGGTTCTGGGGCAGCGGGGCGCGCTGCGTCCCGGCGTCGAGCTTGCGCAGCGCGGACGCGAGCGCGAGGGGGTCCCCGGTGAGCTTCGCGCCGTCCTCGTCCGCGTCGTACTCGCGCGTGCGCGAGATCGCGAGCTGCACGAGCATCGCCGCGATCGGCGCGAGGACCACCATGGCGATCGCCGCGAGCGGGTTGCCGCCGCGGTCGCGGTCGCCGCCGAAGATCAGCAGGAACTGCGCGAGCGACGTGATGACCCCGGCGAGCGCGCCCGCGACCGACGACGTGAGGATGTCGCGGTTGTACACGTGCATGAGCTCGTGCCCGAGGACGCCGCGCAGCTCGCGCTCGTCGAGCAGGCGCAGGATGCCCTCGGTGCAGCACACGGCGGCGTTCTTCGGGTTGCGACCCGTCGCGAACGCGTTGGGCGCCTGGGTGGGCGAGACGTACAGGCGCGGCATCGGCTGGCGCGCCTCGGTCGAGAGCTCGCGCACGATCCGGTACATGGCGGGCTGCTCGAGCTCGCTCACCGGGCGCGCGTGCATCGCGCGGATCGCGATCTTGTCGGAGTTCCAGTAGCCGTAGAACGTCGTGACGAGGCCGATGCCGACGAACACCCACAGCAGGTTCGCGCGCGCGCCGAACAGGGCCCACAGGCCCAGGACGATGGCCCACATGACGCCGAACAGGCCCGCCGTCTTGAGACCGTTGAAGTGCTGACGCCCCACGCTGTGCTCCCTTCCGCGCCCCGGGCCCGCCCGCGCGGTGTGCCGGGCGCCCGACGGGCGCCGACCCTGCCGACGCCCACCTGGATGAACGCCCGAGGCGACCGTCCCGTTCCCGGGCGGGGCGACGGCGTCGGGCACCCGCGACGAGGGAGGTCCCGGACCACGCCCGGGACGACGACGGCGCCCCACCCGGTGCGGGTGGGGCGCCGTCGGGCGTGCGGCCGGGGCCGGGTCAGCCGGCCTGCGACTGGCCGCGCGCGACGCGGATCATGTCCTCGCGCGGCACGACCTTGATGCGCTCGCGCCCGTGCGGCTCGCCGAGCGAGCGCTCGTACGCGTCCAGGAGCTCCCAGCCCGACCACTCGATCGGGTCGACGCCGCGCTCGCGCAGGAAGTCCAGGACGGCCTCGGGCTCGCCGAGCGGCGCGACGCGGCCCGCCGTGAGGTCGGCCGCCGCGACGTCGCCGCCGTCGCCCGCGCCCGTGACGTCCTCGACGAGGTGCCGGACGGTCTCGGACGCGTCGGACTTCGTGTGCCCGATGAGGCCCACGGGACCGCGCTTGATCCAGCCCGTCGCGTAGACGCCGGGGAGGTGCTCGCCGTCGATGTCGACGACGCGGCCCTCGCGGTTGGGGATGACGCCCTTGAGCTCGTCGAAGGGGATCTCCGGGAGCGGCGAGCCGAAGTAACCGACCGCGCGGTACACGGCCTGGACGGGCCACTCGTGGAACTCGCCCGTCCCGGACACCGTGCCGTCGCCGTTGAGACGCGTGCGCTCGGTCCGCAGCGCCTCGACCTTGCCGTCGCCGAGGACGGCCGACGGCGCGTGGAGGAAGTGCAGGTGCAGGCGGCGCGACGCCGTGTTCTCGCTCGGGTCCTTGAGCGTCCAGTCGGTGAGGGTCTTGACGACCTGCTTCGTCTGGTTCGAGGAGCTGATGGCGGCCATCGAGCCCTCGTCGAACTCGAAGTCCTCCGGGTAGACGATGACGTCGACGTCCGGGACGTGGCCCAGCTCGCGCAGCTCGAGCGGCGAGAACTTGGCCTGCGCCGGGCCGCGGCGCGCGAAGACGTGCACGTCGGTGACCGGCGACGCCTTGAGCGCCTCGTAGACGTTCTGCGGGACCTCGGTCGGCAGCAGGTCGTCCGCGTGCTTGGCGAGCACGCGCGCGACGTCGAGCGCGACGTTGCCGGCACCGAGGACCGCGACCTGCTGGGCCTCGAGCGGCCACGTGCGCGGGACGTCGGGGTGGCCGTCGTACCAGGACACGAAGTCCGCCGCGCCGTAGGAGCCCGGGAGGTCGATGCCCTCGATCGGGAGCGCCGCGTCACGGATCGAGCCGGTCGAGAAGATCACCGCGTCGTAGTACTGGCGCAGGTCGTCCAGCTTGAGGTCGACGCCGTAGTCCACGTTCGCGAGCAGGCGGATGTCGCCGCGGCTCAGCACCTTGTGGAGCGCGACGATGATCTGCTTGATGCGCGGGTGGTCCGGCGCGACGCCGTAGCGCACGAGCCCGAACGGCGCGGGCAGGCGCTCGAACAGGTCGATGCTCACGTCGAGGTCGGTCTTGGACAGGATGTCCGCGGCGTAGATCCCGGCGGGACCAGCGCCGACGATCGCGACGCGCAGTGGACGGATGCTGCTCACAGGACAGGGCGCCTTCCGGTCGAGGACGGGGGTCTCTCCCGCGCGGCCGACGGGCCGTTCCGCGTCGACCGGTGGGTACCGGCCGCAGGAGACCTCTCGATTGTACGACTGGGGTGAGGGTTGCCTCACTCGGACCCTCTCCTCCGTGACCAGCCTGACACCGGTCTCGCCTGCTGGATACCCCGTCTTGCGGTCCGGGCGAATGTAACGCCGGGGGTCAGCGGTCGACGCGGAGGCTCTCCTGGACCGCGCGGATCTCCGCCGCGGCCCACGGGTGCTGCGTCAGCGTGCACGTCCCCGTCGTCTGCACGAGGTCGGCCACGGGGCCGCGCGGGACCACGACGGTGCGCACCGCCTGCACGAGGACCGTGCCCCCGCCCCCCTTGAACGACGCCTCCAGCCAGCGCCCCGGCAGGCCGTCGACGTCCACCTCGCCGCCGTCGAGCTCGCGCAGGCGCGGCATCGGCCGGAGCTTGCGGAGCACCTCGGCGTGCGCGTCGTCGAGCGTCTGCTCCGCCCGGATCCGCGACACCGTGACGATGACGTTCGGGTTGAACTCCCCCGGCTCGACCTCGCGGCCGAGCGCGAGCGGCAGGCCCACGTGCGGGAGCGGGACCCACCTCTCCGGCGCGACCACGCGCACCCCCACGGGCGCGGGGAAGTCGTCGCTCGGGTAGCGCAGCTCGGTCATGCGTCAGGTCCTCTCGTCGGGGGTGGGCGCCACGGGGCGCGTCAGCAGTCTCGCACCCGAGCCAGGGCGTGCGTACGCCGAGGGCGCGGGACCCTCTCGGGGTCCCGCGCCCTCGGCGGAGCTCAGCCGGATCAGCTGTTCGAAGCCTGCTCCTGCTGCTGCGCGTTCTGCGTGGCCTTCTGGCCCGCGTCCGTCAGCGTCTGCGCGACGTTGTTCAGCTGCGTCTGCGCGGCCGGCCAGTCGCTGCCCTTGAACTGCTGGGCGTCGGGGCCCTCCCACGGCACGCTCTGGATCTGGGAGTTCAGGTTCTGCATCGTCGTCCGGATCTCGTCCGCCTTCTGCTGCAGCGTCTGACCGAGCCCACGGAGCTCCTCGACGTTCGCGCCCCACATGCCACCAGCCATGGTGTTCTCCTTCTGTGTCTCGACCCCCACCCTGCGTGGACGTCGTCCCGTTGTCGATGGCAGTACTCAACCATCGGCCCACGAGCGCCGTCGATGGGGAGGTGTCCCCATGAGGTGCCCGTGGTCGTCACGTCGCTACCGCGGGAGCGCGACGTGCAGCTTGCGCGCCCTCCCCGAGACCACGAGGAAGCCGCGTCCCGGCGGGAAGTCCGCGCGGCGGATGCGGCCCAGCCCCGTCCCGAGCAGCGTGTCGCCGTCGAGGTCGCCGGGCGTCAGGAGCAGGCCGGTGCGGCCCGCCTTGAACGGCTGCGCGATCGCCCACGCCTGGCCCCACGTCGAGGACTCCGCCTCGCCCACGACGAGCTGCTCGGCCCGCGTGGCGGCCCGCACGAACGCGACGAGCGGCTGCTCGGCCGGGGTGCCGGTGAACTCGGTCACCGACTCGACCAGCACCGTGAGCGTGCCCGGGCGCAGCGACCCGCCCTCGATCGCCTGGGTGAGCGTCTCGAGGAGCGTCACGACCTCCTCGGGCGACGTCGCGACGGTGTCCCACGCGTCGAGCGCCGAGATGCTCGTGCGGCGCGGCGAGAGGTACACGACCCGGCCCGCGCGCGCCCGGCGCACGGCCTGCGCGATGGTGACGAGCGCCGTCGTGCGGCCGCCCCCGGGAGGGCCGGAGAGCATGAACGTGCCGCGCGCGGGGAGCCCCACGGGCGCGATGTCGAGGTCGTCGAGGCCGATCGTGGGGCGCCCGCCCGTGACCTCGGGCAGCGACTCGAGCGCGAAGCCGTCCGGCAGCCGCTCGACGCCCGGCGCCTGCGGGATGCCGAGCCGCGTCATCGCGTCGCGGAGCTTGCCGAGCTCGCGCGCCTGGAGCGCGACGTTCGGGTCGCCACCGAGCACCGCGACCTGGACCTCGTTCTCGTCGAGGACGCCGCGACCGGGCGGGGACGTCAGCGACAGCACGTCCTTCGGGACGCCGAGCGTCAGGTAGTCGTCCTCGCTCGCGAGGCGCAGCACGAGCCGCTTCTGGATCGTCGAGCCGAGCGACGTCGGGACCGACGCCGCGCGGTCGCCCGCGACGACGACGTGGACGCCGACCTGGCGCCCGTCGGTCGCGACGGCCGTGAACGCGCCCCACACGGGGAACGCGTGCGCGGGCCGGAACTCGTACGACTCGCGGAACGCACCGATGCCGTCGACCAGGAGCAGGATGCGCGGCTCGTCGGGCGCGCCGGCGAGCCGGCGGTACTCGTCGAGGCTGCCCGCGCGGACGGCGGCGTAGCGGGCGGACCGCTCGTCCACGAGGTCGCGCAGGGTGCGCAGCAGGCGCTGGACGCGCTCCTCGTCGTCGCCCGAGATGACGGCGCCGACGTGCGGCAGGTCCTCGAGCATCCGCAGGCCGCTCGCACCCGCGTCGATCGCGTACACCTGGACGGGGCCGCCGCGCGCGGTGATGGCGGCCGAGACCGCGATCGTCCGCAGCGTCGCGCTCTTGCCCGAGCCGCCCGTGCCGTAGATCGCCATGTTGCCGTCGCGGTCGGGCTCGTAGAACACCGTCGGCTGGGCCTGCGACTTCGGGTCGTCCTCCACGCCGAGCAGCAGCATCGTGTCCGTGCGCGGGTTGGGCAGGCGCGCGAGGTCGTACGTCGGCGCGAGCTCGGCGAGCCACGGCTTGCGCGGCAT
Organism: Cellulosimicrobium sp. XJ-DQ-B-000; assembly: GCF_031119065.1. Classification (NCBI taxonomy): domain Bacteria; kingdom Bacillati; phylum Actinomycetota; class Actinomycetes; order Micrococcales; family Promicromonosporaceae; genus Cellulosimicrobium; species Cellulosimicrobium sp. XJ-DQ-B-000. Next base: position 90,694 of record NZ_JAVHYN010000009.1, read on the forward strand.
CGGGACGGCGGCCTCGGTCGCGGCCCGCGAGATCGTCGCGACGACGCGCGCGATGTCGTTGGGGCCGGGGTCCGTGACCTCCTCGACCTCGGGCTCCGGGAGCTCCCAGCGCACCCCGGTGCCGAACGACATCTCCTGCACGTCGATCCGGGGACGCTCGGGGCGCGACGTCGTCCAGCCGCCGGCGTACCCGGTCTGGAACGGCGTGATCCGACCGGGGCCGGTCTTCACGGCGCCGCGGCCCGGGATCGACGGGTCGAAGTGCGCGGCCATGGGGATGCCGAGGATGTCCGTCGAGTCGTCCTCGTCGGCCATGCGCAGCGCGACGCGCAGGTTCGTGTTGGCGCGCAGGTTGTCCTTGATGACGCCCGCGGGACGCTGCGTGGCGAGGATGAGGTGCAGCCCGAGGGACCGGCCGCGCTGGGCGACGTCCACGACGCCGTCCACGAACTCGGGGACCTCGTTGACCAGGGCCGCGAACTCGTCGACGACGATGAGCAGGCTCGGCGGCGCGTCCGGGTCGCCCGTGCGCTCGAGGGACGCGAGGTCCTTGGCCTTCTTCCGGTTGAGCAGGTGCTCGCGGTAGCGCAGCTCGGCCCGCAGCGACGTGAGCGCGCGGCGCACGAGGTGGGGCGAGAGGTCCGTGACGAGCCCGACGGTGTGCGGCAGGTTCACGCAGTCGGCGAACGCGGCGCCGCCCTTGTAGTCGACGAACAGGAACGTCACGCGGTCCGGGCTGTGCGCGGCGGCCATGCCGAGCACCCAGGACTGGAGGAACTCGGACTTGCCCGCACCCGTCGTCCCGCCCACGAGCGCGTGCGGGCCCTGCGTGCGCAGGTCCAGGTAGAGCGGCTCGGTGCCCGAGTGGCCGACGAGCCCGCGCAGGTTGGTCGGCGCCGAGCGCCGTACCGGCGGGGAGCCGTCGCGCGGCGTGAGCGACCCGTTCTCGCGCCACGCGTCGATGAGCCGGCTCGGGTCCTCCGCGAGCGCCGTGCCCGCGAGCGCGAGGTAGGAGACCGAGCGCGGGAGGTCGGAGTCGTCGTCGACGGGCGCGCCGACGTCGACCACCGGGGCCAGGATGCGCGCGACCTCGTGCGCCGTCGCAAGGTCCACCGTCTCGCACGCCACGGGGAAGGTCAGACGGCCCACGCGGACCTCGCCGCTCGTCGCGCCGGCGGAGCCGCCCGGGGTGTCGGCGGTGTCGACGGTGTCCACGAGCACGAACGTGCGGCACGCGGCCGGGAGCTGCTCGACGGACGGCGCGACCCACACGACGTGCACGCCCGCGTCCGCGCCGCGCTCGACGAGGCGCGTGAGGCGCGAGCGGTCGACCGGGGCGTCGTCCTCGACGAGCACGACGACGGTCGGCAGGACCGGCTTGGGGGTGTCCTCCCCCTCCTCGGGGTCGATCGGCCCGCGCAGCTCGGCGTGCGTGCCGAGGTCGGCGCCGCGCAGCTCGACGAGGTCCTCGAGCCGGGACAGGAGCGACTGCGCGGCCCCCGGGTTGTCGGCGAGGTGCTCGCCGCCCAGCGGGCTGTGGGCCGACCCGGTGTGCGGGAGCCACTCGAGCCACTCCCAGTCCGCGCGCGAGCGCTGCGACGTCACGGCCGCGAGCACGAGCTCCGACGGCGAGTGCAGGCCCGCGAGCTGGACCAGCACGCCGCGCGCGACGGCGTCGACCGCGGCCCCCGCCCCCGCGACGCCGAGCGCGCCGTCGGTCCGCAGGCGCGCGACGACCGGGACGCCGGAGATCGTGGCGCACTGCGCGTGCAGCTTCTCGAGCTCGTTCCAGTACTCCGGCAGCGTGTTGTTCTCGTTCGGCTGCTCGAGCTGCGTGCGCGCGGGCGCGGAGCCGAGACCGATCCGGACGGAGAGGAACGCGTCGTGCTCCGGGCGGTGCGTCCACAGCAGGCCGCCGAGGCGCCGCACCGCGTCGACCGTGTCGGCCACCGAGGGCGCCTCGGAGAGCCGCACCGCGCGCTCGACCGCGTGCGTGCGGTCGATCGTGTCGCGCATCGCGACGACGGCGGCCTCGAACTGCTCGCGCTGCGCCTTGAGCTTGCGCCGCGCCTGCACCTTCTGGTCGAGGTAGTTGCCGAGCATGAGGATCGGGCTGAGCCCGATGAACACGATCGACAGGACGTTGCGCGTGACGGAGTAGAGGATCACGCCCATGAGGAGCGGCGCGACCATCGCGAGGTAGGGGAACCGCTGCGGCTCGGGCGGCTGCGGCGGCTTGGGCGCGCGCAGCTTGCGCTCGCCGAAGCGGGCCACGACGCGCGGGGACCGGTTGAACTCCACGACCGGGCTCGTCGGCGCGAGGCTCGTCGTGCGGTGCAGCGCGACGACCGAGACCACGGTCGAGCCGATCGTCACGGTGTCCGCGGACGTGAGCGTCGAGCGCAGCATCCGCTGGCCGCCCATGACCAGGCCGTTCGCGGAGTTCGTGTCCGTGATCTCGATCGTCTCGCCGACCGTGATGCGCGCGTGCCGCTTCGACACCTGCGGGTCGCTCAGGCGGATGTCCATGTTGCGGTCGCGCCCGAGGTAGCTCGTGCCGACGGGCAGCGAGAACTCGCGCCCCGCGTCCGGGCCCTCGAGCACGCGCAGCACGGCGACGGCGGCCCCGCGGTCCTGGCCCGGCGAGTCGAACTGCTCGGACACCCGCACGATCGAGACGGTCGAGCCGGACCGCAGGCCCGCCTCGACGAGGTCGCTCGTCGGCGACAGCACGCGGCCCTGGCCGCTGCCCGACGGCGACGTCCCGACCTGCAGCGTGAGCCGGTCCGGGACGGCGGTGCCCGCGCGCGTCGGGTCGCCCGCGAACAGCGCCTCGGCGACGTCGCGCACCGACGCCGTCGCGTCGGCCGTGACGGCGACGTTCGTCGTGCTGGCGTCGGGACGGTGCAGCGTGAGCTTGATTCGCACGGGAGTTCCTCGTTCGGGTCCGGGTGGTCAGCGGCGGACGGCGAGCGGTCGACGGGCGCGACCGACCGGAGCGCGCGGCGCGCGCTCGCACGAGCGGGCGGGCTCAGCCGTCGTCGGTCAGGTCGAGCAGGGGCAGGTCGGCCGCCGTCACGAGGCGCGACGCCACGGCGTACTCGACGAGGCGCGCGCGGCGGTTCGTCGCGAGCGCGCCGGGCCCGCCGCGCAGGCCCTTGACGCCGATCCGGTCGAGCTTGTCGCACACGTTGTCGAGCTTGCGGTTGAAGCGCGTCGTCGCCCAGCCGAGCCGGGCCGCCGCCGCGGCGGACGACGGGATCTCCGACAGGCCCGTGCCGTCGCGCCGCAGCATCGGCTCGGCGAGCGCCACGATGAGCTGCTTCTGGCTCGTCGTGAACGTGATCATGCCGATCGTCGTCGCGCCGCCCGCCTCCGGGTCCTCCGAGCGGATCTCCTGGTAGGGCGCGCCGCGCAGCTGCGCGGTGATCTCGTACGTCGTCGGCCCCGCGGTGAACACGATCGACGTCGTCGGGAAGACGATCGGCAGGCGGTTGCCCGGGGAGAGCCACGACTGGACGCCGCCGCCGGAGTCGCACACCGTCGCGGAGATGAGCGACCCCACGTTGGCGAGCCACCAGATGCCGCCCTCGTGCGCGATGCGCAGGAAGCGCCGGTGCAGGTACGGGTTGTCCTCGATCGCGAGGTCCCCGTCGCGCCCGATGTCGAACGGGTCGCCGTCGGTGGACGGGCGGAACCACTCGCCGCAGAACTCGACCGCCAGCTCGCTCATGCCGCCTCCCCCGTGACGCACGCCTTCTGCGGCGAGGCCGAGACCTTGCCGTCCCGGTCGACGATGACCTCGACGCAGACCTGCTCGCCGGGCTTGGCCCGGAGCTCGACCGACGTCTTGTCGAAGTTCTCCTTGAACGGCGTCTCCTCGATCGGGTCGATCTTGCGCCACCAGAAGGAGTCGTCCTCGAGCGCCTTGTCCGAGTCGTAGGCCCACGTGAACGTCGCGACCTCGCGCGCCGGGTCGTAGGTGCCAACGAGGTCGTTCACCGGGGGCACGAGGTCGCCGAGGTTGTCGGACGGGACGAAGTCGTCGTCGGGCGCGGCCGAGCTCTCGCCGCCCGCGGTGGTCTCCGTGTCGTCCGGCGTCGCGTCGGGCCGCAGGAGGAAGAAGCCCCCGACGGCGACCGCGACGCCGACGACGCCCGCGACCGTCGCCCAGAGCGCACCGCGGCCGGAGCGCTGCTCCTGCGGGGACGCGTCGTCGGGCGCCTGGTCCGGCCCGGCGGTCCGGTGCACGGTGTCCTCGACGGGCGGGGTCCCCCAGACACCGGGACGCCGCGGGCCGGGGTACAGCCGCGAGGGGTCCGTGAGCTCCGCGACGGGCGCGCCGCCCTGCCCGACGGCGGTCGTCGGCACCGTGCCGGACGTCCCCGCCGAGGGCCCCTGGTCCCACGCGGCGGGCGCGTACGGCACCTGGGGGCGGTACGGCGCCGGCTGCCCGGGCGCGGTGCCCGGGGCGACGGTCTGCCCGGGCCACGCACCGGGCGGGGCGGTGTGCAGCGGGGTCGTCGGCTGCGTCGGGCGGCCGGGTGCCACGGGCCCCGCGGACGTCCCGGTCCCGGACGGGTCGATCGAGACGACCTGGCGCAGGCGCGTCCCGGCGTCGTCGTCCGGCTCCTCCTCCTGGACGTGGCCTGAGTCGTCGAGCAGGTCGATCGGCGTCACCGCGTACGACAGCTCGTTCTGGACCTGCTGGAGTGCGCGCGCGAACGCGAGGACCGTCGGGTAGCGCGACGCCGGGTTCTTCGCCATCGCCGTCGCGAGCACACGCTCGAGCGAGGCCGGGACGTCGGTGCGGCCCGTGGGCGGCAGGGGCGAGCCCTCGATGCGCGAGATGAGGTTCGCGCTCGAGTTCGACCCGCCGGGCACCTCGAACGGCGTGCGCCCGGCGAGCAGCGTGTACGTCGTCGCGGCGAGCGCCCAGACGTCCGTCGCGATGCCGCTGCGCGGGGGCTCCGCGAACGACTCCGGCGGGGACCACGGGATCGACATGCCCTCCGCGCGCGCGGCGTCGTCGACCGTGGACGAGATGCCGAAGTCCGTGAGCGCGGGGTGCCCGTACTCGGTGACGAGGATGTTCGCGGGCTTGATGTCGCGGTGCAGGATCCCGGCGCGGTGCGCCGTCTCGACGGCACCGGCGATCTGGACGGCCGTGCGCAGCGCCTCGGCGACGGGGAGCCGCTCGGTGCGGTAGCGCGCGCCGAGGTTGGGCCGCGAGCAGTACTCCATCGCGAGGTACGGGCGGCCGTCGTCCGCGATGTCCGCCTCGTACATCGTGACGATCGACGGGTGCGTCGAGAGCGTCGCCATGAGGTCGGCCTCGGCGTCGAACGCCGCGCGCTGCGAGTGGCTCGACCACTCGTGCAGCAGCACCTTCACCGCGACGCGGCGGCGCGGGCGCTGCTGCTGGTACAGGAAGACGTCCGAGAACCCGCCCGAACCGATGAGCGAGACGTACTCGAAGCCGCGGATCTCCGGTGGAGGGGACGGTGCGCGCTTGCTGCTCACCGGATCCCCTCGAAGCGCAGGGTCACGCCGTCGCCCAGGTCGGCGACGTCGCCGTCCACCACGAGGACCGGCTCGGACGGGTGCAGGCGCCGCGGCGGCTGGCCGCCGCGCAGGAGCGTGGTCCCGTTCGTCGTCGCCATGTCGCTCACGAGCACGTGCCAGCCCTCGAGCGTGATCTCCAGGTGCGAGCGCGAGATGTCCTGCTGCGGGCTCGGCACCGTGACGAGGCGCGGGAGCTCCGCGGTCTGCGTGCGCGGCGAGCGCGGGCGACGGCCCACGACGACGGGCCGGTCGAGCTCGAGCGTCTGCCCCGTGGAGACCACGACCCGGCCGAGCGGCGGGCGCACGGCGAGCTCGGCGTCGCCGTCGAGCGGCGCGTCGCACACGGCGCACGTGTCGCGCGACGGCGGGTTCGCGTGCCCCTCGGGGCACGTGCGCGCGAGGATCTGCTGCTGCCCCGGTGCGGGCGGCGGGCTGAAGGACGGGACCGGGGGCGGCACGGGCGCGTCCTCGACCGCCGGCTCCTGGGCCGCCGCGCGCAGGTCCGCGATCGCCGACGACAGCACGGTGTGGCCGTCGTGGTCGAGCCCGGCGACGGGCGCGGGCTCGTCGTCGGGCGTGACGGTCGCCGCCCGGTGCGCGGCGGCGGGCGTGGCGCCCGTCCACTCGCGCGGGACGCCCGCGATGAGGCCGTCCGGCGCGGGCGGCGGGGCGGGCACGGGCGCCTCGTCCGCCGGCGGGGCGGGGACGGCCGGGACGGGCGGCACCGTGGCCGACGGCGTCGGATCGTCGGCCTCGTCCGTCTCCTCGTCCTCCGCGGACCGGACCGCGGCGTCCTCGACCGTCCGCAGGATGGTGGAGCCCCACAGGTGGGCGTAGTCGTCGTCCTCCTCCGGGGGCGCCTCGGAGACCGGCGCGACCGGCTCCACGACGGGCGACGGCTCGACGGCGTCGGGCTGCGGCGCGATCGTCTCCTCCGGGAGCCGGAGCGTCGCCCCGAGCCCGCCGAGGACCGTCGTCGCCGACGGCACCGCGGGCGCCTCGGCGAGCGTCGCGGTCTCCGCGGCGGCGTGGCGCGCACCCGGACCGGGCTGCGACGCTCCGTCCTCGGGGACGCTCGCCTCCGAGGCGGCGAGCCGGTCGTCGTCCGGCCCGGGGTCGGAGCCGAGGTCCTCGCCGCCCGACGCGACGGGCTGCTCGGGGCGCTCGACGAGCGGCCACGCGACCGCGGACGCGAGCACCACGCCCGACTCCAGCGGCACGGAGAGCGCGTCCCCGAGGAGCGGCCCGCCGGGCGGTGCGGGCTCGACGGGCACCACACCCGCGTCCGCCTGGACGAGCAGCTCGACGACGTCGTCCAGCACCCGCTCCGACCAGGTGGTGACGCCCTCGCCCTCGACCTGGACGCGCTCGCCGCCGTCGAGCTCGAGCGTGACGGAGAGGCGGCCGCGCGCGGCCACGTGGACGCGGCGGCCGGTGACGACCGCGACGACGAACGGCGGCACGGTGCGCAGGCTCGAGCCGAACGCACCCGTGAGGACCTGGAGGACCTCGACGACGCCCGCGTCCGTGCCGAGCTGGTCCCACACCTGCTCGACGAGCGAGGGCTCCACCGGTGCGGGCAGCACGACGACCGCGCCGCCGCGCACCACGGTGCGTGCCGTTCCGGTGACGTAGCGCAGCGTCACATCAGACCCCCGATCTGCAGACGAACATCCCTGGGCAGCGTGTCCTCGTCGACGACCGGACCCGGCGCCGCCACCTGGTCCCGCGGCGTCGTGCTCCCGCCGCTCGTGTCGTCGGACACGCCCGTCGCGTCGACGACGACGACTGTGATGTTATCCCGGCCACCGGCGGCGATGGCCTCGTGGACCAGCCGCTCGGCCGCGGCCTGCGGGTCCGGCGTGGCGAGCAGGACCTCCGCGATCCGCTCGTCGGACAGCTCGCCGGTGAGGCCGTCGGAGCAGACGAGCACGCGGTCGTGCCGCTCGATGGGCAGGTACCAGAAGTCGGCCTGCGGGGCGTTGCGCGAGCCGAGCGCACGCGTGACGACGTGGCGCCGCGGGTGCGTGAGCGCCTCGGTCGGGGTGAGGAGACCGGCGTCGACCATCTCCTGCACCTCGGAGTGGTCGACGCTCACCTGCTCCAGGCGGCCGCCCGCCAGGTGGTAGGTGCGCGAGTCGCCGACGTTCACGACGAGCCAGTACGGGTTGCCGTCCTGCTCGGAGACGACGACGCCCGTGACGGTCGTGCCGGCGCCGCGGCCCGGCTCGGTGACGATCGCCTGCACGTTCTCCTGCGCGACCGCGATCCGGGTCCGCACCTCCTCGGGCGTGACGACCTCGAGGTCGGCGAGCGGGCGCAGGGCCTCGACGGCGGTCGCGCTCGCGACCTCGCCCGCCTCGTGCCCGCCCATGCCGTCGGCGACGAAGAAGACGGAGCGCGCGGCGAGGAAGCGGTCCTCGTTGAGGAGGCGGCGGGCGCCGCGGTGCGACGCCGCGCCCCAGGCCAGGTGCACCTCGGCGGGCTGGTCGGTGGTCACGAGACTCCCGGGTGGACGACGAGGCGACGGTCGCCCACGTGGATGGTCGCGCCGACGGGGACGCGCACGCGCGTCCCCGGCTCGGCGACGCGGGGCGGGGATCCGGGCACCGAGACGACGGTCCCGTTCGTCGAGCCGCGGTCGGTGAGCCACAGGCCGCTCGGGTCGACGCGCAGCTCGGCGTGCGTCTTGGAGACGGAGCGCGTCGGGTCGTCGAGGGCGACGAGGGTCCAGGGTCCGTCGTCGGGCGCCTGGGGGTTGCGGCCCACGAGGGTCGGGCGGTCGACGGTGCGCCGCTCCCCCGACTCGAGCTCGATGACGACGGCCACGTCGGGCGCGGGCTCCATCGCGCGCACGTCGCGCGCGGACATCCGGGTGCTGTCCCACTCGGGCTCGGCGGCCTCGGGGCCCGCCGGCGGGGCGGCAGGCCGCGCAGCAGCCGCCGGGGCGGGCGTCGGCACGGGCGCAGGCGCCGGCACCGCGGCCGGCGGGGGCGCGGCGGGCGGCGGGGCGGACGCTCCGCTCCCGACGCCGGGGACGCCCGTGATGAGACCGCCCTCGGTGGGCGCGGGCGTGGACGGGAAGGCCCAGGGGTCCGGCACGGGCGCGGCCGGCACCGCCCCGGACGCCTCGCCCGGGCGGGCCGACGAGGCGGGAGACGGCGGCGGCGCGAACGACGCGGCGGGCGTCGCGGCCGACGGCGCGGGCGGGCGCCCGACGTCGGGCGCCGGGTACGGCGCCGGCTGGCCGCCCGGGGCGGCGAGGTACGCGCCGGGGGCGGCCGGGGCGCCGTACGCCCCGGCGGGGCCGCCCGCCACGAGCGAGGCGACGCCGTCGTACCCCGAGGACGTGGGGGCGACGCCGCGCACGTCGAGCACGAGCGACCGGCCCGCCTTGTCGTGCCAGCCCTGCGACCGGCCGGTGGAGTCGAAGCGCGGGCTGAGCAGCACGACGAGGATCCCGCCCAGCGGCACGACGCCCACGATGATCCAGCGCAGCGCCGCGCGCCCGAACCCGACCGGCCCGCGCGTGCCCGCGTCCACCGTGCGGATGCCGGTCGCGAGGTTGCCGAGCGTCTTGCCCGTCGACCCCTCCCAGAACCAGACGCCGACCCACCACGCGAGCGCGAGCACCGCGGCCACGACGTAGACCACGAGGATCTTGCCGAGCAGCGCGGCGGCCTCCTCCTGGGTCACCGTCTGCACGCTGCCGAGCGGCGCGCCCACGACCGCGAGACCCGCCACGAGGACGACGAGAGCGACGACGGCCGGCACCGCCGCGTCCACGAGGTACGCGAGGAAGCGGCGGCCGGTCCCGGCGAAGGGCGCGGCGGCGAGGGACGACGGCGACGCCCCGGCCGAGACCGGGACGAAGGCCTTCTGCGTCGCCGCGTAGACCTCGGGCTCGGTCGTCGTGTCCGGCGCCGAGTGCGCGACGGCGGCGTACGGCAGGTCCGGCCCACCGCGGCCCGCGACGGCCTGGACGCCGCCGACCGGCCCCGCCGACGGCGCGGCGACGGGCCGGCCCGTCCGCGGGAACGGCTGCCCGCACACCGCGCAGAACGCGGCCCCCGGGGACTGCGCGGACCCGCAGGCGGGGCACGTCACGTCGCTCATGACTCGTCTCCCTGTCGTCTCGACGGCCCCGACGACGACCCTGCCGCCGGGGGCACCGCGCCACCCCGCGCGCCGGCGCGGCGGCCGGGCAGCCACCGGCGCAGGCCCGCGGAACCGCCGCCCGCGCGCACGGACCGCAGCGAGAGCGCGGCACGCACCCGGGCGCGACGGTTCACGGAGGAGCGTAGCCCTCCGACGACGGAGTCGACGTCCGCCCAGAACGCCTCGATCTCCTGCTCCGTCGGCTCCCCGGTGCCGAAGACGGTCGCGTCCGCGCGGTGCGCGAGCGGGATCGTCGCCGTCGCGCCGTACGCCTGCGCGAGCACCCCCGCGCCCTCGCGGCGGGTCGAGCCGGCGGGGACAGGCGTCCCGAGGTCGGTCGCGGTGTCGAGCACCTCGCGCCAGCCGCCGCTCACGCGGTCGACGGGCCGTTCCGCGGTGCGGCGCCGGGCCCGGCGTCGCGCCTTGTAGGCGAGCACGAGCACGACCGGGAGCGCGAGCAGCGCGAGCGGCACGACCACGGCGACGCCGATGAGGACCGCCTGCCCCCAGTCGAACCCGTCGCTGTCGGCCTTCTCCTTCTCCTCGTCGTCGATCTTCCCGGCCTCGGCCTCGGCGGGCTCCTCCGGCGGCTCCGGGTCCTCGAGGATCGGGGGCTTGGGCACCTGGAGGCTCTTCGGCTCCGGCTGGATCTTGTTGTCCTCGTCCGGGATCGCCGTGATCGGCACCCAGCCGTGGCCGACGAACGGCACCTCGGCCCACGCGTGCACGTCGGTCCCGGTCGCCGTGTACGGCTCGCCCGGCTCGAGCGGGTTCTTGTCCAGGTCGGGGTAGAAGCCCATCACGACGCGAGCCGGGATGCCGGCCTGGTTGGCCATGAGCGCGAGCGCGACGGCGAACTGCTCGTCGTCGCCCACCATCTCCTCGTCGGCGAGCAGCGTGTCGATGCGCTCCGCCGAGTGGCCCGGTCGCGACGGCGGCTGCGTGTCCAGCCCGCTCGAGAAGATGCCGCTCGCGACGAGGCCGTCACGCAGCGCGTAGAGCTGGTCGACGGGCTCGGTCTCCTCGCCCATGAACTGCGCGGCCTTGCCCGCGAGCGACGCGGGCAGCACGCCCTTCGGCGGTGTGGGGACCTGCACCGACTGGTCGATCGTCCCCGCGCGGAGGTCGTCCTCGGTGGGCTCGGCCGTGACGAGCGCGTCGAGCGTGTAGGTGTCGCCCGGGCGCAGCCCGGCGGTCGACAGCGCCGTGCCGGTCGTGCCGTTGTAGTACGTCGTGTCGGCGAGCTCGCGCGCCCGCTCGCCGGTGTAGGTGATGCCCGCGAGCCGGCCGACGTCGGGCACCCACACCCCGGTGTAGTCGCCGACCTGGACGTCGAGGCGCGTCGGCGTGCCGGGCGCGACCGTCGCGATCTCCTGGCCCGCGCGCGTGTAGACGCCCGAGCCGGGCAGCCCGCTCGAGACGTCGTAGACGACGCCGTTGTAGGTGTCGAGCGCGGCGAGGCGGACCTTCGCGCCCGGGGGCAGGCCCCGCACGGTGAACAGCTCGTCCTCGCGCATGTCCTTCGCGTACTTGCGGAACGCCGTGAGCGGGCTGACGTACTGGTGCAGGTCGAGCGGCGGGACGACCGTCTCGCGCAGGACGGTGCGCGGGTCGTCGGGCAGGAGCGCGGGGGCCGCGAACGCCGCCGCGACGCCCCCGACGACGAGCATCGCCGCGCCCGTGCGCACGCGGTGCCACCACAGGCGCCGCGTCGCGGCGCGGCTCGCCTCCGTCGTGATCTGGTGCGCGCCGAGCCGCGCGGCGGTGACGCGCCACCCCGCCCAGAGCAGGCCGACGCCGCCGAGCACGAGGCCTTGCGCCACCGGGTACGCCGCGATGACCGTCCCGAGCAGGATGACCGCCACGAACGCGACGGCCACCGGCACGAGCGCCCACGCGGCACGGCGCGCGCGCCACGCGATCGTGCCCGCGAGGAGCCCCGTGACGAGCATGAGGAGGTACGGGACGACGGCGAGGTGCGGGAACGAGTGCAGCGGCGGGACGGTCGTGACGAACTCCTTCCAGCCCGTCACCGCCCCGCGCGCGAGGTCGGCGATCGTCGCGAGCGACGGGAGCACGCCGCCGATCGCGTCGGCGGGCAGGGCGAGCAGACCGCCCAGGAGGAGGTAGGCGAGGACCGCGACCGGGAGCACGGTGTAGGCCGCCCAGCGCCGCCAGGCCCCGAGCCACGCGACCGCGAGGCCGACGACGGCGCCCCCCGCGGCGGGGATCAGGTAGCCCGAGGAGCCCCAGACGGGGCCGAACCCGACGACCGTGGCACCGAGGACGAGGACGAGCGCGAGCGCGTCGACGGCGCCGAGCGCCGTGAGGGCGCGCGGCGTGTCGGCGCCGCGCAGCCGGGTCGTGTTCCGCTGCGACGTGCCGGACGAGGGCGCCGGCGTGCCGACCGGCGTGGCGCGGCGCGAGCCGCGCGTCGTGGTGCTGGGCGCGCTCATCAGTCGTTCAGCCTCCGCAGGGCGAGGGGGAGCTCGCCGAGCTCGCCGATGGTGAGGACGACGAGCTCCGCGATCGCGTGCCGGCTGAGGGACGCGCCGGGCACACACTGGATCGCCATGACGCGCACGTCCTGCGGCAGGCGCGCCGACGCCGCACGGAGCTCCGTCGGGGTGACCCGGCTCCCGACGATGAACGCCACCACCGACGCGTCCGTGATCGTCAGGCCCGCGACGCGCGCGACGTCGACGAGCGACGTGCGCTGCGACTGCGTCTCCACGCGCGCGAGGTCGTCGAGGAGGCGCGTGCGGTGGTCGCCGCGCAGGTTGCCGTCGTTGACGAGGACCGTGACGCCGCGGTCCTCCTTGATCGCCTGGAGCCCGAGGGACCCGCACGCGCTCACGGCGAGCTCGAACTCGTCGTCGTGCGCGTAGTCCTCGGCCCGCGTCGAGAGCAGCACCGCGAGGTGCGAGCGCCGCGTCTCCTCGAACTGGCGCACCATGAGCTGGCCCGTGCGGGCCGTCGTCTTCCAGTGGATGTGGCGCCGGTCGTCGCCGGGCACGTAGTCGCGCAGCGCGTGGAACGACACGTCGGAGTTCGAGATGTCGGTGGTCACGCGGCCCTCGAGGTCCTTGAGGAACCCGGTCGACGAGCCGGACAGGTTCTTGACGCGCGGGTGGACGAAGAGCTCCTCGGGCTCGGTCCACACGACCTCGCGCCGCAGGAGCCCGAGCGGGTCGGCCCGCACGGAGCGCACCGGGCCGACGGAGATGACCGACCGCCGGTGGGTCGGCACGGTGAAGATCTCCTCGTGGCTCCCCTGCGGGCGCAGGCGCGGCACGGGGAACGTCGCCATGCCCTGCCCCACGGGCAGCTCCATGACCGACGGGAGCAGCGGACGGGCGGAGTCGTTGCGGACGTCGAGCCGGCCCACCGCACGGTCCCCCACCGTCACGCGCTGCTGCGCGAGGTCGAGCACGACGGCGTACCGGAAGCGCCCGAGCACGAACGCGACGGCCGCGAGCAGCGCGACCGTGAGCAGGACCGCCACGACGAGCAGCTCGAGCCACGACAGCGCGAGCCCGGCCCACCAGGCCGCGACCGTGACGACGAGCGCAGCCCAGCCGAACGGGCTGACGGCGGACGTCACGGGCCGGACCGTCCGCGCGGCGGGCGCGAGCGCGCGCCCGACCGGCGCGGTGACCCGCGCGAGGGGTGCGGCCAGGGGGCGGAGCAGCCCGGCGAGGGCGGACCCCGCGCGGGGTGCGCCCGGGCGGCCGCCGCTGGCGGTGCGGCCGGAGCGGGCGCTGGGGCGCCCGCTCGTCGGGCCGGAGGTGGCGTTCATGGCATGGGCTCTCGGTCGGTGCGGGCCGTCGGTCCGCCGGCGGCGGGACGGCGTGCGGCCGGCGTGCGGGACGCCGGTCGCGTCAGGCGCTGCGGCGCTCCTGCGGCGCCGCGACGTCGGCGAGCAGGCGGCCGAGCACGGCCTCGTTCGTCGCGCCCGCGAACTCCGCCTCGGGGTCGAGCACGAGGCGGTGCGCCCACGCCGGCTGCGCCAGCTCCTTGACGTCGTCCGGCAGGACGTAGTTGCGCCCGTGCGCGGCGGCCCACACCTTCGCGCAGCGCACGAGGGCGAGCGCACCACGGACGGAGACGCCGACGCGCACCTCGGGCGCGTTGCGCGTCTCCTCGGCGAGCCGGGAGACGTACTCGAGCACCGCGCCGTCGACGTGCACGCGCGCGCCGAGCTCGGCCATCTCCGTGACGGCCTGCGTCGTGATGAGCGGCTGGAGCGTCTTGCTCCGGTCGCGGACGGACGCGCCCGAGAGGATCTCGACCGTCGAGGCGTGGTCCGGGTAGCCGATCGACGCCTTCATGAGGAAGCGGTCGAGCTGCGCCTCGGGCAGGCGGTACGTCCCGGCCTGCTCGATGGGGTTCTGCGTCGCGATGACCATGAACGGGCGGCCGACCTCGTGACCGACGCCGTCGACCGTGACCCGGCCCTCCTCCATGACCTCGAGGAGCGCGGACTGCGTCTTGGGCGAGGCGCGGTTGATCTCGTCCGCGAGGACGATGGACGCGAAGATCGGGCCCGGGTGGAACTCGAACTTCCCCGTCTTCTGGTCGTAGATCGTCACGCCCGTGACGTCGGACGGCAGGAGGTCCGGGGTGAACTGGATGCGGTTGTTCGTGCCCTGGACGCTCGCGGCGAGCGCGCGCGCGAGCGAGGTCTTGCCGGTGCCGGGCGCGTCCTCGAGGAGGATGTGCCCCTCGGAGAGCATGCACGTCAGGGTCAGGCGCACGACGTGCGCCTTGCCCAGGACGGCCTGGCCCACGTTGCCGACGAGGCGGTCGAAGGTCTGAGCGAACCAGGTGGCCTGCTCGGGGGTCATGGTGGTCATTCGTCGCTTCCGTTCGCTGTGCTGTCCGAGGTGGGGCGCGGGCCGCGCTAGTACCACGTCATGGTGTTCGTGCTCCCGATGGTCGTCTCGATCCGCGCCGAGCCGCCCGGCTGGCCGTAGACGCACTGCTGGCCGCCGGAGTAGTTCCCGTTCCCGTCCGTCTGCAGGGCGCGGCCCTGGGCGTCGCGGCTGTAGTTGCCGGACCCGATCTGCGAACCGCCGCCATAGCACGTCACCCGGAACGAGGTGTTGGCCGGGCCGTCCTTGATGGTGAGGTAGAGCTCGGCGCACGACGAGTGCCCGCACTCGCCCGGCCACTTCCCGTCGGGGAGCTTGTGGTTGCTCCCCTTGCTCACCGTGAGGACGGGCTCGGGCTTCTTGTCGGACGTCGCCGACCTGCACGTCTCCTTCGGGGCGCCCTCCGTCGGGGTGACCCGGACGCAGATCTCGCGCGTCTCGGAGTAGCCGACCGAGAGGCTCCCGGAGCCTTCCTTCTGGGTGGACTGGACCGCGCCGCGCACCTGCACGGAGTACCCGCGCCCGTTGCCCGCGGTCGACCAGCTGTACGTGATCGAGCGGTCGCCGCCGTTCATCGAGACGACCGGCGCCGGGATGGGCCCGTAGGGCGACTCCTCGTTCGCCGTCGCCGCCGCCCCCGGCTCGCGCGCGCCGTCGACCCCCGCGACGGCGCGCACCGCGATCCGGTACGGCTTGCCGTTCGACAGCCCGCCGACGACCTTGTTCGCGCCGAGCGGCTGCCAGCCACCGCCGGCGTCGTACTGGTAGGTGATCTCGTCGGCCCGCACGCCGTTGCCCGACGCCGCGCCGAACGACAGCTGGATCTCGCCGTTCGTGCCGTTCGCGTCGGCGCTGAGGTTCGACACCGCGCCCGGCTTCGCGAACGCGCGCACCGGGTCCGACGCCGGCGAGAACTCGGCGTCGCCGAGCTTGTCCGTCGCCTTGTTGTGCGCGCGCACCCGGAACGCGTAGCCCGTCGTGTCCGCCGGGACGCCGATCGTCGCGGACGTCGCGCCGCCGGCGGCGGTCGAGGTCTGCACGACGCTCCCGCCCCGCAGCGCCTCGATCGTGTACCGCGTGATCGGGGCGCCGTTGCCGTCCGGGGCGCCCCAGGAGACCTGCATCTGCGACGTGTCGCCGATCGACGTGCGCCGCACCGCCGGCTTGGCGGGAGCCGCCGGCTTGCCCGCCGGCGTCTCGGCGGCCGAGTAGTCGCCCCAGTCCGAGGGGTCAGGGGCGAGGTTCACGGCCTGGGCGCGCACCTTGTACGCGACGCCGTTCTGCAGGCCGTCCCACGTCACCGACGTCCCGGTCAGGGCCGTCTTCTGCACGGCGCCGCCCGGCGGCGCGGGCGAGATCTCGAGGTTGACGGCCTGGATCGGCGAGCGGTCGGTGTAGGTCTTGTTGGTCCAGGTGACGGTGAGGGACTTGTCGCCGAACTCGAGGCGGGGTGCGGCGGGCGGGTCGGGCTTCTCGTCGGGTCGGGCGACGGCGGAGGCCGGGGAGGCGGGGCCGTCGCCGACGGCGTTGGTCGCGTAGACGGTGAAGGTGTACTCGACGTTGTTGGTCAGCCCGTCGAGGGTGCACGTGGTGGTGCCGCACTCCTTGGTGTAGCCGTTCTGGGAGCGCACGGTGTAGCCGGTGATGTCGGCGCCGTTGTTGTTCGGCGGGTCCCAGGTGAGCACGACCGTCTTGGAGCGGACCTCGACGACCTGCGGGGTCGCGGGCGCCTCGGGCTTGCCCAGGACCTTGAGCTGGACGCGGCCCTCGACCTCGCGGTCGGGGTCCTTCGTCGCGTCCTGGATCCGGTACCGGACGACCATGACCCCGACGAAGTCGTCGCGCGGGGTGACCGAGACCTGGTCGCCCGAGACGGAGGCGGTGCCCTGCCCCGTCTCCACCACGGCGTCGACGAGGGTCAGCGGCCGGTCGGGGAACGGGTTGGAGTCGTTGGCGAGGACGGGCACGGTGGTGGCCTTGCCCTGGTGGGCGTCGTCGACGGTGTCGGGGTTGGCGCGCGCCAGGGGCCGGGTGGAGGCCACGACGGTCAGGGTCGCGGTGCCCTCGACCGGGGGGTGCTCGCCGTCGGTGACGGTGATCGGGACCTGCACGACCGAGCCCTTGGGCACGTCCGGGGTCGCCTGGGCGCGCAGCGTGGTGCCCTCGACGGACACGGTCACGCCCTGGGCCTGGCCGGTGGCCTTGAAGGTCAGGGGATCGCCGTCGGGGTCGGTCGCGAAGCGCGCGAGGTCGATCGAGGCCTCCTCGCCCGCCGCGACGTCGAGCGTCGGGGTCGACAGCTCCGGCGGCAAATTCTCCGGCGGGAGCACCTGGACGGGGATCGTCAGGACGTTCGTCCGGCCCTCCGGGTCGTCCGGGCCCGACCCGTCCGTCACCTCGAACGACACCGACGCCGGGCCGGTGTAGTCCGCGTCGGGCGTGTAGACGATCTCGGTCACGGACGGGACCTGCCGGTCCCCCTCGGTGACCTTGACCTTGTCCTCGGTGGTCAGGCGCGGGGAGCGGCCCTCCACGACGAGCACGTGCTCGGTGAGGTCGATCGGGAGCGACTCCCCCGCCAGCACCTCGAGCTGCGTGCCCGGCCGCAGCGTGGGCTTCTGGTCGGTGAGGCCGGGGACCTTGACGAAGGCCTTGGCGGTCAGGCCGTCGATGTCGGTCGCCGTGTAGGTGATGACCTGGCGACCCTCGGTGAGGGTGACGGTGAGCTCGCCGTCGGGGGTGACGCTCGCGGTGGTCGCGTCGGTGGTCACGGTGAGCTCGCTCGCGGCGCCGTCGGGGTCCTCGTCGTTGTCCAGGACGGGGACGGTGACCTCGGTCTTGCCCAGGATGTCCTCCACGGGCACGG
>NZ_JAVHYN010000010.1:0-63154 GCF_031119065.1 Cellulosimicrobium sp. XJ-DQ-B-000
CCTTCAGCGCCGATGGTACTGCCCTGGAGACGGGGTGGGAGAGTAGGACGCCGCCGGACAACCCTTCACCGAAGGCCCACCCCACACGGGGTGGGCCTTCGGCATTTCCGCATGCCCCCTCACCACGCGACGGACGCGCCGGTGCCTGCACGTCCTGGGACGTCGTCGGCCCGCACGGACGGGCGAACGAGGATGTGAGAGCGGACGAGTGTCGCTCAGGACCAGCCGTACGCCGCCGACCACCGAACGATCTCCGCGTAGAAGCGTGCCCGGGGCTCCGGTGCCGAGAGCGACAGGTCGTGCATGCCGCCAGGGATACGTACCAGGGTGACGACGCTACCCAGGTGCGAGGCCCGGCGGGCGAGCGGCTCGACGTCGAGCACGATGTCTGCGGCGCGCATGTCCTCCGTCCACCGCGTGCTGAACAGCGACCTCTCGGCGAGCAGCACGAGCACGGGGCAGTCGATCGCCAGGCCGGCCGCGACGCGCGCGTGGCCGGAGATGATCGCGCGCAGCCATCCCGCGCGGACGGGGAACGACGGGACGGGGCGCCACGCGTCGTCGATGGTCCACGTGCCGTCCTCCCGGTCCCGGAGCGTCCGGGCGTAGTAGCCGGGATCGACGTTGGGGAGCGGGGCACGGGGCTGGAAGCGGGCGAGCTGGCGGATCGCGGGGCCGGAGACGGTCCGCGCGACCGACGACCCCTGCAGCTCCAGCCACGGGCTGTTGAGCACCAGGCCACGCACGACGCCGGGGTGCCGGTGCGCCCACAGCGCCGCGACGAGACCGCCGGTCGAGTGCCCCATGAGCATGATCGCGACGTGCGCCCCGAGGTCCTCCCGCACGACGTCCAGCGCGGCGGCGATGTCGGCGTCGTACTCCTCGAGGTGGTCCGCGTACCCGGGGGTCTGGTGCGGGCGCAGGCTGCGACCGTACTTGCGCAGGTCGACGGCGTAGAACGCCGCGCCGAGGCCGTGCCAGGTCTGGGCGAGCTCGGTCTGGAAGAAGTAGTCGCTCCAGCCGTGGAGGTAGAGCACCGCGCGCGCGGGGCGCAGGGGCTCGTCCGTCGGCGGGACGTGCCGGACGACCGTGACGACGACGTCGCCCTCGTCGTCGGGCTCCAGCTCGACGGTGCGCTGCTCGAACTCTGCCCCGAGCACGTCGGGGGCCCAGGCCGCGGACGTCACGGCGTGAGCACCACCTTGCCGAAGTGGTCGCCGGCCGCGAGCCGCGCGAGGCCGTCGCGCGCGCGGTCGAGGGGGAGCACCTGGTCGACGACGGGGCGCACCTCGCTCCGTGCGAGGAACCGCAGGAGCGCGGCGAGGTCGTCGCGCGAGCCCATGGTCACGCCCTGCACGCGGATCTCGTGGAAGAACACGCGTGTGAGCTCGGCGGGCGACGCGTCGCCGCTCGTGGCGCCCGCCACGACGACGGTGCCGCCCGGTCGCACGGACCGCAGCGAGTGGCTCCACGTGGCCTGCCCGACCGTCTCGACGACGACGTCGACGGGCGCGGGCAGGCGGGCGCCGGGCTCGAACGTCGCCGCCGCCCCGAGGCGGGCCGCTCCGGCGCGCTTCGCCGCGGAGCGGGAGGTCACCCACGTCTCGAGCCCCGCGGCGGCGCCGAGCGCGACGGCCGCCGTCGCGACCCCGCCGCCCGCGCCCTGCACGAGGACGCGGTCCCCGGGGGCGGCGCCACCGGCGGTGAAGAGCATGCG
This sequence comes from Cellulosimicrobium sp. XJ-DQ-B-000, assembly GCF_031119065.1. Lineage (NCBI taxonomy): Bacteria > Bacillati > Actinomycetota > Actinomycetes > Micrococcales > Promicromonosporaceae > Cellulosimicrobium > Cellulosimicrobium sp. XJ-DQ-B-000. Next base: position 1,718 of record NZ_JAVHYN010000010.1, read on the forward strand.
GTAGGCCGTGAGCCACGCCGTCGGGACGCACGCGGCCTCGACGAAGGTCAGCTCGGGCGGCTTGGGGACGAGGTTGTGGGTCGGGACGGCGACGCGCTCCGCGAGCGTGCCCGGGTACCGCTCGGACAGCAGGGATCGACGCTCGGTGGGCCCGACACCGTGCCCGTCCGCACCGACCACGGCGTGCACGACGACCTCGGAGCCGTCGGGGGCGACGCCCGCGGCGTCGGTCCCGAGGATCATGGGCAGGCGGTCGGCGGGCAGCCCGACGCCGCGCAGCGACCAGAGGTCGTGGTGGTTGAGCGACGCGGCGCGCACGTCGACCGTGGTCCAGTGCTCGCGGGACGCGGGCTCGGGGCGGTCCCCGACGACGAGGCCGGCCAGGGGGTCGTCGGGGTCGGTGCGGTCGGCGTAGGCGGCGAGCATGGGACCAACCTACGGTCCGGCCCGTCCTCCGACCACGGGGCCCGCTCGGGAGGATCCCCCCAGGACCTGCCTCGACGGGGAGTGCGTCAGTCGCGCACGCGCGCCCGCTCGCCGAGGAAGTCGGCGACGATCGGTCCGAGCTGGTCGAACTCGATGAGGAAGCCGTCGTGCCCGAAGTCGCTCGTGAGCGTCCGCAGGGGCTCGGCGCCGGGGATGCCGGCGGCGATGCGCGCGCAGTCGGCGGGGAGGAACAGCCGGTCCGTGTCGACGGCGACGACGAGCGCGTGCGCGGTGATCTGCGCGAGCGCCGCCTCGACGCCACCGCGGTCGCGCCCGAGGTCGTGCGTGAGCATCGACTCGGTGAGCACGACGTACGAGTTCGCGTCGAACCGCCGCGCGAGCTTGTCCCCGTGGTGGTCGAGGTAGGACTGCACGGCGTAGCGGCCGTCGGTGAACGGGTCCTCGCCGCCCTGCGGCAGCCGGCCGAAGCGGTCGTCGAGCTCGCGCGCGGACCGGTAGGTCGCGTGCGCGATCTGCCGGGCGATGCCGAGCCCGACGTGCGGGCCGTCGCCGTCCGCGGCGTCGTAGTAGTCGCCGCCGCGGAAGCCCGGGTCGGCGCGGACAGCGCCGAGCTGCGGGTGGGCCCAGGCGATCTGGTCGCCCGTGGTCTGGGCGGCGGTCGCGATCGCGGCGAGCGAGACGACGTCGACCCCGGCCTCGGGCCCGAGGAGCGCCCACTCCAGCACGCGGTGCCCGCCCATCGAGGCGCCGACGACGAACGCCCACGAGGTGACGCCGAGCGTCCGGGCGAGCTCGATCTCGACCGCGACCTGGTCGCGCGTCGTGACGCGCGGGAACCGGCTGCCCCACGGGCGGCCGTCGGGCGCGGTCGACGCCGGTCCGGTGGTGCCCTGGCAGCCGCCGAGCACGTTGGGCGCGACGACGAACCAGCGGTCGGTGTCGATCGGGGCGCCGGGCCCGACGAGCGACTCCCACCAGCCCGCGGTGACGTGCCCCGGGCCGGCGGGGCCGCTCACGTGCGAGTCGCCGGTGAGGGCGTGCAGCACGAGGACGGCGTTCGACCCGTCGGGCGCGAGCGTGCCCCACGTCTCGTACGCGACCCGGACGTCGGGCAGGCGGGCGCCGGACTCGAGGTCGAACGTGCCGACGTCGGCGAAGCGTCGCCGGCCCGCCGGGTCGCCCTCGCGCCACGCCCCGGTCGCCGGCACCGGGGCCTTGACCCGCGCGCGCGACGGCGCCACGCCGTGCGTCGACGAGTCACCCGGCCGCGCGCCGGAGCGGGCGTCGGGGGCGGGGGAGAGGAGCTCGTCGTTCACCGGGGTCACCGTCGGCCACTGTACGGCCGGGGCGCCCAGGGCGCCCCGGCTGTCCAGATCCGTCATCGCCGCGCCCGTCGTCGGCCGGTCAGGAGCCCAGCGCCGACTTGGCGGCGGTGAACCCGAGCTCGAGGTCGGCGAGGATGTCGTCGACGTGCTCGATGCCGACCGCGAGGCGGACCAGGCCCGGCGTCACGCCGGACTTCGCCTGCTCCTCGGGGCTGAGCTGGGCGTGCGTCGTCGACGCCGGGTGGATGACGAGCGACCGGACGTCGCCGATGTTCGCCACGTTCGAGTGGAGCTGCAGCGCGGAGACGAACGCCTGCCCGGCCTCGCTGCCGCCGTCGAGCTCGAACGCGAGGACCGCGCCCGCGCCGCGCGGCAGGTACTTCTGCGCGTTCGCGTGCCACGGGCTCGAGGGCAGGCCCGCGTAGTGGACGGTCCGGACGTCGTCGCGCGCCTCGAGCCACTCGGCGACCTTCTGCGCGTTGGCGACGTGGCGCTCGACGCGGAGCGACAGCGTCTCGATGCCCTGCGCGATGAGGAACGCGTTGAAGGGCGAGATCGCCGAGCCCAGGTCGCGCAGGAGCTGGACGCGCGCCTTGAGCACGTACGCGAGGTTGGCACCGAGGATGCCGCCCACGCCGAGGTCGCGCGCGTAGACGAGACCGTTGTACGAGGGGTCGGGCGTGTTGTAGTTCGGGAACCGCTCCGGGTGCGCCGCGTAGTCGAACGTGCCGCCGTCGACGATCACGCCGCCGATCGCGGAGCCGTGGCCGCCGAGGTACTTCGTCGCGGAGTGCACGACGACGTCCGCCCCGTGCTCGAGCGGGCGCAGCAGGTAGGGCGTGGCGACCGTGTTGTCGACGATCAGCGGGACACCGACCTCGTGCGCGACCGCCGCGACGGCCTCGATGTCGAGGACGTCGGCCTGCGGGTTCGGGATCGTCTCGCCGAAGAACAGCTTGGTGTTCGGGCGCACGGCGTCGCGCCAGGCCTGCGGGTCGTGCGGGTCGGCGACGAACGTCGTCTCGACTCCGAGCTTGGCGAGCGAGTACTGCAGGAGGTTGTAGGTGCCGCCGTACAGGCTCGGGGAGGCGACGACGTGGTCGCCCGCCTCGGCGACGTTGAGGATCGCGAACGTCGTCGCGGCCTGCCCGGACGCGAGGAGCAGCGCGCCGACGCCGCCCTCGAGCGAGGCGATGCGGTTCTCCACGACCTCCTGCGTCGGGTTGCCGATGCGCGTGTAGATCGGGCCGAGGTCCTTGAGCGCGAACCGGTCGGCTGCGACCGAGGCGTCCGGGAAGACGAACGACGTGGTCTGGTAGATCGGGAGCGCGCGGGCGCCGGTCGTCGGGTCGGCGGTCTGGCCGGCGTGGACCTGGCGCGTCTCGAAGGACCAGGCGGGGGCGGTGTCGGTGTCGGTGCTCATGGTTGCTCTCCTGCGGGTGGGGTGGGACGGCGGCGTGAGGGTGCACCGGGGCGGGTGCGGCGGGGACGGGGTCGTCGACCGCGGCGAGAGGCGCACGCGGGACGGGATGCCGCGGCGAGGGCGTCGTCGACGACGGCTCGCGGGCAGGCGAACGTGCGCTCGGGTCAGCGACACATTCGACGGGACATGAGGCCGAGGCTAGGCGCGTCGTCGGCAACCCGGTAGGCCCTTCTCAGCATGCGAGACCACATTGTGAGAAGTCCGCGACTGCTCGGATCGCGCGAAGCGGGCGTCCCGGGCAGACTCGTGCGAGTGCTGTCAACGAGACACGCCGAGGAGGGGTTGATGAACCGCGTGACCCGGAGCGCGCCGTGCCGTCGTGTCGCCGTGGCGGGGGCCGCCGGAGCGCTCGTGCTCGCGCTCGGCGTGGGCCTCGCCCCGACCGCGTCGTCCGCGCCGTCGGACGACGACGTGCGCGCCGCGCGCGAGGCCGCCGACGGCGCGTCACGGGACGTGGCGACGGTCGAGCGGGAGCTCGCGGCGCTGCGCGACCGGCACGCGTCCGCGGTCGCGGCCGTCGAGACGGCGGCGGAGGAGTACGCCGCGGCGCAGGGCGAGCTCGAGGCCGCCGACGCGGAGGTGCGCGACGCCCAGGCGGCGCTCGCGACGGCCCGGTCGGGCGAGTCCGACGCGCGGGCCTCCGTCGGCGCCCTCTTCCGCGCGTCACGCCAGGGCTCGACGGAGCTCGACGCGCTGCGGACGGTCCTGGACGCGGACGGCGTCGAGCAGGTCGTCGCGCGCGAGAACGCCGAGCGCGTCGCGGGCCGCACCGCCGGCCGTGCGGTCGAGACGCACGCGACGGCGCGCGCCGTCGCCGGGACGGCCCGCGCGCGGGCCGACGCGGCGCTCGCGCACCAGGCCGAGGTCGAGGACCGCGCGCGCGACGCGCTGGCCGCCGCCCAGGTCTCCTCCGGGGCGCTCGACGAGGCCGTGCAGGAGTCCGCGGCGCGCCGGGAGACGCTGCTCGCCGAGCTCGCGCAGGCCCGGGCCACGAGCGTCGACGTCGAGCGGGAGCGCCAGGACGCGCTCGACGCGCAGGCCGCGAGCGCGCGCGAGAGCGCGGCCCGGGAGCGGGTCGCGCCGCCCGCTGCGGGGACGCCGGCGGCGGCGCCGTCCGCCCCGTCCGCCCCGGCCGCCCCGGCCGCGCCGTCCGCCCCGGCCGCGCAGAACCCGGCTCCCGTCCCGGCACCGGCACCGGCTCCGGCCCCCGCTCCCGCCCCGGCGCCGGCTCCCGCCCCAGCGCCTGCCCCGGCTCCGGCGCCTCCGCCTGCTCCCGCCCCGCCGCCCGTGGTCACGCCGCCGCCCGGCACGGGCGTGGGGAACGGCGCCCAGGGTCAGGCCGCCGTCGCGTGGGCGCGCACGAAGATCGGCGCGCCGTACGTGTTCGGCGGCACCGGGCCGGGCTACGACTGCTCGGGCCTCACGTCCCGCGCGTGGGCCGCCGCGGGCGTCGACATCACCCGGACGTCGCGCTCGCAGTACCAGCGCGTGCAGAAGATCTCCTACGACCGGCTCCGGCCCGGCGACCTCATCTTCTACGCCAACGACACGTCGAACCCGTCGACCATCCGCCACGTCGCGATGTACACCGGCGGCGGGATGATGATCGAGGCGCGGCAGCCCGGCAGCCCCGTGCACGAGGTCGCGATGCGCTGGGCCGACGCGATGCCGTACGCGGGCCGACCGTAGCCCGCGACGCGCGACGGCGGCCGCCCACCTCGTGAGGTGGACGGCCGCCGTCGTACGGGGGGACGAGCCGGTCAGTGGCCCGGCGTGTGGTACCCGGAGTCGATGGCGCGCTGCAGGGAGCGCTCGATCTCGGCCTCGGCGTCGGCGCGGCCGACCCAGTGCGCGCCCTCGACGGACTTGCCGGGCTCCAGGTCTTTGTAGACCTCGAAGAAGTGCTGGATCTCCAGGCGGTGGAAGTCGGACACGTCGTCGATGTCCTGGCGCCACGCGGCACGCTGGTCGCCCGTCGGGACGCACAGCACCTTGTCGTCGCCGCCGGCCTCGTCGCGCATGCGGAACATGCCTAGCGCGCGGCAGCGGATCAGGCAGCCCGGGAACGTGGGCTCCTCGAGCAGCACGAGGGCGTCCAGCGGGTCGCCGTCCTCGCCGAGCGTCCCCTCGATGAACCCGTAGTCGTCGGGGTAGCGGGTCGAGGTGAAGAGCATGCGGTCGAGGCGGATGCGACCGGTCGCGTGGTCCACCTCGTACTTGTTGCGCTGCCCCTTGGGGATCTCGATCGTGACGTCGAACTCCACTGCTTCCTCCAGTCGTACCGGCACCGCGGCGCTCGGGCGGTGGCTGGTGTCGGATGATCGACGGACGACGCCGTCGTGCGGGAACTAGTGTGACACGGGACGTCCGCCCACAAGAGTCCGTACGGCCCTGGGCGGGCGACGCCGTGAGTGATAATGCGCACGTGCCCGCGGGCCCGGGGGGCGGGTCGGGCGACCGGCGACCGGTCGGGACGGGCACGAGGACGACGCGCCCCGGCGGCCGGGGCGGACCGAGGGAGAGGTATGGGCTGGGCGACGCGCACGGGCGTGGCCGTCGGCGTGGTGCTCGCGCTCGCGGGCGGGTACGCCGTGGCGGACGCGTACGACGTCGTCCCCGGCGTGCTGACGCTCGAGCCGCCCGTCCCGGAGCCGCCGCCGTTCCCGCAGGCGCCGGGTGCGGCCGCCGCCCCGCCGCTCGAGGTGGAGCTGCCGGCGCTCGACGACGCGGCGCCCGTCCCCGCGACCGGCGCGGTGCAGGCGCTCGTGGACGGGCTCGTCGCGGACACGCGGCTCGGCCCGCGCGTGGGCGTCCTCGTGACCGACGCGGTGACGGGCGACGTGCTGGGCGCCGCCGGCGAGAGCGTGGGGCACGTCCCGGCGTCGACCCTCAAGACGTTCACCGCCGCGGCGGCGCTCACCTCGCCGGGAGCGCACACCACGCTGCCCACCCGGGCCGTCCTCGAGGGGCAGGAGACGGTGTACCTCGTGGGCGGGGGCGACATGATGCTCGCGGCGGGTGCCGGGGACCCGACGGCGGTCAACGGCCGGGCCGGGCTCGGCGACCTGGCCGCGCAGGTCGCGGGCGAGCTGCGGCTGACGGGACGCACGACGATCTCGCTGCGCCTCGACGACACGCTGTTCACCGGGCCCGCGGTCGCGCCGACCGTCGACCCGGCCAGCGTGCGCAACGGCTACGTCGCGCCCGTCGCGGCGCTCGCGGTGAACATCGCGCGCCTCACCGACGAGGAGTACGCGCCGCGCGCGGAGGACCCGGCCCTCGCCGCGGCCGACGCGTTCGTGGCCGCGCTCGCGCAGGAGGGCGTCACCGTCTCCGGGGACGTCGTGCGAGCGCCGGCGCCGAGCGAGGGTCGCACGGTGGGCGAGGTGGAGTCCGCCCCGCTCGGCGACGTCGTCGCGTACCTGCTCCAGCACTCGGACAACACCATCACCGAGGTCGTCGGCCGGGTCGTCGCGCTCGACGCGGGCCTGCCCGGCTCGGGTGCCGGCGCGACCCAGGCCGTGCGGGCGGCGGTCGAGGGCCTCGGCGTCGACCTCACGGGCGCGACGCTCGCGGACCTGTCCGGGCTCGGCGACGGCTCCGTCGTCACGCCCGCACAGCTCGACGAGGTCGTGGGCCTCCTGGCCGACCCTGCGCACCCGCGGCTGCGGCCCGGCGCGGTGGGCCTGCCCGTCGCGGGGCTGTCCGGGACGCTCGACGAGCGCTACCTCGCCAACGCGGGCCGCGGCGTCGTGCGCGCGAAGACCGGCAGCCTGCCGAACGTCACGTCGCTCGCCGGGACGGTCGTCACCGCGGACGACCGCCTCCTCGTGTTCTCCCTCATGGCCGACGCCGTCCCGGACGGCGGCACCTACGGCGCGCGCCTGATCCTCGACGACTTCGTCGCGTCGCTCGCGGAGTGCGGCTGCAGCGCCTGACGGGCCGCGCCACGTCTGGGGGAGGGCTCCCGGTTCAGGGGCCGTGCGTCGCGTCCGCCAGCCAGTCCTCGACCTCGAGGCCGGGCACGCGGGAGAACTCGCGGACGTTGTTGGTCACCAGCACGAGCCCGAGCGACCGGGCGTGCCCGGCGAGGAGCGCGTCGTACGGGCCGACAGGGGTGCCGCGGGCCGCGAGGACGGCGCGGACCCTGCCGGCGTGCATCGCCGCCAGGCTGTCGAAGGGCAGCACGTCGACGAGCGACAGCAGCTCGTCGACCGCCTGCCGGTTGCGGGCCGGGTCCTGCGAGCGCTCCACGCCGTACTCCAGCTCCATCTCGCTCGCGGTCGAGACGGCGACGCGCCCCTCTGCCTCGCGCAGCCTCGGACGCGCGGCCGCGCCGTGCCCGCGGAGGAGGGCGACGAGCACGTTCGTGTCGAGCAGGTAGAGGGTGCTCACAGGGCCTCGCGCTCGTCCGCGGTGCCCTGGTCGCGGTCGGCGAGGAAGCCGGGACCGACGCGCAGGCCGTGCTCGAACCACTCGTCCCACCCGGAGCCGGCCGGGGTGATGACCCGTGACCGGCCGATGGCCCGGACGTCCACCTCCCGGACGTCGTCGGGCAGCGCGACCGCCTTGGGCAGCCGGACCGCCTGCGTCCTGTTGCTGCGGAACACCGTCGTGCGCACCATGCCGACCTCCCGTTGTATATCCCGAGAGTATATCCTCCGGGCGTCCTCGAACCCGTCGGCCGGGCGAGCGGGTTACCGTGGGCCGGTGACTCTCGTCGAGCAGGACGGCCGACCCCACGGCCCGTCGCGCGGCGACCGGTCGGTCGTCGACTGGTCCGCCGCCGCGCAGATCGCCGGGCGCCTCGCGCGCCCGGGGCCCCAGGCGTCGCGCGCCGAGCTGGCCGACCTCGTCGAGGGGCTGCGCACCGCGGCGGGGGAGGCCGTCCCGCACGTGCTCGACGTGACCCGCATGACGCCCGTCGCGGGGACCCCGGAGACGCTGGGCACGGTGCACGTCGTGGACCGGCCCCGCTGGGCGCGCGCCAACACCGAGATCATGGCGTCGCTCACCACGGGCGTCACCGAGGCGCTCGTGGGGGAGAGCGGGCGCGTGCCGCAGGCGACCGCCCTCGTCGGCGCGGCGCAGGTCGGCTCGGTCCTCGCGGTCCTCTCGAGCCGCGTCCTCGGCCAGTTCGACCCGTACAGCGGGCAGGCCGCGGCAGGGGCGGGCCCCGGCCGGCTCGTGCTCGTCGCGCCCAACGTGCTCCAGGTCGAGCGCGCGCTCGACCTGCGGCCCGCCGACTTCCGCCTCTGGGTGTGCCTGCACGAGCAGACGCACGCCCTCCAGTTCGCGGCGGCGCCGTGGCTCGCGGACCACCTGCGCACGCGCGCGGGCGACCTCCTCACCGAGCTCTCCGCGTCGTCGCGACGCCTCGCCGAGGCCCGCCTGCGCGACAAGCTCGTCGCGGTGGGGCGCGCCGTCCTGCACGCGGTGCGCGGCGAGGGCACGACCCTCCTCGACGGCCTCCTCACGCCCGAGGAGCAGGACCGGCTCGCCGACGTCACGGCCGTCATGGCGCTCCTGGAAGGCCACGCGGACGTCGCGATGGACGCCGTCGGGCCCCGCACCGTGCGCACCGTGCGCAGCATCCGGCGCAAGTTCGACGCGCGGCGCGACGGCGAGGGCAGCTCCGGCCTCGACGTGGTGCTGCGGCGCCTGCTCGGCATGGACGCCAAGATCGCCCAGTACCGCGACGGGGCGGCGTTCGTCCGCGCCGTCGAGAAGGACGTCGGGCGCGACGGCTTCAACGCCGTGTGGGCCTCCCCGGAGAACCTGCCCACGGCCCGCGAGATCGCCGACGCGCGCGCCTGGGTGCGCCGCGTGCACGGCTGAGCCGTGGGCGGTCCGGCGCCGGTCGTCGCCGCCGCGCGCCACGCCGTGCGCGGCGTGCTCGCCGACCTTCCCCCGGGGGCGACGGTGCTCGTCGCCTGCTCCGGCGGCGCCGACTCGACGGCGCTCGCGGCCGCCACCGCGTTCGTGGCGCCGCGCCTCGGGCTGCGGGCGGGCGCCGTCGTCGTGGACCACGGGCTCCAGGACGGCAGCGCCGCCGTCGCGGCGGCCGCCGCCGAGCGGTGCCGCGACCTGGGGCTCGACCCGGTGGAGGTGCGCCGCGTCGTCGTCCCGACGGCGGGCGACGGCCCGGAGGCCCACGCCCGGACGGCCCGGTACGCCGCGCTCGACGACGTCGCGGCGGCCCACGGCGCCGGCGCGGTGCTCCTGGGCCACACGCTCGACGACCAGGCCGAGACGGTGCTGCTCGGCCTCGCCCGCGGGGCGGGGGCGCGCTCGCTCGCGGGCATGGCGCCGCGGCGCGGGGCGTACCGGCGCCCGTTCCTCGCCCTGCGGCGCACGCAGACCGAGGCGGTGTGCCGCACGCTCGGGCTCGACTGGTGGGACGACCCCACGAACACGGGCGCGCCGCTGCGCTCGCAGGTCCGCGGGCGGGTCGTGCCGGTGCTCGTCGACGTCCTCGGCCCGGGCGCGGTGCCCGCGCTCGCGCGCAGCGCCGACCTCCTGCGCGACGACGCCGACCTCCTCGACGCGCTCGCGGCCGACCTCCTCGCGGCGGCCCTCGTCCCACCCGGCGCGGACCCCGCCCCCGGCGCGGACCTCGGCCCCGGCGGGGGAGCGGCGTCCCGCGCGACGGTCGTGCTCGACGTCGGCCCGCTCGCCGCCGCGCACCCGGCGCTGCGGCGTCGTGCGCTGCGGTCCGCGGCGCTGCGCGCGGGGTGCCCGGGGAGCGACCTGTTCGCCGTCCACGTCGACGCGCTCGACGCGCTCGTCACCGCGTGGCGCGGCCAGGGCCCGGTGCACCTCCCGGGCGACCGCAGGGCGTCGCGCGCGTGTGGCAGGCTTTCCCTGGGCCCGGGGCCAACGCGCCGGGCCGGCACCTCCCCCCTCCCCCCAGCTCAGGAGTGACCCCCGTGGAAGCATCGGACGTCGCAGGCGACCTCGAGAACATCCTGCTCACCGAGGACCAGCTCGGTGCGCGGCTCGACGAGATCGCCGCGCAGATCGACCGTGACTACGCGGGCAAGGACCTCCTGCTCGTCGGCGTGCTCAAGGGCGCCGTCATGGTCATGGCGGACCTGGCGCGCCGCCTGCACAGCCACGTCGAGATGGACTGGATGGCCGTGTCGTCGTACGGCTCGGGCACCAAGTCGTCGGGCGTCGTGCGCATCCTCAAGGACCTCGACGCGGACCTCACCGGCCGCAACGTGCTCATCGTCGAGGACATCATCGACTCGGGCCTCACGCTCTCGTGGCTGCTGTCGAACCTCCGCTCGCGCGGCCCGGCGTCGGTCGAGATCGCGGCGATGCTCCGCAAGCCCGACGCGGCGAAGACCGAGGTCGACGTGCGCTACGTCGGCTTCGACATCCCCAACGAGTTCGTCGTGGGCTACGGCCTCGACTACGCGGAGAAGTACCGCAACCTGCCGTTCGTCGGGACGCTCGCGCCGCACGTCTACTCGAGCTGAGCCGGGCGGCGGCGGGCCACGAGCCCGCCCGGACCGCCCAGGGAGCTGCTCAGGAAGTACGGACCACGCCCTGGGCGAACAGGGGGAAGATCCCCAGCAGGCGCCAAGGTCCAGAGTGTAGTTTCGAGCCCGAACACTTGCGCGAGCGGAGGGATCCGGGGCGCACGCCCCGTCGCCGATGAACATCAAGAAGATTCTCAGTGGGCCGATCGTCTGGATCGTCCTGGGCCTCGTGATCCTGTGGATCGCGTTCGCGACGTTGTCGCGCCCCACGGTCCAGCGCATCGACACGTCCGCGGGCCTCGAGCTGCTCTCGGGCGACACGGTCGAGCAGGCTCTCATCGTGGACGGCGACCAGCGCGTGCGTCTCACGCTGTCCGAGGACTACGTGGCCGACGAGGGCACGGACACCGAGGAGAACAAGGGCAAGAACGTCGAGTTCTACTACGTCCAGCCGCAGGGCGAGGCGGTCGTCGACGCCGTCGTCGCCGCGGAGCCGAAGGACGGGTACAACTCCGAGGTCGCGCAGCCCTCGTTCTGGTCCTCGCTGCTCGGGCTGCTCATCCCGTTCCTCATCATCGGCGTGCTGTTCTGGTTCCTGCTGTCGCGCATGCAGGGCGGCGGCTCGCGCGTCATGGGCTTCGGCAAGTCGCGCGCCAAGCTCGTCTCGAAGGACACCCCGCAGGTGACGTTCGCGGACGTCGCGGGCGCCGACGAGGCGGTCGAGGAGCTCCACGAGATCAAGGAGTTCCTCTCCGACTCGGAGAAGTTCCAGGCCGTCGGCGCGAAGATCCCCAAGGGCGTCCTGCTCTACGGCCCTCCCGGCACGGGCAAGACGCTGCTCGCGCGCGCCGTCGCCGGCGAGGCGGGCGTGCCGTTCTACTCGATCTCCGGCTCGGACTTCGTCGAGATGTTCGTCGGCGTCGGCGCGAGCCGTGTCCGCGACCTGTTCAACCAGGCCAAGGAGAACTCGCCCGCGATCATCTTCGTCGACGAGATCGACGCCGTCGGCCGCCACCGCGGCGCCGGCATGGGCGGCGGACACGACGAGCGCGAGCAGACGCTCAACCAGCTCCTCGTGGAGATGGACGGCTTCGACGTCAAGACGAACGTCATCCTCATCGCCGCGACCAACCGCCCCGACATCCTCGACCCGGCGCTCCTGCGCCCGGGCCGCTTCGACCGCCAGATCGCGGTCGAGGCGCCCGACCTCAAGGGTCGCGAGGCGATCCTGCGGGTGCACGCGGCGGGCAAGCCGATCGTTCCCGAGATCGACCTGGCGGCCGTCGCGCGTCGCACGCCCGGCTTCACCGGTGCCGACCTCGCGAACGTGCTCAACGAGGCGGCGCTCCTCACCGCCCGCAGCGGGGCGCAGCTCATCGACGACCGGGCGCTCGACGAGGCGATCGACCGCGTGATCGCCGGTCCGCAGAAGCGCACGCGCGTCATGAACGTCAAGGAGCAGAAGATCACCGCGTACCACGAGGGCGGCCACGCCCTCGTCGCGGCGGCCATGCGCTACACGGACCCCGTCACGAAGGTGACGATCCTTCCGCGCGGCCGGGCCCTCGGGTACACGATGGTCATGCCGACCGAGGACAAGTACTCCACGACGCGCAACGAGCTGCTCGACCAGCTCGCGTACGCGATGGGCGGCCGCGTCGCCGAGGAGCTCGTGTTCCACGACCCGACGACGGGCGCCTCGAACGACATCGAGAAGGCGACCGCCATCGCGCGGAAGATGGTCACCGAGTACGGCATGAGCGAGCGCGTCGGCGCGATCAAGCTCGGCTCCGGCTCGGGCGAGCCGTTCCTCGGCCGCGACATGGGCCACCAGCGCGACTACTCGGAGTCGGTCGCGGGCACGGTGGACCACGAGGTCCGCAAGCTCGTCGAGGCCGCGCACGACGAGGCGTGGGAGGTGCTCACGCAGTACCGCGACGTGCTCGACGCCCTCGTGCTCGAGCTCCTCGAGAAGGAGACGCTGAACCAGGCCGAGCTCGCGCGCGTGTTCTCCCCCGTCGAGAAGCGCGCCCCGCGCGACGTCTGGCTCTCGAGCGAGCAGCGGGCCGTCTCCCAGCGCGGGCCCGTGCTCACCGACGCCGAGAAGGCGGCACAGAACGGCGCGCCCGTGATCCCGCAGGACGAGGCCGCGGCCGCGAACGACGAGCTCCCCCCGGAGCGGATCGGCGAGGTGCCCGCGGACAGCCCGCTGGACCGCGCGCTCGGCCGCGACACGACCACGGACGTCACGGACGTGCGCGAGCCGGGGCAGGACTGATGGGCACCCCCACGGACGCCTCGGCGGGCACGGGAGCGATCACGCCGGCCCGGTCGGCGGAGGGCCTGCGCGCCCCCGCGGACGTCCCGCCGTACGACCAGGACCGCGCGGAGGCCGCCGTCCGCGAGCTGCTGCTCGCCGTCGGCGAGGACCCGGAGCGCGAGGGGCTGCGCGAGACGCCGGCCCGCGTGGCGCGCGCGTACCGCGAGATCTTCGCGGGCCTGCGCCAGGAGGCCGCGGACGTCCTGACGACGACCTTCGACCTCGGCCACGAGGAGATGGTGCTCGTCAAGGACATCGAGGTGTACTCGACGTGCGAGCACCACCTCGTGCCCTTCCACGGCGTCGCGCACGTCGGGTACATCCCCAACGTGGACGGCCGCATCACGGGCCTGTCGAAGCTCGCGCGCCTCGTCGAGGTGTACGCGCGCCGCCCGCAGGTGCAGGAGCGGCTCACGTCGCAGGTCGCGGACGCGCTCGTGGAGCACCTCAAGCCGCGCGGCGCGATCGTCGTCGTCGAGTGCGAGCACCTGTGCATGTCGATGCGCGGCGTGCGCAAGCCCGGCGCGCGCACCGTCACGTCGGCGGTGCGGGGCCAGATGCGAGACGGCGCGACGCGGGCCGAGGCGATGAGCCTCATCCTGGGGCGCTAGGCCCGTGGACCGGTTCGTGGTCGCGGGGCTCGAGGAGCTCGCGGACGTCGGACGCACGCTCGTCATGGGCGTCGTCAACGTCACGCCCGACTCGTTCTCCGACGGCGGCGAGTGGTTCGAGCCGGACGCCGCGATCGCCCACGGGCGCGAGCTGCTGGGCGAGGGCGCGGACATCCTCGACGTCGGCGGGGAGTCGACCCGCCCCGGGGCGGGCCGGGTGCCCGTCGAGGCGGAGCTCGCGCGCGTGCTCCCCGTGATCTCCGCGCTCGCGGCCGAGGGGGCGGTCGTCAGCGTCGACACGACGCGCGCGGTCGTCGCGGAGCGCGCGGTCGCGGCGGGCGCCCGGCTCGTCAACGACGTCTCCGGCGGTCTCGCCGACCCGGCGATGGCCGACGTCGTCGCGCGCACGGGCGTCGCCTACGTCTGCATGCACTGGCGCGGGCACGCTGACGTCATGGACGACCTCGAGGACTACGACGACGTCGTCACGGACGTGCGCGACGAGCTTGCCGCGCGCGTGGACGTGCTCCTCGCGGCGGGCGTGCGGCGCGAGCAGGTCGTGCTCGACCCGGGTCTCGGTTTCTCGAAGGCCGGGTCGTCGAACTGGCCGCTGCTCGCGCGCCTGCGCGAGCTCGAGGCGCTGGGCCTGCCCGTCCTCGTGGGCGCGTCCCGCAAGCGGTTCCTCGGGCACCTCCTCGCGCGCTCCGACGGGCGGCCCGTCCCGCCGCTCCTGCGCGACGACGCGACCGCCGCGGTCACGACCCTCGCCGCGGCGTCGGGCGCGTGGTGCGTGCGGGTCCACGCGGTCCGGGCGTCCGCCGACGCCGTGCGGGTCGCCGCCGCCTGGGGCCGGGCCCGCGACGAGGTCGTGGGTCCCGGGGACGGCGCCGCGGCGGAGCCGACGGATCGACCGAGGGCCGGGAGCGACTCGACGGCGCGGCCCACGACCTAGCAGGATGGGCGAGGGGCCCCGCGGCGCGGGGCGGCCCGGCGCAGCACGACACACGCAACGAGACACGGTGACGACGACCCGCCCCCGTGGGCGACGACGCAGCACCGGACGGGAGCACGACGTGACCACAGCGTTCGCAGGAGCGGTCCTCGACGCGGACGGACGGCCGTTCGACCGGATCCGCCTCACGGGCCTGAGCGCGACGGGCCACCACGGCGTCTTCGAGCACGAGAAGGCGCAGGGCCAGCTCTTCCGGGCCGACGTCGTGCTCCACCTCGACACGCGCGCCGCCGCGAGCGGCGACGACCTGTCCCGGACGGTCAGCTACGCGGGCGTCGCCGAGGACGTCGTCGCGGTCCTCGCCGGATCGCCCGCCGACCTCGTCGAGACCGTCGCCGAGCGCATCGCCGCGACGATCCTCACGCACGACGACGTCGTCGCGGTCGACGTCGCGGTGCACAAGCCGCAGGCGCCGATCACGGTCCCGTTCGAGGACGTCGAGGTCGTCATCCGTCGCGACCGCGTGGTCGTCCCCGTCGTCGCGCCGCTGTCGCGCCGCGGGGAGCAGGGGTCGCGCGACGCGCAGCCCGTCGGGCCGATCCCGGTCGGATCGGTCGCCCCCGCGCTCATCCACGGCGTCGGCGACGTCCCCGCGCCCGACGACCGGACCCCGCTCGCCCCCGCGCCCGAGGTCATGCCGCCCAGCATCCTCCCGGGCTCGGCCGGTGCCCCGGGCGAGGACGCGCGGACCTCGGCCGAGCCCGGTGCGACGGCGGCCGGGTCCCCGGAGGACGCGCTCGACGCGACCCGCGAGGCGCCCGCCGTCCGGGACGACGCCGTCCCCGGCGACGCCCGTCCCGAGCAGCAGACCCACGTGGAGGCACCGTACGGCGAGGCGCCGTACGGGGAGGCGCCGTACGCGGAGCCCCCGCACGACGACGTCGACGAGCCGGCGCACGACGACGCGGCACCGCACCCGCAGCAGGCGGCGTCGTACGACGAGCTCGTCGCGGGGTCGGTGGCCGCGGCCGGCCCCGCCGAGCACGTGCTGCACCACGACGCGCCGCCGGTCGCGCCCGGCGCGCCGTCGGGCGAGCAGCAGACCGTCCCCGGCGACGCCGCGCCCGTCGAGCGCGCCGCTCCCGAGGCCGAGCCCCTGCCGTACGGCGCCGCGGCCGAGCCCGCCCCGGCGCGCGACGAGGCCCACGGCGGGGCGCACGACGCCGCGGAGGTGGCCGCGCCCGTCGAGCACGACCGGATGGACGACGTGCCCGCCGGGTTCGTCGAGGTCGTGCTCGCGCTGGGCGCGAACCTGGGCGACGCCCAGCAGACGCTGCGCGACGCGATCACGGACCTCGACCGGATCTCCGGTCTCGAGATCACGGAGGTCTCGCCGCTGGCCCGGACGGAGGCCGTGGGCGGCCCCGACCAGCCGGACTACCTCAACACCGTCCTCCTCGCGCGCACGCGCCTGTCGGCGCGCGACCTGCTGCACGCGTGCCAGGCGGTCGAGCAGGCGCACGGCCGGGTGCGCGACGAGCGCTGGGGTCCCCGCACGCTCGACGTCGACCTCGTCGTCTACGGCACGCTGACGGCCGTCGCCGACGACCTGGAGCTGCCGCACCCCCGCGCGCACGAGCGGGCGTTCGTGCTCGAGCCGTGGTCGCAGATCGATCCGGACGCGGTGCTCCCGGGCCTCGGGGGCGGTCCGGTCGCGGCCCTCGCCGCGACCGCGCCCGACCGCGGCGGCATCCGGTGGCTCGCGCTCGACTGGCTGACGGACCCTGCTCCGGACCCGACGGGCGCCGTGCCCGTCACCACGGGCAGCACGGACGCCGCGCCGCCGCCCGCGCCCGTCGACGTGCCCGACCCCTACCAGCAGGCGCACACCGGTCCCGTCGCCCCGTACGACGGTCCCGTGACGCCCGGCGGCGACGTGCCTGCCCCCGACGGCGCGCCGGCACCGCAGCACCCGGCACCGCAGCAGTCGGCACCGCAGCAGTCGGCACCGCAGCAGCCCGTGCCGCCGCACGAGGCGCACCCGGCGCCGCAGCAGCCGCTCGCGCAGGAGCCCCTCGCACAGCAGCCCGCGGCCCCGCAGCAGCCCGCGCCGCAGCAGCCGCCGCACGTCCGGCAGGCGGAGCCGCCGCAGCCGCTCGCACCGGAGCCCGCGCCCCCGGCCGCTCCGCCGCAGGCCGCGGTCGTGCCGCAGCCGGCCGGTCTCCCGCAGACCGTGACGCCGAGCGAGGCGCTCCCGGCACGGCCGGTCTTCGCGCCCGTCTCCGAGGGCGTCGCGCCCGAGGGGGCGGCCCTGCCGATCGTCCCCGACGGCTCGTTCGACCCGCGCGAGGACGCAGGCGTCCCCGTCGCCCCGTTCCCCGGGCCGTCGAACCGGCCGCCGTCGCACCCCGTGCCGTCGTCGCCCGACGCCGGGCACGCCCCGGACGCCGGGCCCGCCCCGGCTCAGGACGCGGCGCGCTTCCCCGAGCACGGCGCACCCGCGCACCCGGTCTTCCCGCCGGTCCACGCGCCCGAGCCCGTGCCGGCCGCGCCGCAGCAGCCGTCCGCGCAGCCCGCGCACCCGCAGCCGCCCGCGGACGCCGCGTCGTCCGGTGACGACATCATCCGGTCGGTGCCGTTCGCGCCGGTCTCGAGCGGTGGACCGGCGTCTGCCCCCGGCCCGCTCGCGGACGCGGGGCTCCCGGCGAACGACCCGTGGCCGCCGTTCGGGCCGGTGTCCGGCGACGGTCGCGACGACGAGCGCTGATGCGGCGCACCTCCGTCCGCACCCTGCTGCTCGTGGCGGTCGCGACCGCCGTCGGCGGGTGGTTCGTCGTGCGCCTGCTCCAGAGCCGCGGCACGCTCCTGCCGGCGGTGCCGTGGATCGTGGACGTCACCGTCCTCGCGCTCGCGGCGGCGGTGTTCTGGGCGGGCTGGACGGTGCGCGCGTACCAGCAGGGCAAGCGTCCGTCGCTCGACGCGATCCGTGCGGCGCGCACGTTCGTCCTCGCGAAGGCGGCCGCGCTCACGGGCGCGCTGCTGACGGGCTGGTACGGCGCGCAGGTGCTCGCCGCCCTGCCCGACCTCTCGATCGACGCGTTCCGCGACCGGGCCCTCGCGGCCGGGGCGGCCGCCGCGTGCGCGGTGGTGCTGGCCGTCGTCGGGCTCGTGGCCGAGCGGTTCTGCCAGCTCCCGCCCGACGACCGCGGCGAGGGCCGGGAGGGCCGCGAGGGCTCGGTGACGCGCGAGGACCCGGAGACTCCGGGCGCGGGCACGCCCGCCTGAGACGCGCCCTCCGCCCCGGCCTGCGCACGACCCGGTCCGCACCGGGACGGGATGGGAGAATCGACGCATGACCGACCCTGCACGGGACCAGGACCCCCGCGGCACCGGCCCCTTCGACCCGCCCGGCATCGAGTGGACGCGCGTGTCGCCGCGGCTCGTCACGGCGCGCCTGCTGTCCGTGGGCATCACGCTCGCGGTCCCGGCCGTCGCCGTGGTCGTGCTCGCGATCCTCTTCCCGCACTGGTGGCAGTGGCTCGTGCTCGGCGTGCTCGCGCTCCTGGGCCTGTGGGCGGCCGTCCTCGTGCCGCGCCAGGTCCGCGCGATCGGCTACGCGGAGCGTGACGACGACCTCCTGATCCGCCACGGCATCATGTTCCGCACGCTCGTCGTCGTGCCCTACGGCCGCATGCAGTACGTCGACGTCCAGGCCGGGCCGCTCGCGCGCAAGCTCGGCATCGCCCAGGTCCAGCTCCACACGGCGTCCGCGTCGACCGACGCGACGATCGACGGTCTCGAGCCCGCCGAGGCGGAGCGTCTGCGCGACCGGCTCGCGTCGCGCGGCGAGGCGAGGCTGGCGGGCCTGTGAACGACGCACCGGCCACCGACGACCTCGTGTGGCACCGGGTGCACCCGGTCACCCCGCTCGTGCGGGGCTGGACCGTCATCGCGGTGCTCCTGGTCGTCGTCGGCCAGCAGACGCTCAACGGGCTGCCCGAGGGGGAGAACCTCCTCGAGGGCGACCGCTGGTGGATGATCCTCCTCGGCATCCTCGTGGTGGGCCTCGTGGGGCTCGGCTACTCGGCGGTCGCGTGGCGCATGACGAGCTACGCGGTCGACGACGAGTCGGTGCACCTGCGCACCGGCGTGCTGTTCCGGCAGCAGCGCAAGGCGCGGCTCGACCGGCTCCAGGCGGTCGACGTCGTGCAGCCGCTCCTCGCCCGGTTCTTCGGGCTCGCGGAGCTCAAGCTCGAGGTCGCCGGGGGAGCGGACTCGGGCGTGAAGCTCGGCTTCCTCAAGGAGGCGGAGGCGAACCGGCTGCGCAACGACCTCCTCGCGCGCGCCGCGGGCCTGCGGGTCGCGCGCGAGCGCCCGGCCGCCGCGACGGCGCCCGGCGTCCCCGGTGCGCCCGCAGTCCCGGGTGCGCCCGGCGCCGTCGGCACGCCGGCCGGAGAGGTCACGGTCCCCGCGACGGACGCGCCGTCGTTCGTCGCCGAGGCGCCCGAGCAGCCGGTGACCGCCGTCGGGCCGGGGCGGCTCGTCGCCTCGCTCGTGCGGTCGGGCGCGACGGTCGGTCTCGTCCTCGGTGTGCTCGGCATCGCGGGCGTCGTCGTCGGCACGCGCGAGATCGGGATCCTGTTCAGCGCGCTGCCCGCCGTGCTCGGCTTCGGCGGGTTCCTGTTCTCCCGGTTCACGGGGGAGTTCGGCTTCCGGTCCGCCATCTCGCCCGACGGCATCCGCCTGCGCCACGGCCTGCTGGAGACCCGCTCGCAGACGATCCCGCCCGGCCGCGTCCAGGCCGTGCGGCTGCGGCAGGGACCGTTCTGGCGCGGTCCTGACTGGTGGCGCGTCGACGTCAACGTCGCGGGCTACGGCGTCAGCACCGACGGGACGGACAGCACGAGCGTGCTCCTGCCCGTCGGCACGCGCGACGAGGCGCTCGCGGCCCTGTGGCTCGTGCTGCCGGACCTCGGCACGCCCGACCCCCGCAGCCTGCTCGACGAGGGCCTGTCCGGCCTCGACGCCGGGCAGCACTTCGTCGCGTCCCCGCGCCGCGCGCGCCTGCTGGACCTCGTCGCGTGGCGGCGGAACGGCTTCAGCGTCACCGACCGCGCGCTCCTGCTGCGCGGCGGGCGCGTCTTCCGCACCCTCGTCGTCGTGCCCCACGAGCGCACGCAGTCGCTCGGGCTCGAGCAGGGGCCGCTGCAGCGCCGGCTCGACGTCGCGTCGTTCACCGTGCACTCGACGCCCGGGCCGGTCTCGCCCCAGGTGCGGCACCTCGACGCGGGCGACGCCGCCCGCCTCCTCGACACCCAGGCCGAGCGCGCCCGCGAGGCCCGCGCGCACGCGGGGCCGGAGCTCTGGATGCGCCGCGACGACGTCCCGCTCGAGGAGAACGCGTGAGCGCCGCGGAGGGGGCTCGCCGTCCCGGGCGGCTCGGGGTCGGCGTCGTCGGGGCAGGCCGTGTCGGCGCGGTCCTCGGCAGCGCCCTGCGTGCCGTCGGCCACGCGGTCGTGGGCGCGAGCGGCGTGTCCGACGCGTCGCGCGACCGCATCGAGACGCTCCTCGCGGGGGTGCCCGTCCTCGAGGTCCCGCAGGTCGTGGAGCGTGCCGAGCTCGTGCTCCTCGCCGTGCCCGACGACGCGCTCCCGGCCCTGGTCCGCGGCCTCGCCGACACGGGGGCGTGGCAGCCCGGCCAGATCGTCGTGCACACGTCGGGCCGCTACGGCACGGCCGTCCTCGACCCGGCGCGCGCCGCCGGCGCCATCCCGCTCGCGCTGCACCCCGCCATGACGTTCACCGGCACGTCGCTCGACCTCGCGCGGCTGGAGGGCACGACGTTCGCCGTCACCGCGCCCGGCCCGGTCCTGCCGATCGGGCAGGCGCTCGTCGTCGAGCTCGGCGGGGAGCCGGTCGTCGTCGCGGAGGAGTCGCGCGGGCTCTACCACGCGGCCCTCGCGCACGGCGCGAACCACCTCGTCGTGCTCGTCGCGCAGGCCGCGCAGGCGCTCGAGGCCGCGGGCGTCGACCGGCCCGGGCGCGCGCTCGCGCCGCTCCTCGCGGCCGCCCTCGACGGCGCGACGCGAGGCGCCGACGCGGGTGCCGAGTCGGGGACGGGCGCGGGCGCCGGGGCGCTCCTCGGGCTCACCGGGCCGGTGGCGCGGGGCGACGTCGGCACGGTCCGCGAGCACCTCGCCGCCCTGGACGCGCTCGCCGCGACGAGCGACGCGGTGGACGTGCCGCCGTCGTACCGGGCGCTGAGCCGCGCCGCGACGCACCGCGCGCTCGCGGGCGGCCGGCTCGGCGAGCGCGCGGCCCGCGAGCTCCTCGACGCGCTCGACGCGCCCGCGCCCGACCCGCAGGACCGGCACGACCAGCAGGACCGGCCCGACCCGCAGGACCCGCACGACGAAGGACGAGCATGACGAGCACCCCCCGCCCGGACGCCGGGCCCCCCGCAGCCGGGACCCCGGCCGTCGTGACGACGCGCGCCGCGCTGCGCACCGCGCTCGACGCGTGGCGCGCCGAGCACCCGCACGGTCGCCGCGTCGTCGTCATGACCATGGGTGCGCTGCACGCCGGGCACCTCGAGCTCGTGCGCCGGGCGCGCGCGGAGGCGGGCTCCGACGGCCAGGTCGTCGTGACGGACTTCGTCAACCCGCTGCAGTTCGGCCCCGGCGAGGACTACGAGCGCTACCCGCGCGACGTCGCGGCCGACGTGGCGCTGCTCGCCGCGGCGGGCCCGGACGCGGTGGTCGACGTCGTGTTCGCGCCGCCCGTCGACGAGCTCTACCCCGACCTGGGCTCGGCCGACGGCCCGATCGTGCGGGTGACGTCGGGGCGCATCGGGACGGTGCTGGAGGGCGCGTCGCGGCCGGGGCACTTCGACGGCGTGCTCACGGTCGTGCTCAAGCTGCTCCACCTCGTGCGCCCGGACGTCGCCGTGTTCGGGGCGAAGGACGCGCAGCAGCTGCTCGCCGTGCGCCGCATGGTCGCCGACCTCGACCTCGACGTGGAGGTCCTGGCGGTCGAGACCGTGCGCGAGGCGGACGGCCTCGCGCGGTCGTCGCGCAACGCGTACCTCTCCCCGGCCGAGCACGAGCACGCGCTCGCGCTGAGCCGCGCGCTGCGCGCCGGGCGGGACGCCGCGGCCGCGGGGGAGGGCGCGCCGTCCGTGCTCGCCGCCGCGCGGGGAATCCTGGAGGCCACCGACGGCGTTGACGTCGATTACGTGGTGCTCGTCGATCCCGCTACCGTGGAGGACCTGGCGCCCGGCGCCGTCGGCCCCGGGCTCCTCCTGGTGGCGGCACGCGTGGGCACCACGCGTCTCATCGACAACACGGCCGTCGAGATCGTGCCGCCCGCGACCCGGGCGGCGGACCCCGCGGGCCGTGCCCCCGCACCTGGAGGAACCGCGTGACCGCGCAGACCCCGCCGAGCCCGCCGCGACGTCCGGCGTCGCTGCAGCGACCCATGATGATCGGCAAGATCCACCGCGCGACGGTGACGCAGGCCGACCTGCACTACGTCGGCTCGATCACCGTGGACGCCGACCTGCTCGACGCCGCGGACCTCTACCCGGGCCAGCAGGTCGACGTCGTGGACGTCACCAACGGCGCGCGCCTGACGACCTACGTCATCCCGGGCGAGCGCGGTGCGGGCCAGATCTGCATCAACGGCGCCGCCGCGCACCTCGTGAGTCCGGGCGACGTCGTCATCCTCATCGCCTACGGCATGCTCGACGACGCCGACGCGCGCACCTACCTGCCGAACGTCGTCTTCGTGGACGAGCAGAACCGCATCGTCGAGCTCTCCGACGAGCCCGGGCTCGTGCCCGCGGGCCACGGCCTCGAGGCGAGCGGCCTGCCGTTCGCCCCGTTCCGCGGCGCGGTCGACGACGGCGGCGTGGCCTCCGCGGTGCGCCCCGCGTGACCCGGTCCGGCGGGGCGTCCGCGCCCCACCTCGCCCGGTCCCTCGCCGCCCCCGCACCGGGGTGGACGACGACGGCGGACGTCGTGGTCGTCGGCTCGGGCATCGCCGGCCTCACCGCCGCGCTCGAGCTGCGCACGCGCGTGCCCCACGTCCTGCTCGTCACCAAGGGCGAGCTGTCGTCGGGGTCGACGGTCTGGGCGCAGGGCGGCATCGCGGCCGCGCTCGACCCCGAGGACTCGCCCGAGGCGCACCTCGCGGACACGCTCGTCGCAGGGGCCGGCGTGTGCGACCCGGCGGCCGTCGAGGTGCTCGTCACCGAGGGCCCCGCACGCGTGCGCGAGCTCGTCGCGCGCGGCGCGAACTTCGACCGGGCGGCGAACGGAGACATCGCCCTCACCCGCGAGGGCGGGCACCACGCCGACCGGATCGCGCACGCGGGCGGCGACGCCACGGGCGCGGAGATCTCGCGGGCGCTCGTCGCGCAGCTCGAGGCCGTACGCAGGGACCCGGGCATCGAGGTCATCGAGAACGCGCTCGTGCTCGACGTGCTGACGACCGACGCCTCGGGCGAGCGGGCCCCCCGCGCGTGCGGCGTGACCCTCCACGTGCGCGGCGAGGGCTCGCGCGACGGCGTCGGTGCGGTCCTCGCGCGCGCCGTCGTGCTCGCCACCGGGGGAGTGGGGCAGGTGTTCCGCTCGTCGACCAACCCGCCGCAGGCCACGGGCGACGGCATCGCCGCGGCGCTGCGCGCGGGCGCGACGCTCGGCGACCTCGAGTTCGTGCAGTTCCACCCCACGGTGCTGTGGCTCGGCCTCGGCGCCAAGGGGCAGCTCCCGCTCATCTCCGAGGCCGTGCGCGGCGAGGGCGCGATCCTCCTCGACACCGACGGCCACCGGTTCATGCCCGCGCAGCACCCCATGGCCGAGCTCGCGCCGCGCGACGTCGTGGCGCACGCGATCGTGCGGCAGATGGCCGCGACCGGCTCGGACCACGTGCTGCTCGACGCCCGGCACCTCGGCGCCGAGTTCCTGCGCGCGCGCTTCCCGACGATCACCGAGCGGCTCGCCGAGAACGGGCTCGACTGGACCGAGGAGCCCGTCCCCGTGGCGCCGGCCCAGCACTACCACTCGGGCGGCGTCGTGACGGACCTGCACGGTCGCTCCACCGTCGACGGCCTCTACGCGATCGGCGAGGTCGCGTGCACAGGCGTGCACGGCGCGAACCGCCTCGCGTCGAACTCGCTGCTCGAGGGGCTCGTCTTCGCCCACCGGGCGGCGCGGCAGATCACGGAGCGCGTGGCCGCGGGCGAGCTCGAGGTGGGCGAGCCCGTCGACCGTCTTGGGCCGTCGGCCCTCGTGGCGGCGGCCGCGCGCTCGCGCATCCAGTCCATCGCGTCCGCGGGCCCGGGCGTCCTGCGCGACGGCGACGGGCTCGCGGCCGCCGCCGCCCGCCTCGCCGCGGTCCGCACCGACGCGCACGAGGCGAGCGACGTCGTCGCGCAGCCGCAGGCCGCGGAGTGGGAGACGACGAACGTGCACCAGGTCGCGACCGCGCTCACCGCCGCGGCGGCCCTGCGCACCGAGAGCCGCGGCGGCCACTTCCGCACCGACTTCCCGGCGAGCGACCCCGCGTGGGAGCGGCGCGTGCTCGTCTCGCTCGGCGCGGACGGGACCCTGCTCGTCCGCTGAGGCGCGGCGCGCGACCTCGCGACCGCGGGCCTGCACGACCGCGGGCTCGCACGATCGCCGTCCTGCACGATCGCGGTCCTGCGCGACGGCGTGAGCGGGCGGCGGCCGGGAGCCGCCGGGCACCGGCGCGCTGCGGGCACGCGAGCGGATAGCGTGGGGGACCGTGAGCAGCCCTGCCGAGCCCGTGCCCGCCCGTCCCGCCGACGGCGGAGCGCCGCCCGCCGTCCCGTCCCGCGTGGAGCCCGGGCTCGACCCGGCGTGGATCGCCGAGACCGTCGCGCGGGCGCTCGACGAGGACCTGGGCCCCGTGCCCGGGCGCGACGTGACCACCCAGGCGACCGTGCCGGCGTCGGCCACCGGGACCGCGCACCTCGTGGCGCGCGCGGACGGGGTCGTCGCGGGCCTCGTGGTGGTCGAGGAGGTGACGCGACAGGTCGCTCAGCGGTTCGGCCTCCCGCCCGTCGAGGTGACGTTCGCCGCGTCCGACGGCGAGGCCGTGGGCCGCGGCCGCGTCCTCGCCGCGCTGACCGGCCCCGTCCAGGTGCTGCTCACGGCGGAGCGCACGCTGCTCAACCTCGCGAGCCGCGCGTCGGGCGTCGCGACGGCGACGCGCGCGTGGGCGCGCGAGCTCGCCGGCACCGGCGCCCAGGTGCTCGACACCCGCAAGACGACCCCCGGGCTGCGCGCGCTGGAGAAGTACGCGGTCCGCGCGGGCGGCGGCACGAACAAGCGCATGGGCCTGTACGACGTCGCGATGGTCAAGGACAACCACGTCGTGGCCGCGGGGTCGGTGAGCGCCGCGATCGAGGCGATCCGCAGCGCGTTCCCCGACGTGCTCGTGCAGGTCGAGGCCGACACCACGGCGCAGGCGCTCGAGGCGCTGTCGGCGGGCGCCGACTTCCTGCTCCTGGACAACATGCCGACGTCGGTGCTCGCCGACACGGTCGCGGCCGTGCGGGCGCGCGAGGGGACGGACGGCGTCCCGGCGAAGGTGGAGCTCGAGGCGACGGGCAACCTCACGCTGGACCGCGCGCGCGAGGTCGCGGGCACGGGCGTCGACTACCTGTCCGTCGGCGCGCTCACCCACTCGGCCCCGATCCTCGACCTCGCGCTCGACCTCCTCCCCACCCTCCCGCCGAGGGAGAGCCCCGGTCCCGCGAGGTAGAGCCCCGGTCCCGCGAGGTAGAGCCCTGGTCACGACCACGGCTCTACCCCGGCGGACCACGGCTCTATCTCGGGGACGCGGGAGCGTCGGTAGAATCCAGGGGTGACCTCCCCCGCCGGAACCCCCTCTCCTGCCGTGCCCGAGCCCGAGGACCACGTCGACGACGTGCCCGAGCAGATGCAGGTCCGCCGCGAGAAGCGCGAGCGGATCCTCGCGCGCGGCGACGAGCCCTACCCCGTCTCGGTGCCGCGCACGACCACGATCGCCGAGGTCCGTGCCGCGTACGCGCACCTGGAGACGGGCGAGGAGACGCAGGACGAGGTCGGCGTCGCCGGCCGCGTGGTGTACCTGCGCAACACCGGCAAGCTGTGCTTCGCCACGCTGCAGGACGGCGAGGGGAACCGCCTGCAGGTCATGCTCAGCCAGGCCGTGGTCGGGGAGGAGTCGCTCGCGGCGTTCAAGTCCGACGTCGACCTCGGCGACCACCTGTTCGCGCACGGCCGCGTCATCAGCTCGCGCCGCGGCGAGCTGAGCGTGTTCGCGGACGCGTGGCAGATCGCCGCGAAGGCGCTGCGTCCCCTCCCGGTGCTCCACAAGGAGCTCTCGGAGGAGGCGCGCGTGCGCCAGCGCTACGTCGACCTCATCGCCCGCCCGGCTGCACGCGACACCGTGCGCCTGCGCGCCGCCGTCGTGCGCTCGATCCGCGAGAACTTCTGGGAGCGCGGTTTCGTCGAGGTCGAGACCCCGATGCTCCAGACGCGTCCGGAGGGTGCCGCCGCGCGCCAGTTCGAGACGCACATGAATGCGTTCGACATCGACCTGTTCCTGCGCATCGCGCCCGAGCTGTTCCTCAAGCGCGCGGCCGTCGGCGGCGTCGAGAAGGTGTTCGAGATCAACCGCAACTTCCGTAACGAGGGCGTGGACTCCACGCACTCGCCGGAATTCGCGATGCTCGAGGCGTACGAGGCCTACGGCGACTACGACACGATGGCCGTGCTCACCCAGAACCTCGTCCAGCGCGCGGCTCAGGACGCTCTCGGCACGACGCTCGTGACGCTCGCCGACGGCACGGAGTACGACCTCGGCGGGGAATGGACCCAGCTGAAGATGTACGACTCGCTCTCGGACGCGCTGGGCGAGCACATCACCCCCGAGACGTCGGTCGAGACGCTGCGGGCGTTCGCGGACAAGCACGAGCTCTCCTTCGACCCGAAGAACGTCAATCACGGAAAGCTCGTCGAAGGCCTGTGGGAGCACCTCGTGGGAGACCATCTGGTCGCACCGACGTTCGTGCGGGACTTCCCGGTCGAGACCTCGCCGCTGACGCGCGACCACCGCACGGTGCGCGGGCAGGTCGAGAAGTGGGACCTCTACGTGCGCGGCGTCGAGCTCGCGACGGCGTACTCCGAGCTCGTGGACCCGGTGGTCCAGCGGCAGCGGTTCGAGGCGCAGGCCCTGCTCGCCGCGGCCGGTGACGAGGAGGCCATGCGCATCGACGAGGACTTCCTCACCGCGATGGAGTACGCGATGCCCCCGTCCGGCGGGATGGGCCTGGGCATCGACCGCCTGCTCATGGCGCTCACCGGTCTCGGCATCCGCGAGACCATCCTCTTCCCGCTCGTGAAGCCCGCGCAGTAGCGCGGCCGAGAACTAGGACCGACAGCATGGACATCTGGCCCACCCTCGCGGCGCTGATCCCGTCGATCGGCGTCGGCGTGCTCTTCTATGTCGCGATGCGCGCGATCGTGCGCGCGGACCGCAACGAGCGCGCCGCGCTGGCGCGCCTGGACGCGGAACAGGAATCCGCCGCGCGCGGGAATGCTGCTCCCGCGCACGACTCCTGATCTCCGCGGAAGGCCGTCGGGCGGCGTCCCGAAATGATGGACCGCCGTCCAAGAATTGCCCGTCAGGTACGGCGCGCACGTTCCGTCGGCGCGGCGTGTTCAATTGACCCTCGCCATTCGCGGTGGCATCCTGACGACGACAGCAATTCCTGTGAAGCGTGAGGAAACCACAGTGGCCCAGAAAGTCCAGGTAATTCTCGTCGACGATCTCGACGGGGGTGCGGCCGACGAGACCGTCACGTTCGCACTCGACGGCGTCTCCTACGAGATCGACCTCAGCACGAAGAATGCCCAAGAGCTGCGCGACGCCTTTGCCTCGTGGGTCGGCAACGCGCGCAAGGTCTCGTCCCGCACGAGCTCGGCCCGGCCGGCCCGCCGCAGCGGCGGCGGTCGTTCGTCCGGCTCGGCCCGTGCGACCGAGGTCCGCGAGTGGGCCCGTGCCAACGGCTACACGGTCAACGACCGCGGGCGCATCTCCCAGGAGATCCAGACCGCGTACGACGCCGCGCACTGACGCGTCGTCTCACCGAGCACCGGGGCGCCCGGCCGACGACACGTCGGCCGGGCGCCCTTCTCGTGCGCCGGGGCGCTCGTGCCGAGCCGCCCGCGCGGAGAACTAGGCTCGGGGCATGACCTCCGCGACCCGCGCCCTCTGGATCGGCACCTACCCGCACCCGAGCGGCGCGGAGGGCGTGTGGCGCGTCGAGCTCGACGTCGACCCGGCCGCGGGCACCGGCTCCTTCGGGGGCGGCACGCTCGCCGCCGCGTCGGGGGCGCCGTCGTTCCTGGCGCTCGACGGCGACACGCTCTACGCGGTGGGGGAGACGGAGACCGGCTCGGTCGCGGCGTTCGCCGTCGGGCCCGACGGCGCCCTCACCCCCCGGGGTGGCCCGGTCGCCACGGGCGGCTCGTACCCGTGCCACGTCGCCGTGAGCGGTGACGTGCTCGTCGCCAACTACGGCGACGGCGTCCTCACGGTCGTGCCGACGACGGACGACGGCGCGTTCGAGGCGACCGCGCCCGACGCCGGCCCGCGCCGGCAGGGGCACGCGGGGACCGGCCCGGTCGCCGACCGCCAGGAGGGGCCGCACGCGCACTTCGTCGCGCCCCTCGCGCACCTCGGCGCGGCGGACGACGGCAGCGGCGCGGTGCTCGTCGTCGACCTCGGCACCGACGAGCTGCGCCGGCACGACCCGGCCGCGCCCGACGGCTCGACGGCCCGCGTCGTCGCGACCTTCCCGCCCGGCACGGGCCCGCGCCACCTCGCGGCGCTGCCGTCGGGGCACCTCGTCGTCGTCGGCGAGCTGGACCCGGCGCTGTTCCTGCTCTCCCCGGTGGACGGGCCGGACGGCGTGCGCACGTACGACGTCGTCGCGCGCTACGACGTCACGCACGCCGCGGCTCCGGCCGACGGCGGGAACTACCCCTCGCACGTCGCGGTCACCGCGGACGGCACGCGTGTCCTCGCCGCGGTGCGCGGCGCCGACGTGCTCGCGGTGCACGCGGTCGAGCCGGGGCCGGACGGCGGCGTGCCCACGCTGCGCCACCTCGCCGACTCGCCCGTGGGCGGCGCGTGGCCGCGCCACTTCGCGATCCTCGGGGCCGCGACCGGCGCGGGGTCGGCCGCCGAGACCGACCAGGGGGACGTCGACGCGCCGCTGCACGACCTCGTCGTCGTGGCGAACCAGAACGACGACCCGCTCGTCGAGCGGCCCGCCGCGGCCGGCCCGGACGCCCCGACGTCGAACCTCGCGCTCCTGCGCGTGCGCCGCTCGGACGGCGCCGCCCAGGTGCTCGACGTGCTCGCGCTCCCGGCCCCGGCGTGCGTCGTGGAGGCCTGACTCGCCGTGACGACGCTCGACCTGCCGGGCGGAACCGCCCCCGCCCCGTCGGACCCGCTGCGGGTCGCGATGCTCTCGGTGCACACGTCGCCGCTCGACCAGCCGGGCACCGGCGACGCGGGCGGCATGAACGTGTACGTGACCGAGCTCGCGCACGCGCTCGCGCGCCGCGGCACGCAGGTCGAGATCTTCACGCGCGCGACGGCGTCGAGCCAGCCGCCCGTGGTCGAGGTGTCCGACGGCGTGACGGTGCGCCACGTCGCCGCCGGGCCCTTCGAGGGGCTCGACAAGAACGACCTCCCGGGCCAGCTCTGCGCGTTCACGGCCGGGGTGCTCCGGGCCGAGGCCCGGCATCGCGAGGGCTGGTACGACGTCGTGCACACGCACTACTGGCTCTCGGGGCAGGTCGGGTGGCTCGCCGCCGATCGCTGGGACGTCCCGCTCGTCCACACCATGCACACGCTCGCGCGCGTGAAGAACGCGGCGCTCGCGCCGGGTGACGCGCCCGAGCCGCTCGGGCGCATCATCGGCGAGGAGCAGGTCGTCGCGGAGGCGGACGCGCTCGTCGCGAGCACGGACGCGGAGGCGCAGGACCTCGTGCGCGACTACGCGGCCGACCCGGCGCGCGTGCACGTCGTGCCGCCGGGCGTCGACCTCGATCTGTTCTCCCCGGCGCCGGGCGCCACGACCGGCGACGCCCGGGCGCGCCGCGAGCGGCGACGCGCGCTGCGGGCCGAGCTGGGTCTGCCCGCCGACGGCGGCCTCGTCCTCTTCGCCGGGCGCGTGCAGCCGCTCAAGGGCCCGGACGTGCTCGTCCGGGCGCTCGGCGTCCTCGCCGCGCGCGGGGAGCCCGTGCCGACGCTCGTCGTGCTCGGCGGCCCCAGCGGCCGCCCGACGGCCGTCCGCGAGCTCGAGGCGCTCGCCTACCAGGTGGGCGTGAGCGACCGGCTCGTGGTGCGCCCGCCCGTCCCGCGCGACGAGCTCGTGCGCTGGTACCGGGCGGCCGACGTCGTCGCGGTCCCCTCGCACAACGAGACGTTCGGGCTCGTCGCGGCCGAGGCTGAGGCGAGCGGCACGCCCGTGGTCGCGGCCGCCGTCGGCGGGCTGCGGACCGTGGTGGAGGACCAGGTCTCCGGCGCCCTCGTGCCCGACCACGACCCGGCGACCTGGGCGCGCGTCCTCGCGGACCTGCTCGCCGACGACGCCCGCCTCGCGACCCTCGGCGAGGGCGCCCGACGCGCGGGGGAGCGGTTCGGGTGGGGCGTCGCGGCGGTCCGGATGCTCGACGTCTACGCGCAGGCGCGCAAGGTCCGCGCGGCGCGCTGACCGTGCGGACCGGCACGGGCCGCGCGGCGGGTCAGTCGCTCGCGCGCTCCAGCACGAGGACGGGGATCTCCCGCGACGTCTTCTCCTGGTAGTCGGCGTACGGCGGGTAGGCCGCGACCGCGCGCTCCCACCACAGCGCCTTCTCCTCGCCGTGGACCTCGCGCGCGACGTAGTCGTGGCGCTCGGGACCGTCCTGCAGCTCGACCCGCGGGTGCGCGAGCACGTTGAGGTACCAGACCGGGTGCTTCGGCGCGCCGCCGAGCGACGCGACGACCGCGTACGCGCCGTCGTGCTCGACCCGCATGAGCGGGGTCTTGCGGACCTTGCCGCTGCGGCGCCCGAGCGTCGTGAGGACGACGACGGGCATCCCGTTCATGGTCGTGCTGCGCGTCCCGCCGGACGACTCGTAGGCCTCCGCCTGCTCGCGGGACCAGGTGCTCGGGCTCGGTGCGTACTCTCCGTCGATCGGCATGCGGGAGAGAACGTGCGCGGCGGCGCGCTGATTCCCGGCCGCGCCCCCGGCCGTGGCGCGGCGCTGCTCGGGCGGCCCGGGACGGCCGGACCTTCGTCCCACGCCGCGCGGCGACGGTCACCACCACGTGGGACGCGCGTGCCGCGGCGCCGGGCCGTGCGGCAGGATGGAGGCATGACCTACACCCTCGTGCTGCTCCGCCACGGCGAGAGCGAATGGAACGCCAAGAACCTGTTCACCGGCTGGGTGGACGTCGCCCTGTCGGAGAAGGGCACCGAGGAGGCGAAGCGCGGCGGTCAGCTCCTCACGGAGGCCGGCGTCCTGCCCGACGTCGTGCACACCTCGCTCCTGCGCCGCGCCATCACGACGGCGAACCTCGCGCTCGACGCGGCCGACCGCCACTGGATCCCCGTGAAGCGGTCGTGGCGCCTCAACGAGCGGCACTACGGTGCGCTCCAGGGCAAGAACAAGAAGCAGACGCTCGAGGAGTTCGGCGAGGAGCAGTTCATGCTCTGGCGCCGCTCCTACGACGTCCCGCCGCCCGAGATCGAGCTCGGCTCCGAGTTCTCGCAGGACACCGACCCGCGCTACGCCGACGCCCCCGTCGTGCGCACCGAGTGCCTCAAGGACGTGCTCGAGCGCGCCCTGCCGTACTGGGACGGCGAGGTCGTCCCCGACCTCAAGGCGGGCAAGACCGTGCTGGTCGCCGCGCACGGCAACTCGCTGCGCGCGATCGTCAAGCACCTCGACGGCATCTCCGACGAGGACATCGCCGCGCTCAACATCCCGACCGGCATCCCGCTGCTCTACGAGCTCGACGAGGACCTCAAGCCCGTCACGAAGGGCGGCCGCTACCTCGACCCCGAGGCCGCCGCCGAGGCCGCCGCGGCGGTCGCGAACCAGGGCCGCTGACCGGCCCCACCCCACGCACGACCGTGGCCCGTCCGGAGATCCGGACGGGCCACGGTCGTCTGCGTCGGTCGAGCGGGTGCTCCCGGCGGCGGGTCAGGCGGTCGCGCGCGTCGTGCCCGCCGGGGCACCGCGGTCGTCGGCGAACTCGCCGGTCACGAGGTACGTCACGCGCTTGGCGATCGACACCCCGTGGTCGCCGAAGCGCTCGTAGTAGCGGCCCACGAGCGTGACGTCGACAGTCTCCTGCGGCGTGCCCGTCCACGTGCCGTCGAGCAGCGCGCTGAACGTGTCCTGGTGCAGCTTGTCGAGCAGGTCGTCGTCACGCTCGATGTTCGCGGCGACGGTGAGGTCGCGCGTCGTGAGGAGCGTGGTCGTGCGCCGCGCGACGCGGACGGCCGCGTCGTGCATCTGCTCGAACGTGCGGTGCAGCGACGGCTCGATCGCGCGGCCGGGGTAGCGGCCGCGCGCGACCTGCGCGATGTGGCGCGCGAGGTCGCCCATGCGCTCCAGGGTGGCGCTCATGCGCAGCGCGCTGACGACGACCCGCAGGTCGGTCGCGACGGGCTGCTGCTGCGCGAGCAGCAGCACGCAGCGCTCGTCGAGCTCGCGCTCGAGGGCGTCGATCGTGTGGTCGTCGCCGATCACCGACTGCGCGAGCTGCAGGTCCGCCGTGAGGAGCGCCTGCCCGGCGCGGTTCACGGCCGACTCCACCAGCCGGCTCATCTCGGCCAGGTCGTCGCCGACCTGCTTCAGCTCGGCCTCGAAGATCTCCCGCATCGCTTCCCTCTCGTCGTGACCGGTCGGTCCGGTCCGTGACGGCGTGCGCCCCGACGCGCCGGGAGGCGCCCGGGCACGCCGTCGGCTCCTGACACGCTCGCAGGCGTGGTCGACCGGCCGGTGAACACCAGTGCGCCGTCAGGTGAACTCTTGGCGGCTCGGGCCCGCCCAAGGTCCGGTGGGGCCGGGAGGGAGCGTGCGCGACCGTACGCTGGACGGGTGCAAGCCGAGAGTCTGATCGAGGGCGTGACCGTGCTGCTCGCCGGTGTCGTGGGCATCGTCGTCGGCGTGATCGCCGCGATCGCGTTCCGCGTGAGCGAGCGGCAGCAGCGCGCCGCGCGCGAGGAGACCGCGCCGGAGCTCGACGAGGGACTCGTCCGGGTGCTGGCCGTGCTGCGGTCCGCCGCCGTCGTGCTCGACGGCGAGGGGGAGGTCGTGCGTGCCAGCCCGCCCGCGTACGCGCTGGGGGTCGTGCGCGGCGACGCGATCGCGCACGCCGCGATCCGCGACATGATCGACGACGTGCGCCGGGACGGCGTGATCCGCGACGAGGAGCTCGAGCTCCCGCGCGGCCCCGTCGGCCGGGGCACGGTGATGCTCCAGGTGCGCGTGGCCCAGGTGGGCCCGCACCACGTGCTCGTGCTCGCGGAGGACCGGACGGAGGCGCGGCGCGTCGAGGCGATCCGCCGCGACTTCGTCGTCAACGTGTCCCACGAGCTGAAGACGCCGGTGGGCGCGCTCGCGCTGCTCGCGGAGACCGTCCAGGACGCCGCGGACGACCCGGTGGCGGTGCGCCGGTTCGCCGCACGCATGCAGTCCGAGGCGACGCGCCTGTCCGCGCTCGTCCAGGAGATCATCGAGCTGTCGCGGCTCCAGGTCGCGGGAGCCCTGCAGGAGGTGACGGTCGTGCCGGTGCGCGGCGTGGTCGAGGAGGCCGTCGACCGCGCCCGCACGACCGCGCAGGGCAAGGGCATCGTGCTCACGACGGGCGGCGAGCTGGACGCCGCGGTCTACGGCGACCACAACCTGCTCGTCACCGCGGTGCGCAACCTCCTCGACAACGCGGTCGCCTACTCGGGCGAGAACACGCGCGTCGGCGTCGGCGTGACGCGGTCGGGCGACCTCGTCGAGATCGCCGTCGTGGACCAGGGCATCGGGATCGCGGCCGACGAGCAGGCGCGGGTCTTCGAGCGGTTCTACCGCGTCGACCCGGCGCGCTCGCGCGACACCGGGGGCACCGGCCTCGGGCTGAGCATCGTCAAGCACGTCGCCGCCGACCACGGCGGCGAGGTGACGATGTGGTCCGAGCCGGGCCGCGGGTCGACCTTCACGCTCCGCATCCCGGCGGCGAACGTCCCGGCCGCGCGGACGCGCGGCGCGGTGACCGACCGGGTGGCGGAGCAGGCACCCGACGGGCACGCGACGGAGGGTCGCGCACCGGACGAGCACGAGCGTGTGCCGCACGAGCACGCGTCGGACGACGGCGCCCCGGACGCGGGCGCACCGAACAAGGAGGTAGGCGCGTGACGCGCATCCTGGTGGTGGAGGACGAGGAGTCGTACCGCGACCCGCTGACGTACCAGCTGCGGCGCGAGGGCTTCGACGTCGTCGAGGCGGCGACGGGCACGGAGGCGCTGGAGCGGTACGACGCCGACGGCGCGGACCTCGTCCTGCTCGACCTCATGCTCCCCGGCCTGAGCGGCACGGAGGTGTGCCGGGAGCTGCGCCAGCGCGGCGACGTCCCCGTCATCATGCTCACGGCGAAGGACTCGGAGATCGACAAGGTCGTGGGCCTGGAGCTGGGCGCGGACGACTACGTGACCAAGCCGTACTCGTTCCGCGAGCTGCTCGCGCGCGTGCGCGCCGTGCTGCGGCGCAAGGGCGGGGAGGCCGGCGCCGAACCGGTCGCGGAGAGCGCGCTCGAGGTCGGTCCCGTCCGCATGGACGTCGAGCGGCACACCGTGAGCGTGGACGGCGAGGTCGTGCCGTTCCCGCTCAAGGAGTTCGAGCTCCTCGAGCTGCTCCTGCGCAACGCCGGTCGCGTGCTCACGCGCGGGCAGCTCATCGACCGGGTGTGGGGCACGGACTACGTGGGGGACACCAAGACCCTCGACGTCCACGTCAAGCGCATCCGGTCGAAGATCGAGCCCGAGCCCGCGAGCCCGCGCTACCTCCTCACGGTGCGGGGCCTCGGCTACAAGATCGCCGACGGCGTCGGGCAGGCCTGACCCGGCGGTCCCGTCCGGCACGGACGACCGGCGGACGACCGGCACGGCTGCCGGTACGACGACGGCCCCGGCGCGTCCCTCGCGGACGCGCCGGGGCCGTCGTCGTCCGACGCCGCGGGGCCCGCCGCGCGAGCCGGCAGCCCGGCACGGAAGGTCTGTGCACTGTTCATCCGTCGTTCACCCGCTCTCGGGGAACGCGTCACCCGGCGCTCCTAGCGTCGGGATCGTCACCGGCGCTCGCTGGTGGCACGAGACGCGTGAACAGGATGGAACGAAGAGTGAAGCTCAGCCGATTCTCCCGTGCAGGATCCGCCGTCGCGGTCGGCGCGCTCGCCCTGACCCTCGCCGCGTGCGGGTCGGACGACCCCGTCGGCGGCGCCGACGGCTCCACCGGCGGTTCCTCCGAGGGCTCGTCCGAGACCGCGAGCGACCTCAGCGGTGAGCTCAACGGTGCGGGCGCGAGCTCGCAGGAGTCCGCGATGGAGGCGTGGCGCGCCGGGTTCCAGAGCGCGAACCCCGACGTCACGGTCAACTACGACCCGGTCGGCTCCGGCGGCGGCCGCACCCAGTTCCTCGAGGGCGGCGTCGCGTTCGCCGGCTCCGACGCGGTGCTCAAGGAGGAGGAGATCACCCAGTCGCAGGCCGTGTGCGGCCCCGACGGCGCGATCGACCTCCCCGTCTACGTCAGCCCGATCGCGATCATCTACAACCTGCCGGACGTCGCCGAGCTGAACCTCGCCCCGGCCACGATCGCGGGCATCTTCAACGGCACCATCACGCAGTGGAACGCGCCGGAGATCGCCGCCGACAACCCCGACGCGACGCTCCCCGACGTGGCGATCACGCCCGTCCACCGCTCCGACGAGTCGGGCACCACCGAGAACTTCACCGAGTACCTCGCCGCGACCGCGGGCGACGCGTGGGGCCACGAGCCGAGCGGCGACTGGCCGACGCAGGGCGGCGAGTCCGCGCAGGGCACGTCCGGCGTCGTGCAGACCGTCCAGGGCGGCGAGGGCACGATCGGCTACGCCGACGCCTCGAAGGCCGGCGACCTCGGCACCGCGAAGATCAAGGTCGGCGAGGAGTGGGTCGCCTACTCCCCGGAGGCCGCGGCCAAGGTCGTCGACGCGTCGCCGCGCGTCGAGGGCCGGCACGAGCACGACATCGCGGTCGAGCTGGACCGCACCACGACCGAGGCCGGCGCCTACCCGCTGGTGCTCGTCTCGTACGCGGTGGCGTGCCTCAACTACGAGGACGAGGCGACGGGCGACCTCGTCAAGGCGTTCCTCACCTACGTCTCGAGCGAGGAGGGCCAGTCGGCCTCCGCGTCGGCCGCGGGCAGCGCGCCGATCTCGGAGGACCTGCGCACGGACGTCCACGCGGCCGTCGAGGCCATCACGGTCGGCGCCGCCGGCTGACGACCGCCGGGCGCCGGGGGGCGGCGGGGCCTGCGGGCCCCGTCGCCCCCGACCCGCGACCAGACCGTACGCCGCAGGACAGCACACCGGGAGCACGAGAGTGACCACCACAGCCCCACCCACGACGCCGGGCCCCGCGCCGGGCGGCTCGTCCGAGCCCGTGCGACGCGCGGGCACCTCGCGCCGCCGCGCCCGCAACAGCGACCGTGGTGTGAACCGCGCGTTCCGCTGGACCGCGACGGGCGCCGGCGCGCTCATCCTCGCCGTGCTGGCCGCGGTCGCGATCTTCCTGCTGCTGCGGGCGTGGCCCGCGCTCAGCGCGGGCGGGGCCGAGCTGAGCGAGCAGGTCGCGTGGTTCCCCGAGGGCGCGTCGCTGCTGTCGTTCGTGGGGCCGCTGATCTTCGGCACGCTGCTCGCGGCGGCGCTCTCGCTCGTGCTCGCGACGCCCGTCGCGATGGGCATCGCGCTGTTCATCTCCCACTACGCGCCCCGCCGGCTCGCCTCGACCCTGGGCTACGTCGTCGACCTGCTCGCGGCGATCCCCAGCGTCGTCTACGGCCTGTGGGGCTCGCTCGTCCTCCCGCCGGTCGTCGTGCCGGTGTGGTCCTGGCTCGCCGACACCCTCGGGTGGTTCCCGCTGTTCGCCGGCCCGGCGTCGCCGACCGGTCGCGTCCTGCTCACCGTCGCGCTCGTGCTCGCCGTGATGATCCTGCCGATCATCACGGCCGTGAGCCGCGAGGTGTTCCTCCAGACGCCGAAGCTCCACGAGGAGGCCGCGCTCGCCCTCGGTGCGACGCGCTGGGAGATGATCCGCACCGCGGTCATCCCGTTCGGGCGGTCGGGCGTCATCTCGGCCGCGATGCTCGGCCTCGGGCGCGCGCTCGGCGAGACGATGGCCGTGCTCATGATCCTCTCGCCCGGGCTCCTCTACTCGTTCAAGATCCTGCAGGCGGGGCAGCAGCAGACGATCGCCGCGAACATCGCGGCGGACTTCCCCGAGGCGAACCCGCTCGGGGTGAGCGCCCTCATCGCGACGGGCCTCGCGCTGTTCGTCATCACCCTGCTCGTCAACATGGGCGCCCGCGCGATCGTCGCGCGGCGCAAGGACTTCTCGGGAGCCAACTGATGAGCGCCCTCAGCACCAGCCCCGCGCGCGGGGCCTCCGCACCGGACCCGGAGCGCACCGCGTCCGTGCGCGCGCTCCTGCGCGGCGCGGACGCCGGACGTCGCCGCAAGGACCGCACCATGACGGTCCTCATGTGGGGCGCGTTCGCCCTCGCGATGGTGCCCCTCGTGTCCGTCGCGTGGACCGTCGTCGTGCACGGCATGGAGCGGTTCGACGTCTACTTCCTCACGCACTCCATGCGCGGCGTCTTCGGCGGCATGGACGCGGGCGGCATCTACCACGCGATCCTCGGCACGCTCCTCATCACCCTCGGCGCCGCGGTGATCTCGGTGCCGATCGGCCTGCTCGCCGCGAT
Organism: Cellulosimicrobium sp. XJ-DQ-B-000; assembly: GCF_031119065.1. Lineage (NCBI taxonomy): Bacteria > Bacillati > Actinomycetota > Actinomycetes > Micrococcales > Promicromonosporaceae > Cellulosimicrobium > Cellulosimicrobium sp. XJ-DQ-B-000. The sequence continues at coordinate 39,430 of NZ_JAVHYN010000010.1, forward strand.
CTACCTCGTCGAGTACGGGCGCGGGCCGCTCGCGCGCGCGGTGACGTTCTTCGTCGACGTCATGACCGGCATCCCGTCGATCGTCGCGGGCCTCTTCGCGTACGCGCTCTTCGCGGTGCTGTTCGGGCCGGGGGTGCGCATGGGCATCGTCGGCTCGGTCGCGCTGTCCGTCCTCATGATCCCGGTCGTCGTGCGCTCGTGCGAGGAGATGCTCCGGCTCGTGCCGAACGAGCTGCGCGAGGCCGCCTACGCGCTCGGCGTGCCCAAGTGGCTCACGGTCGTGCGGGTCGTGCTCCGCACGTCGATCGCCGGCATCACGACGGGCGTCATGCTCGCCGTCGCGCGCGTGATCGGCGAGACGGCGCCGCTCCTCATCACGGTCGGCGTCGTCGACTCGATCAACGGCAACCTCTTCGAGGGCCGCATGATGACGCTCCCGGTGTACGTCTACCGGCAGTACAGCCAGGGCCTGGTGCCCTGCAGCAACGTCACCGACGCCGTGTGCCTCCCCGACATCAACTACGACCGGGCCTGGGCGGCCGCCCTGACGCTGATCCTCATCGTCATGCTGCTCAACCTCGTCGGGCGACTCGTCACCCGCTGGTTCGCGCCCAAGACCCTCCGCTAGAACAGGACAGCCCCGATGGCACAGCGCATCGACGTCAAGGACCTCAACATCTACTACGGCGACTTCCTCGCGGTGCAGGACGTCGGCATGACGATCGAACCCCAGTCCGTGACGGCCTTCATCGGCCCGTCCGGCTGCGGCAAGTCGACGTTCCTGCGGACGCTCAACCGCATGCACGAGGTGATCCCCGGCGCGCGCGTCGAGGGGACCGTCGCGATGGAGGGCGTCGACCTCTACGGCGACGACGTCGACCCGGTCGCCGTCCGCCGCCAGGTCGGCATGGTCTTCCAGCGGCCGAACCCGTTCCCCACGATGTCCATCAAGGAGAACGTGCTCGCGGGGGTGAAGCTCAACAACAAGCGCATCTCGAAGTCCGACGCCGAGGACCTCGTCGAGTCGTCGCTGCGCGGCGCGAACCTGTGGAACGAGGTGAAGGACCGCCTCGACCGCCCGGGCTCGGGCCTCTCCGGCGGCCAGCAGCAGCGCCTGTGCATCGCGCGCGCGATCGCCGTCAAGCCCCAGGTGCTCCTCATGGACGAGCCGTGCTCGGCGCTCGACCCGATCTCCACGCTCGCGATCGAGGACCTCATCGCCGAGCTCAAGGACGAGTACACGATCGTCATCGTCACGCACAACATGCAGCAGGCGGCGCGCGTGAGCGACCGCACCGCGTTCTTCAACATCGCGGGCACCGGCAAGCCCGGGCGCCTCATCGAGATGGACGACACCGCGACGATGTTCTCCTCGCCCACGCAGCAGGCCACCGAGGACTACATCTCCGGCCGCTTCGGGTGACCTCAGCCCGTCCGTCACGGCCCCGGCCCGACGCCCGACGGCGCTCCTCCCCACGCGGGGAGGGGCGCCGTCGGGCGTGCGGGACGGATCAGGGGATCAGGTGGCGCTGCCCTGGAGCGAGCCCGTGACGTCGGTGCCGTTCGTGTCGAGGACGCACTGGACCACGCGGTCGCCCTGCCGGTTCCAGCCGTCCGCGCGCGGCGTGAAGTACCAGTACTCGTGCGCCGACTCCTCGTAGGGGAGCCCCACGAACGGCTCGAACGCGCCGTAGCAGAACTCCTCGGCGCTCGTGGTCACGGCCTCGTCACCGGGGTAGTCGCCCGCGGGGAGCTCGGTCTCGGCGTAGACCTCGGCGTCGTGCGGCTCCGAGCACGGCACGACGGGCACGGACTCGACGAGGTCCGCGTCGTCCAGCTTCGAGGAGACGATGCAGTCGCCGACCTGGACCGAGAAGACGTCGGCGTCCGACGCCTCGGTCACCTCGCCGCCGGGCTCGTCGCGCTGGGCGTCGGCGGGCCCGGAGATCTCGTCGAGGATCGCGCCGCAGCCCGACGCGGTCAGGGCGAGGGCGACGGCGCTCACGACGAGGACGAGCGGCCGGCGGGTGGAGCGGGGGAGGGTCACCAGGGTTCCTTCGGTACGAGGCCCCGACCAGGGTGGTGGGGCGGCACGCGAAGGCTAGCGCCGGGCGGTGACACGAGCCGAGCCGATTTCCGGCGCGACCTGGGCGGTCACGGCAGGAGGTGCGCGTACTCCTCGAGGGTGCCGTCGAGGACGGGGAGGGAGAGGGTCTGCTCCTCGCCCGTCGTCGTGCTCACCGTGACGGGCAGCATCGCGCCGGGGGCCGCGTCGACGCGGCCGATCTGCGCGTCGAAGCCGTCCTCGGCGCCGAGGTAGACCGTCTCGCCGGCCGCGACGGGGATCGTCACCGGCGCGCCGCCCTCGGGCGTCACGTCGAACTCCACGTCCTCCGTCGAGTCGTTGGCGAAGGCCCCGACGAGGGCGCCCGGCTCGCCGTCCTCCGCGCTCACGACGAGCAGGTTGAGCCCGCGCAGCTCGCTGGTGAGGTCGACCCGCAGGCCGTCGGAGGGGGAGTACGGGCGGTTCGTCTCGATGGGGGAGCAGGCGGACGCGAGGGCCACACCGGCGACCAGGAGGGGCACGGCCCAGGCGCGCGCACGGCCGGTCGCTCGGGACTCCGCACGGGTCGAGGCTCGGGGGGTCGGGATGCGGGTCACGTGCACTCCAGGGCTGCAAGAAGGGGGACGGGATTCCGCGCCCAGCCTAGTGCGTCGGGAGGGCGAGGGCGGCCGGAACGGCCGGCTCGCGACCGTGGCGTGAGCGGCGTCACGTGGCTCCGGGGGCGCCGGGACGGTGGTCGTCGTGCGAGGTGGGGGTCCTGAAAGGGCCCGCGGGGCGCTCGCCAGGGGCCGATGGGGCCCCTCCTCGAGATTCGTCAGGCGCGCTGACACGGCTCTGACCTGGGCGAACGTGCTGGTGACGGGCTTGTCAAGGGGCGCAGGGGCTCGGATTTCCGCCCTTCCGCGTGGTAAGGTGGACCACCGCGAAAGGGGACATCTGCAGATGACGTTCACAGTAGGCGAGACCGTTGTCTACCCGCACCACGGAGCCGCACTGATCGAGGAGATCAAGACGCGCACCATCCGCGGAGAGGACAAGATCTACCTCAAGCTCAAGGTCGCGCAGGGCGACCTGACCATCGAAGTCCCAGCCGAGAACGTCGACCTCGTCGGCGTGCGTGACGTCGTCGGCCAGGAGGGTCTCGACCGCGTGTTCGAGGTGCTTCGTGCACCCTACACCGAGGAGCCGACCAACTGGTCGCGCCGGTACAAGGCGAACCTCGAGAAGCTCGCGTCGGGCGACGTGATCAAGGTCGCCGAGGTCGTGCGCGACCTCTCCCGCCGCGACGCCGACCGCGGTCTGTCCGCCGGCGAGAAGCGCATGCTCTCGAAGGCACGGCAGATCCTCGTCTCGGAGCTCGCGCTGGCCGAGCACACCGAGGAGGACAAGGCCGAGGCGATCCTCGACGAGGTGCTCGCCTCCTGACGTCCCGGGCCGCGGCCCGCGCAGTCAGCGCCACAGACCACCGGGGAGGGCGCCGTCCGTACGGACGGCGCCCTCCCCGTCGTCGTGCCCGGTAGCGTGTGCGCGTGCCGACTCTCGCCGTCCTCACCGCCGCAGGCTCCGGGACCCGCCTCGGGCTGGACCTGCCCAAGGCCCTCGTCGAGCTCGACGGCCTCCCGCTCGTGGCGCACGCTGCCCGGCGGCTGTGTGCGTCCGGGGTCGTGGACGCGCTCGTCGTGACCGCGCCGCCCGGGCTGCGCGACCACGTCGCGACGCTCCTGGCCGACGACCCCGCGGTCGACCGGCCGGTCCGGGTGGTCGAGGGCGCGGGGACCCGTCAGGCCTCCGTGGCGGCCGGTCTCCGGGCCGGCCGCGACCTCTCGGAGGGCGACGTGCCCGCCGACGTCGTGCTCGTCCACGACGCCGCACGGCCCCTCGCGCCGCCGTCGCTGGTCCGCCGCGTCGTCGCGGCCGTGCGCGCGGGCCACGGGGCCGTCGTGCCGGGGCTCCCCGTCACGGACACGATCAAGCGCGTCGCCCCCGCGGGCGCGGAAGACGCGTCCGGCGCGGAGCCCGTGGTCGAGACGGTCGACCGGAGCGCGCTGCGCGCCGTCCAGACCCCGCAGGGGTTCGAGGGCGAGCTCCTGGCCCGCGCGCACGCGGCAGCGGCGCACCGCGCGGACGACGAGTCCGTCGCCGCGACCGACGACGCCGGGCTGGTCGAGGCGCTCGGCGTCCCGGTCCACGTGGTGCCCGGCGACGCCGCGGCGGCCAAGATCACCACCGCGCACGACCTCCGGGTCGCGGCGCTCACGCTCCGGGAGGACCGATGACCACCCCTGCAGGCTCCACCGGGACACCGGCCGAGACGCCCACCACCGCACCGGCCGCCGCGGGCCCCGTCCCGGCGCTCCCGCGCACGGGCATCGGGGTGGACGTCCACGCGTTCGCGACCGAGGGCGAGGATCGAGCGCTGTGGCTGGGCGGTCTGCACTGGCCGGGCGAGCGCGGGCTCGCCGGGCACTCCGACGCCGACGTCGCGGCGCACGCCGCCGCGGACGCGCTGTTCTCGGCCACCGGCCTCGGCGACCTCGGCTCGAACTTCGGCACGAGCGCGCCCGAGTGGGCGGGCGCGAGCGGTGCGAGCCTGCTCGCGGAGGCCGCGCGCCGGGTGCGGGCCGCGGGGTTCGAGATCGGGAACGTGGCCGTCCAGGTGATCGGCAACCGGCCGCGCCTCGGGCCGCGCCGCGCGGAGGCGGAGGCGGCGCTCGGGGCGGCCGCGGGCGCCCCGGTGACCCTCACGGCGACCACGACCGACGGGCTGGGCCTCACCGGGCGCGGCGAGGGCGTCGCGGCGGTCGCCACGGCCCTCGTGGTCCGGGTCGCGCCGCCCGCCTGACGTCAGCCCGCGGGCGCGACCTGGACGCTCTCGAGGATCGCGCGCGCCTGCGCGGCGCCGTCGGCGTCGTCGACGGCGTACGACGCCGTGAGGTCGACGACCCACGCGTCCGGCCCGTCGCCCGTCCGCACGGCCACGATCTCCTGCGCGACGGCGGTGCCCGCGGCGTCGTACGTCCCGGCCACGCGGTAGGCGGGCAGCCCGGCGAGGGTCGTGGGGCCCTGCCCGTCGGGATCGGGCACCCAGCCGGGGATCGAGGCGACCGCCGCCGTCGTCGCGGCGCCCGCCTCGTCGACGGTCTGCGCCGACTGCTTGCCGGTGACGACGACGTTCGCCCGGAAGACCTCGGAACCCGTGCCGCTCGGCGCGCGCAGCAGGAACGCGCCGTCGCGCGTGCCGCGCTCCCAGTCCGGGGGCGCGGTCACCTGGACCGGGATCTCTGGGACGTCGTGCACGACCGGCTCCGTGCCGCCGGCGGCGTCCTCGGGCCCGCCGCAGGCCGCGAGGGCGAGCGCGACGGCCGCCGTGAGGGCGAGCGTCCAGGGGGAGCGGGGCAGGCGCGGTCGGGGCACGGGAGTCCTTCGTCGGGGGTGGGGCCGGGGCTGGTCCGGCTCGTCATTCTCGCCCGCTCCCGTCCGGCGTGCCAGGCCCGCCACCTGCCTCTACGATCGCTGGAAGCGCATCGATGTGTTTGACTTTCCCAAGAACGACACATGGGATGAATCGCACATGAACCGAATGTCCGTCGAGGAACGCCGAGCCCAGCTCGTCGACGCCGCGATGACCATCGCCGTCCGCGAGGGCGTCGAGGCCGTGACCATCCGCGGCGTCGCGGCCGAGGCCGGGGTCTCGCTCGGCGTCGTGCACTACTGCTTCGAGGACAAGGACGAGCTCCTCCAGGCGATGGGCAACAGCCTCGCGCTCGTGGCCTCCGAGCCCGTCCGGTCCGCGCTCGACGTCGACGGCGACGTCGTGGCGCTCGCCCACGCCGCCGCCGACGGCCTGTGGAGCGGGCTGACGCCGCGTCGTCACATGCGGCTCCTCACGTTCGAGTTCGCGACGGCGGGCGTGCGCAGCCGCGCGCTGCGCTCCGTCGCGCACACGCACCTCGAGCAGACCTGGGCGATGACGCGCGGGTTCCTCGAGAACGTGGCCGAGCGGGGGAACGTCAGCTACACGATGGACATGGGGTTCCTGTCCCGGGTCGTCGCGGGGTACATCGACGGGATCGAGATCGCGTGGCTCGTCGAGCAGGACGACGAGACGGCGGTCCGCAGCTTCCACGCGCTCGCCGAGTACGTGCTGTCGATGATGGTGCGGCCCGACGGCTCGCCGGTGCGGGAGCACGGTCCCGAGCCCGTCCCCTGACGGACGGACGACGTCCCGTCCCCTGACGGGTCCGGGACGTCGCCGGTCAGCGCCGCGCGGCCGGGGCCGGGCCGAGCACGCGGTCGGTGTAGCCGTTCGCGAACACGCCCTCGGGGTCCGTCGCGTCGCGGACGGCGACGGCGTCGTCGAACCGCGGGTAGAGCTCCCGGAACCGGTCCGCCGCCAGGCCGTGCATCTTGCCCCAGTGCGGGCGGCCACCCACCTCGGCGACGATGCGCTCGACGGCGTCGAAGTACCGCTCGTGCGGCAGGCGCGCGTACTGGTGCACGGCGACGTAGGCGGTCTCGCGCCCGTGGGCCGTGGAGAGCCACACGTCGTCGGGCGCCGCGAACCGGACCTCGACGGGGAACGGCACGTGCTCGCCGGACCGGTCGAGCCACGCGTCGATGCTCGACAGCACGTCGACGAGGTGCTCGCGCGGCACGGCGTACTCCATCTCGCGGAACCGGACGCGGCGCGACGTGACGAACACGTGGTGCGACGGCGCGACGTACGTACGCGGCGCGAGCGCCCGCGCGGAGACCGCGTTGAGGCGCGGCGTGACGCGCGGGACCGCGGTCGCGAGCCGGTTCACGAGCTCGAACGCCCCGTTCGACAGGAGCTCCTCGTCGACCCACGTGCGCGCCCGCGCGACCGGGCCGGGTCCGGTGGTGCGCAGGCGTTCCAGCTCGACGGCCTCCTCGTCGGGCGCGAGGCGGTTGTTGCGCTTGGTCAGCGCCCGGCGCGTGTGGGGGAACCAGTAGAACTCGAAGTGGTCGTTGCCGCCGACGAGCCCGTCGGGGTCGTCTGGCGTGCCGAGCCGCTCGAGCACGCGGTCGAGCGGCCACGGCTCCTCCTGCGCGCGCAGGAGGAACGCCGGGACCACCTCGAGCGTCACCGCGGACAGGATGCCCGTGACCCCCAGCCCGAGCCGGCTGACCTCGAACAGGCCCGGCTCGTGCCCGGGCGACGCCTCGCGCACCTCGCCGTCGGCCCCGACCACGCGGACGCCGCGCACCTGCGTCGCCAGGCCGCCGAGGCGTGCCCCGGTGCCGTGCGTGCCGGTCGAGATCGCGCCCGCGACCGACTGCCTGTCGATGTCGCCGAGGTTGCGCATCGCGAGCCCCGCGGCGGCGAGGGCCTCGTTGAGCCGGTGCAGGCGGATGCCCGCCCCGACGGTCACGAGGATCGCGTCGCCGTCGGTGCCGTCCGCCCCGCCGCGTGCGATGCGCTCGACGAGGCTCAGCCGGTCGAGGTCGAGCAGCAGGCCGTCCGTCACGGCGGCCGGGGTGAACGAGTGTCCGGCGCCCACCGCGCGGACGGGCATCCCCTCCGCCGCGGCGCGGGCGACGAGGCCGCCCAGCTCCGCCTCGTCGCGCGGCGAGGCCCGACGGCGCGGCGTCGCGGAGGCCGTGCGGGCCCAGTTGGTCCAGGAGAGGGCGTCGTCGCTGCTCACAGGTCGTACTGTCTCACGCCCGACGGGTGGCGTACGTTCTCCCCATGACGACCCACACGGCACCGGGGGCGGACCAGGGCGCGGGCCCGCAGGACCGTGACGAGCGGGGCGCGACGCCGTCGCTCCTGGCCCGCCTGACCCGCGCGACCGCGACGCTCGACGGCCCGCTCGCCGTCGTCGACCTCGACCGGTTCGACGCCAACGCCGACGAGCTGCTCGCGCGCGCGGGCGGGGTCCCCGTGCGGGTCGCGTCGAAGTCCGTGCGGGTGCGCTCCCTCGTCGCGCGTGCGGGCGAGCGGGGCTTCCAGGGCGTCATGGCGTACTCGGTGCGCGAGGCGCTGTGGCTCGTCGAGTCGGGCGTCCACGACGTCCTCGTGGGCTACCCGTCGGTCGACCGCGGGGCGCTCGCGGCGCTCGCCCGCCACGAGGCCGGCCGGCGCGAGGTCACGCTCATGGTCGACGACGCCGCGCACCTGGAGCTCGTGCGCCACGCGCTCGCCGAGACCGGCACCGGGGACGAGCCGCCCGTGCGGGTGTGCCTCGACGTGGACGCGTCGCTGCGCGTGGGCCTCGGTCTCGTGACGGTCCACCTGGGCACGCGCCGCTCGCCCCTGCACGGTGCGCGCGACGTCGCGTCGCTCGCCGCCCGGGTCGTCTCGACGCCCGGTCTCGCGCTGCGGGGCCTCATGTTCTACGAGGCGCAGGTCGCCGGGATGCCGGACTCCAGCCTCGCCGTCCGCGCGGTCAAGCGGCTCTCGGTGCTCGAGCTGGGCGAGCGGCGCGGCGAGGTCGTCGCGGCGGTGCGGGACGTCGTCGGGCACGACCTCGAGCTCGTGAACTCGGGCGGCACGGGGTCGCTCGAGACGTCGTCCGCCGACGCGGTCGTGACCGAGGTGACGGCCGGGTCGGGCCTGTACGTCCCGGGCCTGTTCGACGAGTACCGCGCGTTCCGGCCCCGGCCGTCGGCGTTCTTCGGCCTCGACGTCGTGCGCGTCCCGGGCCCGGGCTGGGCGACGGCGTTCGGCGGCGGGTACGTCGCGTCCGGCCCGGCGACCCGCAGCCGGCTGCCGCGCGTCGTGACGCCGGGATGGTCGCTCACGGGCCGCGAGGGTGCGGGCGAGGTGCAGACGCCGCTGCACCGGTCGCGCGGCGCCGGGGCGCCCGACCTGGGCGTGGGAGACCGCGTCTGGTTCCGCCACGGCAAGGCCGGCGAGGCCATGGAGCGGTTCGACCGCGTGCACCTCGTGCGCGGCGACGAGGTGGTCGACGTGGTCCCGACGTACCGCGGCGAGGGCAAGAGCTTCGGCTGACGCGGCGAGGACGGACCGGGAGTCGCCACGGCGCCGCTTCGGCCGCGACGGTGCGTCCCCGGTACCCTTGCGGCGTGACCCTTCGCCTGTTCGACACCGCCACGCGGGACGTGCGCGACTTCGTCCCCCTGACCCCGGGCGAGGTCGGCATCTACCTGTGCGGCGCCACCGTCCAGGCCGCCCCCCACATCGGGCACATGCGCTCGGCCGTCGCGTTCGACGTCCTCGTGCGCTGGCTCCGGCGCGGCGGCGCGCGGGTGACGCTCATCCGCAACGTCACCGACATCGACGACAAGATCCTCGCGAAGTCCGCCGACGCGGGCGAGCCCTGGTGGGCCTGGGCCGCGACGTACGAGCGCGCGTTCACCGCCGCGTACGACGCCCTGGGCGTGCTGCCCCCCACGTACGAGCCGCGCGCGACGGGCCACGTCCCGGACATGGTGGAGCTCATGCAGCGCCTAGTCGAGCGCGGCCACGCCTACACCACGGGCCCCGGCGACGTGTGGTTCGACGTGCGGTCCTGGCCCGAGTACGGCGCGCTCACCAACCAGCGCCTCGAGGACCTCAACCCCGTGCCCGACGACGTCCCCGCCGACGCCGAGGAGGCCGCCGCCAAGCGCGACCCGCGCGACTTCGCGCTCTGGAAGGCCCCCAAGCCGGGCGAGCCGGAGACCGCGTCGTGGGACACGCCGTTCGGGCGCGGCCGTCCGGGCTGGCACCTCGAGTGCTCCGCCATGGCGCGCCGCTACCTCGGCGACACGTTCGACCTCCACGGGGGCGGCCTCGACCTGCGCTTCCCCCACCACGAGAACGAGCAGGCCCAGTCGCGCGCCGCGGGCTACGGGTTCGCGCAGCACTGGCTGCACAGCGCGTGGGTCACGCAGGGCGGCGCCAAGATGAGCAAGTCGCTCGGCAACGGGCTGCTCGTGCGCGAGGTCCTCGCGACCACGAGCCCCGCCGTGCTGCGCTACGCGCTCGCGTCCGTGCAGTACCGCTCGATGCTCGAGTGGACGCCCGCCACGGTCGTCGAGGCCGAGGCGACGTGGGAGCGGCTGGCGGGCTTCGTCGAGCGGGCGACCGAGCGGGTGGGCGGGGTCGACGACGTGCGCGACGCCGAGCTCCCGACCGCCTTCACCGCGGCGATGGACGACGACCTCAACGTGCCGGCGGCGCTGGCCGTCGTGCACGAGCACCTGCGCGCGGGCAACGCGGCGCTCGCGGACCGGACGACGGCCGCGGACGCCGTCGCGCGCCACCACCTCGTGGCGGTGCGCGCGATGCTCGACGTGCTCGGGCTCGACCCGGGCGACGCGCAGTGGGCCGACCGCGGCGACTCGCGCTACGCGGCGGTGCTCGACGCCGTCGTGGGCGCGGAGCTCGCGGCGCGGGCCGAGGCGCGCGCGTCGCGGGACTTCGCGACGGCCGACGCGATCCGCGACCGGCTCGCCGCGGCAGGCGTCGCGGTCGAGGACTCGGCCGACGGCGCGCGCTGGACCCTCGCCTGACGCCCACCGGACGACGGCCGGGAACCACCCGCCGGCGCACGAGACAGAGCTCCGGTAGCACGAGATAGAGCTCCGGTAACGCGAGGTAGAGCTCTGGTAGCGCGCGGGAGAACCCTGGTGACGACCACGGTTCCCCCTCGGCGGGGTGTCTGGGGGACACTGGACCCAGGAGCGAGACACGCACGCCGGGCGCCGAACCCGACGTGGACTGACCTGAACTGACCTGAACGACGACACGATCGGTGCACCATGGCTGGCAACTCACAACGACGCGGCGCGACCCGCAAGCCCGGAAGCAAGAAGGGCGCGACCGTCGGCTCGGGCGGGCAGCGGCGCAAGGGCCTCGAGGGCCGCGGGCCGACCCCGAAGGCCGAGGACCGCGTCTACCACGCGGCGCACAAGCGCAAGGTGGCCGACGAGAAGCGCGCGACCGGGCGCGGCGGCCCGGCGCGCGGCACCGAGCGTGCCGGCACGTCGCGCGGCGGGGCCTCGCGCGGTGGCGGCCCCAAGGGCCGCGGGTCGGTCCAGGAGGTCGTCGCGGGTCGCAACTCGGTCCTGGAGGCGCTGCGCGCGCGCATCCCCGTCGAGGTGGTCTACCTCGCGTCGCGCCTCGACGCCGACGACCGCACGCGCGAGATCGTCGACATCGTCGCGGGCCGCGGCTACGACCTCCTCGAGGTGGGCAAGCCCGAGCTCGACCGTCTCACCGACGGGGCCGTGCACCAGGGCGTCGCGATCAAGGTCCCGCCGTACGAGTACGCGGACGTCGACGACCTGCTCGACGCCGCCGAGGAGTCGGGGCGGCCGCCGCTCGTCGTCGCGCTCGACGGCGTCACGGACCCGCGCAACCTCGGCGCGGTGCTCCGCTCCGCGGGCGCGTTCGGCGCGCACGGCGTCCTCGTGCCCGAGCGCCGCGCCGCGGGCGTCACCGCGTCCGCGTGGAAGGTCTCGGCGGGTGCCGCCGCGCGCGTCCCGGTCGCCCGGGCGACCAACCTCGTGCGCGCGCTCGGTGAGCTGAAGAAGGCGGGGTGCTTCGTCGTCGGGCTCGACGCGGGCGGCACCACGGCGATCGGCGACCTCGAGCTCGCCACCGAGCCGCTCGTCGTCGTCGCGGGGTCGGAGGGCAAGGGCCTGTCCCGCCTCGTGCGCGAGGCGTGCGACGTCGTCGCGTCCATCCCCATCGGGTCGGACACGGAGTCGCTCAACGCCGCCGTCGCGACGGGCATCTCGCTCTACGAGGTCGCGCGCCTGCGGCGCGAGGCCTGACGCCGGCGCGCCCGGCAGCACTCACCGTCACGCGTCGCCCCGCCGGTCCTCGGACGGCGGGGCGACGCGCGTCCGTCAGCCGTAGTACTCGGGGTCCTTCTCGCCCGGCGCGAGGCCGAGGATCGCCTTCTCGTCCGGGCGGTGGCGCAGGACGTTCTCCACGTACGACTGCGTCGCCTCCGCCATCGGCACGTCGCGACCGGCGCGCTCCGAGATGAACCAGCGGTGGTCGAGGATCTCGTGGAAGAGCTGCGCCGGCTCGAGCTTGCGGCGCAGGTTCCGCGGCACGGCCTGGATCGTGGGCTCGAACACGCCGCTCAGCCAGTCGTGCGCGACGAACTCCTCGTCGTCGTTCTGCCGCTCGGCCGCCGCGCGGAACGAGTCCAGGTCGTTGAGCAGACGGCGGGCCTGGTTCTCCTGCACGTCGAGGCCGGTGAGGCGCAGCAGGCGTCGCGAGTGGTGCCCCGCGTCCACGACCTTCGGCTGGATCTGCACGGTCGTGCCGTCGATGTCGGTCGTGATCGCGAGCTCGTCGACGTCGAACCCGAGGTTGTTGAGGTGCTCGATGCGGGCCGCGACGCGCCACCGCTCGTTCGCGTCGAACGACTCGGACGTCGTCAGCGCCTCCCACAGCTCCTCGTAGCGCGCGACGAGCGCGTCGCCGATCGCGACCTCGTCCACGTCCTCGTCGAGCAGCTCGCCGGCGGCGAGGTCCATGAGCTCGCCGATGATGTTCGTGCGCGCGAGGTCGACGTCGTACGAGCGCTGGCCGGGGGAGAGCTCGCGGTGCAGGTCACCCGTCTCGGCGTCCACGAGGAAGGCGGCGAACGTCTCCGCGTCGCGCCGGAACAGCGTGTTCGACAGCGACACGTCGCCCCAGTAGAAGCCCACGAGGTGCAGGCGCACGAGGAGGACGGCGAGCGCGTCGATGAGGCGCGTGGCCGTGTCCGGCCGCAGCGACTGGCTGAACAGCGCGCGGTAGGGGAGCGAGAACTGGAGGTGCTCGGTGATGAGCACGGCCTCGAGCCGCTCGCCGTTCGCGTCCTGGCGTCCGGTGATGACGCCCACCGGGACGACGCTCGGCACCTCGAGCCGGCGGAGCTGCCGCAGCAGCTCGTACTCGCGGTACGCGACCGTCTCGCCGATCTCCTTGATCGCGATCACCCGCCCGGAGAGGCGGACGAACCGCACGATGTGCCGCGAGATGCCGCGGGGGAGGGCGGCGAGCGTCTCCGCCGGCCATTCCTCGAGCGGGACGTCCCAGGGCAGGTCGAGGAGCGCCGGGTCGGGGGCCGACGCGGTGATCTGCAGGTTGTGCACCGTCACGGGTCCATTGTCCATGGTCGTGGGGCCCGGGCGGGGCGGGCCCGACCCGTGAGGTCGGACCCGCCCCGCGACGAGGTGCTGCAGGTCAGGCGCAGGCGACCGCGTCGTGGTCGACCTCGACCGTCGACGTGACGTCCTCGCCGTCGACCGTCGCGGTGCCGGTGACGGTCACCGACCCGTTCTCGACGGAGGTGGAGCGCACCGCGAACGACTGGTACGCGTTCGCGCCCGGGGCGACGTCGGCGACCTCGCGGGTGCCGTACGGCGTCGCGAGCGTCACGTCGACGGGCTGGTCCTCGCCGTTCGTCGCCCGGACGGCGACGTACGCCTGGCCGGCGAGGCAGCGGGCCTGCACCTCGACGTCGAGGTCGAGCTGTCCGGCCGGTGCGCCGTAGACCTCGAGCTCGTAGAGGGAGAAGCCCCACTGCGTCGCGCGCTCGGTGAGGTAGAGCCGCACGTGCCGGCCCGTCCCGGTGATCTCCAGGTCGTCGAACCCGCCGTCACCGTCGGTGACGGTGCGGACCGTGGTCCAGGTCTCGCCGTCGGGGGACGTCTGGACCTCGTAGCCCGACCCGTACGCCGTCTCCCAGTCGACGACGACGCGGCTCAGGTCGTAGCTCGCGCCGAGGTCCACCGCGATCCACTCGGGCTCGCTCCACGCGCTGCTCCAGCGGGTCCCGGCGTTGCCGTCGACCGCCTTCTCGGGCTCGTGGCCGGCCTCGTCGATGCTGGAGGCCGTCACGGGCCGGCCCAGGGCGAGCGAGTCCTCGTCCTCCTCGCCGCCCCCGTCGTCGGACCGGAAGCAGCGCAGGTACTGGTAGGACTCCGCGGAGGTCTCGAACGACGGTGCCCAGTCCCACTCGTAGGTGAAGTACTCGACGTAGGGCTCGGCCGCGGCGATGATCGCCGGGAGGTCGAGCTCGCCGCGGCCGAGCGCGACCTGCCGCATGTCGCCCGGCGCGTCGACGTTCACGGCGTCCTTGATGTGGAGCAGCTCGATGCGGTCCCCGTGCTCCTCGATCCACGCCGGGACGTCGAGGCCGGCGTCGGCGGCCCAGCCGACGTCGAGCTCGAACGTGACGTAGCGCGGGTCGGTGTTCTCCTCGATGACCTCCCAGGCACTGACCGTCTCGCCCGTCCCCGGGTGGGTGTACCGCGTGGTGAACTCGCTCTGGTGGTTGTGCAGCACGATCTTGTTCGCGCCGTTCTCGTGCGCGTACTTCCCGAGCTCGTTCACGTACGCCGCGGTGGCGACCGCCTCGTCGTAGGTGCCGTAGCCGCCCGCCATGCCGCCGGTCCCGATGTAGTCCTGGCCCAGCGCGACGGCGTACGCGACCGTCGCGGGCCACGTGGCCCGGTCCGTGCTGCCGTGGCTCGACGACACCTGGAGGCCGTGCCGGTCGAGGATCGCCCGGTAGTCGTCGACCGGCATCGCGTAGGGCTGGTTGTACGGCTCGACGTTCGTGAACCCGGCCGCGGCCACCTCGCCGAGCACGCGGTCGAGGGTCTCCGGTGACGGGGTCCCCGAGCCGCCGAGCTCGCCCACGTGCGTGTAGAGCTGGATCGAGATCTTGGAGTCGGGGAGGCCGTCGTCCGCGTCGCACGTGACGGCGGCGGTGGTCGACGGACCCGCGGACGGCGCGGGCCCGACGGGCGCTGCGACGGCCGGCGCGGTGGCGAGCGCGGTCGCGACGAGCGCGCCGGTGGCCAGCGCCGCGCCGAGGCGCCGGGCGCGCGGGGAGGGGGACGGGATCTGCATGAGGCTCCAATTGACAGCGTTGTCGATTTGGGTGACGAACAGACGACTTTTGGCGTCGTGTGTGCAAAAGCAGTCTTGAGGTCCCCCATGACCCTGTCAAGGGCACGGACCCGGCGGGTCGGCGGGAGGGCGCGCCTCGCCGTCGCGAGCCCGGAACGCCGCAGGGCGGGCCCTCCCGACCGGGAGGGCCCGCCCTGCGGCGGTGGTGCGGGGTGTCAGCTGATGCGCTGACCCGAGGCGGCACCGAAGACGTGCGACTGACCCGGGCGGATCGTCACGTAGATGCGCTCGCCCTTGGCCGGGACGTTGCGCGGGTCGACGCGGACGATGACCTGGTTGTCGCCGGCGCCCGAGTGGACGTCGGCCTGCGAGGCCAGGTCACCCTTGAGCGTGCCGTAGACGAACGCGTCGGAGCCGAGCTCCTCGACGATGTTGACCTCGACCGGGAACGCAGCCTCGTTGGCCTGCGACACGACGTCGAGGGCCTCGGGACGGAAGCCGATCGTCACCTTGCCGTTGTCGGCCTCGGTGATCTTGGCGGCCGTCTCGCGCTCGAGCGCGATGCGCGCGGGGCCGACCTCGGCGACGCCGTTGCTGACCGCGAACGTGCCGATGTTCATCGCCGGCGAGCCGATGAAGCCCGCGACGAAGACGTTGGCCGGCGTGTCGTACATCTCGCGCGGCGTGCCGACCTGCTGGAGCAGGCCGTCCTTGAGGACCGCGATGCGGTCGCCCATGGTGAGGGCCTCGGTCTGGTCGTGCGTGACGTAGACCGTCGTGACACCGAGGCGGCGCTGGAGCGACGCGATCTGGGTGCGCGTCTGGACGCGGAGCTTGGCGTCGAGGTTCGACAGCGGCTCGTCCATGAGGAACACCTGCGGCTGACGGACGATCGCACGGCCCATCGCGACGCGCTGGCGCTGACCACCGGAGAGCGCCTTCGGCTTGCGGTCGAGGTACTCGGTGAGGTCGAGGATCTTCGCGGCCTCCTCGACGCGCTGGCGGATCTCCGCCTTCGGCGTGCCGGCGATCTTCAGCGCGAAGCCCATGTTGTCCGCGACGGACATGTGCGGGTACAGCGCGTAGTTCTGGAACACCATCGCGATGTCGCGGTCCTTCGGCTGGACGTCCGTGACGTCGCGGTCGCCGATGTAGATGTGTCCGCCGTTGACGTCCTCGAGGCCCGCGAGCATGCGGAGCGAGGTCGACTTGCCACAGCCCGAGGGGCCGACGAGGACGAGGAACTCGCCGTCCTCGATGTGCAGGTTGAGCTGGTCCACGGCAGGACGCTCGGTCCCGGGGTAGACGCGGGTTGCGTGGTCGTAGGTGACCGTAGCCATGACTGGTACATCCCTCCACCGGCAGGTACGTGCCGGACGATCCGTTGTGCAGTGACGTGCCACGTCGACGTAGCTGTTCGCGATGGCGGACGAGCGTGTCTTCGACGACACAGAAGAAGTCGGACCCCCTCCGGAACGGGCAGGGGACCCGACGTCATCGTGGACCCGATCCTACTCCCGGTCCTGAGTGCTTCGTCACAGCGTCGGTCACGATCCGGTAGCGGTTCGGTGCGGGCGGCAGGGCCCGCCGGACGCGCGCCCGGCGGAGCCTGCCCCGGGATCAGGCCTCCCGGCGCTCCAGGAGGTCCGCGAGGAGGTCGAGCACCGCGGCGAGCGCGTCGGCGTCGGGCACGCGCTGCTCGGCGAGCGTGTCGCCGTCGCCCACCTTGACGCCCAGGTCGCCCGGGCCGAGCACGGCGAACGCCGTCTCGTCGGTCGTGTCGTCGCCCGCGTAGAGCACGCGCGTGCGCGCGTCGGGGCGCCCGGCGTCCTGCCCGACGACGTCCCGCAGCCGGTCCACCGCCTCGCCCTTCGACGTCTCGACGACCGCGACCTCGACGACGTCCTTCCCGTGCATCGCGTGCAGCCCGAGCCGCTCGGCGACCGCGTCGGCCAGGTGCTCGGCGGCCTGCGTGTCCGCCGCCGAGGCGAGCCGCGTGTGCAGGACGGCGGCGCTCGGCTTCTCCTGCACCCACGCGCCCTCCCGCCCCGCGACGGCCTCGGCCATGCCCGCGCGCAGGGCGGCGAGGTGGTCGGCCTGCTCCGGCGTGAGGTCGAGCGGGACGGCGTCGAGCCCGTCCTCGGTCACGTGCCCGGTCTCGGCGCCGTGGCTGCCCACGAGGTACGTGCCGACGGGCGGCTCGCTGCGCTCCGCGAGGTCCGCGAGGTTGCGGCCCGAGACGAGGGCGAGGCGCGTCGTCGTGCCGACGAGCGCGGCGGCCAGCCGGTCGACGGCCGCCCGGGCGGACGGCGCCATGCGCGCGGCGAGCGGGTCGTCGACGAGCGGCGAGAGCGTGCCGTCGAAGTCGAGCGCGACGAGCCGCGCGGCGGGTGCGCCGTCCGCGTCCGCCGCGAAGGCGCGCACGGCGTCGGCGACCGGCCCGGGCACGGGCGCGGGGTGGTGCGTCGCGGTCACGCGCCCTGCTCCGCGGGCTCGTCGGCGCCCTGGCGGGCGTCCTGCGGCGCACCCGGCTCGTCGTCCCCCGGGCGGCGGCGCGGCACGCGCGACGGCATCGCGGTGAGGACGCCGAGGAACGACTCGGACCACCGTGCGACGTCGTCGGTGAGGACCTTGCGACGCAGCCGGCGCATGCGCTTGCGCTGCTCGCGGTGGTCCATGTGCGCGGCCGCGACGATGATGTCCTTCATCCCGTCGATGTCGTGCGGGTTGACGAGGAGCGCGCCGGACGAGAGCTCGTCGGCGGCCCCGGTGAACTCGGAGAGCACGAGCACCCCGCGGTCGTCCGAGCGGGCCGCGACGTACTCCTTCGCGACGAGGTTCATGCCGTCGCGCAGCGCCGTGACGAGCATGACGTCGGCCGCGAGGTACAGCGCGGCCATCTCCTCGGGCGGGTAGGAGTGGTGCAGGTAGTGGATCGCGGCGTGCCCGATCTCCGCGTACTCGCCGTTGATCCGCCCGACCGCGCCCTCGACGTGCTCGCGCAGCTCCTGGTAGGCGTCGACGTTCTCGCGGCTCGGGCTCGCGACCTGGACCAGCGTGGCGTGCTCGACGTCGAGGCGGCCGTCCTGCAGCAGCTCGCCGTACGCCTTGATGCGGTGCCGGATGCCCTTGGTGTAGTCGAGGCGATCGACGCCGAGCATCATGATGTCCGGGTCGCCGAGGTCCGCGCGGATCTCGCGCGAGCGCTGCTGGACCTCGGGCGTGCGGGCGAGCTCGTCGAACCGGCGCGAGTCGATCGAGATGGGGAACGCGGCGGCGCGGACGTGGCGGTCGCGCCCGTCCTCGCCCGGGACCGTGATGATCGGCCCGCGCGTCGTGTGGGCGCGCAGCCGTCGCACCGCGCGGATGAAGTTCGCGGCGTCGCCCGCGCGCTGGAAGCCCACGAGGTCCGCGCCCAGCAGGCCGTCGATCACCTGGCGGCGCCACGGCAGCTGCTGGAACAGCTCGAGCGGGGGGAACGGGATGTGGTTGAAGAACCCGATCCGCACGTCCGGGCGCTGGGCGCGGATCATCTGCGGCACGAGCTGGAGCTGGTAGTCGTGCACCCAGACGACGGCGCCCGGTGCCGCCTGCGCGACGGCGGCGTCGGCGAAGCGCTGGTTGACGCGGCGGTACGCGTCCCACCACGTGCGGTGGTACGTGGGCGGCGAGATGACGTCGTGGTAGAGCGGCCAGAGCGTGTCGTTCGAGAAGCCCTCGTAGTACCGCTCGATCTCGTCGGCCGAGAGCGTCACGGGCACGAGGCGCATCTCGTCGGCGTCGAACGGCTCGCTCGCCAGGTCGGGCGCGCCGGACCAGCCGACCCAGGCGCCGTCGGACGCCTGCATGACGGGCTCGAGCGCCGTGACCAGGCCTCCGGGCGACCGCTTCCACTCGATCTCACCGCCGGGGCCGACCGTGAAGTCCACGGGCAGCCGGTTGGCCACCACGACGAGATCGAATCCCTCTTTGCCTGTCAATGGACCTCTCCTTGAGCTTCGATGAATCGCGCCTGGGCGGCCCAGGGTAGTCCGCTCGTCGGGCGCATGGACGGGTCGTCCGGTGCCGGTCGCGTGCCGGACGCCGCCCCGGGCCGGGTCGCCCTCCGGTCCCGTCGGGGCCGCACCCTCCAGCGCCGGCCCGTCCACTGCGGCTACCTTGTCACCATGGAGGAGCCCACGCAGCGCGTCGAGGCGCGGAACGTCGCCGGGGGGCCGTCGCGCGGACCCGCACCCGGCAGCGAGGTCGGGGGCTACCACATCGGTGCGCGGCTCGGGTCCGGCGCCATGGGCACCGTCCACAGCGCGCACGACGGCGGCGGCAACCTCGTCGCGATCAAGCTCCTGCACGCGCACGTCGACCTCGACGCCGCCGCGCAGGGCCGCGAACGGCTGCGCCGCGAGGCCCGCGCCCTCCAGCGCCTGCGGCACCCCGCCGTCGCGCAGATCCTCGACGTCGAGCTCGACGGCCCGGACGCGTTCATCGTCACCGAGCTCGTCGACGGACCCACGCTCGAGGACGAGATCGCCGAGGGCGGGCCGCTCGACGCCTGGGACCTCTACGAGCTCGCCGACCAGCTCGCCGCGGCGCTCGAGGCCGTGCACGCGGCCGGCGTCGTGCACCGCGACCTCAAGCCGAGCAACGTCATGGTGTCCTCCCGGGGACCCGTGCTCATCGACTTCGGCATCGCCCAGGGGCTCGAGGACGCGCGCGTCACGTCCACGGGCCTCGTCATGGGCACCCCGGGGTACCTGGCGCCCGAGCTGCTCGAGGGCGCGGCCCCCAGCGTGGACACCGACTGGTGGGGGTGGGCTGCTCTGCTCGCCTACGCGGCGACCGGACGGGCGCCGTTCGGCGTGCGCCCGACGGACGTCGTGCTCGCCCGCGCGCGCAGCGGACGCCCCGACCTCGCCGGCCTGGGGCCCGTCACCGCGCACGCGATCGGTCGTGCGCTGCACGCCGACCCGGCGCAGCGCCTCGGGCCGACCGAGGTCGTGGCCGCCCTGCGGCACGCGGCCGACACCGGCGACGCCGCGCCCGCGACCCAGGTGGTCGCGCCGCCCACCGGACCGACCCAGGTGGTGCCGCCCGTCGCCGTCGTGCCCGGCGGCACGGGGGCCCAGGCGTGGACCGGCGCGTCCGCGTGGACCGGCCAGGCCCAGGTCGTGCCGCCGCCCCTGCCCACGTCGCAGGCGCAGGTCAACGACGGCCGCACGATGGCCGTCCCCGTCGGGCACGACCTCATGGACGACCTCGGCGCCCCTCCCCTCGGCGAGGACGGCGAACCGCTCTACGTGCGCCCCGTGCCCGCGGCACGGCGCACCGCGCTGCTCCTGCTCGCCGTGCCGCTCGTGCTGCTCGGCGGGACGTACCCCGGCGTGGCGTTCGTCGTGCTGTCGGTGCTGGTCGTGCTCGCGCGCGTCGTCGGCGTGACGACCGAGTCGCTGCACGCGCGGCGCGAGCGGCGCGGCGTCTCGTCGCGGGACACGGTGCGCGCGGTCGCGGCGTCGCCGTGGTACGTCGTGCGCGCGCTCGTCGGCGCGCTCCCGTCCCTCCTGGTCGCGGCGTGCGCCGCGGTGCTCGTGGTCGTGGCCGGGTGGTGGTTGCTCGAGTCCGACCGCTGGGTCGTCGTCGAGGGTCCCGACGGCGGCAACGCGCCCGTCGTGACGACCGCGCTGCTGTGCCTCGCGGCGGTCGCCGCGGTGACCTTGGCCTGGGTCGGGCCCCTGACGCACCTCACGCGGTACGGGACGCGGACCGCGCTGGCGCGGCTCGCCCCCGGCCGCACGGGGACGCTCGTGCTCGCCGGCCTGGGTCTCGTGCTCACCGTCGTGTCCCTCGTGCTCCTCGGGGGCGACCCGGGCGTCACCTGGTGGCCGTTCCCCGGCCCGCCGTCGCTGCGCTGAGCCGGCACCGGCCCTTCCCAGCCCGCTGCCAGGCCGCGCGCGTAGGATGGGCGCCGTGCTCCGGACGACGGTGCCGCGCGCCCTGTCGCGCGGCGTGACGCGCACGTCCGTCGTGCCCGCAGCCGGCCGTCTGCTCGGCCCCGCGCTCCTGCTCCTCACCCTCCTCGCCGCCGTGGTGACGCACCTCGCCGACCGCGGGTACGCCGTCGTGCACCAGTGCGTGACGGTGCCGGGGGTGTGGGGAGCCGCCGGGATGCACCTCGCGCTCGTCCACGAGGTGCCGGACTGCCCGTCGGGCACCGCGCTCGGGGGCGACCCGGCCGCCATGGTCACCGTCGTGGGCGCGCTCGCGCTGCCCGTCGTCGTGGCCCACGCGGCGGCGGCTGCCGTCGCGTGGGGGCTCTCCGCGTGGGCGCGACGCGCGCACGAGCGCTCCCGCGCCGTCGTGACCGGGGCCGGGCGTGCGCTGCGCGCCGTGCTCCGGGGGGCGCTGCGCCCCGTGGGGTCGCTCGCCGGGGTCGCGCGCCGCGTCGTGCGCCCGGTGCCCGACGCCGTCCCCACCGCGCTGCACCACCTCGCCGACGCGGTGGTGCGCACCCGGCGCGGGCCTCCGCAGGTCGCGCTCGTCTGACGACGTCGTCGGACGCACGGCCCGCGCGACCCCGTCGGCGCGCACCCTGCCACATCCCCAGCTCTCGGCACTCCCTCGGAGGACGACCATGCCCAGCAACGAAACCCAGACCAAGGCCCAGCGTCGCGAGGCCGCACGCGCGGAGGCGCTCGCGCTGCGTGAGGCGCAGGCCAAGCGCGACAAGCGCAACCGCCTCATCACGATCGGAGCGCTCGTCGCGGGCGTCCTCGTCCTCGTCGGCGTGTTCCTCGCCGTGTGGATCCCGGCCATGAACGACCGGAACAAGACGATCGACGCCGTCGCGGCGGGCAACCTCGCCGACGTCACGAGCCCCGCCACGAGCGACGCCGAGGACGGCGGCATCCCGATCGGTGCGGACGGCGCCGCCGGGACGCAGAACGAGGGTGCCGTCGAGGTCGGGGTCTACCTCGACTACATGTGCCCCATCTGCGGCCAGTTCGAGGAGACGAACGGCGCGACGCTCGACCAGCTCCGCGAGTCCGGTGACGTGACCGTCGTGCTGCACCCGATCTCGATCCTCGACCGCGTCGCGCAGTCGCAGCAGTTCTCGACGCGTTCTGCCGCCGCGGCGGCCTGGGTCGCCGACCGCGCGCCCGAGTCGATGAACGACTTCAACACCGCGATGTTCCAGAACCAGCCCCAGGAGGGCAGCGAGACCCTGACCGACGCCCAGATCGCCGACATCGCGGAGCAGGCGGGCGTGCCCGCCGACGTCGCCGCCGGCATCGAGGACGGGACGGCCGTCGAGACGTTCGGCGACTGGGTCGCGACGGCGTCGAGCCTGGTGAACCAGGACACGTCGCTGCACGGCGAGCGCGGGTTCGGCACGCCGACGATCACGATCAACGGCGAGCGGTGGGACGGCAACTGGAGCGACCCGAACGCGCTCCCGCAGGCCGTCACCGCCGCCCAGGGCTGACCGGCACGTCGTCGGTGTCCTGACCCGCGCCGCCCGCGCCGTGACCGGCGCGGGCCGCCGACCGGGGCGCGCCGGGCGAGCAGGTAGTCTGTTCGCTCGCCCGGCAGCCCCGGGAACGCCGCCTTAGCTCAGCCGGTAGAGCACTCGCCTTGTAAGCGAACGGTCGTCGGTTCGAATCCGACAGGCGGCTCCACCACGACGCCCCCGGCTCCACGGAGCCGGGGGCGTCGTCGTGCCGGTGCGCACCGCGGGGTCAGCAGTCGGTCGGCAGTCGCTGCCCGGATCGGTGGTGGCGCGAGCCGATCTCGGCAGGTGCTGCCGAGGTCGCCCGCGCTCAGCGGTCGGCGAGCGGGACGGGCAGGAGCTCGGGCGCCTTGGGGAGCCGCCCGTCGCCCGACGACGTCCCGCGCAGCCGCCGCTGCGCCCACGGCACGACGTGCGTGCGCACCCACTGCGCGTTCTGCCGCGCGCGGTCGAGAGCCGGCGCGGGCGGGAGGGGAGCCAGCGGGTCGTCCCACGCGGCGTCGTCGGGCGCCTGGCCGAGCGCGACGAGCGCCGCCTGGGCGACCCGCGCGTGCCCCGCGGGCGTCAGGTGGATGCGGTCCTCCGACCACACGCGCCAGTCCTGGAGCGCGCGCATGCCCCACAGGTCCAGCACGTATGCGCCCTGTCGGCGCGCGATCGACCAGATGTGGGCGTTGTACACGCCGACGCGCGGGCGCGTGAGGCCGACGAGCGGCGACTGCGAGGCGTCGAAGCCGGTGGCCATGAGCACGTCGATCCCCGCGCCGCGCAGGCGCGAGACCGCGTGCTCGAGGTTGCGTGCGAGGCGGTCGACGTCGGCGTTCGGCCGCAGGATGTCGTTGCCGCCGCCGATGACGCTCACGAGGTCCGGCCGGAGCTCGAGCGCCGCCGGCACCTGCTCCGTCAGGATCGAGCGCAGCTTGCGCCCGCGGATGGCGAGGTTCGCGTACCGCAGCGGGTCCTCGCCGGCGGCGACGCGCCGGGTCGCGAGGTGCTGGGCGAGGAGGTCGGCCCATCCTCGCTGGTGGTCCTCCTCGCCGGGATACGGGTCCCACAGCCCTTCGGTGAACGAGTCGCCGATCGCGACGTAGCTCGTCCAGCGCGGAGCGGGGTCGTCGGGTCGGCGTGCGTCGGCGGTGTCACCGGCCAGGGGAGTGGTCGTCGGGTTCTGCGTCGTCACCCGCCCCATTCTGCTCCTGCGGGGCGGCGTGCCGTCGACCCGGCGATCCTGGCGGGTCGAGCAGGTGGTCCTGGCGCGTCACGCGGCGCGGACGGGCCAGGACCACCTGCTCGGCCGCGGGCGGGGGGCCGGGGGCCGGGGGCCGGG
>NZ_JAVHYN010000011.1:0-61940 GCF_031119065.1 Cellulosimicrobium sp. XJ-DQ-B-000
CCGTGCCCGTGGAGGACATCCTGGGCAAGACCGAGGTCACCGTCCCCGTCCTGGACAACGACGAGGACCCCGACGGCGCCGCGAGCGAGCTCACCGTGACCACCGACGCGAGCACCGCGAGCGTCACCCCCGACGGCGAGCTCACCGTCACCCTCACCGAGGGCCGCCAGGTCATCACCTACACCGCGACCGACATCGACGGCCTGACCGCCAAGGCCTTCGTCAAGGTCCCCGGCCTCACCGACCAGGCCCCGACCCTCCGCCCCGGCATCACGCCCCTGGAGGTCGTGAGCGGCGAGCCGCTGCCCATCGACATCACGGACTACGTCCTGGTGGTCGAGGGCAAGACTCCCCGGCTCACCACGGAGGAGAAAGTCACCGCGCTCGAGGGCACGCGAGAGGTCCTCTCGACCACGGAGATCACCTACACGTCCGCGGCGGACTACGTCGGTCCCGCCGCCGTGACCTTCGAGGTCACCGACGGCTCCGGTCCCGACGACCCCGACGGCCACACCGCGCTGCTCACGCTGCCGATCAGCGTCGTGCCGCCGGAGAACCTGCCGCCGGAGCTGTCGACCCCGACGCTCGACGTCGCGGCGGG
The DNA here is from genome assembly GCF_031119065.1 of Cellulosimicrobium sp. XJ-DQ-B-000. Taxonomy (NCBI): domain Bacteria; kingdom Bacillati; phylum Actinomycetota; class Actinomycetes; order Micrococcales; family Promicromonosporaceae; genus Cellulosimicrobium; species Cellulosimicrobium sp. XJ-DQ-B-000. The sequence goes on from NZ_JAVHYN010000011.1 coordinate 602, forward strand.
CGAGGAGGCCTCGATCGACCTCGCGCGCTTCGCGACCGACCCCGACGGCGACCCCCTGACGTTCAAGGCCACCGGCCAGGCGCAGGGCGTGACCGTGTCCGTCGAGGGCACCACGCTGCGCGCCCAGGCGACCCCGGACGTGCCCAAGGGCTCGGTCGTGCAGGTCCCGATCACCGTCACCGACGGCGAGCACCCCCCGGTCGAGGGCACCGCGACCCTGACCGTCGTGGCCTCCACCCGGCCCCTGGCGCGCGCCAACCCCGACACCGTCGACGACGCCCACCAGGGCAAGGCCACCACCGTGCCCGTCCTGGCCAACGACTCCAACCCCTTCCCCGACACGCCGCTCGAGATCGTGGCGGCGAGCGTCGAGACGGGCAGCGGCGACGTGTCGTACAGCGGGGGCGACGTCGTCGTGACGCCCGCCGACTCGTTCGTGGGCGTCATGGTGGTCGTCTACCGGATCCAGGACGCGACGAAGGACCCCGACCGCATGGTCGAGGGCCGCGTCCAGCTCAAGGTCCTGGGCAAGCCCGAGGCGCCCGCGACCCCGCAGGTCGTCGAGGTCCGCTCCAAGACGGTCGTGCTCACCTGGGACCCGCCGAACAACAACGGCGCCGACATCACCGGCTACACCGTGCGCTCCCAGAACGGCTACACCAAGGAGTGCGGCACCACCACGTGCACCCTCGACGGGCTGACCAACAACGTCGAGTACACCTTCACCGTCTACGCGACCAACGCCGTCGGCGACGGCCCCGCCTCCCCGGCCTCCGCCGTCGCCCGACCCGACGAGAAGCCCGACCCGCCCGCCGCACCCCGCCTCGAGTTCGGCGACAAGTCCCTCACCGTCACCTGGACCAACAAGACCTACACCGACCGCTCGCCGATCGAGACGGTCGACCTCGAGATCTCCCCGGCGCCGAAGGGCGGCGCCGTCCAGGTCACGGCGCTCTCGGGCACCCAGTACGTGTGGAACGGGCTCGAGAACGGCACCGCGTACAGCGTCCGGGTCCGGGCGAACAACCTCGCCCCCGACCCCTCGGACTGGGGCGAGTACTCGGGCGAGATGGTCCCGGCGGGCCTGCCGGACGTCCCGGAGACGCCGAGCGCGGTCCGCGCCGCGGACTCGCCGCTCAACGGCGGCTCGATCGACGTGTCGTGGAAGCCGCCGTTCGAGAACGGCGACGCGATCAAGGGCTACACCCTGCAGCGGTACAAGAACGGCGCCCGCGACGGCGCCGCGCTCTCCCTCACGGCGACGAGCCACAAGGCGACGGGCCTCGACAACGAGTCGTCGTACACGTTCACGGTGACGGCCGAGAACAAGGCGGGCCGGACGGCGGAGAGCACGGCGTCCGCGGCCGTGGTCCCCTACGGGCGCCCCGAGGCTCCGCCCCGGCCGAGCGTGCAGAACGTGGGCGGCGGCGGGCAGGACAGCGGCATCCCGCGCGTGTCCTGGGGCGCCGCCGACGCGAACGGCAGCCCGATCACGGGGTACACCGTCACCGCGGCGCCCGGGGGCGCGAAGAGGGACGTCGACGGTACGTCCGTCGACTTCACGGGCCTCCCCGCCGGGAACTACACGTTCACCGTCACCGCGACGAACAAGGGCGGCACATCCACGTCGAGCCCGGCGTCGGGGCAGATCAGCGCGTACGGCAAGCCCAGCGCGCCGGGCGTCAGCCCCAACAAGACCGGCGCCACGAGCGGCACGTTCACGGTGACGGCACCGTCGTCCAACGGCGGGAGCGGGGTCACCCGGTACAACTGGCAGCTCTCCGGCAGCCAGAACAGGTCGGGCTCCGGCCAGAGCGTGGACGTCGGTGGCGACTACGACCAGACCTACACGCTCATCGCCCAGGCGTGCAACGCCGCCGGGTGCGGCCCATGGAGCTCGGGCCAGACGATCCGCACCGACCCGCGGCCGGTCCCGCCGACCATCTGGGTGACACGCGGTCCGCAGCAGAACACGCAGCCCGGCTTCGGCAACTGCATCGGCCACATGTGCACGGTCTTCCGCGTCAACGCCAACGCGACCTTCCCGTCAGGGGACTACACCTTCCGGTGCTACGCCGACGGCCGCCAGGTCGGGAGCTACGCGTGGCCTCGACGCCTCAACGCGGGGAGCTACGTCGACCTCGGTTGCATCCTCGGCAACAGCGGCGGCACGCCCGCGACGGTGTGGGTCAGCATCGACCCGGCCCCGGGCGGCATCGTGGTCGAGCGCCGGTCCTGGCCGAACCTCTGACCCGGTCGTGAGGAGGCCGATCTGCCGTCGGCGAATGAGCCGACGGCAGATCGGCCTCCTCACGGGGCCACTGCGGGCGCAGGGTGGTCGCATGACCACGCACCTGACCGGCCGACACGCCGTCGGCGACCACCACCGGACCCCGCGCGCAGAGGCTGCCGCCTCGGCGGCCTCCTCGTTCGACGACCAGCTCACGACGCGCCTGCTCCACCAGCGCATCGTCGTCCTCGGCACGGCCGTGGACGACGCCGTCGCGAACCGCCTGTGCGCCCAGCTCCTCCTGCTCTCGGCGGAGGACCCGCGCGCGGACGTCGCGCTCTACGTCAACTCCCCCGGCGGCTCGGTGAGCGCCGGCCTCGCGATCTACGACACGATGCGGCTCATCCCCAACGACGTGTCGACCGTCGCGATGGGCTTCGCCGCGAGCATGGGCCAGTTCCTCCTGTGCGCGGGGACGCCGGGCAAGCGGTTCGCGCTGCCGCACGCGCGGATCATGATGCACCAGCCGTCGGCCGGGATCGGGGGCACCGCCGTCGACATCGCGATCCAGGCGGAGAACCTCGTCTACACCAAGGGGCTCATGCACCGGCTCCTCGCGGAGAGCACCGGGCAGTCCGTCGAGACCATCGCCGACGACTCCGACCGCGACCGCTGGTTCACCGCGCAGCAGGCGCTCGAGTACGGGATGGTCGACCGGATCGTCGAGAGCGTCGACGACGTCCGCCCCGCCCGCGCGGCCCGGAAGGTGGGTCTGTGATGGCGAGCTACACGATCCCGACCGTGGTCGAGCGCACGCCGCTGGGCGAGCGCGCGTTCGACGTCTTCTCCCGCCTGCTGTCGGAGCGCATCGTGTTCCTCGGCACGGAGATCGACGACGGCGTCGCGAACGTCGTCATGGCGCAGCTCCTGCACCTGGAGTCGGACGCCCCGGACCAGGAGATCGGGCTGTACATCAACTCCCCGGGCGGCTCCGCGACCGCGCTCATGGCGATCTACGACACGATGCAGTTCGTCCGCTGCGACGTCTCGACCATCTGCATGGGCCAGGCGGCCTCCGCCGCGGCCGTCCTGCTCGCGGCGGGCACGCCCGGCAAGCGGTTCGTGCTGGAGCACTCGCGCGTCCTGCTGCACCAGCCGTCGGGCGGCGGGGAGGGCACGATCTCGGACCTGTCGATCCAGGCCGAGGAGATCCTCCGGATCCGGTCCGAGACGGAGGAGGTGCTGGCGCGGCACACGGGCCAGACCGTCGAGCGCCTGCGCGCCGACACCGACCGCGACCTCGTGCTCACCGCGCGCCAGGCCGTGGAGTACGGCGTCGCGGACGCCGTCGTCACCTCGCGCAAGCTCGCCGCGGCGGCGTGACGCCCGACCGCGGGGGCGACCCCGTGCCACGTCAGCCGCGTCGTCAGCCGCGTCGTCGGAACCACGACCGGCGGCGCGGCTCGGGGGTCGTCTCCGCGGGCGACGGCTCGGGCACGGCCGATTCCGGCGCCGCGGGCGCAGGCTCGGGCGCGGCCGGCTCGTCCGCCGGTGGCTCCGAGACGGTGAGCGCGGGCGCCGTCGGCTCCGAGGCGGCAAAGTCTGCCGTGGGCGGCTCCGACGCCGTGGGCTCCGACGCCGCGGCCTCGGGCTCGGCCGCTGCGGCCTCGGCCTCGGCGGCCGGGGGCGCGGCGGCCTCGGGCGCGGCGGTCCGTCGGGACGACGCGGAGATGCCGGCGATCCGCCCGCGCTCGTCGAACCGCACGGTCACGGTGCCGTCGGGCACGTCCAGCACGACGGCGCCGGTCCCGTCCGCGACGGCCGGCAGGCCGCGCGCGCTCGCGTAGGACGCGACGGCGCGCCGGTGGTCGACGACCGTGACGGACAGCAGCCCCTCGCTCAGCGTCCGCACGACGCGCGGCACGCTCGGGGCGGGCAGGGCGAGGTCGGCGTCGTCCAGAAGGAACCACGCCCGCGTGCCGCCGCCGACGGGGGCGCTGTAGTGGGCGGACGAGCCGGTCACGGCCTTGGCCGCGAGCGCGAGCCGGTGAGCGAGGTCGTCAGCCAGCGGGAGCTCCGGCTCGGCGGCCTCGCGCAGCCCGGTCCGGCGCGTGCTCTCGGCGGCGGTGAGCACGGCGTCGGGGAAGCCGTTGACGTTCTGCCACGCCCACATCCACGTACCCGGCCCGGGCGCGGCCGTGCCGAGGAACTGGAGGCGGCACGTCGCGGTCCCGCCGTCGGGCGCGGTGAAGGTGAAGACCCCGGTGGTCAGGTCGGCTGCCCAGGCGTCGTCGCCGTGGAGGTCCGTCAGGTGGAGCTGGTGCTCGTGGGAGAGGAACGCGGCGTCGTCGACGAGGTCCTGGAGGGCCGGGACGTCCTGGGCTGCCGTGCCGTGCGCGGTCTGCGGCTCCGTCATGGACCGACGGTAGCGGCGCGCACGGCGCCCGGCCCCCGCACGACACGCGGTGCGACGGGGACCGTCGCTCAGGCCGCGAGGAGCAGGACGTCGCCGGCGCGCGCGGTCGGACGTCGGAGCGTCTCGGCGACGGGGAGGTTTCGCACGGGCTCGCCCGCCGGGGCGACGTGCCGTGGCGCGGAGAGGGCACCGCGCTCTCGCGCGGAGGACAGCACGCGGACGGGCGCGAGCGGCCGCAGCTCCTCGCCCGTGCGGGCGACGAGATCGACGAGGCGCAGGCCGAGGGCGCCGCACACGGCGGCGAGGACCTCGGACGACGCCTCCTTGCGCCCGCGCTCCACCTCGGACAGGTAGGCGGTGGAGACGCGCGCGGCGGCCGCGACGTCGACGAGCGTGCGCCCCTGCGCGAGCCGCGCCCGCCGCAGGATCCCCCCGATGACGTGGCGCAGGAGGGGCTCCGCCCGTCCGCCCGCCCGGGAGCGGGGGCTCGGCGTCGCCCCGTCCGGCACCACGTCCGGCAGCGTGCCCGGCACCGCGCTCGTCGCGTCCATGCGTTCACGCTACCCGCGGCCCACCCGGGTGCCGAGGCACCCGGGTGGGTATCTGCTGCTGGCGTAAGGCCGGGCGCACGACGCGAGCCGGCCGCGCGCCCGGCCGGACGGGTCACCAGCGCTCGAGCGACCAGGCCATCTGCCAGAAGCGGATCTCGTGGCGGCAGCTCAGCTCGAACGCGCGCTCCATGCGCGCGCGCTCCGCCTCGCCCGCGTCCGCGGCGAGCGCGTCGAGGCGTGCGCGCAGGTCCGTGAGGACGTCCTCGGTGCGCTCGGCCGCGTAGAACTGCCACCAGCCCGCGAGCGGGTGGTCGTCGCCGAGGGCGCCGGGCGTCGTCTCGCGCTCGCCGAGCCAGAAGCGCCGCGCGGACCAGATGTAGGTCCACGGGCACGGGAGCAGCGCGGCGAGCAGCACGCCGAGCGAGTCGCGGCCGGCCGCCGTCATGTGGTCCACGTAGGCCTGCGCGCTCGGCGCGAGGCGGTGCGTCTGCGCCTCCTCGTACGTCACGCCGAGGAAGTCGCACATCGCGTGGTGCGCGTGCGACTCGTCGTCGAGGAGGAAGCCGGCCTTGTCGTGGAAGTAGGCCGCCCACGACCGGTCGGGCGCGAGGGCCATGCCGAGGCCGTAGCAGCGCAGGTAGGCCGTGAGGTACTGGTGGTCCTGGCCCACGTAGTGGCGGACCGCGGCGGGCTCGACGGAGCCGTCGCGCAGCCCGGCCAGGAAGGGGTGGTCGTAGAACGTCTCGAAGAGGTCCGCGTACCGGCGGGCGAGGTCGGCGGTGAAGCCGGTCTCCTCCTGCCGGACGAGCGCGGTCGGGTCGTCCGCGAGGACAGGGTTCAGGGTGATGGCAGCAGGCGTCGTCATGCCCACGTTCCTCCGCTCGTGCTAGCGAGATCAGGTTCGACGGGTCCGGGCGGCCGTACCGCTCGTCTCAGTCCCTCGGCCCGGGCCGTGGCCCGGGCGGGACGCCCCGCGTGGTTCGCGCCGACCCTAGCAAGGACGGCGCCGGTGCGGGAGCCCTCGCCACGGTGTGGGAATATAGTTGTAGCGACAACAAGTTGGAGCAGACATGACCACGAGCACGCCGGGCGCGCCGACCGACCGCCTCCTGTCCCCGTCCACGAGCATGGACGCCGTCACGCTGCGCGTGGGCGACCTCGAGCTCATGACCTCGTACTACACAGGCGCGTTCGCCCTCGCCCCGCTCGAGGAGCGGTCGCGCGGCGCGGAGGTGCACCGTGTGCTGGGCCGCGGCCGCACACCCATGCTGCGCCTCGTGCACACGCCCGGGCTCCCGCCCGTCGACCCGCGCCAGGCCGGCCTGTTCCACACGGCCTTCCTGTTCGACGACGGCCCGAGCCTCGCCGCGACCGTCTACCGCGCCGCGCAGGACCGCCGCGGCACCTTCGTCGGGTCGAGCGACCACCTCGTCAGCGAGGCGTTCTACTTCACCGACCCCGAGGGCAACGGCGTCGAGCTCTACACCGACCGCCCCCGCGAGACGTGGGTGCGAGAGCACGGCCAGATCCTCATGACGACGACGTTCCTCGACCCGAACGCCTACCTGCGCACGCACCTCGACCAGGAGACGTTCGACGCCGGCCCCTCGCTCGCGGGCCGCGTCGGCCACGTGCACCTGCAGGTGGGCGACGTCGCGACCGCCCACGCCTTCTACGTCGACGCCGTCGGCTTCGAGGCGACGCTCACCGGGTACAGCGGGGCGCTCTTCGCGTCCGCGGGCGGATACCACCACCACGTCGCGATGAACGTGTGGAACAGCGCGGGCGCCGGACCCCGCGCCGCGAGCCTCGGGCTCGGCGACGTCGCCGTCACGGTGCCGGGCCGCGAGGACCTCGACGCGCTCGTCGCCCGCTTCCGTGCCCGCGGGCTGGAGCACGCGGACGACGGCCGCTCCGTCGTCGTGCACGACCCGTGGGGCACGCGCGTGACGCTGTCCGTCCCCGGCACCACGACCGAGGAGCTGCTCGCGCGCTGAGGCGCGGCGCCCCGGGCACGGGGCGCGCGCCCGGGGCACGAGGCGCACGATGGGAGGACCCGCCGAGCGCACCGAGGAGCGACCGTGTTCCGCAGCCTCTTCCCCGTCCTCACCGTGGCCGACCTCGACCGGTCCCTCGGCTTCTACCGCGACCTGCTGCGCGGGACGGTCGAGTACGCGTTCCCCGACGACGGCCCACCCGTCTACGTGAGCGTGCGCGTGGGCGGGTCGCCGCTCGGGCTCGGGCAGGGCGACCCGCCTCCGGCGGACACCCGCGTCGTGCTGTGGGTGTACGTCGACGACTGCGACCGCGCCGTCGAGCACCTCGCGGCCGCGGGCGTGCCCGTCCTGGAGCCGCCCGCGGACCAGCCGTGGGGCGAGCGCGTCGCGCGCGTGCAGGACCCGGACGGCACCGTCGTGATCCTCGGCCAGGAGGCCGCTCCCCCGGCCGAGCCGGAGGGGCCGACGGGGCTGTCCTAGCCCGGGGAGCCCTGGCGCCTCGGAGCCGACCGCCCGTCGGCATGGTGCCCCCACCGGGACTCGAACCCGGAACACGCCGGGTTTAAGCCGGCCGCCTCTGCCAGTTGGGCCATGGGGGCGCGGGCCGAATCTACCGCGCGCGCGGGGCTCCCCGGGCCCGTCGCCACGACGGCCGCCCGCTCGGACCCGGACGCGACGAGGGGCGAGCCGCACGCGCGGCTCGCCCCTCGTCGTCGGGCACGACGGCCGGGCCGGGGGCCCGGCCGCGGCCTCAGGAGGCCTTCGCCGCCGGCGTCCGGTCGTCGGCGTCGACGGTGCCCGCACCGGACTCCGCCGCGGCCGCCGAGCCCTGCGCGGTCTGCTTGACCGGGTCGCCGTCCTTCTTGGGCGGGACGGACGCGGCGCGGAACTCCGCGCGCGGGTCGTGCAGCGAGCCGAGCGACACGAGCTCGCGGCCCATGAGGAACTGGCCGATCCAGCCGATGAAGATGCGGATCTTGCGGTTCCCCGTCGGCATCGCCATGACGTGGTAGCTGCGGTGCATGAGCCACGCGAGCGTCCCGCGGAGCTTGAACACGCCGAACAGCTCCGCGACGCCCTTGTACAGGCCGAGCGACGCGACCGTACCGACGCTCTTGTGGCGGTACTCGACCGGCGGCTCGCTGTGCAGCTCGAGCGCGAGGTTGTCGGCGAGGCGCGTGGCCTCACGGATGGCGTGCTGCGCGTTCGGCGGGCAGAACTTGCCCGGGTTCAGCACGTCCGGGACGGCGGCGCAGTCGCCCGCGGCCCACGCGTTCGGCACGACGTTGCCGTCGGCGTCCGCGACCTGGAGCGTCGGCAGCACGGTGATGCGGCCCAGCTTGTCGACCGGGAGGTCGGACGACTCCTTGAGGACCGGGTTCGCCTTGACGCCCGCGGTCCACACGATCGTGTCGGAGTCGAACTCGACCCCGGTCGAGGTGACGACGTGGCCGTCCACGCACGACGACAGGAACGTGCTGAGGTGGAACTCGATGCCGCGCTTCTTCAGCTCGTCGAGCGCGTACTGCGCCATGGGCTCGCTGAGCTCGGGCAGGATGCGGCCCGCGCCCTCGATCATGACGAAGCGGAGGTCCTTCTCCTCGATCGTCGCGTAGTTGCGCGTCGCGTAGCGGGCCATGTCCTCGATCTCGGCCAGCGCCTCGATGCCCGCGAACCCGCCGCCGACGAACGTGAACGTGAGCATGCGGCGACGCAGCTTCTCGTCCCACGTGGACGACGCGACGTCCATCCGGTTGAGCACGTGGTTGCGGACCGCGATGGCCTCCTCCACGTTCTTGAAGCCGATCGCGTTCTCCGCCAGGCCCGGGATGGGCAGCGTGCGCGACACCGAGCCGAGGCCGACGATCAGGTGGTCGTACGTGACCGAGTAGTCGTCGCCCTCCTCCGGGTGGATCGTCACGCGGCGGTCCGTGTGGTCGATCGAGACGACCTTGCCCTGGAGCACGTCGACGCCCTTGAGCGCACGGCGGTGCGGCGCGACGACGTCGCGGCCGTCGATCGAGCCCGCGGCCGCCTCGGGGAGGAACGGCGCGTACGTCATGTACGGGCGCGGGTCGACGACGACGATCGCCGCCTCGCGGCGACCGAGCTTCTTGCGCAGCCGGCGGGCGGCGTACAGACCCACGGAGCCGCCGCCGAGGACGACGACGCGGGGCACCTTGCGGGGCCGCGGCGAAGCGGTCTGGGCACGGCTGACCGAGGTCAGGTCATTCTGAGGCATGGTTCCAGAGTATTACCGGTTGCGGCACAGGCGAGCCGGAGCGTCCGCCTGACGAGCGTGACGCGCCCCACGCCGCGCGGACGGACGGGGGCAGAGGCGGGCACACGCGGGCACAGGCGACATTCCGCAGGGGCCGGGACCGGGGTGGTGCGCCGCCGTCCGCCGTGGGCGCACCACCCCGGGCCCGCCGGTCAGCCGATCGCGCCGACGACGGGCGTCGGGCCGGTCGGTGCGGGCGCCACCCCGCCCGCGGGCGGGGTCGCGGGCGCCTCCTGCGACGGCGCCGGGTCGCCCTCGGCCGGCTCGTCGGCCGGCGCCTCGCCCGCACCGCCCGTGCCCGACGACGTCTCCCCCGTCCCCACGCTCGACGGCACCGCGGTCGGTGCCTGGAGGAACGGCCACGGCATGTCGCGCGTGCGCGTCCCCGTCGCCGGGACGGGGCGGCCGTCGCCCTCGGGGTACTCGACGTCCTCCTCGGCGACCGCGCGCAGCGGGTAGACGTTCCACCGCTCGCGCCCGTCCGTCGAGACGGCGGGCTGGAAGTACCACGCGCCCTCGACGTCGGGCACCGCCCACGCCCCGGAGGCACCCTCCTCGGTGACCGTGCGGACCTGGCGGCCGCGGTCGTCGAAGACCTGGACGTCGCGGAGCGGCTCGCCCGCCGCGTCGTACACGAAGAGGTTGGACACCTGCGCGCCGTCGACCCACACGCCCGCCGTGCCCGGGGAGTCCCCGCTCCCGAACGACACGCTGCTCACGAGGCCGCTGCTCGCGTCGCTGCGGCCCTGCTCGTAGCCGCGGTCCCACGCGTACGGGCTCGACGCGCTCGCCGAGGCGGCGACGAGGACGGCGGGCACGGCCGCGACGGCCGCGGCGACCGACAGCGGACGGCCGACCTTCCGCAGCCCGCGGGTGGGCAGCCACCGGCCCCGGCCCCACTGCACGCTCACGACGACCGCGATCAGCACGACGACGCGCGCGGACAGGTCCGGCGGGAGCACGGCCACCTGGTATCCCGCGACCAGGGCGAGCAGGAGCGTCGCCACGACCCAGCCGCGCAGGATCCACCACGCGGGCGTGAGGGCGCGCAGGAACTCGGCCGTCGAGGCCCACTGCGGCGACGAGGTGACGGGCTGCCAGCCCGCGCGCCAGTCCGCCGCGAGCATCTCGCCGAGCCCGGCCAGCCGACGGCGCACCCCGGGGCGCGGGCCGCGCGCGGCGCCCGGGACAGCAGGAGGCAGACCGGCCGCGGTGCGCAGCTCGGCGGCGTACTCGGCCGGTGGACCGAAGAACGCGACGAGGTCGAGGCCCGTGTCGTCGAGCGCCTCCGTGCCGTCCGTGCCGGTCGTGCCGGCCGGAGCGCCGTCCGACGACGCCGGCGCGGGGGCCCGGCGCGGGAGCGCCCCGGGCGCGTCGACGACCGCCTCGGCGAGGTCGGCCTCCAGCCCGTCGGCGAGCTCCTCGACCTGGTCGGGGCGCAGGTCGGCGAGGTGCGCGCGCACCTGCTGGGCGTAGGCGTGGACGTGCCCGTAGAAGGCCCGTCCGACGGGCGCGCCGGCGGGCGGCTGCGCGGGGGTCGTCGTGCTCATCAGGCGGCCACCTCTCCGGTCCGCAGCAGCGCGGACACGGTGCCCGCGAACGTCTGCCACTCCTTGCGGTGCAGGTCGAGCATGGCCCGGCCCTGCGGGTTGATCCCGTAGTACTTGCGGTGCGGCCCGGCGTCGGACGGCACGACGTAGGTGGACAGCGCCCCGCCGGCGTACAGGCGCCGCAGCGTCCCGTACACGGACGCGTCCCCCACGTCCTCGAGCCCCGCCGCGCGCAGGCGCCGCACGACGTCGTACCCGTACCCGTCCTCGGCCTCGACCGCGGCGAGCACCGCCGCGTCGAGCACCCCCTTGAGCAGCTGCGTGGTGTCCATCCGTCCCTCCGTCGGGCGTGGCCCCGGTCCGTCCCGGTGCTCGGCCTCCGGGATCACGGGATGCACACTACCGTGCGATGCGCAGTACCGTGCACACGACACGCCCCTCGCCCGAAGACGCCGGAGCCCGGGCCGCGGGCACCGGGCGGCCGGTGCCACGCGACGCCGGGCTCGGCGGTCGGGCAGGAGGGGCCGCCGGGGCGACCCCGGGTCAGGCGAGCGACCAGGCGATGCCGTCGAGGATGTCGTGCTCGCTCGTCACGACCTCGGTGAGCGACCCGCCCGCGGCGGCGACGTCGTCGCGTACACGGCGCACGACCTCCGACCACACGAGCGCGCCCGCGCCGATGACGTCGACGCGCCCGGGGTGCATGAACCCCAGGGCGGTGCGCTCGGCGCGCGTGCGGTGCAGCAGGTCGTCGCAGGCGGCGAGCACGGTGTCGACCGGCAGCACGGACCCGTTGATCCGGTCGCGGTCGTAGCGGGCGAGGCCGAGCGCGTGGGCCGTGACCGTCGTGACGGACCCGGCGAGCCCGACGAGCGTCGCAGCCCGCCCGAGCGGCACCACGCGGGCCGCGTCGTCGAGCGCGGCCCGCACGTCGGCGCGGGCCGCCGCCTCCTCCTCGGGGGTCGGCGGGTCGGAGCGCAGGTGCCGCTCCGTCATGCGCACGCACCCCACGTCCATCGAGTACGCGGCGTCGGGCGTCGTCGTGCCGAGCACGAGCTCCGTCGAGCCGCCGCCGAGGTCCACCACGACGTAGGGGCCGGGGCGCACGGCCGCGACGGTCGACGTCGCCCCGCGGAACGACAGCGCCGCCTCCTCCTCGCCCGAGACGACCTCGGGCTCGACGCCGAGCGCGTCGAGGACGCCCGCGACGAACTCGTCGCGGTTCTCGGCGTCCCGCGTGGCCGACGTCGCGACGAAGCGCGTCCGCGTCGCGCCCAGGTCGGCGATCACCTGCGCGTAGCGGCGCGCGGCGACGAGCGTGCGCGCGAGCGCCTCGGGGGCGAGCCGACCCGTGCGGTCGACGCCCTGGCCGAGCCGGACGACCTCCATGCGGCGGTCCAGGTCGACGAGGGTCCCGGCCTGCGGGTCGACGTCCGCGACGAGGAGGCGGATCGAGTTGGTGCCGCAGTCGATCGCCGCCACGCGCGAGGCGCCGGGCGGGACGGGGGCGGGCGAGGCGGCCGGCGCGGCGGTCGCGCCCGGGTCCCGGGTGAGCGGAGAGGTGGAGCCAGAGGTCATGCGTCCAAGCGTGCCACGCGGTCAGCAGGTGCAGCGGTCGGGGCGCCACACGTCGCGCACGCGCTCGAGCGCCTCGTCGCCCAGCGGGTTGACGCCCGGCCCGGCCGCGAGCGCGTGGCCCACGAGGACGTGCAGGCACTTCACGCGCGTGGGCATCCCGCCCGCCGAGATGCCGTCGATCTCCTCGACGTGGCCGAGCGCCTCACGCTGCGCGAGGTAGTGCTCGTGCGCGCGCCGGTAGGCGGCGGCGAGCTCCTCGTCCTCGGTGAGCCGCTCCGACATCTCCTTCATGACGCCGTTCGCCTCGAGCGTCGACGCGGCCGCGACCGCGCCCGGGCTCGTGAGGTAGAAGGTCGTGGGGAACGGCGTGCCGTTCTCGAGCCGCGGCGCCGTGCGGACGACGAGCGGGCGCCCGCACGCGCACCGCGCGGCGATGCCGACGACGCCGCGCGGGGTGCGCCCGAGCTGCTCCGCGAGCGTCTCGAGGTCGCGCTCGGTGACGACGGCGTCCGGGTCGTCGGCGGGGATGGCCAGGCGGGCGTCGGGCACGGGACTTCCTTCGGGTCGGTCGGCGGCGTCGGGACGACGCCTCACCCATTCTCCCCGCTCTGCGGAGCGCCCTCGTCGCCGGCCGGTTCCTCGCCCGCGGGCGCGGTCCCGTCGGACGTCCCCGCGTCGTCGCCGGACGTGCGCGGACCGCCCGCGACCTGCACCGACTCCCAGATGGCCTCGTACCAGGGCGTGCCCTCCTCGTACCCCCGGACGGGCCCGTCCGTGATCGTCCGCCCGGTCTGCGGGTCGGTGTCGTCGACGACCGTCTCCGGGTCGAGCACGCGCCACGGCCGCTCCCCCGGCATGACGAAGTTCAGCCGGTCCCGCGCCTCGCGCTCGACGTACGCCTGGTCGTCCCAGCGGGCGAGCTCGGCCTCGAGCTCGGTGTGCTCGGCCTGCGCCTGCTCGAGGCCGGCGCGCAGCTCGCGCAGTTCCCCCGTCTGGTTGACGTACGCGCGCAGCGTCGGCAGCAGGAGCACCGCGGCGAGGAGCACGACGACGGACAGGACCAGGGTCCGGACGGTCACCACCTCGGGCAGGAGGAAGCCGTAGCGGCTCCGGCGCCGGTCCTCGGGCGCCGGGCCGGCCGCACGTCGCGTCGACGTCGCGCTGCTCGGTCGGGCGGCGGGGCGCCGCGCGCCGGACGACGACGGGGTCCGGGCGGTCGAGCCGCCGCCCGGGGACTTCGCCGAGGAGCCCGACGCCGTCCGCGGGGCGCCCGTGGACGCCGGGCGCGGGCTCGCGGCCCCCGAGGACGCGGAGCGCTTCGTGGGCTTCGTCCCGGACGTGCCGCGCGCGGGCCCGGAGCCCGGCCGCGCGGGGGCACCGGGGCGCGGGGGGCGACGCGAGGACGGCATGCCCCGATTGTGCTGCCGCGAGACGCGGCGCGCCGGGAGCACGCGCGGTGCGCCCGCGAACGTGAGGCGATCGACACGACTTCTTCACCCGCCCGGACGCGCCGGAGCCCGGCGGGCCGACGAGCGGCCCTCCGGGCTCCGGGTGCCGGGTCGTCCCGGCGGGGTCGTGCGCGACCGACGGTCAGCCGCAGGTCAGCCCTGCACCGTCCAGCGCGGGAACGCGCCACGGCCGGCGTAGCGGGCGGCGTCGTCCAGCGCCTCCTCGATGCGCAGGAGCTGGTTGTACTTGTTGATGCGCTCGCCGCGGGCGGGGGCACCCGTCTTGATCTGGCCGGCGTTCGTCGCGACGGACAGGTCCGCGATCGTCGTGTCCTCGGTCTCACCCGAACGGTGCGACACCATCGCGGTGAAGCCGTTGCGCTGCGCGAGCTCGACGGCGTCGAGCGTCTCGGTGAGCGTGCCGATCTGGTTGAGCTTCACGAGGAGCGAGTTCGCCGCCTTGAGCTCGATGCCCTTCGCGAGACGCTCCGGGTTGGTGACGAACAGGTCGTCGCCGACGATCTGCACCTTGTCGCCGACCTCGGCGACGAGCTGCGACCAGCTGTCCCACTCGTCCTCGGACAGCGGGTCCTCGATGGAGACCAGCGGGTAGTCGCGCACGAGCTGCTCGTAGTAGGCGATCATCTCGGCCGGCGTCTTCGCGCCGCCCTCGAACTGGTACGCGCCGTCCTTGAAGAACTCGGTGGACGCGACGTCGAGCGCGAGCGTCACGTCGGTGCCCGGCGCGAAGCCGGCCTTCTCGATCGCGACGAGGATGAGGTCGAGCGCCTCGCGGTTGCTCGCGAGGTTCGGCGCGAAGCCGCCCTCGTCGCCGAGGCCGGTGGCCAGGCCCTTCTCCTTGAGCACGGACTTCAGCGCGTGGTAGACCTCGGCGCCGGTGCGCAGCGCCTCGCGGAACGAGGAGGCGCCGATCGGGGCGACCATGAACTCCTGGATGTCCACGTTCGAGTCCGCGTGCGACCCGCCGTTGAGGATGTTCATCATCGGCACGGGCAGGACGTGCGCGTTCGGGCCGCCCACGTAGCGGTACAGGTCGAGGCCCGCGCTCTTCGCGGCGGCCTTCGCGACGGCGAGCGAGACGCCGAGGATGGCGTTCGCGCCGAGCTTGCCCTTGTTCGGGGTGCCGTCGAGGTCGATGAGGGCGGCGTCGATGAGGCGCTGGTCCTCGGCCTCGAAGCCGATGAGCTCCGGGGCGATGTCGTCGATCACGGAGTTCACCGCGCCCTCGACACCCTTGCCCAGGTAGCGGGACTTGTCGCCGTCACGACGCTCGACGGCCTCGAACGCACCGGTCGACGCGCCCGAGGGCACTCCGGCGCGGGCGAACGTCCCGTCGTCCAGGACGACCTCGACCTCGACGGTCGGGTTTCCGCGGGAGTCGAGGATCTCGCGCGCTCCAACGGCTTCGATGCTGGCCACAGGTGCTCCTTCGGGGCAGGGCTGCGGGCGCTTCGAACGGTGGTGGCGGACCCGGGCAGGGAAACCCGGGACGCCGCGTGCGCGCCCGCGACGATGGTGGGTTTACGACCACAGCCTAGTGCCCGGTTGTGACCTGCGCCGCTGCGTCCGGTCCGTGGGCCCCGGGTCGGGGACCTGCGCGTCGACGATCGGGACGAACGTCCCGCCTCAGCCCTGCACCGCCGGGCCGGGCTCCGCGGGCGCCCCTGCCGACGTCTCGGCCGCGACGATCCGCGCCTCGACGCGCCGCAGCTCGCCCCGCAGCGCGGCCTCCGCGTCGAGCCCGTCGGCCTCCGCGCGGGCCACGAGCGCGAGCAGCTCGCGCCCGAGCCGCTCGTCCGGCGTCGGGCCGGCGCCGTCCTCGCCGACCGCACCCGCCCCGGTGCCCGACGGCGCCGCGAGCGCCGCGCCGACGACGTCGCCGAGGCCGCCGCGCCCGGCCCGGGACAGGACCTTCTGCGCGCGGGCGAGCGACCCCTGCGTGTGCGAGATGCCCTCGAGCACCGACGAGCGCTGCTTCTCCGCCTTCTTGATCGCGTCCCACTGCCCGTGCAGGTCGGTCGCGTCGGCGTCCGCGAACACGTGCGGGTGGCGCCGCACGAGCTTCGCCGCGAGGTCGGCGGCGACGTCGTCGACGGTGAACGGGTCCGGCTCCTCGCTCGCGATGCGCGCGTGGAACAGCACCTGCAGGAGCAGGTCGCCGAGCTCCTCGCGCATCCCGGCGCGGTCGTCGGTCTCGATGGCGTCGGCGAGCTCGTGCGCCTCCTCGAGGAGGTACCGCACGAGCGAGACGTGCGTCTGCTCGCGGTCCCACGGGCACCCGCCCGGGGAGTAGAGGCGGTCCATGACGGCGACGACGTCGCGCAGCGGGTCGGTCGCGGCGTCGGGCGCGCGGTCGTGCGCGGGCTCGTGCGGGTCCGGGGCGGCCGAGGGCTCGGGGGCGGTCACCGCCTCATCGTAGGTTCGCCGGGCGCGCGGTCACCGCCGGTCGAGCGTGCCGTCGCTGCCTGCCCCCAGCACGCGGTCGTGGCCCGGGCGGGGCCACGACCGCGTGGTGGGGACGGCGGAAGCGCTACGACCGCCAGGTGTCCGACAGCGTCACGGAGCCGTCGGCGCCGACCGTCGCCGTGCGGTTGCCGCCGCTCTCCCAGACGACGTTCCCGCCGCCGTCGCGCTTGACGTACTTGTACTGGAAGGTCGTGCCGGCCGGGAGGTCGACGCGCGCGGTCCACACCGGGTAGGCCGACGACGACAGCGGGACGCCGTTCGCGGGCGCCCAGGAGCCGAGCGCCGGGATGCTGCCGACGACGTGGACCGTCTGGCCCCACGTGGTGGTCGCGGTGACGGAGAACGACGCGTCGCCCTGCCCTTCGACCGGCCCGCCCGGCGACCCGCCGCCGTCGCACGGGTCGCCCGCCGTGACCGTCCCGCCGGAGACGGCGACCGCGGCGCCGGACAGGGCGTAGTCCTTGCCGCCGTTGCTGTCCCAGGCGCCCGAGCCGTTCGTGAAGGCGGCGGTGACGGTCGCGGCCGCGCCCGTCGCCCCGCTGGGCAGGCTGATCTGCCGCGAGACCCAGCCCGTGCAGGCCGCCGTCATCGGGAGCCCGGGGACGCTGGTCCAGGCGCCGGTGCCGACCTTGTAGTGGACGTTGTACGCGTTCCAGCCCTTGTCGGTCGCGTAGTAGACGGTCGTCGTGCCGGCCGGGTCGACGGGCCCGGGGCCCCCGGTGCCGCCGTCGCCGCGCGCCCCGACGTGGAGCGCGAGCGCCCCGTACGCGGGCACCGTCGCCGTGAAGGTGCCCGAGCCGGAGACGGAGACGGTCTTCGAGCAGTCCTTCGACGCCACGACGTCGCAGTACGTCCCGGAGGGGAGCGAGGTCTGGTAGGTGCGCGTCACGGCGTTCGCGGAGTTGTTGATCGTCACGTAGCCCTTGGCGCCTCGCCCGTAGGCGATGTGGTTGTTCCCGTCGTCCCACCAGCCCGTCACCGAGGTCCCGGCGACCGCGTTGTGGAAGCCGACCATGCCCGCGATCTCGGTCCAGCGCTGCGTGCAGACCCACGCGCTGTCGGCACAGCTCGCGTCCGGCACGGAGGTGGCCGAGGCGCCGGGCGCACCCGCGTCCTTGTCGCTCCACGTGTAGCCCGAGTAGACGCTCGGCGCGCCGTAGGGCCACGAGAGCATGAACGCGTTGGCGAGCCGGTACTTGGCGCCCCACTTGTAGTTCATCGTCTCGCCGTTGCGCTCGGTGTCGTGGTTGTCGACGAAGACGCCCGCGCGGTCGGAGGGGAGCTTGTTGTCGCCGATGGTGCGCAGGTCCTTGATCTGGGCGTCGAACCGGGACTTCAGCTCGCGCGCGTAGAAGAACTCGTGCGAGTCGCCGGAACCGAGGTACTCCGAGGGCTGGATCGGCTCGCCGCTCGCGCCGATGACCTCGTGCACCCAGAAGACGTTCGGGTTCGTGAGCCGCGCCTTGATCGCCGCGAGGTCAGCGGCCGGGATGTGCTTCGCGGCGTCGATGCGGAAGCCCGAGACGCCGAGCGACAGGAGGTCGTTGAGGTAGCCCGCGATCTTGCCGCGCACGTAGTCGGAGCCCGTCCGCAGGTCCTGGAGCGAGACGAGGCGGCAGTTCTGGACGTTGTACCGGTCGCCGTAGTTGCTGATGTTCGACCGGCAGTCGTTGAAGTCGTTCGGCCCGTACGGGACGCCCGGGAAGCTGTCCACGGAGTAGCTCGTCCCGCCGGTCCCGGTGCCGGACCCGGTGTCGGCGCCCGCCGTGTGGTTGACGACCGCGTCGACGATCACGCCCACGCCTGCCGCCTTGCAGGCGCTCACCATGCGCTGGAACTCGGCGCGGGTGCCGAGCTTCGACTCGAGCTTGTAGCTGACGGGCTGGTAGGAGGTCCACCAGGCCGTGCCCTGGATGTGCTCCTGCGGCGGCGAGACCTGGACGTAGCCGAACCCGGCCGGGCCGATGGTGCTCGTGCACTCGGCGGCTACGGAGTCCCACGTCCACTGGAAGAGGTTGAGGATCACGTCGCCCCGGCCGTTCGGGGAGTCGACGACGGGCGTCGGCACGGGCGGCGCGGCCGCGGCGGGTCCGGCGACCGGGACCGCGGCCAGCGCCGCGGTCAGCGCGAGGGCCGCCGAGGCGCCGGCCGCGAGGACGCGGCGCAGGCGCCCGCGGTGCGGGCTGGCGGGGCGGCCTGCGGGGACGGGGGTGGGCGCCGGGGGTCCGGCGAGGTCGGTGGTGCGCGTCATTGCAGCTCCTTCGAGGATGCGGCCGCCCCTCGCTCGGCGTCGAGCACGGGCGGGCCACGCGGTGATGACGAGCGCCCCGGGGTGGCGGGCGCGACCGGCACCTGCGGCGTTGCAGGATGTTTCCGGATGTTGCTGCAACCTTACAGAGACCGGCGCGGGCTGTCACGACCTGTGTCCACGGGTCGTGCGGACGGGTCGTGCCGGTGCGGCGGCGGCCCGGACGGCATAGCGTCGGAGGACACGCCGAGAGGAGACGCCATGGGAACCAAGCGCCGGTGGAAGGACCTGACGAAGGGTCAGCGGATCGCCGTCGGGGTGGTGGGAGCCGCACAGGTCACGCTCACCGCCGCGGCGTACCGGGACCTCGTGCGTCGGCCGGCCGACCAGGTGAACGGGACCAAGCTCGCGTGGGGCCTCGCGCTCCTCGTCAACTGGGTCGGGCCCATCGCCTACTTCCTCGACGGCCGCAAGAGCTGACCGCGGGAGGGCTCAGCCCTCGACCGTGAGCCCCGCCGTCGGCTCGAGCAGCGTCAGCGCGCGCCGCAGCGCCGTGCTCGACGTGTGCACGGTGTAGGGGAAGTAGACGACCTCGACGCCCACCTCGGCGAAGCGACGCTCCAGCTCCGCGCCCTTCGGGGTGCCGCGCCAGTCGTCGCCCTTGAAGAACACGTCGAACGGGCGCTGGCGCCAGGTCTCGAGCTTGTCGGGCTGGGTCTCGACGAACACCTCGTCGACGAACCGGACGTGGCGGACGATCTCCGCGCGCTCCGTGACGGGGACGACCGGGCGCCGGCCCTTGGCGAGCTCGAGCATGTCGTCGTCCACGACACCCGCGACGAGGTAGTCGCACTCGCTGCGGGCGTGCCGGAGGACGTTGAGGTGCCCGACGTGGAACAGGTCCCACGCACCGGGGGCGTACCCGACCTTCATGCCCGTCCTCCCGTCCTCGGCCGCGCGCCCCGCACGGCGAGGGGGCCGCGTCCAGGCTAGGACCGGGAGGAGACCCGGAACCACGCCCTCCGAGGGTGAAGAAGGCGGCCCACCGGGTGAATTGTGGGCTCGACGAGCGCGTGGGAGCGCACCCGCCCGCCCGCCCGGCAGGGGCCCGATCGCTGCGTGCTACCTTCGGTCGGTCGCCTTTCCGGACGACGTCCCCGCGCACCGGAGGGAGTGCCGACCTCAGTCATGCCGTCCCAGGTCCTCACCGTGTGCACCGGGAACGTCTGCCGCTCCCCCACCGCCGAGAGACTGCTGAGCATCCGCAGCGACACGAGCGTCACGGTGTCGAGCGCCGGGACGCACGCGCTCGAAGGAGCACCGCTCGACGAGCCGATGGCGCGGCTGCTCACGGCACGCGGCCTGGAGGCCTCGACGCACACCGGGCGGCAGCTCACGGCGGCGATGATCGAGCAGGCGGACCTCGTCCTCACGATGTCCCGGGCCCAGCGGGCCGCCGTCGTCACCCTCGTCCCGCAGGCCGTCCGACGCACCTACACGCTCCTGGAGCTCGCCGCGCTGCTCTCGGCGATCGACCTGCCCGTCGACCCGGACGAGACCGACGCCGACCGGATCGCCCGCCTCCCGGAGATCGCGAGCGCGCAGCGCGTCCGGACGATCACCCCGCGCACGCCCCTCGACATCCCGGACCCGCACGGCCGCTCCGAGCGGGCCTACCGGCAGGCGTTCACGACGATCGACACCGCCGTCGCGGCGGTCGCCCGCGTCGTGCACCCGCCCGCCGCCCGGCGCCTCGAGTGGTCCCCCACCCTCACCGAGCGCGGCGCGCGCACGCCGCCGTTCCCCGGCGGCGGGGACGGCACCGACCCCACCGGGCGCGGCGGCAGCAGCTCGCCCCGGCACGGCGGCCGGCGGAGCTGGCGCCTGCGCTGACCGCGCGTCAGCGGGCCGACGACGTCCCCACCGTCGCGGCCGCGCTCACCTCGCCGAGCACCACGGCGTCGATGAGCTGGCGCGCCCACCCGAGGACCTCCGCGCCACGCAGCGGGCGGCCGCCGATGCGCGCCGTCGTCGGGTACGGCACGAGGATCGCCCGGATCGCGGGCTTGAGCAGCGTGCCCGGGTAGAGGCGCTTGAGCCGCAGCTGCGCCGACTCGGGGAGGTCGACCGGCGCGAACCGGATGAACTTGCCCTGCGCGGTGACGTCCGTGAGCCCCGCCCGGCGGGCGTGGTTGCGGAAGTCGGCGACGTCGAACAGCGCGGACGCGACGTCCGGGAGGGCGCCGTAGCGGTCGACGAGCTCGGCCCGCACCTCGGCGAGCTCCGGCGCGTCGGCCGCGGCGGCGATCTTCTTGTACGCCTCGAGCCGCAGACGCTCGGTCGCGATGTAGGACTCCGGCAGGTGCGCGTCGACCGGGAGCTCGATCGAGACCTCCGGCTGCTCCTCGGGCCCGTCGCCCCGGTAGTTGGCGACGGCCTCCCCCACCATGCGCACGTACAGGTCGAACCCGACGCCCGCGATGTGGCCGGACTGCTCCCCGCCGAGCAGGTTGCCCGCGCCGCGGATCTCGAGGTCCTTCATCGCGACCTGCATGCCCGCGCCGAGGTCGGTGTGGGCCGCGATCGTGGCGAGGCGGTCGTGCGCGGTCTCGGTGAGGGGCCGCT
This sequence comes from Cellulosimicrobium sp. XJ-DQ-B-000, assembly GCF_031119065.1. Lineage (NCBI taxonomy): Bacteria > Bacillati > Actinomycetota > Actinomycetes > Micrococcales > Promicromonosporaceae > Cellulosimicrobium > Cellulosimicrobium sp. XJ-DQ-B-000. The sequence continues at coordinate 22,013 of NZ_JAVHYN010000011.1, forward strand.
CGGGCGGGTACAGGAAGTACGCGTACGCGCGCTCGCGCCCGCGGCCCACGCGGCCGCGGAGCTGGTGGAGCTGGGAGAGGCCGAGCATGTCCGCGCGCTCGAGGATGAGCGTGTTCGCGTTGGAGATGTCGAGGCCCGTCTCGATGATCGTCGTGCAGACGAGGACGTCGAGCTCCTTCTCCCAGAACGCCCGGATCACCTGGTCGAGCTGGTGCTCGTTCATCTTGCCGTGCGCGACGCCCACGCGGGCCTCGGGGACGAGCTCGCGCAGCCGCGCCGCGGTGCGCTCGATCGTCTCGACCTTGTTGTGCACGTAGAACACCTGACCCTCGCGCAGGAGCTCGCGGCGCAGCGCCGCGGCGATCTGCTTCTCCTCGTACGCCCCGACGTACGTGAGGACGGGGTGGCGCTCCTCCGGCGGGGTCGCGAGGGTCGACATCTCGCGGATGCCCGTGACGGCCATCTCGAGCGTGCGCGGGATCGGGGTCGCGGACATGGCGAGCACGTCCACGTTGGTCCGCAGCTGCTTGAGCGTCTCCTTGTGCTCGACGCCGAACCGCTGCTCCTCGTCGATGATGACGAGGCCCAGGTCCTTGAACCGCACGCTGCCCGTGATGAGGCGGTGGGTGCCGATGACGACGTCCACCGTCCCCTTGGCCAGCCCGTCCACGACCTCCTCGGACTCCTTGGGGGTCTGGAAGCGCGACAGCGCCTTGACCGTCACGGGGAAGCCCGCGTACCGCTCGGAGAACGTCTCGAGGTGCTGCTGCACGAGCAGCGTCGTGGGCACCAGCACCGCGACCTGCTTGCCGTCCTGGACCGCCTTGAACGCCGCGCGGATCGCGATCTCCGTCTTGCCGTAGCCGACGTCGCCGCACACGAGCCGGTCCATCGGGACCGTCTTCTCCATGTCGGCCTTGACCTCGTCGATCGTCGCGAGCTGGTCGGGCGTCTCGACGTACGCGAACGCGTCCTCCAGCTCGCGCTGCCACGGCGTGTCCGGGCCGAACGCATGGCCCTGCGTCGCCATGCGCGCCGAGTACAGGCGGATGAGCTCGCCCGCGATCTCCTTGACGTGCTTGCGCGCGCGGGACTTCGTCTTGGCCCAGTCCGACCCGCCCATCTTGTTGAGGCTCGGTGCCTCGCCGCCCGTGTACTTCGTGACCTGGTCGAGCTGGTCCATGGGCACGAACAGGCGGTCGCCCGGCTGGCCACGCTTGCTCGACGCGTACTCGATCACGAGGTACTCGCGCGTCGCGGCGTTGCCGCCCGTGCCGAGCGTGCGCTGCACGAGCTCGACGAAGCGGCCCACGCCGTGCTGCTCGTGCACGACGAAGTCGCCCGCCTTGAGCTGGAGCGGGTCGACGACGTTGCGACGCCGGCTGGGCATCTTGCGCATGTCGCGCGTGCTCGTCCCCGCCCGGCCCGTGAGGTCGGCCTCGGAGAAGACGGCGAGCCGCAGCCCCGGCGCGACGAAGCCCTTGCCGACCATCGCCGGCGTGACGAGGACGATGCCGCCCTCGGGCTCGTCGTCGAGCCGCGGCACGAGCCGCGCGGGCGTGTCCGCCGCGCCGAGCTGCTCGACCATGCGCTTGGCCGGCCCGTGGCCCTCCGTCGTGAGCACGAGCCGCCAGCCCGCGTGCTGCAGCCCCCGCACGTCGTCGAGCGCGCGCGCCACGTCGCCGCGGTAGGACTCGACGTCGCGCGCACCGAGCGTGAAGGTCGGCACGCCGTCGGCGCTCTCGCCGACGTGGGCGGCCGTCGTGCCCGAGCCGCCGCCCGCCGCGTCGGTGCTCCCGTCGGTGCTCCCGGCGGCGCCCCCGTCGGCGCCCGGCGGGACGTCGAGGTCGGGGTTGTCGAGCGCGAACGAGGACAGCGTCCACCAGCCCAGGCCGCGGCGCTGCGCGACCGCGCGCACCTCGGAGAACGTCTCGAACGACGCCGCGGACAGGTCGACCGGCGCCTTGCCGCCCGCCACCGCGCCCGTCCAGGCCGCGGCGAGGAACTCCTCCGTGGTCGCCACCAGGTCGTGCGCGCGACGGCGCACGCGCTCGGCGTCGTCCACGACGAGGAGCGCGTCGTCGGGCACGAGCTCGAGCACCGGGACCATGCGGTCCACGAGCACGGGCGCGAGGGACTCCATGCCCTCGACCGCGACGCCCGCCGCGAGCCGGTCCAGCATCTCCGTCGCGCCCGGCAGGTCCTCCACCAGCGCGGCGGCCCGCGCCCGTACCGAGTCCGTGAGCAGGATCTCGCGGCACGGCGGCGCCCACAGCCCGTGCTCGGCGATCTCCAGGCTGCGCTGGTCGGCGACCGCGAACCAGCGGATCTCCGACACCTCGTCGCCCCAGAACTCCACGCGCAGCGGGTGGTCCTCCGTGGGCGGGAAGATGTCGAGGATGCCGCCGCGGACCGCGAACTCGCCGCGCCGCTCGACCATGTCCACGCGCGTGTACGCCGCCGCGACGAGCCGCTCCGCGACGTCGGTGAGGTCCGCCGTCGTGCCCGCGTGCAGCTCGACCGGCTCGAGGTCCCCCAGCCCGTCCACGACGGGCTGCAGGAGCGCCCGGACCGGCATGACGAGCACCCGGACGGGACCGGACGGGCCGACCTCCGGGTCCGGGTGCGCGAGGCGCCGGAACACCGCGATGCGCTTGGCGACCGTGTCCGCGCGCGGGCTCAGGCGCTCGTGCGGCAGCGTCTCCCAGCTCGGCAGCACCGCGACGACGTCGCCCAGCTCGTCCGGCAGGTAGGCGCGCACGCTCGCGGCCAGCTCGTCCGCGTCGCGCCCCGTCGCGGTCACCACCACGAGCGGGCGCGAGCCCGCGGCCCACGCCGGGCCACCCCCGCCGCCCGACGCCGGGGCGTCGCCGTCCGGCACCGGCCCCGTCGCGCGCGCCCCCGCCATCGCCGCGAGGAGCGGCGGGCGGACGCCGGCCGGGCCGACGACGTCGGCCTCGCCGCGGGCGCGCACGTGCTCGACCGCGGCCGCCGCGGCCTGGTCGGCGAGCAGCGCGGGCAGGATGCCGGTGAGGTTCATGGGGGTCCTTCGAGGAGAGGGCACGACGACGGTCCCGACCGGGGCGGGCGATCGGGTCCGGCGTCCACACTACGCGCGTGGACCCACATCGTTCCGCGCGCGGGCGTGCGTCAGGCCCCCGCCACCGGGGCCTCCTCCGAGCGCCCCGCCGCCGCGGCCCGCCGCCGGGCGCGCAGGTCCCGGGCGACCCAGATCGAGTTCGGCACCACCTGGAAGACGAGGATCGCGACCGCCGACCCGACGACCGGCCCGGCCGCGCCCAGCGGCTCGATGAGCACCCACGAGAGCGCCACGTTGCTCACGGTCATGAGCAGGACAGGGACGACCTGGAACCGCAGGCCGCGCTCGTCGGTCATGTACATGCCCGGCGGGTAGTTGAGCGCCTGGACCGCGACGAGCGCGCAGTAGCCGAGGACGAGCGCGAGCGGCACGGTGATCTTGCCGTCGGCGACCACGTCCTGGAGGAACGGCAGGCACAGCGCGAGCACCGTGGACAGCAGCACGCCCCCGGCGAGGAACGCGAGCGAGATCCGGAACGGGCTCATCACCTCGTCGCGCGCCCGCGCCTGCGCGAAGTAGGGCCACATGCTGACCCCCGCCGCGATGATCGCCTGCATGACGAGCCCGAAGAGCTGGGTCGCGAACGTGTACTGCGCGAGCGCCTGCGTCGTCGACAGGTGGGACAGGAGCAGCCGGTCGCTCTGCATCGCGACCGGCATCGCGACGGACTGCACGAGCATCGGCACCGCGACCGCGGCCACCGGCACCCCGGGCACGGCCCGGCGCCGCGGGACGTCGCGGAACGCCCGGCCGACCTGGGGCGCGAGCAGGCGCGCCGCGACGCTCACCGTGATCGCCGACGCGAGCCCGGCCGCGACGTAGGAGACGAGCGCGACGTAGTTGCCGCCCTGCCCCTTGCCGACGAGGACGAGCACGACGACGCCGACGAAGAAGAGCGGCGACACGATGCCCTGGAGGAACGTCTGGAGCACGTTCTGCTTGAGCCCGATGAGGACCCGGATGCCGATCCCCAGCGGGAGCGACAGCCCGAACACCACGAGGCACAGCGTCGCGACGACGTCCCCGCCCGCGACGAGGCCGTCGCCCAGCAGGAGGGGCCACCACCCGAGGAGCTGGATCGCCACGCACACGGCGGCGATGGTCAGGCCCGAGACGGTGAGGACGCGCAGCGCCGTCGTCAGCGTCCGGTGGACCCGCTCCGACTCGCGCGGGGACGACGCCTCCGCGATGGCGTTGATGACGACCGCGCCGATGCCGAGGTCGGCGAACGGCAGGAGGTTGCGCAGCCCGTTGAGCAGCCCGTACTGGGCGTAGGACGCGACGCCGAAGTGCTCGATGATGAGGCGGCTGGTGACGATCCCGAGGAGCCCCGCCAGGCCCATCACGGCGACCTTGGCGCCGGCCGTCCCGGTCACCGAACGCCAGAGGCCCACTCGTCCTCCTCGTGCTCCCGGTGCGTCGCCCGCAGGCCCGAGCGCCGGCCCGCTGCCCGGAATTCACGATCTTAGGACCTTCTCCACGAGATCCGACCGTCGCGGGAGGGTGAATCCCGCCCGACCTGCGGCGACCGTCCGGTGCGCCCGACTACGGTGGACGGCAGGGCCCGTCGCCGACGGTGCCGACCGGCCGCGGAGGGCGAGAGATGACGCTGCGCGAGTACGTGACCGCGGTGCTGCGCCACTGGGTCGTGGTCGCCGTGTGCGCCGTCCTGGGGGCGGTCGCCGGGTTCGGCTACGCGCGCTCGGAACCGAAGGTGTACCAGTCGTCGGCGTCGGTGATGGTCGTCCCCGAGCAGGGCGAGAACGCCGCCGAGCTCGTGCAGGGCTCGAACTACGTGCAGAACCTCGTGGCGTCGTACGCGGTGCTCGCGCAGTCGCCGTACGTGCTGGAGCCCGTGATCGAGGACCTGGGCCTCGACACCACGCCCGCCCGCCTGGCCCGCAGCGTCAGCGTGAACACGCCGCTCAACACGGTGGTCATCGAGATCGCGGTGAGCGACACCTCGCCGGACCGCGCGCGCGAGATCGCCGACGGCATCAGCGACCAGCTCGCGCTGGCCGTCCCCGAGCTGTCGCCGCAGCTCGCCGACAGCTCGTCGGCCGTGCGGATCACGACGATCGCCCCCGCGCGCCAGCCCGTGAACCCCATCGCGCCCAACACGCGCCTGCTCACGATGGTCGGCCTCGCCGCGGGCCTCGCCGTCGGCGTGACGTACGCCGTCCTGCGCGAGCTGCTCGCGCGCCGCGTCGTCAGCTCGTCGTCGATCCAGTCGATGCTCGGCGTGCCGTTCCTCGGCGAGGTCGTCAAGGTCCCGTCGCGCACGTCGCTGCCCGCCGTCGTCGCCGCCGGGCCGGGCAGCCGCCCGTCCGAGAGCGTGCGCACGCTCGTCGCCAACGTGCGCTTCGCCGACGTCGACCACGGCCGCCGTGTGCTCATGGTCTCCTCCGGCGACGCGGGCGAGGGGAAGAGCTCGATCGCGATCAGCCTCGCGCTCTCGCTCGCCGAGGACGGGAGCAGCGTGCTCCTCGTCGACGCCGACCTGCGCCGGCCCTCGATCGCGCGCGTCACCGGGCTGGAGGGGTCGGTCGGCCTGACGAACCTGCTCGTCGGCGACGTGGCCCAGGAGGACATCGTGCTCCCCTGGACGCGCCCCAACCTCTTCGTGCTGCCGAGCGGCGTCCTGCCCGCGAACCCCGGCGTGCTGCTGTCCTCCGAGCGGCTCGTCGCCGTGATCGGCGACCTGCGCACGCACTACGACTACGTCGTGATCGACACCGCGCCCATCCTCCCGCTGAGCGACCCGCTGTGGCTCTCGCGCGCCGTGGACGGCGTGCTCGTCGTCGCGCGGGCCCGCAAGACCCGCATCTCGCGGCTGCGCCAGACGGTCGACAAGTTCGAGCGGGGCGAGGCGGACGTCATCGGCATCGTGCTCAACGACGTCAAGCCGCGCGGGCGCAGCGCCTACTACGTCGACGACCCCCGGGTCGGCATCCCCGGCGCGTTCTCTCGCGAGACCGGATCCGCGGACGTCCGCCCCGTCGCGACGGCCGACGACGCGGCGGCGCCGCGCGCCGTCGAGGACGCGGACCGCCGCACGACGCCGTGACGACCGGGTGACGACGCGATGACGGCGCGCGCCGGGGCCGAGCCCGGCACCGGGCCCCGGACGACCGTCCCGGCGCCGCAGCCCCTCCCGGGGGCGTCCGACGTCGCGACGCGGATCGCGGCCGGCGCAGCCGCCCTCGCGTGCGGCGCCTGGGTCCCGACCGTCGCGGGGATCACCCCGGCGATCGTCGTCGGGCTCGTGCTGCTCCCCGTGTGGCTCCCCGTCGTGCGCCGGTCCCGGCCCGGCCGGTGGTTCGTAGGGCTCGGCGTCCTCGCCCTGCTCAGCGGCGTCCTGCTCACCGAGCTCTCCGCCCCGGACCGCGTGCTGTCGTCGCTGGCGCTGCGTGGCGGCCTCATCACGCTCTCGGCGCTCGTCCTCGGCGCCGGGGTGCTCCTGTGGTGCCGCGCCGTCCTCGAGACCTCGACCGTCGCCGTCCTCTTCGGGGTCGGCGCGCTCGCCGCGGCCGTGCTCCGGACGGGGGGCGCCGACAACCCCTGGAAGTACACGTTCGGCATGCCCGTGACCGTGCTCGTGCTCGCGCTGTGCCTCAGCACGCGGTCGCGCGGGCTCCAGGTCGTCGCCGCCCTCGCGCTCGCCGGGGTCTCCGCGGTCAACGACTCCCGGTCGGCGGCGACGACGATGCTCATGGTCGCCCTCCTCGTCGCCTGGCAGGCGATGCGCACCGGCCTGCGCGTGCGGTCCGGCGGGGTGCGCGTCGCGACGCAGCTCGGCGTGCTCGCGCTCGTCGTCTTCCTCGGGATGCAGACCCTCGTGCTCGACGGCTACCTCGGCGCGGACGCGCAGCAGCGCACGGAGATGCAGATCCAGACGTCGGGCTCCGTCTTCACGGGCGGGCGGCCCGAGATGGGGGCCGCGACCGCGCTCGTCGCGGCCCGACCCTGGGGGTACGGAGCAGGCGCTGTGCCCAACCTCGAGGACCTGCTCACCGCCAAGACCGGGATGGCACGTCTCAACTACGACCCGAACAACGGCTACGTGGAGAAGTACCTCTTCGGGTCGGGCTTCGAGGTGCACTCCGTGCTCGGCGACCAGTGGATCCGGTTCGGGCTCGTCGGCATGCTGTTCGCCGTCGCGTGCGTCGTCGTCGTCTGGCGCGGCACGCTGGCCGACCTCGGCCGCAACGCGGCGTCGGCGCTCCTGCTCTACCTCGCGCTCTCGTGCGCGTGGGACCTGCTCTTCAGCCCGTTCTACTCGGTGTCCGCCACCGTCCTCATGCTCGGCGTGGCGATCGCGACGCCGTACACGCTGCCCGACCGCGGCAGCACCACCCCGCTCGGTCGGCCCTGAACACCCCCTGAAGACTCCCCTGGACGCGCCGGTGCCCCCGGGTCGAGGACCCGGGGGCACCGGCGGACGTGCGGGGCGGCGGGCCTACGGCTCGCGCACCACCTTGACGTCGTCGAACGACACGCGCGTGGTCGGGTTGGTGGACGCCGAGCTCACCGCCACCTTGATGCTCACCGTGCCGGGCGCCTGGAGCGCCGCCGTCGCGTCGGTCGCCTCGAGGTGCCACGCCTGCGCCGGTCCGGCCGCCGTGGGCCAGACCTTGGCGGAGAGCGTCGTCGGGGACGTCCCGACCGCCGAGATCGACACCGTGTACCGCGCGCCGGGTGCGTACGTCGCGGGGAGCAGCTGGTTCCCGAGGAGCGTCTCGTCCCGGAGCAGGTACAGCCGCATGAGGCCGTTGGGCTCGAGGCGGACGCGCGCGGAGTACGTGCTCGTCCCGACCTGCCGGCCGATGAGCGTGACCGACGTCGTCCCGCCCACCGACGCGACGTCCGACCAGAACGTCGTCTCGGTGCGGGCCCGCGACTCCGAGACCCCCGCCAGGCGCGCCTCGCGCGTCCAGGAGGGCGACATCGCCAGCGTGCCGGCCGAGTCAGCGACCGAGAAGGCCGCGGCCCCGCCGAGCGCGGACCACGCCGCGCCCGACGTCGTCGTGCCCCAGCCGGAGGTCACCGCGCGGTCGAACGTGTCGCGCACGACGACGTTCTCCGCCGGCGCGGTCGCCACGACGTCGTGCGACACGGAGGACGTGCCCCCGCGGTCGTCCGTCACCGTGAGCGTCACCGTGTACGTCCCGGCCTGCGCGTACGTGTGCGAGGCCGTGGCGCCCTCCGCGGTCGCGTCGTCCCCGAAGCTCCACGCGTACGACGCGATCGTGCCGTCCGGGTCGCTCGACGACGAGCCGTCCACCGCGACGGTGAGGTCCGTCGCGGAGGCCGTGAACGCCGCCTGCGGCGTCACGTTCGGCGCGAGCACCGTCACCGAGGTCGTCGCCGTGGCCGTCGCCCCGCGGTCGTCGGTCACGTCGAGCGTGATCGTGTACGTCCCCGGCGCGTCGTAGGTGTGGGTCGCCGTCGCCCCGGTGCCGGTCGCGCCGTCACCGAAGTCCCACGCGTACCCGGTCAGGGTGCCGTCCGGGTCGCTCGACCCCGAGCCGTCGACCGACACCGTGAGCCCGTCGGCCTGCGCCGTCACGACCGCCTGCGGCGGGACGTTCGGCGTGGTGCCGGAGCCCAGCTGGAAGTGCTGCTTCACCTGGGCCGGCGTGAGCGCGACCGGGTAGACGGCCGCCTCGTCGAGGTAGCCCTTCCAGTAGGTGTCGCCCTCCCAGCCGTTGTCGCCGCCGAGCCGCCAGTAGCCGGTGTTGTTCTCCGGCACCGCCTTGTCGTTCGACCCGACGAGCTCGCCGTCGAGGTAGAGCCGCATGCCCGCGCTCGACTGCGTCGCCACGACGTGGTGCCAGGCGTTGTCCCGGTACGACCCGGTGGTGCTGAGCACCTGCTGCGCGCCGTCGTACGTGCCGAACTTCACCTTGCCGTCCGGCGACATGTACACGTGGCGGTCGTAGTTGGAGCTCGTGCCCGTCCGGCTGCTGCCGAACCCGATGAGCTTCCCGCCGGTCGTGGTGTCGGTCTTGAACCAGGTCTCGACCGAGTACACCGTCGGGTTGGCGTAGCTGCGCTGGCTCGCGACCAGCCCGCCGTTCCAGGTGCCGAAGATGTTCTTCGTCGGCTGGAAGCGCACCGCCTTGTCCGTCACGCCTGTGAGCGCACCGGTCTGCGACTTCGTCACGGGGCCGGAGTACGAGCCGTCGGACGCGTCGGGGCCGGAGTCCTTCGCGACGGAGCCCGAGGACTCGCCGAGCCGCCAGTACAGCGTCGGCTCGAGCGAGTAGACCGCCTGGCCGTACGCGTCCTGCGGCGCGGCAGCCCCGGCCGCGGGACGGCCGCTCGCCGTCCAGTGGTCGGAGACCTCGCCGCGGGTGAGCGCACGGTCGTACACGGCGACGTCGGAGATGGTGCCGTTGAAGAAGTTCGAGCTCCCGCTGTTCGGCCAGCCCGACTGGCTGTCCCCACCGACGCGCCAGTAGCCCGAGTAGGACTGCGCCGACGTCGTGTCGCTGCGCTGACCCGCCTTGACGCCGTCGACCCAGAAGGTCATGCCGGAGCCGTCGAGCGTGCCGACCACGTGGTGCCACGCGCCGTCGTTGTACGAGCCGGCGGTCGTGATCTCGCGGACCATCCCCGGGTGGACGCCGAACGTCAGGCGACCCGAGTTGTTCATGTAGATGTGCCGGTCGTAGCTCGACGACGTGCCGGTCTTGGCGTTGCCGAAGCCGACGATCTTGCCGCCCGACGTCGAGGTCGTGCGGAACCAGGCCTCGACGGAGAACCGCTGCGGTCCGGTGGTCGCGGTCGGGGTGCTCCCGGAGACGCCGTTGGCGCCCGAGAAGCGCGTCGCCTTCGCCGTCGGCGGGACGTCCTTGCCGTCGACGCCGCGGGTCGTGCCGTTCGTGAGCGCGAGGTCGGACAGCGAGGCCCAGTCGGTCGCGCTGCTCCCGCTCGCCTCGTTCATCGGCCAGTAGCTCACCGGCGAGTCGCCGAGCACCGAGTCGTTGTAGGCCGTGCTCGACCCCTGCGCCGCGATCGTGACCGGCGTCCAGTTCGAGACCGTGGAGTTGCCGTCGCCGTCGATCACCTTGACGCGGTACTCGACCGTGCTGCCCGGCGCGAGGCCCGAGTCGGTGTAGCCCATGGTCGGGCGCACCCAGAACGTGGACGACGCCTTCTGCGTGGAGATCGGGGCGGTCGTGCCGCGGCGGTACAGCTCGTACGTCAGCTCGGCGTTGTCCTGGTCGATGTTCGCCGGCCAGGAGACGCGGGCGCTCCCGCTGACGAGCGACCGGGTCGAGATGGTGTACTGCCCGCCCTGGATCGTCGGGCCGATCTTCGTCGGGGCGACGTCGCGCCGCGCGAACCGCACCAGCCCTTGCTGCCGGGCCCCGGCGACGCGCGTGAACTCGCCGCCGTACACGACGTACTTGTCGTTGGCCGTGATGTCCCACCCGGCCTGCGAGATCCCGGACGCGCTGCCCGTGCTCCACGTCGGGTACCAGTGCAGCAGCTTGCCCGCCGTCTGGCCCGTGAAGCTGCGGTAGCCCCAGATGTCCGGCGTGATCTTGCGGTCCGACGGCTCCTTGGCGAAGGCCAGCGAGTGGTTCACCGTCCAGGGGTCCGTCTGCGGGAACTCGCCGATGTTGCCGCAGTAGTGCGCGTGGGTCGCGACGTAGACGGAGTCGCCGGCCGGGTACACGGAGTAGGTGTCGCCGTGGCAGTCCTCCATCCAGACGAGCGACCCGTCGGACCAGCTCGCACGGAACGAGCCCTCGAAGTCGTCCTCCGTCTTGCTGCCGCCGTAGTCGTAGCCCGACCCGTAGACGCTGTCGCCGTCGGACGCGAGCGAGTAGATCGCGGCGTTGTCGCCGCCGTTGCGGATCACGGAGTTGACGGCCCACGGGAGCACGGTGCCCGTCGTCGCGTCGAGGGCCGCCATGCCGCGGCCGGGGTTCGTCGACCCGTTGGTGCTCGTGAAGGAGCCCGCGACGACCACCTTGGCGCCGTCGGGCGAGATCTCGATCGCGCGGCCGCCGTACCCGCCGGCGAGCTCCGGCGCGAAGCCGAGCAGCGCGCCCGTGGACGCGTCCAGCGCGGCGATGCGGGCGCGCGCGGTGTTGTTGACGTTGGAGAACTCGCCGGTGATGTAGACCGTGGAGTTCGTCGCCTTGATGTCGTAGACCGTGGAGTTGGTGCCCGGGTTCCAGCTCGAGACGAGCGCGCCGGTCGCGGTGTCGAACGCCGCGAGGCGGTACCGCGTCTGGCCGGCGATCTCGGTGAACGCGCCCGCGACGTAGAGCCGCTTGCCGTCCGGCGACGACGAGATCGCGAGGACGCGGCCGTTCGTGCCCGGGTTCCAGGACGCGTCGAGCACGCCGGTCTCGACGTCGTACCGCAGGATGTTCGCGCGCGGGGTCTCCCCCGTCCCGGCCGCCGCACCCGCGGGGCGTGCCGAGGTGAACTGGCCGCCGGCGTACGCGCGGCCGCCGACGATGGTCTGCGCCCAGACGATCCCGTCGATCTGGGTCGTGGGCAGGGGGTCGGCCGTGACCGGGACGGTCGCGTCGGCCGGGGTGGCGGCCGCGGCGACCGGCGCGTCGGGCGCGACGGCGGCGGGGGCCGCGGCGGGCGCCGCGCTCTCGACCGCGCCGGCCGCCGGGGCGACGAGGGCCGTCGCGACGAGGGCGGCGACGGTCAGCCCGGCGACGCGGCCGACGACGCGTCGCCGTCCCGGCGGCGCGCCCCGAAGAGAGCCCTGGACGACCGTCCGACTCACATCATTGTTTTTCATGGGTCACTCTCTTCGTCGCGGACCCGCGGAAATGCCGGTCCATCAGCCGGACGTTGTGACTGTAGCGCCGGCGAACCGGCCGCAGAACGGCGCGAGCGGGCGAAATTTACCGCCCCTTCCCGCGCGGGTCAGGACAGATCGCCGCGAAATACCACGGTCGACGTGCCCGGCGCGTACTCCACCGCGACGGTGACGTCGTCGCGGTCGGCGTCGGGGATGGAGAACAGGACGACGCCCGTCCCGCTCTCGCCCGGGGCGAGCTCGCCCTCGAAGGGCCGGCCGCCGGGCTGCACGAGGCGCCCGGCCGGCGCGCGGTCCTCGCCCGTGTAGGCGTTGACCACGGCGTAGGAGAGGTCGAGCGGGGCGTCGGTCCCGTTCGTGACCTCGACGGTGAGGCGGACGGCCGGACCCGAGGTCTCGCCCGCGGCCACGGCCTCGCCCTCGACGTGCTCGACCTGCGCGAGCCGCACGGTGACGCCGTCGGGCGCCTGGACCGTCTGGTCGGGCGCGGCCGGCTCGAGCTCGGGGGCCACGGGCACGACGGCGGGGTCCGCCCCGTCGGTCTCGCCCGTCCCGGCGGCCGCGTCGCCGTCCGCCGCGGCGGCGCCGTCCCCGTCGCCCGCGTCGTCCGCGGTCGCGTCCGCCGAGGCGTCGCCGCTCTCCTCCGGGGAGGCGACCGGCGCGGGCGTGACCGTCCCGCCCGGGGACTCGTCGCCGTCGGACCGCCACGGCTGCAGCACGACGAGGGTGACGGCGACCGCGAGCGCGACCGCCGCCCCGATCACCGCGACGGCACGGCGGGAGGGCCGCCGCGTCCGGGTGGCGCCCTCGGGGGCGCCGTCGTTCTCCGCGTTCATCGTCCGCCTCCGGTCGTGCTCCGTGCCGGCTCGCGCCGGTCCGCCGTCGCGGCGCCCTGCCGGGCCGCCCGTCGGCCGTCGCGCAGCCCGCGCCAGGCCGCCCGCAGCGGGACGACCGGCCGCAGGAACTGGCGCCGGCCGCCGCGCCGCAGGACCGCGCGGGCGTTGCCCGGCGCGCTGCGCCGCCAGCGCCGCACGGACACCTCGTCGAGGTGCTGCGCGGCGAACAGCATCCGGTTGCGGATGTTGTAGTAGTAGTACGTCTCCGACTTGGCCTCCGGCCGCTGCCGGCCGTCGCGGTGGGTCCCGCCCTCGTCGTGGACCGCGACGGCGTCCTCGACGACGGCGACCCGGCCGCCCGCGCGCTGCAGGCGGTAGGACAGGTCGACGTCCTCCCAGTAGAGGAAGTAGGCGTCGTCGAACCCGCCAGTGCGCTCCCAGACCTCCCGGGTGACGAGCAGGCACGCGCCGCTGAGCCACTCCACGCGCGCGGCGCCCGGGTGCTCGTCGCGGCGCGACGGCGCGCGGAACGTGCCGTCGTCGAGGTAGACGTCGAGGCCCCCGAACCAGCGGCGCCCGGCGGGCGTGAGGACGACCGGGGACACGAGGAGCAGGCGGTCGTCCTGGACGGCCGCCCGCAGGGTCCGGACGTCGGCCGCGACGATCGTCGCGTCGGGGTTGAGCAGGAGCACCTCGGCGGCGCCCGCGCCGAACGCCGCGCGCATCCCCAGGTTGGCACCGCCGCCGAAACCCAGGTTCTCCGCCGGGGTCAGCAGGTCCCAGCCGCGCTCGTCCGCCAGGCGGGAGACCCGCTCGCGCTCCGGCGTCGTCGACCGGTTGTCGACGACGACCACGCGGGCCTCCCCGACCGCGCCGCGCGCGCCGAGGTTGCGCTCGAGGAGCGCGGCGGAGCCGTAGCTCACGACCACGATCGCGAGGTCGCCGGAGGCGTCCGAGACGTCGTCCACGGTCGTCACCTCCAGGTCCTGGCACGTCGGCCGTCGCGGCGATCCTAAGCCCGCCGTCGGGCCGTGACGCCGGAATTCACCCGGGCGAGATACAACCTCACCCGCTGTTCACCCGCGCCCGCCTGGATACGATTCTCGGCACGGTCGGGGGCGGGCAGACAATCCGTCGCCGCCGCTTCCCGGAAGCTCCCCCCGTCTCTTTCGCGAGGTGCCCATGTCCGAGTTCGGCGCGGCGATGACGCGACTGCACGACGCGCAGAAGTCGTCGAGCGGCGCGGCCGCGTACTCGCGCTTCGTCAACCGCCCGCTCGGCCGCCCGCTCGCCGCGGGCGCGTACGTGCTCGGCCTGACGCCCGACGCGGTGACGCTCGTCAGCGCGGTCACCACGCTCGCCGGGATCGCGACGATCGCGCTCGCCGAGCCGACGCTCGCGTCGTCGCTCGCGGCCGTCGTGCTCCTCGTCCTCGGGTACGCCCTCGACTCGGCGGACGGCCAGCTCGCGCGGCTCTCGCGGTCGGGCAGCGCGGCGGGCGAGTGGCTCGACCACTTCTTCGACGCCCTCAAGACGGTGGCCCTGCACCTCGCGGTGCTCGTCTGCTGGTTCCGGTACTACGACGTCGACGCCGGCTGGCTCGTCGTCCCGCTGGCGTTCTGCGTCGTGAGCAGCACGTTCTTCTTCGGGATCGTCGCGGTCGACCTGGTGCGCCGCGCCAAGGGCTCGCCGGGCGGGGCCGCGCACGGGACGGGGGGCCGGCTCCGCGAGCACCCGCTCTACACGCTCGCGGTGCTCCCGACCGACTACGGCTTCCTGTGCCTCTCGTTCGCGCTGCTGTGGCTCCCCTCCGCGTTCCTCGTCGTGTACACCGCGCTCGCCGTCGTGAACGCGCTCGTCCTGCCTCTCGCGGCCGTGCGGTGGTACCGGTCGCTCCAGGCCCTCGAACGTGGCGCGGCGACGACGGCAGGAGTCCGCTCGTGAGGCCGGTGCGGGTGATGCAGTCGTTCCGCGCGCCGCGGCCGACGACGAACCCGTACATCACCCAGCTCGACGCGGCCCTCGCGGCGGAGCCGTCCGTGGAGCACCTGCGCTTCGACTGGCGCACGGCGATCGTGGGCCGCTACGACGTCTTCCACTGGCACTGGCCCGAGGGCAAGCTCGAGGGCACCACGTGGTGGAAGGCCGCCGCGAAGCACGCGCTCGTCGCCGCGATCCTCGTGCGGCACCGCCTGAGCCGCGTGGTCGTCGTGCGGACGGTCCACAACGTCGAGCTGCCCGACGTCCCGCGCGTCTCACGCTGGCTCCTGGTCCGCGTCGACCGCTCGACGGACCACCGCATCGTCCTCAACGAGACGACCGAGCTGCCCCCGGAGCAGCCGCGCACCACGATCCTCCACGGCCACTACCGCGACTGGTTCGCCCGGTACGCCCGGGACGAGCGGGTCCCCGGACGGGCGGGCTACTTCGGCGGCGTGCGGCGCTACAAGAGCGTGGGCGACCTCGTGCGCGCCTACCGCGAGGCGCGCGCCCTGCGCGACGACCTGAGCCTGGAGATCGGCGGGCGTCCGTCGTCGGCCGAGCTGGAGACCTCGCTGCGCGCGGAGACCGCGGACCTGCCCGGGGTCGAGCTGACCCTGCGCTTCCTTCAGGACGACGAGCTCGTCGCCCTCGCCTCGCGCTCCCAGCTCGTGGTGCTGGCCTACCGGTTCATGCACAACTCCGGGAGCGTGCTCGCCGCCCTGTCGCTCGACCGCCCGGTCCTCGTGCCGCGCAACGCGGTGAACGAGGCCCTCGCGAAGGAGGTGGGCGACGAGTGGGTGCTCATGTTCGACGACCGGCTCACGGGCGAGCGCCTCGTCGGGGCGCTCGCCGAGGCGGCCGCGATCCCGGAGGGCGCGCGTCCGGACCTGTCGCGCCGCGAGTGGACGGACGCGGGGGCGGCGCACGCCCGCGCCTACCGCACCGCGCTCGCAGGCCGCCGGTCGCGCCGCCGCGCCGGGCGGGAGGGAGCCGCGTGATCGCCGAGGCCGCGTTCCGCGCCAAGACCGCCGTCGTGGGCCGGGACAGCACGGCCCAGCTCGACGCGTTCGTGCGGCACGACGCCCTCCCGGCGGCGGCGCTGGAGCAGCTCTCGCGCGAGCGCGCCCTGCGGCACGCTCGGTTCGCGTCCGAGCACAGCCCGTTCTACCGGGACCTCTACCGCGACGCCGGGATCACCACGGCCGACCTCCGGGACGACGCGGTGCTCGACGCGCTCCCGCTGGTCGACAAGCCCGCCCTGCGCGAGCACTTCGACACGATCCGCACCGACGAGGCGACGGACCGCACGTCGGCGACGTCGCGCACGGGCGGCAGCACGGGCCTCCCCCTGCACGTGCTGCGCGACCTGCGCTTCCCGGCGCGCGCGCTCGAGTGGCGGCTGTTCCGGTGGTGGGGCGTCGAGCCGTGGGAGGACCGCGGGATCATCACCCGGCACATGCTGGAGGGCCTCGCGCGCGTCCGCCACGACCTGCAGTGGCTCCCGAGCCGCCGCGTGCAGCTCGACGCGTTCCGCATCACCGACGAGACGGTCACCGAGTTCGCGCGCCGTTGGAACCGGCTGCGGCCGCCCTTCCTGCTGGGCTACGGCGGGGGCGTGCTGGAGCTGGTCCGGCGCACGGGACGGCTCGGCATCGAGCTCGCGCCGCCGCGCGCGGTCGCGGTCACCGCCGCGCCGCTCGCCCCGGGCGTCCGCGCGGAGATCGCGACGGCGCTCCGGGCGCCCGTCTACGACCACTACCGCAGCGCCGAGGTGCCGTGGATCGCCGGCGAGTGCGCCGAGCAGTCGGGGATGCACGTGTTCTGGGACGTGCGCCGCGTCGAGATCCTCGACGACGACGACCGTCCGGTCCCCGACGGGCAGGAGGGCAACGTCGTCGTCACCGACCTGACGAACCGCGTGTTCCCCGTGGTGCGGTACCGCCTCGGCGACGTGAGCAGCATCCACCGCGAGACGTGCGCGTGCGGGCGGTCCCTGCCTCGGCTCGGCGCGGTCTCGGGGCGGGCCTCCGACGCCGTCCGCCTCCCGGACGGGACGACCATCGCCGGGGCGCTCGGCCACATCTTCGACCACGCGCCGCTCTCGGTGCGGCAGTTCGAGATCGTGCAGGGCCGGGACTACGCCGTGACGCTGCGCTGCATCCCGGCGAGCGACGAGCGCGCCGACATCGAGCGGGCCCTCGCGACGCTGCGCCGCGCGACGCGCGGGCTCGTGCCGGTGACGCTCGAGCTCGTCGACCACATCCCGCAGGTGGGCGGGAAGATGAGGTTCATCCGCAGTGACGCCCCCTCCTGAGCTCCGGCTGGTCGTCGCGGTCCCGACGTTCCGGCGCCCCGCCACGCTCGCCGGGCTGCTCGCGCGGCTGCCCGAGCGGGTGGCCGAGGTGGAGGGTGCCCGGGTGGAGGTGCTCGTCCTGGACAACGACCCCGCCGGGTCGGCGCGGGAGGTCGTGCGGGACGCCCCGCTGCCCGTGCGCTACGTCGTCGAGCCGCGCCCGGGCATCGCCGCCGTGCGCGACCGCGCGCTCGACGAGACGGCCGACGCCCACCTGCTCGCGTTCCTCGACGACGACGAGCGCCCGCGCGAGCGGTGGCTCGCGGCCCTCGTGGACACGTGGCGCGAGACGGGTCGCCCGGCGGCCGTCATGGGCCGCGTGATCTCCGTGTTCGCGCACGAGCCCGACCCGTGGCTGCTCGCGACGGGCGTGTTCCGCCGTCGTCCGCGCCCGACCGGGATCGAGATCCCGGTCGCGGCGAGCGGCAACCTCCTGCTGGACCTGCGGCAGGTGCGCTCGCTCGGGACCCGGTTCGACGTCACGCTGGGCCTCGCCGGGGGCGAGGACACGCTCTTCTCGCGCGCGCTCGTCGCCGCGGGCGGCCGGATCGTGTGGTGCAACGAGTCCGAGGCGGAGGACCTCGTCCCGGCCGAGCGCATGACCCGGGCCTGGGCGATGCGGCGTGCGTTCAACGGCGGCAACGGCGCCGTGCAGGTCGAGCTCCGCCTCGCCCGGGGGCCCGCGCGCCGGGCGCTCGTGCGGGCGCGCGCCCTCGTCGGGGGCGCGGGCCGCGCCGTCGCGGGCGCGGCCCGGCACGTCTGGGGCCGCTGGACGGGAGACCTGGAGAGCGACGCGCGCGGCCTGCGCACGAGCCATCGGGGCCGGGGCATGGTCGCCGGCGCGTTCGGGCACCTGCACCGGCAGTACGCCCGCGACGGCGCGACGCCTCAGGGGGCGAGGCCCGCCTCCTCGGCGACCGGCTCGAACGACGAGACCGCGGCGGGGATCTCCGCCTGAGCGACGAGCGCCCGCGTGAGCAGCACGTACCGCGCGACGTAGTCCTCCTGCCGCAGGCCCCGCGCCCGGACGTCCGCGGCGCTCGTCGCCTCCCCCGGGCCGAGCGCGTGCCGCACCGCCTCGGCGAGCGCGGCGGCGTCGTGCGGGGCGACGAGCCGGGCCCGCGTCCCCGCGACGTAGTCGCGCACCCCGCCCGCGTCGGTCACGACGAGCGCGCGGCCCGCCGCCATCGCCTCGACGCACGCCGTCGCGCCGGACGCGTGCCGGTTCTCGCGCAGCGGCACGACGACGACCCGGCAGCCCGCATAGAGCCGCGCGAGCTCGGCGCGGCCCGTCGCCGGCGCGACGTCGACCCGGCCCGGGACCGCGACCCGGGCCGCGGCCGCCGACCGCGACGCGACGCGCGCGGTCACGCCGGGCAGCAGGTCGAGCGCGGCGCGCAGCACGGCCCAGTCCCGGTCCCGGTCGTTGCCCACGGCCAGCACCTCGGGCGCGGTCCCGAGGCCGTCGGTCCCGGCGGCACCCCCCTCCCGCGTGGCGGGCGCCGTCCCGAACGGGACGAGGACGACCCGCCGACCGGGCACCCGGTCGAGCGCCACGCGCCGGTTGACGTCGCTGTGCACCGCCTCGACCGCGTGCCCGCGCAGCACCTCCGCGAAGAGACGGCGGCGGGCGCGACCGAGGTCGTCCCACCGGTCCCAGAGCCACACGGACTGCGCGAGGACAGCGGGCCTGCGGCGTCGGGGCAGCGTCGCGCGCACGAGGCCGACCGCGAGGTGCTCGCGCTCGGTGTGCGTCCACACGACGTCGGCGCTCCCCAGGAGCGCGCGGTTGCGCCACGCGTGCACGACGTCGGTCCCGAGCCGTGCCGCGAGCGCGCGCCGCACGCGCGCCACGGACGGCCGCTCGCGGTGGGACACGCTCCACGCGAGGTCGACCGCGCCCGCGGCGAGGTCGTAGCCGTAGGGCGTGCGGTCCAGGGTCTCCCCCGCCGCGTACCGCGCCCGCCACGCCACCGGGTCCTGCTCGTGCGCGAGGTGCACGACGACGCGCGGCCGCGTCACGGGACGAGCCCGCGCAACCGCTCCACCACGCGGTCCCACTCGTACCGGGCGAGCAGCCGCTCGCGCAGCGCGGCGTCCGGGATCGTCCCCCAGGCGGCGTCCAGCGCGGCCGCGACGTCGCGCGACGGCGCGTCGAGCGGGACGAAGCGCGCGAGGCCGTCGGCGAGCTCGCGGAAGACGGGGGTGTCGGCCAGCACGAGCGGCGAGCCGAAGTGCGTCGCCTCCAGCACCGGCAGCCCGAAGCCCTCGTCGCGCGACAGGAACGCCGTGACGGCGGCGCGGGAGTAGAGCCACGCGAGCTCGGCGTCGTCGATCGCGCCGAGCAGCCGCACCGCACCGCTCGCGAGGAGCGCGTCCGTGCCCGGCGGGAGGTCCGGGGCGACGCCGGAGTGCTCGGCTCCCCCGACGACCAGGAGGGGCGCCTCGGGCCCCAGCCGCGCGGACAGCGGGACGGCGCGCAGCACGGCCTCGAGGTTCTTGCGGACGTTGAGGCGCCCCACGCACAGCGCGAACGGGAGCCCCGGGTCGATCCCCGCGGGCGGGCGCGGGACGGCGTCGGTCAGGGTGCGCGGCACGCCCAGCCCCACGGGCGTGACCGGGCGGCCGGAGCGGCCCTCGATGCGGTCCGCCTCCGTGCGCGACGACGTCGCGACCGCGTCCGCCGCACGCAGGAGCGGGATCATCGGCGCGAAGTACGCGCGCTCCGTCCGCGAGAACCACTCGGGGTGGTCGCGGAACATCACGTCGTGGACGAACGTCACCGTCGGGACGCGCCCGACCGGCGTGTAGTTGTGGGCGACGACGACGTCGGCGTGGACCGTCCGCGCGAGCCGGCCGAGCTCGACCGCGTTCGACACCGCGTGCGGGTACAGGCGCGTCCCGATCGTCCGCGCGCCGGGCGGCAGGTCCGACGGCGCGGCGCCCTCCCCGCCGCGGACGGCGAGCACGAGCTCGTCCTGCGGGAACCGCTCGTGCCAGTGGTGGATGAGCGCGCGCTGGACCGACCGGTTCGAGAACGGCCCCCGGTCCCACCAGTAGGCGTCGAACAGGACTCGGCGGGGAGAGTCGTCGCGGGCGGGGTCGTCGGCGGCTGCGGCGGGGCGAGGCGCGTCCCGCCGGTCCCCGGCCGCGGTGCGACGGCGCGCGGTCCGCCAGGGCCCGGGCGTCCGCCGGGCTGCGAGGTCGTGTGCGAGCCGCTCGTACCCGTCGGCGACGTCGTCCCACGAGTAGTCCTCGGCGCGCTTGCGGTTCGCGCGTCCGCGCTCGAGCGTCCCGAGCTCGTCGCGCTCGGCGTCCTCGAGGATCCCGGCGAGGTCGTGCGGGCCGCGGAAGTAGAGGCCGGGGTCGCGCACGACCTCGCGGTTGAAGTCCACGTCGAACGCGACGACGGGTGCGCCGGCGCCGATCGCGCGCAGGAGCGACGGGTTGGTCCCCCCGACGGAGTGGCCGTGGACGTAGGTGAACGCGGACGCGTAGAGGTCGTCGAGCAGCTCCTGGTCCCACACCGCGCCGAGCAGCCGGACCCGCGCGTCCCCCTGCGCGAGCCGGTCGATCCGGTCGGTGTACTCCGCGGAGTACGGCGCGGAGCCGACGACCACGAGGGGCTTCGTCGCGGCGGACCGCGCGTAGCCCTCGACGATCTCCTGCACGTGGTTCTCAGGCTCGAACCGCGCGACCACGAGGTGGTAGCCCTCGGGCTCCAGCCCGAGCTCGGCGACGCGCGCGCCGCGGTCGTCGTCGAGCAGCGGGGCGCCGTACGCGATGAGCGACGACGGGACGCCGTACTCGCGCGCGTAGTAGTCCTGGATGCCCCGGGCGTCGGCGATGATCGCGTCGGAGCACCGGACGGCCGTCGTCTCGGCCGCGCGGTAGTAGCGGCGGCCCGTGGGACCCCACTTCGCGCGCCGCCACTCGAGCCCGTCGACGTGGGTCGCGACGGGGATGCGCGCCGCGCGCAGCAGCGGCAGGAAGGGGGCGTTGGCCGCGTTGAAGACGAAGGCCGCGTCGGTGCGGTGCGCGACGAGGTGGGCGACCGACACGGCCGTGTGGCTCAGCGTCTCGAGCGAGCGGCTGCGCAGCGCGCCCGCGGTGACGACCTCCATGCCGAGGTGCTCGCGGACGACGTCCTCGGTGTTCCCCGTGCGCGTGTAGACGCGCACGCGGTGCCCGCGCGCCGCGAGGCGCGAGCCGACCTCCTCGACCGCCGTCTCGAAGCCGCCGTACCGTGCCGGGACGCCGCGCGTGCCCACCATCGCGATGCTCAGCGTCGCCGCCACCGTCACTCCCGCCCTGCCGCCCTGTGCCTTCCTGCGAGGCTAGTGGTGCGCGGGGCCCGTGGGGCCGGGTTCCCGGCGCCTCACCCGGGTGATTTCCCCGGCGGGGACGGGGTGGAGAGGCCTCGGCGGGCGGGACGGGTCAGGCGCGGGCGTGGTACTTGCCCTGCGCCGCGAGCAGCCCCTCGGTGAGCACCATCTCGACCGCGTCGGCCGCGTCGTCGAGGAGGAAGGGCAGCTCCTTCGCCTCCGTGCCCTTGAAGTCCTTGAGCACGTAGTCGGCGGTGTCCATGCGGCCGGGCGGGCGCCCGACGCCGCCCCGGACGCGCACGTAGTCCTTCGTGCCGAGCGCCTTGGTGATGTCGCGCAGCCCGTTGTGGCCGCCCTCGCCGCCGCCGATCTTCAGCTTGACGGCGCCGAAGGGGATGTCCACCTCGTCGTGGACCACGACCACGTGCTCGGGGTCGATCCCGTAGTACTTCGCGAGCCCCGCCACCGGCCCGCCCGAGACGTTCATGTACGTCGTGGGCTTCGCGAGCACGACGCGCGGCCCGGGGCGCCCGCCGGGCAGCATGCCGAGGCGCGCCTCCGCGACGGCGGCCTGCGCGCGCGGGTGCCGCGCGAACCGGGCACCCGCCCGGCCCGCGAGGACGTCCAGGACCATGTGGCCGAGGTTGTGGCGGTTGCCGGCGTAGCCGGAGCCCGGGTTCCCGAGCCCGACGACGAGCCACGGCTGGTCGCTCATGTGCACCGTTCCTTCGCTGTCGTCCTGCACGGTCCCGGCTCCCGACGCGCACGAGGCGTCCGGCACCAGGGTGCCGGACGCCTCGACAAGAGCATGGCGCGGACGACGTCCGCGCGGGGGGTCACTCGCCCGCGGTCGCCTCGGCGGCGGCCTCGGAGCCGGCGGCCTGCTCGGCGGCCTCGGCCTCGGCGGCCTCGATGTCCGCCGAGTTGTCCTGCGGCACGGAGATCGTCACGACGACGAGCTCGGGGTCCGTCGTGAGCGTCGCGCCGGAGGGGAGCTTCACCTCGCCCGCCGTGACGGTGGTGCCGGCCTCGAGGCCCTCGATGGAGACCTCGACGGACTCGGGCAGGTGCGTCGCCTCGGCCTCGATGGCGAGGGTCTGCAGGTCGACGAGGTGGATGGTGCCGGGGGCGGACTCGCCGGTGACGGCGACCGGGACCTCGACGGCGACCTTCTCGCCCTTCTTCACGATGAGCAGGTCGACGTGCTCGATGACGTTGCGGACCGGGTCGCGCTGGACGTCCTTGGCGATGGCGAGCTGGCCCTTGCCGTCGAGCTCGATGGAGAAGAGCGCGTTCGAGTGCTTGAGCGCCAGCATCGTCTGGTGGCCCGGCAGGGTGACGTGCACCGGAGCGCTGCCGTGGCCGTAGAGGACGGCGGGGATCTTGTCGGCGCGGCGGATGCGGCGCGCGGCGCCCTTGCCGAACTCGGTGCGGGCCTCGGCGGCGAGCTTGATCTCGGACACGTGGATCACTCCTGGAAGATGCGTTGCGGGCCGGCCGCCAGTGGGGGACGGTCGGCTGTCCGGACGGTGAGAGGGCCTCCCGGACGGGCGGTTGCGTCGGCGCGGGACGTATGACGGGCGCGCAGGAGGACGACCGCCCAGTCGATAACGGAGATCCAACAGGTCTGGCTGACACGTGCGGTCCCGCGCCGCCGGTGTGCTCACCGGTCCAGCGCTGCCGGCCGTCAGACGTCCCTCGCCGAGGCAACCTGATAACTGTACCCGGGCGCGGCGCGAGTCGGAAACCCGCCCCCCGCTGCCCAGCCCGGAGCCGCCGCCATGAGGCGCGCGGCCGTCGACGGGAAGGGCGTCAGGGCGTCGCGTCGGCCCGGGCGGTGTCGGGACGGGGCGCGGGCCGGCCGGCGAGCTGGCGCGCGAGGCTCCGGGGCAGCTCGTACAGCCAGTAGACCGGGGTCCGGGAGACGACGGCGTACACGCCGACCGAGGCCAGGGTCGCGACGAGCGCCAGCACGGGCGGCGCGAGCGCGGCCACCGGGGCGGGCACGGCGTCGAGCGCGTCGCCGCCGACGAGCAGGATCGCGTGGATGACGAGCATGTGCGTGAGGTAGACGGGCAGCGTCCGCGTCCCGAGTGCGCGCAGCGGCCGCAGCCCGCTCGTCGCGACGCCGAGCACGATGCCCGCGGCTACCCCGAGCACGCACACGACCCACAGCAGGACGCCCGACGCCACGTGCGCCGCGAGCACGCAGCCCGCGACCCAGAGGGCGACGACCCCCGCACCGGTCCACACCGTCAGGCGCTCGGCCAGCCCCAGGACGCGGTCGCGCAGGAGGAGGCCGCCCAGGAAGAAGACGAAGTACTTGGGCGCGCTGTCCCAGGCGTTGTTCGGCAGCTCGAGCGCGAACGCGAACGCCGCGAGCGACACGGCCGCCGCGCCGACGAGCTGCACGCGCGGGGACAGCCCCGAGAGCAGCTTCGCGACGACGAAGAACACCGCGAGCGCCCAGAGGAACCAGCGGATCCCTGACGGCCACACCCACGCCGAGAGCGCGGCCGCCCCGACCTGCAGGGCGGGGCCGCCGTCGTCCGCCAGGCCGGGCGGGAGCTCCAGCCCGACGAGCGCCTCGTGCACCGGGTCGGGGTCGCCCGCGACGACGGCCCCGAGGAGGTAGCCGAGCGCCCGGACGAACGGCCACAGGAGCAGGAGCCACGCGAAGAGCGCGACCTTCGAGGCGAGCAGCGCGCGCCAGGGCCCGCGGACCCACTTTCCGGCGAACAGGCCCGCGACGGCGAAGAAGAGCGGCATGCGCATCGTGCCGAGCGCCGCGTTCACCCGGTCCCACCCGGCCAGGACCGTGCCCCAGGCGCCGGAGAGGTCGAGGTCGCCGAGCGCGCGCGTCGCGTGCAGCACGACGACGAGCAGGATCGCGAGGCCGCGCGCGGCGTCGGGCCAGCGCAGGCGCACTCGCTCGGCGGTCTGCTGCCGGGGCACGTCGTCACCTCCGGACGCTGCGGGCGGGACCGCGCGGGCGCTGCCACGACCGGACCGGGAGACCCCCGGCCGTCGGGACCGACGCGGACCGTGCGAACCTACCCTCGCGACGGCGACGGCCACGAGGGCCCCGCCGTCATTTCACCCGGGCGAGATCGAACGCTCAGCCCGTCGCGGTGGTCGTCGCGACGGTCGTGGCCACGGTCGCGCCGACGAGGATCACCGCGGTCACCTCCTCGACGTACGCGCGCACGGCCTCGCTCGCCCAGCTCTCGCGCGCGATCTCGCGCGCCCGGGCGTCGACGTCGCGACGCCCCGCGGGGGTGCGTCCGGGCCCGCCGTCGGCGTCGCTGCCGCCGGTCGCGAGCACCCGGCCGGCCTGGCCCGTCGCGGCGAGCAGCGCGACGATCGCCGCCGCGCGCGCGTCCGGCGCCTTCCCTTCGCCGAGGACACGTCGCAGGTCGGCCCGCACCGCGTCCTCGTGGCGGGAGTCCGCCGCGGGGAAGCGCGTCGTCGGGAAGATGCCGAGCACGCGGCCCTCCTCGCGCCGCAGGACACCGCGCTCCGCGAGCGCCTCGACCGCGCGGGCGGCGGGCCGGAGCCTGGCGATCGGCGCGACGAGCGCCTTCGGCGTGGAGCCCTCGCGCGCCCGCACGACGTCGAGCGCCTCGTCGAGGAGCGCGTTGCCCGTCGGGGACGCGTCCCGGACGACGATGCGGCCCACCCGGCCGCCGTCGCCGTCGCCCGCGAGGTCGGCCCGGCCGAGCAGGGCGAGCTCGACGAGCAGCGCGCCCGCCGCGACCTGCTCGCGGTACGAGGCGTCGACGACGGCCTTCCCGGTCACGTCGTCGAGCGTGAGCAGCAGGTAGTCCTCGAGGATGAGCATGCGTCCACGCTAGGACCGGGCGGCGGGGCCGGGCACCTGCCGTTTGTCACCGGTGCCCGGTGCAGGTCTCACGCCGTCGGCGACGCCGGGCCCCGGTCCGCCGGGTCGGCGAGCTCCCACCGGACGGTGACGGTCGCGCGGACCTCCTGGCTGCCCGGCTCCACGACGAGCGCGTCGCTCGTCGCCTTCGCCGCGAGGACGCGCGCCACCGGGCCGGGCGCGCCGTCGTCCTCCCGGATCTCGACGACCGGGCCGAGCGAGCGTCCCGCGAGGCGGGCGTACTGCTCGGCGCGGGCGCGGGCGTCGGCGAACGCGGTCTCGCGCGCCGCGGCCGCGAGCGGGCCGGGGTCCCCCACGGCGAGGCTGGTCGAGTCGAGCCGGCCCACCGGGCCGGCGGCGTCGAGCGCGGCGCGCACGACCTCGCCGCTCGCCCCCACGTCGCGCAGCGTCGCGCGCAGCGTGAGGCGCGCGGTCGTGCGGGGGCCGTCCTCGCGCTGCTCGGTCCACGTGGACGTCTGCGACGTGCGCAGGTCGGACGGCGCCACGCCGTGCGCGACGAGCGCGTCCCGCGCCGCGGCGAGCCCGGCGTTGGCGCGGTCGAGCGCGTCCTGGACGCCGGGCGCGCTCGCCTCGGCGCCGAGCTCGACGACGGCGACGTCCGGCGTGGCCGTCACCGCTCCCTGACCGGTGGTCGTCACCCCAGAGCCGTTCATGGCCGTCATGCTCGCACGGACCGCCCGGGGTCGCCCCCGTTTCACCCGGGTGAGCGCGGCACGGACGGCCCGCGGCCTGCCACTCTCGTGTCAGAGGGGCACGACGTCGTGCCCGTCCCCCGCACCCGGGAGGTCCGCGTGAGACGACTCCTCGCTCTCGCAGCGCTGCTCGTCGCGCTCGCCCCCGCCCCGGGGGCGGCCGCCGCGGACGCCCCGGGCACCGACCCGGCCGCCACGACCCCGCGCGCGTGCGCCGACGCGCTCGCGCTGCTCGACGACTCCCGCCCCCGGGACGCGGTCGCGCTGGTCGACGCCTACCGCGCGACGGCCACGTCCCCCGCGGACCCGGCGGCGCGGGCCACGGCGTGCGCCGACGTGCGGGACGCGGCGGTCGCCGCGCGGGACACGGCGGCGACGCTCGCCGCCGAGGCGGAGGCCCTCGAGCCCGGCGGGGCGCGGCCGACGTCCGGGGAGGCCGAGTCCTGGGCCGCCGCGCAGGCCCGCGCGGAGCAGGCGCTCGCGCTCGACGCGCAGGACGCGCGGGCCGCCGCCGTGGTCCGCGCGGCGCAGGAGGAGGAGACGACGGTCCCGGACCGCGCGGCGTCCGCCTGGGACGGGTTCGTCGAGGTGGTCTCGCCCCTGGGCCCGCCCCTGCTCGCGCTCCTCGTCGGCGTCCTCGTGCTCGCCGTCGTCGCGCGGCTCGTCGTCCCCGTGACGCTGCGCTGGCCCGTGCTGTCCGCGAGCGAGCGCGTGCGCGCGGGCGCCGCCGGGTGGGGCGCCCTCGTCGCCGGCGCGGCGCTCCTCGTGTGGGGTCCCGCCGCGGGCGCGAGCACATGGACGGGCTCCGGCGTCGCGGGCGCGGCCCTCGCGGTGGTGGTCCTCGTGCTCGGGTTCGTCGCCGGTGTCGTGGCGGTGGCGCTCGCCCTCGGGCGGCTCGTCGCGCCGGGTGCCCGCCACGACCGCACCCGCTGGTGGGCGTGGGCGACCGCCGTGGACGGCGTCGCCGCGGTCGCGGCCGTCGTGCTCTCGGCCCGCGCCCTCGGGGGCCCGGGCACCGTCGCGGCAGGGCCTGTCGCAGCGGGCTCCCTCGCGGCGGGGGCCGTCGTGGCGGCGCTCGGCGTGCTCCTCGTCGCCACCGTCCTCGCGACCCGGCTGCGGCTGACGATCGAGGTGACGTCGGGCCGCTCGGGCGACCGGACGACGTCGCACGAGGGGACGGGCGGGGCGCGCCTCGTCGCGCTCCTGGGCGAGCTGGGCGCCGAGCCGCCGCGCGGCCTGGAGGTGCCCCGCGGCACGGACATCAGCGCCCTCAGCGGGTCCGCACTGTCCGAGCTGCCCCAGGGCGCGTTCGTCAAGGCGGTCGTCAGCCTGGCCCAGGGCGTCGTCGGGTCGGTCCCCTGGCGGGTCACGGTCGAGGAGCGGGACGCCGACCACCTGGCCGTCGTCGTCACGAGGAACGGACGGGCCGCGGGCTCCGCCGCGCTCGACCGGGCGGGGCTCCTGCGGTTCGACCCCGAGGACCCGACGTCGGCCGCCGCCGCGGCGCAGGTCGACCTCTACCGCGCCGCCGCGGCCGTCGTGCTGCTGACGCTGGCACGCCACCACGCGGGCTTCGAGGGGCTGTGCGGGGCGACGTCGTGGCGCAGCCTCGCCCTCCAGTACGTCGCCCAGAGCGACCTCACCGACGCGCCGGACCGGGAGCGGGAGCTCCTCGCGCGCGCCGTCGACGTCGACCCGCGCAACGACCTGGCCCAGGTCGCCCTCGCGCACGCCGAGGGCAGGCACCACACCCTGCGCGAGGACCTCGACGCGTACGGCCGCTGGCTCGACCGGTTCGTCGCGCGGACGGCGGGCCGCAGCGGGTACCGCTCGCTGCGGCTGCGGGCCCAGTACTCGCGCGCCGCGACGACCGTCAACGCGTGCTTCGCCCCGGGCCGCGACGGGGACGACCCGGCGGGCGGGCTCGACGCGACCGCCGTCGACGCGGTCCGCGCGCTGCTGGAGGCGCTCGCGGTGGAGCGTGCCGCGGGGCGGGAGGACGCGCTCGTCGTCCGGCTCCAGGACGCCGTCGAGAGCCTCTACCGCCAGGCGGAGGCCGCGGCCCGGGCGCTGGAGCCCGTGGCACCGCAGGGGGTGCCGCCGGCACCGGGGACGGAACCGAGCGATCGGGCCGGGTCGAGCGAGACGGCCGAGTCGGTCGCGACGGCCAGGTCGGCCGAGACGTCCCGCGAGCGCCTGCGACTCGCCTACCGGGCCGCCCTGGCCCGCGACCCCGAGGGCGCGGACGCGCCGTCCCCCACGACCCCGACCGGCGAGTACAACCTGGCGTGCACGTACGCCGTCCGCACGACGCCGCTCGGTGCCGCGGACGCGCTCCGCACGACCGACCACCTGCGGCGCGCGGTCGTGCTCGCCGACCTGCGCGCGTGGCTCCACGACGACCCGATGCTGGCCGCGTACCGCGAGCGGCCGGAGTACGCCGCGGAGTTCGGCCAGGACCCGCTCGACCTGCTCGCGGTCGCCCCGTTCGCCCGGTACGCGCCGGCCCTGCGCGCGTGGGGCCTGACGACGGAGCAGCGGATCGTGGCCGTCTCCCCGCCCGACCTCGCGGCGCTCCTCGGGACGACGCCCGAGGAGGCCGCGACGGTGCGCGCCGCCGCGCACCTCGCGGCGGACCTCCCGGCGCTCCCGGGCCGCTGCGACGTGCTCGACGTGCTGCTCGTACACGACGTGGGCGCCCTGCCCCCGGCCGGGCAGGGCCTCCCCGACGACGTCGCCCGCGCCGTGCGGTCGCGCGTCGTGCGCCTGCGGCTCACGTCGTCGGAGCGCGACCGGCTGCGCGCCGCGCTGGCCGGGTGGCTGGGCTGAGCCTCAGCTGTTGCCGTCGAACAGCGAGGTGACCGAGCCGTCGTCGAACACCTCGCGGATCGCGCGCGCGATGAGCGGCGCGATGGAGAGCACCGTGAGCTGCGGGAACTGCTTCTCGGCCGCGATGGGCAGCGTGTCCGTGATGACGACCTCGCTCGCCCCGCACTCGGACAGGCGCTGGGCCGCCGGGTCGGACAGCACGCCGTGCGTCGCGGCCACGATGACCGACCGCGCGCCCGCGGCGAGGATGACGCGCACGGCCTCGGCGATCGTGCCGCCGGTGTCGATGAGGTCGTCGACGAGCACGCAGTCGCGGCCCTCGACGTCGCCGACGACGCGGTTCGCGACCGCCTGGTTCGGGCGCGTGACGTCGCGCGTCTTGTGGACGAACGCGAGCGGCCCGCCGCCGAGCTTCGCGGCCCACTGCTCGGCGACGCGGATGCGGCCCGCGTCGGGCGAGACGACCGTGACGTTCGACGTGTCGACGCGCGAGCGCACGTAGTCCGTGAGGATCGGCATCGCCCACAGGTGGTCGACCGGCCCGTCGAAGAAGCCCTGCGTCTGCGCGGCGTGCAGGTCGACGCTCATGAGGCGGTCGGCGCCCGCGGCGGTGAACAGGTCGGACATGAGGCGCGCCGAGATCGGCTCGCGACCACGGTGCTTCTTGTCCTGGCGGGCGTACCCGTAGAACGGCTGCACGACCGTGATCGTGCGGGCCGAGGCGCGCTTCGCGGCGTCGACCATGAGGAGCTGCTCCATGATCCACTGGTTGATCGGCGCGGTGTGGCTCTGGAGGATGAAGACGTCCGAGCCGCGCACCGACTCGCCGAACCGGACGTAGATCTCGCCGTTCGCGAAGTCGTACGCGGTCGTGGGCAGCAGGTCGATGCCCAGCTCCCGCGCGACGTCGTTGGCCAGCTCGGGGTGCGCGCGCCCCGAGGCGAGGACGAGGGACTTCTCCCCGTTGCCGGCGATCGTGCTGCTCATACCAGTGGGTTCCTTCGGTGGGGTTTCCGGGTGCGGGGGTAGGTCTGAGGTCGGCTGGCCGGTCGCGGTCAGTCTGTCGTGGTGGCGGGACGACCGCCACGCAGCGCCTCGAGCGTGTGCTCGAGCTCGGGCGCGGGCGGCGGCGGGGTGGGGCGGTCGGCCGTCGCGGCGGCGCTCTGGTCCGCGAGCTGGGCCTGCGCCTGCGCCCCGAGCGGGGGCGCCTCCGGGTCCGCGGCGCGCGCGGCGGCCGCGGCCTCGGCGGCGGGCGTGCCGGCGCGACGCCGCTCGACCCAGCCCTCGATGTTGCGCTGCTGGCCCCCGCTCACGCCGAGCGCGCCCGCGGGCACGTCGCGGCGGATGACGGACCCGGCGGCGGTGTACGCGCCGTCGCCGACGCTCACGGGCGCGACGAACATGTTGTCCGCGCCGGTGCGGGCGTGCGAGCCGATGACGGTGCGGTGCTTGTGCACGCCGTCGTAGTTGACCGTGACCGACGCGGCGCCGATGTTCGTGTGGTCGCCGATGGTCGCGTCGCCGACGTAGGACAGGTGCGGGATCTTCGACCCCTCGCCGATCTCCGCGTTCTTCGTCTCGACGAACGTGCCGATCTTGCCCTGCGCACCGAGCACGGTGCCGGGCCGCAGGTACGCGAACGGGCCGACGGACGTCCCCGCGCCCAGGACCGCGAGCGAGCCGTGCGTGCGGGTCACGGTCGCGCCGGCGCCGACCTCGGTGTCGGTGAGCGTGGTGTCCGGGCCGACCGTCGCGCCCTCGGCGACGACCGTCGCGCCGTGGAGCTGCGTCCCCGGGAGCAGCGTCACGTCGCGCGCGAGCTCGACGTCGACGTCGACCCACGTCGTGGCCGGGTCGACGACCGTCACGCCCGCGCGCATCCAGTCCTCGAGGATCCGGCGGTTGAGCTCGGCGCGCAGCGTCGCGAGCTGCACGCGGTCGTTGACGCCCTCGACGACCGTCGGGTCGTCCGAGACGAGCGCCCGCACGACGCCGCCCTCGGCGCGCGCCGCGGCGACGACGTCCGTCAGGTAGACCTCGCCCTGCGCGTTGTCGCGGCCGAGCGTGCCGAGCCCGCGTCGCAGGACGGCGGCGTCGAAGACGTAGATCGACGCGTTGATCTCGCGGATCGCGAGCTCGTCGGCCGACGCGTCCTTGTGCTCGACGATGCGCAGGACGTCGCCGGTCGCGTCGTCGCGCACGACGCGGCCGTAGCCCGTCGCGTCGTCGAGCTGCGTCGTCAGCATCGTCACGGCGTTGCCGTCGGCGACGTGCGCCGCGAGGAGCTGGGCGAGGGTGCCGCCGTCGAGCAGCGGGGTGTCGCCCGCGGTGACGACCACGGGGCCCTCGAGGCCGTCGCCGACGCCGCGCCCCTCCTCGCCGTCGGGCACGCCGTGGACGAGCGCCTGCGCGTGCGCCTTCGCGTCGAGCGCGACGAGCGCGCACTGCACGGCGCGGCCCGTCCCCGGGATCTCGTCCTGGTCCACGACGACCGCGTCCGGGTCGACCGACACCGCGTGCTCGGCGACGCGGTCGCGCTCGTGCCGCACGACGACGGCGAGCAGGGCCGGGTCGAGCGAGCGCGCCGCGACGAGCACGTGCCCGAGCAGGCTGCGGCCCGCGAGCGTATGCAGCATCTTGGGGGTGGACGACTTCATCCGCGTGCCCTCGCCTGCGGCGAGGACGATCACGGCAGCGGGGGCGACGGTGGTGTCGGTGCCCTGCTGAGCTTCCATGGGTGTTCCCCTCGGGATCGGTGGCACGAGCTCCGCCCCCAGGACTCGAACCTGGACCAAGGGCACCAAAAACCCTTGTGCTGCCGATTACACCAAGGCGGACCGGACCCGGCGACGCCGTCTCACGTGCTCGGCACGTGCACGTCACCTGCCCGTCGCCGCGCCCCCGGTTCGACCCGGGCCGCGGCGGGCGGGCCGGGTCCGGGAACAGTCTGCCAGGTCGGTCCCCGTGCCCGACGCCGCGCGTGCCCGTCTCGCCCCATCCGCGCCGGACGCGGGGCGTGGCCCGCACCACACCCGCGCGCGCCCGCCCGACGACGCCCGCGCCGGCGGGCGCGGACCCTCCGGCTGCGGCGACCGCCCGCACGGCATGATGGACCCGTGGCAGACTCCAGGCGCACCCCCCGATCCCGCATGACCGCGAGCCAGCGGCGCGAGCAGCTGCTCGCCGTCAGCCGCAGGCTGTTCGCCGAGAAGGGGTTCGAGGGGACGAGCGTCGAGGAGATCGCCGCGCGCGCCGAGGTGTCCAAGCCCGTCGTGTACGAGCACTTCGGCGGCAAGGAGGGCATCTACGCGGTCGTCGTGGACCGCGAGGTGCAGGCGCTCACCGCGGCGCTGTCGGGCGCGCTCGACGAGGGCGGTCACCCGAAGGTGCTGCTGGAGCGCACCGCGCTCGCCCTCCTGTCCTACATCGAGGCGTCGGAGGACGGCTTCCGGATCCTCGTGCGCGACTCCCCCGTCGCGCAGGCCACGGGCACCTTCTCGAGCCTCATCGGCGACGTCGCGACGCAGGTCGAGCACCTCCTGGCGCACCAGTTCCGCACGCGCGGCCTCGACCCGAAGGTCGCGCCCATCTACGCGCAGATGCTCGTCGGCATGGTCGCCCTCACCGGTCAGTACTGGCTCGACGCGCGCTCCCCCAAGAAGACGGAGGTCGCGGCGCACCTCGTCAACCTCGCCTGGAACGGCCTCGCGGACATGGAGAAGCGGCCGCACCTCATCACCACGAGGTCTTGACGCAGATCCGCTCCCCGAACCCGCGTCATGACAGCGGGGTCAGCCCGTCTCTCTGGCGGCAGAGCAGAACGACGAAGCGGGGCAGCGGATGCACGGGCACGACCGGTCGGCCGACCAGGGGTACGGCGACCCACGGGACGAGATCCGTCCCACGGTCTGGGGGTACGTGACCTGGACGACCGCACGGTGTCTGCAGGGCGACGTCCCGGGCGCGCCCGCGCGCGTCGTCCAGCGCACCGACGTGCTCGTCCCGGGCCTCACGCCCTACGAGCTCGACCGGGTGCGTCGGCACGCCGAGTGGCGCGCGTCGGTCGACGTGGTGCGGGTCGGTCTCGTCGCAGGCGTGACCACCGCGCTCGCCGCGCTGGTCGCCGGGC
Source organism: Cellulosimicrobium sp. XJ-DQ-B-000 (assembly GCF_031119065.1). Lineage (NCBI taxonomy): Bacteria > Bacillati > Actinomycetota > Actinomycetes > Micrococcales > Promicromonosporaceae > Cellulosimicrobium > Cellulosimicrobium sp. XJ-DQ-B-000. The sequence goes on from NZ_JAVHYN010000011.1 coordinate 54,961, forward strand.
GGAACCTCGCGACGCCCGAGACCCTGCTCCTCGCCGCCGTCCTCGGCCTCGTGGCCGCGCTCCTCACCGTCGTGCTCCTGCACGTGACGGGCCCGCGCCTCACGCGGGTCGAGCGTCGCGCGCTGCGCCGGGCCGTGGAGATCCGGCGCGTGCGCGTCGCGCCCCCGACGTCGGCCGTGATGCGCGTGCTCGTCGCGATGAGCGCCGTCGAGTCGGTATCCGGGCGGCTCGACGAGCAGGACGCCGCGCTCGCGCGCGAGCTGCTCTGGGTCTCGCTCGACGCCGTCCGGCGCGACGACGCCGCAGCCGTCGACGAGGCGACCGGGACGATGCTGCGCCTCGCCGTGCGGGCCGCGCGGACGCTGCCCACGGTGCGCGACGAGCACCTCGGCTGACCGGCGGGCCCGACGTCGGCAGGGGCGCACCCCCTGCTCCCGCACGGCCAGGACGTGACATCTGTCCCGTGCCGCGCGCGCTCGCGCGTGGTTGTGTGGAACGCATGGCGACACTCGAGATCGACTCGCTGACCAAGTCCTACGGCGACGTGCGCGCCCTGCGCGGCACGTCGTTCGACGTCCGCGCCGGGGAGATCTTCGGCTTCGTCGGCTCCAACGGCGCCGGCAAGACGACGACGATGCGCATCGTCCTCGGCGTCCTCGCCGCCGACGGCGGCGAGGTCCGGTGGGAGGGCCGGCCCCTCGACCTGGCCGCCCGCCGCCGCATCGGCTACATGCCGGAGGAGCGCGGCCTCTACCCGCGCATGAAGGTCGGCGAGCAGCTCGTCTACCTCGCCCGGCTTCACGGGCTGTCCGCCGCGGCGGCGAAGGACGCGATGGAGCGCTGGACCACGACGCTCGGCGTCGAGGCGCGCCGCGGCGACGAGGTGCAGAAGCTCTCGCTCGGCAACCAGCAGCGCGTCCAGCTCGCCGCCGCGCTCACCCACGACCCCGAGCTGCTCGTGCTCGACGAGCCGTTCAGCGGGCTCGACCCCGTCGCCGTCGACGTCATGAGCGGAGTTCTGCGCGACCGCGCCCAGGCAGGCGTGCCCGTCGTGTTCTCGTCGCACCAGCTCGACCTCGTGGAACGGCTGTGCGACCGCGTCGGCATCATCAAGGACGGCGCGATGGTGGAGGTCGGCACGATCGACGAGCTCCGTCGCACCGAGCAGGAGCGCTGGGTCGTGGACGGGCCGCCCGGCGCCACGTGGATCGGCGCCGTGCCCGACGCGCGGGCCGTCAGCCTGGAGGGGTCGCGCACCGTCGTCGAGCTCGTGCCCGGTGGGTCGACCGGCGACGGGACCGGGGGGCGCGAGCAGGCCGTGCTGCGCGCGGCGCTCGCCGCCGGGCCCGTGCACGAGTTCGCGCTCGTCCGGCCGTCGCTCACCGAGCTGTACCGCGACGTCGTGAGCGCCGAGGAGAAGCCGGCCGCGACGGCCGCCGAGACCGTGGAGGTGGGGGCATGAGCACGGGGACCTCGTTGACGTCCTGGGGCGCGATCCGCCTCGTCGCGGGCCGCGAGATCATGACGCGGCTGCGCTCCAAGTCGTTCGTGTGGCTGACCGTGATCCTCGTCGGCGCCGTCGTGCTCGGCGGGGTCGTGCTCAATCTCGCGAACGGGTCGGGCCCGAGCGCCGAGCGCGTGGGGGTCACGCCGCAGACCGCGGCGCTCGCCGAGGCGATCGAGACCACGGGGAGCACGCTCGGGACCGACGTCGAGACCGTCGACGTCGCGGACGACGCCGCGGGCGAGGCCCAGGTGCGCGACGGCGACCTCGACGCGCTCGTCACCGGGAGCGTCGGCTCCCCCACGGTCGTCGTCGACACCGAGCTGTCGTCGGGCCTCACGGCCGTCTTCACCACGCTCGCCCAGCAGACCGCGCTGTCCGACGCCGTCGCGAGCCTCGGGGGCGACCCCGCCCAGGTCGCGGGCGACGTCGCGACCGCCGCGCCGGACGTGCGCACCATCGGCGAGCCGAGCGAGTTCGACCCGGCGCGCTACGTCACCGGCCTGGTCACCGGCATCCTGCTCTTCATGGCCATCATGATCAGCGGCCAGCTCATCGCGCAGGGCGTCGTCGAGGAGAAGACGAGCCGCGTCGTCGAGCTCCTGCTCTCGACCGTGCGCCCGTGGCAGCTCATGGCCGGCAAGGTCCTCGGCATCGGCCTCGTCGGGCTGGGGCAGGTCGCGCTCGTCGTGCTCGCGGGCGTCGGGACCGCGCTCGGCCTCGGCCTCGTCGACACCTCGACGATCGACCTCGGGACCGCCGCGGCCTGGGCGCTCGTGTGGTTCGTCGTCGGCTTCGTCAGCTACGCGCTGCTCATGGCCGGCCTCGGCGCGCTGGTGTCGCGCCAGGAGGACGTCGGCGCGGTCACCACGCCCGTCACGTTCCTCATGATCGTGCCGTACATCGTGGGCGTCTCCGTCGCGCCGTGGGCGCCGGACAACCCGCTCGTCGTCTGGCTGTCGTACGTGCCGCTGTGCTCGCCGCTGCTCATGCCGGTCCGCATCGCGCTCGGCAGCGCCGAGACGTGGGAGGCCCTCGTCGCGCTCGGCCTCTCCGTCGCCGTCATCCCCCTCCTCGTGTGGCTCGCGGCGAAGATCTACTCCAACGCCGTCCTGCGCACCGGCGCCCGCGTCAAGCTCACGGACGCCCTGCGCACGTCCTGACGGGGGGCCGCCCCGCCCGCCGAGGTAGAGGCGCGGTTCGTCGAGGTAGAGGCCTGGTCCGCCGAGGTAGAGCCCACGTTCGTCGAGGTAGAGGCCGGGTTCGGCGAGGTCGAGCCTCGGTTCGGCGAGGTAGAGCCCGGGTTCGGCGAGGTCGAGGCCAGGTCCGGTGGTCGACGACGGTGGGTCGCCCCACCCCGTGCTCGTGTCGCCCTGGTAGGTGCGCGCCCAGGCACGGCCCGCGCGACCACGCCTCTACCTCGGCGGACAGCGGCTCTACCTCGGCGGACAGCGGCTCTACCTCGGCGGACAGCGGCTCTACCTCGGCGGACAGCGGCTCTACCTCGTGGGACAGCGGCTCTACCTCGGCGGACAGCGGCTCTACCTCGCGGGGCCAGGGCTCTACCTCGCGGCGGCGGGTCTTGCGACGCGCCGCGACGGCCGGCGAGCCGTCAAGAGTCTTGACGTCGAGACACGTCGAGTACCCTCGCGTCATGGACCAGCAGCACGAGGACGAGGTCGACCGCATCGTCGCGGCGTGGCAGCGCGAGCGGCCGGACCTCGACGTCGAGCCGCTCACCGTGTTCTCCCGGGTCGACCGGCTCGCCCGGCACCTGGACCGGGCGCGGCGCACGGCGTTCGCGCGCGGGCACCTGGAGACGTGGGAGTTCGACGTCCTGTCCGCGCTGCGCCGCGCCGGCGAGCCGTACCGCCTCTCCCCCGGGGCGCTCGTCACCCAGACGCTCGTGACGAGCGGGACCATGACGAACCGCATCGACCGGCTCGAGGAGCGCGGGCTGGTCGTGCGCCGCCGCTCGCCCGACGACCGGCGCGGCGTGCTCGTCGAGCTCACGCCCGAGGGCCTGGAGCGCGTGGACACGGCGATGACCGACCTCCTCGCCGTCGAGGCCCGCATCCTCGACGCGCTCGAGCCGGGCGAGCGACCTGCGCTCGCGGCGCTCCTGCGTACAGTCGGAGGACAGTTCGACGACTGACCGACGGCCCGGACGACCGGGCGGGCGTCGCCGCACGCGCCTGCACCCGGAGGTCCCCGCCCGATGCCGTCGTCACGGCCGCCCCGCCCGAGCACGTTCCGCGGCGGGATCGACGGGGTCCTGCTGGTCGCCGTGCTGCTCGTGGCCGTCAACCTGCGGGCGCCGCTCACGGCGCTCCCGCCCGTCGTCGCGGACGTCGCGGCCGACCTCGACCTCACCGCCGCCGCGGCGGGCCTGCTCACCGGCATCCCGGTGCTGTGCTTCGCGCTCGCGACGCCCGCCGTCGCGGGCCTGCTCGGGCGGTCGTCGCTGCGGACGGCGATCGCCGTCGCGCTCACGCTGATCGTCGCGGGGACGGTCCTGCGCTCGGCGGACCTCGCGGCGCTCGGCGCGGCCGGGACGTTCGCGGGCACGGTGCTCCTCGGGCTGGGCATCACGACGGCGAACCTCGCGGTGCCGATGATCGCCCAGCGCGACTTCCCCGGGCACGTCGCGACGGTGACGGGGCTGTACACGGCGGCGATCAACGTCGGGACCGTCGCGACGACGGCGCTCACCGCGCCGCTCGCGGACGCCGTCGGGTGGCGCTGGGCGCTCGCGTCGTGGTCGGTGCTCGCGGTCGTCGCGCTCGTGTGGTGGCTGCGCGCGGTGCCGCGCGAGGCGCGCGAGCCCCGGGGCGTGTCGGCGGAGACCGCGCCCGACCCGGCGGCATCGCAGACGGAGGCCAGGGCGACCGGGGATGCGGCCGCGGCGGACGCGCTGGCGGCGGCCGCGGCGGAGGGCGTCACGGGCACCGACCCGACGACGGCCCGCGAGCGCCACGTGCTCGCGACGCCGTTCACGTGGTGGCTGTGCGCGATGTTCGCGCTCCAGTCGTCGAGCTTCTACGCGCTCACGGCGTGGCTGCCGCTCGTCCTGGAGGACCTCGCGGGCATCCCGCGCTCCGCGTCGGGCGGCGCGGCGTCGCTGTTCCAGGGCTTCGCGATCGTCGGCGGTCTCGCGGTGCCGCTCGCCGCGCGCCGCCTCAGCCTGCGGCAGACGTTCGTCGGGATCGCGGTGCTGTGGCTGACGCTGCCCGTGGGGCTGCTCGTCGCGCCGGGGCTCTGGGCGGTGTGGGCGTCCGCCGCGGGCGTCGCCCAGGCGGCGAACTTCGTCGTGATCTTCACGCTCGTCGCCCAGCGGTACCCGACGGTCCGGCGCGGCCGGCAGGCGTCGGCGACGGTGCAGTCCGTCGGGTACTGCCTGGCCGCCGTCGCGCCCACCGCGGCCGGGGCGCTGCAGACGGCGACGGGGACGTGGACGGTGCCGGTCGCCGTCGTGCTGGGTGCGCTCGTGGTGATGACCGGGATCGGGCTGGTCCTCACCGGCGCTCCCCGTCGTCGCGCGGGCTGAGCGCGAGGCCCCTCTCCCCCGAAGCGCCTCCTCGACCCTTGACCCCCACTCGCGCCGGTGTTTATGGTGTACACACAGTTTATGGTGCACACGAACAGTGTGCGCCGCACACGAACGGCCGACGGAGAAGGAGAAGGCGATGACCGGACCGATGATCGCCGCGCAGGGGCTGGAGAAGTCCTACGGCGACCACGCCGTGCTGCGCGGCGTCGACCTGACCGTGCGCCGCGGCGAGATCTTCGCGCTGCTGGGGCCCAACGGCGCGGGCAAGACGACGACCGTCAACATCCTCACGACCCTCGTCCGGCCCGACGGCGGCACGGCCCGCGTCGCGGGCGCCGACGTCGTGCACGACGCCGCGCGGGTGCGCGAGACCATCGCGCTCACGGGCCAGTACGCGTCGGTGGACGAGTTCCAGACGGGCCGCGAGAACCTCGTGATGATGGGCGAGCTCGCGCACCTCCCCCGCCGGGCGGTGCGCCCGCGCGCCGCCGCGCTGCTCGAGCGCTTCGACCTCACCGACGCCGCGGACCGGCGGGTCGGGACCTACTCGGGCGGCATGCGCCGCCGCCTCGACCTCGCGATCAGCCTCGTGGCGGACCCGGCGGTGCTCGTGCTCGACGAGCCGACGACGGGCCTCGACCCGGCGTCGCGCGCGCAGCTGTGGGAGGTCGTGCGGGGCCTCGCCGCCGACGGGACGACCGTCCTGCTGACGACCCAGTACCTGGAGGAGGCCGACCGCCTGGCCGACACGATCGCCGTCCTGCACGACGGCCGCGTCGCGGCGCGGGGCACGGCCGCCGAGCTCAAGGCGCTCGTCGCGGGCGACCACGTGCGCGTGGCGTTCGACGACCGGGAGAGCCTGGCCGCCGCCGTCGGGCTCGCGCCCTCGATCGGGCTGGCCCGCCCGACGGCCGACGCGAAGGACCTCTCGCTCACCGCACCGAGCGACGACCCCGTCCGCACCATCCGCGACGTGCTCGCGGCCGCCGACGCCCACGCGCTCGCGGTCGTGGGGGTCAGCGTCGTGCGGCCCACGCTCGACGACGTGTTCCTCGCCCTGACCCGGAAGGAGGGCGCCCGATGAGCGCCGCACCCACGACCACGCTGCCCCGGCCGTCCCGCACCACGCGGCCGCGCGCGCGGCAGACCCCGGCCACCGCGGCGCGCGACGTCCGCACGATGGTCGGCCGCGAGACCCGCCGCCAGCTGCGCAGCGTCGACGGGCTCGTCACGGCCTTCGCGCTGCCGGTGATGATCATGCTCGTCTTCGTCGTCATCTTCGGCGGGGCGATCGGCGGGGACGACTACATCGACTACGTCGTGCCCGGCGTGCTCGTGATGTGCCTGGGGTTCGGCTCCGCGACGGCCGCGGTCGGCGTCGCGCAGGACATGACGTCCGGCACGATCGACCGGTTCAAGACCCTGCCGATCTTCGGGCCGTCCGCGCTGTGGGGGCACGTCGTGGCGAGCGTCGTGCGCAACCTCGCGTCCGCCGTCGTGGTCGTCGGTGTCGCGCTCGCGCTCGGCTTCCGGCCCGACGCCGGGCCGGCCGACTGGGCGGGGCTCGTCGCGTTCGCGGTCCTCGCCGTGCTGACGTTCACGTGGCTGAGCGTGGCGCTCGGCCTCGTGCTGAGCGTCGAGGCGTCGCAGTCCGTGAACTTCCTCTTCCTGTTCGTGCCCTACCTCAGCTCGGGGTTCGTCCCGATCGACACCATGCCGTCGTGGCTGCACGGGTTCGCCGAGAACCAGCCGTTCACGCCGGTCATCGAGACGTTCCGCGGGCTGCTCGCAGGCGCGCCCGACGCGTCGACGGTCCTCACGGCCGTCGCGTGGCTCGCCGGCTTCCTCGTCGCGAGCTGCACCGCCGGCTCCCTGCTCTACCGCCGGCGGACGGCCCGCTGACCCCCCTCCGCCCCTCTCTCCCAC
>NZ_JAVHYN010000012.1:0-21425 GCF_031119065.1 Cellulosimicrobium sp. XJ-DQ-B-000
GGTCAGGGGTGGGGGTGGGTCAGGGGTGGGGGTGGCCGGATTTCCACGTCTTCGCGATCAGGGGGACGCCGGGGCGGTAGGCGAGGTGGGTGCGGCTCGGGGCGTCGAGCAGCACGACGTCGGCCCGGGCGCCGGGGGCGAGGTGGCCGACGTCGTACCGCCGCAGCGCGAGCGCGCCGCCCGCGGTGGCGGACCACACGGCCTCGGCGACGGTCATCCGCATCTCGCGGACCGCGAGCGCCACGCACAGCGGCATCGACGACGTGTAGCTCGACCCGGGGTTGCAGTCGCTCGCGAGCGCGACGACGGCGCCCGCGTCGAGGAGTCGTCGCGCGTCGGGGTAGGGCTGGCGCGTGGAGAACTCGACGCCGGGGAGAAGGGTCGCGACGGTCCCGGCGCCCGCTCCCGACGTCGCGACGGTCCCGGCGACGGCTCCCGACGTCCCGTCCGGCCGCGTCCCGCTGTCGGTCCACGAGCCCGCGAGCGCCGCGACGTCGTCGTCGGTGAGGTACGTGCAGTGGTCCACCGCGGCGGCGCCCAGCCCGACGGCGAGGCGCACCCCCTCCCCCGGCCCGAGCTGGTTCGCGTGCACGCGCACCCCGAGCCCGGCGGCGGCCCCGGCCTCGAGCACGCGGCGGGACTGCTCGGGCGTGAACGCGCCGGTCTCACAGAACACGTCGACCCACCGGGCGTGCGGCGCGCACGCGGCGAGCATCTCCCCGCATACGAGGTCGACGTACGCGTCGGCCCGGCCCGCGTACTCCACCGGCACGACGTGCGCCCCGAGGAACGTCACCTCGGGCGTCACCTCGCGCGCGAGCCGCACGGACCGCTCCTCGTCCGCGACGGTGAGGCCGTAGCCGCTCTTCACCTCGACCGTGGTCGTGCCCTGGCGGGCCGCCTCGTCGAGGTGCCGGGCCAGCCCGGCGCGGAGCACGTCGTCGGACGCGGCGCGCGTCGCGGCGACGGTCGACCGGATGCCGCCCGCCTCGTAGGTGCGCCCGGCCATGCGCGCCTCGAACTCGGAGGCGCGGTCGCCCGCGAACACGAGGTGGGTGTGCGAGTCGACGAACCCCGGGAGCACCGCGCGCCCGCCCGCGTCGAGCGTCACGTCCGGCTCCCGTCCGTCCAGCGCGTGCCCGACGGCGTCCCGCGCCTCCCGGGCCGGGCCCGCCCAGGCGACCCGGCCGCCGTCGAGCAGCAGGACGGCGTCCGTCACCAGGCCGGTCGGGTCGCCGTCGCGCGTGCCGGGGCCGCCCGGGGCGTTGGTCGTCAGCTCGCCGATGCCGGTGACGAGCGTCGACCCGGGCCCCGAGGACGTGCCCGTCGCGCGGCGTCCCGTCACGGCGTTTCCCGCGCGGGGACGCGGAGCCTGCCGCGCTCGGCGGCGGCGACCGCGTCGTCGTACCCGGCGTCGACGTGGCGCAGCACCCCGAGGCCCGGGTCGTTCGACAGCACGCGCGCGAGCTTGGCCGCGGCGAGCGGCGTGCCGTCCGCGACGGACACCTGGCCCGCGTGGATCGAGCGGCCCATGCCGACGCCGCCGCCCTGGTGGATCGAGACCCACGTCGCGCCCGACGACGCGGCCGTGAGCGCGTTGAGCAGAGGCCAGTCGGCGATCGCGTCGGAGCCGTCGGCCATGGCCTCCGTCTCGCGGTACGGGGACGCGACCGACCCGGCGTCGAGGTGGTCGCGGCCGATGACGACCGGGGCGCGCACCGCGCCCGACGCCACGAGGTCGTTGAACGCGAGGCCCGCGCGGTCGCGCTCGCCGTGCCCGAGCCAGCAGATGCGCGCGGGCAGTCCCTGGAACGCGACGCGCTCCTGGGCGGCGCGGATCCAGCGGTGCAGGTGGTCGTCGTCGAACAGGTCGAGCACGGCGGCGTCGGTCGCGGCGATGTCGCGCGGGTCGCCCGAGAGCGCGGCCCACCGGAACGGGCCCTTGCCCTGCGCGAACAGCGGCCGGATGTACGCGGGCACGAACCCCGGGAAGTCGAACGCGCGGTCGTACCCGCCGCGGCGCGCCTCGTCGCGGATCGAGTTTCCGTAGTCGAACACCTCGGCGCCCGCGTCGAGGAACCCGACCATGCCCTCCACGTGCCGGGCCATGGACTCGCGCGCGCGGTCGGTGAGCTCGTCGGGCTTCGCGGCGGCGTAGTCGGCCCAGTCCGCGAGGTCCACCCCGACCGGCAGGTAGGACAGCGGATCGTGCGCCGACGTCTGGTCCGTGACGACGTCGACCTCGACCCCGCGCCGCAGCAGCTCCGGCACGACCGTCGCGCTGTTCCCCTCGACCCCCACCGACAGCGCCCGGCGCTCGCGCCGCGCGTCCTCGACGAGCCGGACCGCGGCGTCGAGGTCGTCGGCGACGACGTCGAGGTACCGCTCGCGCACGCGCCGGTCGAGGCGCGACCGGTCGACGTCGACCACGAGGCACGCGCCGCCGTTGAGCGTCACCGCGAGCGGCTGCGCGCCGCCCATGCCGCCGCACCCGCCGGTGAGCGTGAGCGTCCCGGCGAGGGTCCCGCCACTGAGCCCCTGCCCGCCCTGGCGGGCGGCGAGCTTCGCGGCGACCGCAGCGAGCGTCTCGTACGTGCCCTGGAGGATGCCCTGCGCGCCGATGTAGATCCACGACCCTGCCGTCATCTGCCCGTACATCGTCAGGCCCGTCGCCTCGAGCCGCCGGAACTCGGGCCACGTCGCCCAGTCCCCCACGAGGTTGCTGTTCGCGAGGAGCACGCGCGGCGCCCACTCGTGCGTCCGCAGCACCCCGACGGGCTTGCCCGACTGCACGAGGAGCGTCTCGTCGTCCGCGAGCGTCGTGAGCGTGCGGACGATCGCGTGGTAGCTCGGCCAGTCGCGCGCCGCCCGGCCCGTGCCGCCGTAGACGACGAGGTCGTCGGGCCGCTCCGCGACCTCGGGGTCGAGGTTGTTCATGAGCATCCGCAGCGGCGCCTCGGTCTGCCAGGACCGCGCGGTGAGGGTCGTGCCGCGCGGGGCGCGGACGGGGACGGGCGTGCCGAGGCGGTGGGTCGGCTCGTGGACCATGGTCGTCTCGCTCCTTCGGGTCGGGTGGGTCTCAGGCCAGGTGCCCGACGGCGGCGCTCGCCGCCGCGGTCACGGCACCCGTCGCGACGAGGCGGGTCACGGCCTCGATCTCGGGCGCGAGGTAGCGGTCCGGTCCGGGGCCCGCGGCGGCCGTGCGCACGAGGTCGCGCACGGCGCCGGTCCCCCGCGCGGGGTGCAGGGACCCGGCGTCGCAGCGGAGGTCGAGGGCGCGCGTCGCGGTGAGCAGCTCGATCGCGAGGACGCGGCCCAGCCCGTCGACGGCGCGGCGGAGCTTGCGCGCCCCGGCCCAGCCCATGGACACGTGGTCCTCCTGCATGGCCGACGACGGGATGGAGTCGACGCTCGACGGCACCGCGAGCCGCTTGAGCTCCGAGACGATCCCCGCCGCCGTGTACTGCGCGATCATCAGCCCGGAGTCGACGCCCGGGTCGTCGGCGAGGAACGGCGGCAGGCCCTCGTTGCGGGCCTTGTCGAGGAACCGGTCCGTGCGGCGCTCGCTCATGCTCGCGACGTCGGCCGCGGCGATCGCGAGGAAGTCGAGCACGTACGCGACCGGGGCCCCGTGGAAGTTGCCGTTCGACTCGACGCGCCCGTCCACGGTGACGACCGGGTTGTCGATCGCCGCCGCGAGCTCCCGGCGCGCGACGGCGGTCGCGTGGTCGAGCGTGTCGCGCGCGGCGCCGTGCACCTGCGGCGCGCACCGCAGCGAGTACGCGTCCTGCACCCGCGTGCACTCGGGCCGGCCGTCGGCGTCGAGCGTGCGGTGGCTCGCCACGACGGGCGAGCCGTCGAGCAGCGCGCGCAGGTTCGCGGCCGACGCCGCCTGGCCGGGGTGCGGCCGCATCGCCGCGAGGTCGGCCGCGAACGGCGCGTCCGAGCCGAGCAGCGCCTCGACGCTCGCCGCGGCCGCGACGTCGGCCGTCGTGAGCAGGGACCGCAGGTCGTGCAGCGCGAGCGCGAGCATGCCGAGCATGCCGTCCGTCCCGTTGATGAGCGCGAGACCCTCCTTCTCGCGCAGCGCGAGCGGCGCGATCCCGGCCGCGGCGAGCGCGTCGGCAGCGGGCACGACGGCTCCCGCCGCGTCCCGGACCTCGCCCTCGCCGAGCGCCACGAGCGCCACGTGGGCCAGCGGCGCGAGGTCGCCCGAGCACCCGAGCGAGCCGAACTCGCGCACCACCGGAGTGATCCTTGCGTCGAGCATCGCGGCGTACGTCTGCGCGACGACGGGGCGCGCCCCGGTCCGCCCGGTCGCCAGGGTCGCGAGCCGCAGGAGCTGGAGCGCCCGCACGACCTCGCGCTCGACCTCCGGCCCCGATCCCGCCGCGTGCGACCGCACGAGGCTGAGCTGGAGCTGCGCGCGCCGCTCGACCGGGATGTGGCGCCGCGCCAGCGCGCCGAACCCGGTCGAGACGCCGTAGTGCGGGCGGTCGTCGTCCGCGAGCCCTTCGACGACGGCGCGACTCGCCGCCATCGCCTCGACCGCCGCGTCCGCGAGCCGGACGCGCGCGCCGTGCCGCGCGACGTCGACCACGTCGCCGATCGTCAGCGGACCGTCGCCCACGACGACGACGCGCGCGGCGCGGGCCGGGTCGGAGACGGCCGGGGAGTGCGTCGTCGCTGCCATGCCCCCAGGACACACCGCGCCTCGACGCGCCGGGAGCCCGCTGCGACAGGTTCAGTCTGGGATGCCAGACAGGCCCCCTGTTCCCTCCCCGACCGCAGCAGCCAGCCCTCTACCGCAACTGCCGCCGACGCCGCCCACGCCGCCGACCAGGCCATCCCGGCGAGCCGAGCAGGCGGTCGTGGCGCGTCAGCTGCCCGGGACGCGCCACGATCACCTGTTCGGCACCGGGCGGGGGGCGTGGAGGGGCGGGCGGCGGAGAGGCCGGGGGCAGCGGGTCAGGCGTTCACGTAGGCCGCGAGGTGCTCGGCCGTGAGGGTGGACCTCGCCGCCACGAGGTCGGCCGGGGTGCCCTCGAAGACGACGCGACCGCCGTCGTGCCCGGCGCCGGGGCCGAGGTCGATGATCCAGTCCGCGTGCGCCATGACGGCCTGGTGGTGCTCGATGACGATGACGGACTTGCCCGCGTCGACGATCCGGTCGAGGAGCCCGAGGAGGTTCTGCACGTCCGCGAGGTGGAGGCCGGTCGTCGGCTCGTCGAGCACGATCACGCCGCCCTTGTCGCCGAGGTGGGTCGCGAGCTTGAGGCGCTGGCGCTCGCCGCCGGACAGCGTCGTGAGCGGCTGGCCGAGGCTCACGTACCCGAGGCCGACGTCGTCGAGGCGTTCGAGGATCGCCGCGGCGGCCGGCACCTTGCCCTCGCCGGACGAGAAGAACGCGCGCGCCTTCGCGACCGGGAGGTCGAGCACGTCGGCGATGTTCAGCCCGCCGAGCGTGTAGTCGAGCACCGCGGCCTGGAACCGGCGGCCCCCGCAATCCTCGCAAGGGGTCGAGACGGTCTCCATGAAGCCGAGCTCGGTGTAGATGACGCCCGCGCCCTTGCACTCGGGGCACGCGCCCTCGGAGTTCGCGCTGAACAGGGCGGGCTTGACGCCGTTGGCCTTGGCGAACGCCTTGCGGATCGGCTCCAGCAGGCCCGTGTAGGTCGCGGGGTTGCTGCGGCGCGACCCCCGCACCGCGCTCTGGTCGATCGTCACGACGCCCTCGCGCCGCGACACCGACCCCTCGACGAGCGAGCTCTTGCCCGACCCGGCCACCCCGGTCAGCACGACGAGCACCCCGAGCGGGATGTCGACGTCCACGTCCTGCAGGTTGTGCGCGTCCGCGCCGCGGATCTCCAGCGCGCCCGACGGCGAGCGCACCTCCTCCTTGAGCGTCGCGCGGTCGTCGAGGTGGCGGCCGGTGACGGTGTCGCTCGCCCGCAGCCCCTCGACCGTGCCCTCGAACGTCACCCGGCCGCCCGCCGTGCCCGCACCCGGGCCGAGGTCGACGACGTGGTCCGCGACGACGATCGTCTCCGGCTTGTGCTCGACGACGAGGACCGTGTTGCCCTTGTCGCGCAGCTGGAGCAGGAGGCCGTTCATGCGGTCGATGTCGTGCGGGTGCAGGCCGATGGTCGGCTCGTCGAAGACGTAGGTGACGTCCGTGAGCGACGACCCGAGGTGGCGCAGCATCTTGATGCGCTGCGACTCGCCGCCCGACAGCGTGCCCGACGGCCGGTCGAGGCTGAGGTAGCCCAGCCCGAGCTCGACGAACGACGCGAGGTTCTCGCCGAGGGCGTTGACGACGGGCGCCATGTGCGGGTCGTCGAGGTCACGGATCCACGCGGCGAGGTCGGTGATCTGCATCGCGCACAGGTCGGCGATGTTGACCCCGCGGATCTTCGACGAGCGCGCCGACTCGGACAGGCGCGTGCCACCGCAGTCGGGGCACGGCGCGAACGTCGCGGCGCGTTCGACGAACGCGCGGACGTGCGGCTGGAGCGAGTCGACGTCCTTGGAGAACATCGACTTCTGGATCTTGGGGATCAGGCCCTCGTAGGTGACGTTGATCCCCATCGCCTTGATCTTGGTGGGCTCCTTGTAGAGGAAGTCCTGCATCTGCTGGTCGGTGAACTCGCGGATGGGCCGGTCGCCCGGGAAGAACCCCGACTCGGCGAACCCGCGCACCATCCACCCGTCGGCGGTGTACCCCGGGACCTTGATCGCGCCGTCGCGCAGCGACTTGGAGTCGTCGAAGATCTCCGTGAGGTCGAGGTCCGAGACCGCGCCGCGCCCCTCGCACCGCGGGCACATGCCGCCGTGGTAGATCGCGTTGCGGACGATCGTCTTCTCGCCGGTGGCCGACGTCATGATGCCGCTCGCCTTGCGCGCGGGGATGTTGAAGGAGAACGCCGTGGGCGGGCCGACCTGCGGCTCGCCGAACCGGCTGAACAGCACCCGCAGGATCGCGTTCGCGTCGGTCACCGTGCCCACCGTGGAGCGCGGGTTGGCGCCCAGCCGCTCCTGGTCCACGACGATCGCCGTCGTGAGCCCTTCGAGCACGTCGACGTCGGGGCGGTCCAGCGTGGGCATGAAGCCCTGGAGGAACGCCGGGTAGGTCTCGTTGATGAGGCGCTGCGACTCGGCGGCGACGGTGTCGAACACGAGCGAGCTCTTGCCCGACCCGGAGACGCCCGTGAACACCGTGAGACGCCGCTTCGGGATCTCGACGCTCACGTCCTGCAGGTTGTTCGCCCGCGCCCCCTGGACCCGGATGACGTCGTGCGCGTCGGGGTCCTGGCGCTCCGAGGTCGGGGTTCCCGTCGTCGTGGCCGTGCTCATGCGTGTCTCCTCGTCGTCGAGCCTCGTCGCACGGTCGGAGGACCGGTCGACGGCGCCGACCGCCCGCTCCCGGCAGCCCGGGAAGAGTCTGCCGGAGAGCCGGACGGTCGGCGCGTGGATGGGTGCGGTGCGTGGACGTCCCGGGGGTGAGGACCGGCCGGGCGGTCGGGACTCATCGCGCCGTGCGCGACGGCGGCGCGGGACCGGGCGGTCAGGCGGGACCGCGGCGGTGCGGAGGTCAGGAGCGCTGCTGGATGCGGATCTCGTTGCCCGCCGGGTCGCGGAACGCGCAGTCGCGCACGCCGTAGGGCTGGTCGATCGGCTCCTGCACGACCTCCGCCCCCGCGGCCTCGATCCGGGCGAACGTCTCGTCGACGTCGGGCGTCGCGAGGTTGACGCCGAAGTACGCGCCCTTGGCCACGATCTCCAGGAGGGCGCGCTTGTCGTCGTCGTTGAGGCCCGGGGTCGCGGCCGGCGGGTGCAGCACGATCGCGGTGTCCGGCTGGTCGGCCGGGCCCACGGTGATCCACCGCATCCCCTCGTAGCCGACGTCGTTGCGGACCTCGAAGCCGAGCACGTCGCGGTAGAACGCGAGCGACGCGTCGGGGTCGGTCTGGGGCAGGAAGCTGGAGTTGATGGTGAGGTTCATGAGAACGACGCTAGGACCGCCGTCCGGCCCGCGCTTCTCGATTCCTGACCGGTCGCGTGACGCGCCGCGCGACGCACGCCGGCAGCCCGTCCAGCCGCTCCGCGCCGGGGACGGCGCCCGCCTCGGCGGCGGACGCGGCGCCCGACGCGGTGCCCGGTGCCGCCGCCGCGGCCGTCCGCGACTCCGCGGGAGCCGGGGACCCGGCGTCGGACTCGGCCGCGCGCCGTCGGTACACGCTCGGCGGCACGCCGACGAGCTCGGTGAAGCGCGTGCTGAACGTCCCCAGGGACGAGCACCCCACCGCGAAGCACACGTCCGTGACGCTCAGGTCGCCGCGACGCAGCAGCGCCTTCGCGCGCTCGATCCGCCGCGTCATGAGGTACGCGTAGACCGACTCCCCGTACGCCGCCTTGAACTCGCGGCTCAGGTGCCCGGCCGACACGTGCACGCCGGCCGCGAGCGCCGTGACGTCGAGCGGCTGCGCGTACTCGCGGTCGATCCGGTCGCGCACGCGCCGCAGGCGCGCGAGGTCGCGCAGGCGCTGGTCGTCGGGCGTCGTCGTCACGCCTCGATCGTGCCACGGGCCTACCGTGGCCTCCATGCCGAGCGACGTCCCCGCCGCGCGCCAGGCCGTGCGCGTGCTCACGTTCCTCGCCGCGCAGGCGGGCCCGTCGCCCGCGGCCGCCGTCGCGCAGGGCCTCGGGCTGCCCCGCTCGACCGTCTACCACCTGCTGTCCGTCCTCGTCGACGAGGGGTTCGTGACCCACCTGCCCGAGGAGCACCGCTACGGGCTCGGGACGGCGTCGCTCGCGCTCGGGTCGGCGTACGCGCGGCAGGCGCCCCTCGCGCGGCTCGCGCGGCCCGTCGTCGCGCGCCTCGTCGAGTCGACGGGCGAGAGCGCGCACCTCGCCGTGCTCAACGGGCGCGAGGTCCTCTACCTCGTCGAGCAGCGCGCGCCGCGCCGCCCCACGCTCGTGACCGACGTCGACGTGCGCCTCCCCGCGCACCTCACCGCGAGCGGGCGCGCCGTCCTCGCCGGCCTCCCCGCGGCCCAGGTCCGCGCCCTCTTCCCCGGCGCCGCGGCGTTCGCCGACCGCACCGGCGTCGGGCCGCAGACCCTCGGCGCCCTGCGCGAGGTGCTGCGCGGCGTCCGACGGCGCGGCTGGGCCGAGGAGGACGGCGAGGTCACCCCGGGCCTCGCGTCCGTCGCGCACGCGGCCGTCGACCACACCGGGCTCCCCGTCGCCGGCATCGCCCTCACCTTCTGGTCCGACGACGCCCCGCCCGCCCGCCGCGCGGAGCTCGCCGCCGCCGTCGGGCGCGCCGCCGCCGAGGTGAGCCGCCGCCTGGGCGCCCGCGCCACCCCGACCCGCCCGTCGGGCCCGACCGCCCCGTCCGCCCCGTCCGCGCCGAGGTAGAGCTCTGGTCTGCCGAGGTAGAGCCCTGGTCTCTTTCCTCGCTGAGCCAGGGCTCTACCTCGCGGGACCAGGGCTCTACCTCGGCTGACCGGGGTGGAAGCGGCGTTGCGTGCGGCCGACGTGACGACTAGATTTTTCGGTATGCCGAACTTTTTGACGCGGAGGCCCGCATCCCGCGCTGCCGCAGCCGTCGCGCTCCTCGCCGCGGCGACGCTGGGCGGCTGCTCGAGCGCCACGGACGCGGGGGCGACCCCGCCCGACGACGGCCGGCCCGTCGTGCTCACGACGTTCACCGTGCTCGCCGACATGGCGGAGAACGTGGCGGGCGACCACCTGCGCGTCGAGTCGATCACGAAGGTCGGGGCGGAGATCCACGGCTACGAGCCGACGCCCGGCGACGTCCGCAAGGCGGCGGACGCCGACCTCATCCTCGACAACGGCATGGGGCTCGAGGCGTGGTTCGGGCGGTTCGTCGACGGGCTCGACGTGCCGCACGTCGTCGTGAGCGAGGGCGTCGAGCCCATCGCGCTCGGCGACGACACCGCCGAGGAGTACCAGGGCAAGGAGAACCCGCACGCCTGGATGTCGCCCGTGAACGCGCAGGTCTACGTGCAGAACATGGCCGACGCCTTCGCGGAGCTCGACCCGGCCCACGCCGACGACTACGCGGCGAACGCCGCGGCCTACTCCGCCGAGCTCGCCGCCGTGCACGACGAGCTCACGACGGCGCTCGACGCGCTGCCCGAGGGCCACCGCGCGCTGGTCACGTGCGAGGGCGCGTTCCCGTACCTCGCGCGCGACGCCGGGCTCGCTGAGAAGTACCTGTGGGCGGTCAACGCCGAGCAGCAGGCGACGCCGCAGTCGGTCGTCGGCGCGATCGAGTTCGTCGAGCAGCACGACGTCCCCGCCGTGTTCTGCGAGTCCACCGTCTCCGACGACGCGATGCAGCAGGTCGCGCGCGAGTCCGGCGCGGCGTTCGGCGGGACGCTCTACGTCGACTCCCTCTCCGCGCCCGACGGCCCCGTGCCGACCTACCTCGACCTCCTGCGCCACGACACCGAGACCATCGTCGCGGGCCTCACGGGCACCACCGCGGGCGGTGACGCGTGAGCGCGGGCGGGCGGGCGCCGTCGGGCACGCCCGCGATCGACGTGCGCGACCTCACCGTCCACTACGGCGACGTCCTCGCGCTCGACGGCGCGACCCTCGCCCTGGGGTCCTCGCACGGGCCGGGGACGATATGCGGGCTCGTCGGCATGAACGGCTCGGGCAAGTCGACGCTGTTCAAGGCGGTCATGGGCATGGTCCGGCCGGACCGCGGCACCGTCCTGGTCGACGGCGCACCCCCCGCGCGCGCCCGGCGCGTCCAGGCGGTGGGGTACGTGCCGCAGAGCGAGGACGTCGACTGGGCCTTCCCGCTGAGCGTGCGCGACGTCGTCATGACGGGCCGCTACGGCTACCAGGGCTTCACGCGGCGCACGCGGCCCGCGGACCGGGAGGCGGTCGAGCACGCGCTCGCGCGCGTCGAGCTCACCGACCTCGCCGACCGGCAGATCGGCGCGCTCTCGGGCGGGCAGCGCAAGCGCGCGTTCGTCGCCCGGGGGCTCGCGCAGGGCGCGACGATCCTCCTGCTCGACGAGCCGTTCGCCGGCGTGGACAAGCGCACGGAGGCGACGATCACCACGCTGCTGCGCGAGCTCGCGGCCGGCGGGGCGACCGTCCTCGTCTCGACGCACGACCTGCACGCGCTGCCCGAGCTCGCTGACGAGGCGGTGCTGCTCCACCGCCGCGTCCTGCTGCACTCGACGCCCGCGGAGGTCCTGCGGCCCGAGAACCTCGCGCTCGCGTTCGGCGTGGAGGTGGCCCCGTGACCGACCTCCTCGCCACCCTCCTGGAGCCGCTGTCGTTCGAGTTCCTGCGCACCGCGCTCGCCGTCACGGTGACCGCCGGGATCGTGTGCGGCGTGCTGTCGTGCTGGCTCGTGCTCGTGGGCTGGTCCCTCATGGGCGACGCCGTCTCGCACGCCGTGCTGCCCGGCGTCGTGCTCGCGTACGTGGTGGGGGCGCCGTTCGCGCTCGGCGCGCTCGTCTTCGGGCTGCTCGCGGTGCTGCTCATCGGCGCGGTGCGCGACACGTCGCGCGTCAAGGAGGACGCCGCGATCGGGGTCGTGTTCACGACGCTCTTCGCGCTCGGGCTCGTCCTCATCTCCGTGACGCCGAGCCAGACGGACCTCAACCACATCCTCTTCGGCAACCTGCTCGGGGTGTCGCGTGCGGACCTGCTCCAGGTGCTCGCACTCGGCGCGGTGACGCTCGCGGTCGTCGTGCTCAAGCGGCGCGACCTCACGCTCTACGCGTTCGACCCGACGCACGCGCACGCGATCGGGCTCTCGCCCCGACGGCTCGGCGCGCTGCTGCTCGGCCTGCTCGCGCTGACGGTCGTCGTCGCGCTCCAGGCCGTCGGCGTGGTCCTCGTCGTCGCGCTGCTCATCACGCCCGGCGCGACGGCGTACCTCCTCACCGACCGCTTCTCGCGGATGCTGTGGGTCTCGCCGCTCGTCGCGGCGGTGTGCGGGGTCGTGGGCATCTACGTCAGCTACTACCTCGACACGGCGTCGGGCGGGACGGTCGTCGTCGCGCTGGGCGTAGCGTTCGCGCTCGCGTACCTGTTCAGCCCGCGGCACGGGCTCGTCGGGACGCGGGTCGCGGCGGCCCGACGCCGTCGGCTCGCGCGCGTCTGACCGTCCGCTCCGGCGGCCCGGAACCCGGTCCGGGCCGCCGGACCACGCCTCCTGCGTGCGCTGTGTGCGAAATCTCCATGAATTCGCCCTCGATTCCCTGGTGCTTCTCAGGTTCGCCCGGGAGACTTGTCGCCATGTCAGCGAGGACGAGCGAGCCCACGACGCCGCAGCGCACGCGCACGTCTGCCCGGTTCGCCGCGGCGAGCCTGCTCGCGCTGTCCATGATGCTGCCGATGTGCTCGACGGCGAGCGCCGCCGAGGTCCAGCAGCTCATCGCCGACGCGCAGGTCCAGACGGAGACCATCGGGAACGACCTCGACCGCGTGCACGCCCAGCTCCCCGCCCTGCACCCCGTGCTCCGCAACGACGTGCTCGACGCCGTCGAGTCGGTCGAGGCCGCGACGGACGAGGCCCGCTCCGCGCTCGAGCGCGCGACCGACGACGACGAGGCGGCCGACGGTCGCGCGGCCGTCGCGCTCGCCGACGCGCAGGTCGCGCTCGACGCGGCGTCCGCCCAGCTCCGCCACGTGACGGACCTCGCGCACGACGCGGGCGAGGGCGTGGCCGTCGCGCTGGAGCGCCTGCAGGCGCACATCGACACGCTCCGCGGCGAGACGAGCCGCGCGGGGGCCTGAGCCGACCACCTGGCCCACGCGGGCCCGGAGCGCCGTCGCCGCGCGGTCCTCGACCGCCCTTCCTACGATGGCGAGATGCCTCGTGTCACCGGGATCGTCAAGCCGCACGAGGCGCTCCCCGGCGTCGCCCGCCTCGACCGCGCGGTGAACCGCTGGACGAACCGCCGCGCGCTGGGGGCCGCGGCCGACACCGCGCTCTCCCGGCTCTCGACGTGGGCCGACCACAGCGTGCTGTGGGCCGGGGCCGCCGTCGGGATCGCCGCCACCGGGCGGCGCGGGCGCGACGCCGCCCTGCGCGGCTACGGCTCGCTGCTCGTGTCGAGCGTCCTCGCGAACGTCGTCGGCAAGACCGTGTTCGGGGGCGTGCGCCCGTCGCTCGACGGCCTTCCCCTGTGGCGCCGCGTGGCGGACCCGCCGACGTCGCCCTCGTTCCCCTCGGGTCACTCGGCGTCGGCCGCCGCGTTCGTCACGGGCGTCGCGATCGAGTGGCCGACGGTCGGGCTGGCGCTCACGCCGCTCGCCGGGGCCGTCCTGTACTCGCGTCTGCACACGGGCTCGCACTGGTTCTCGGACGTCGCCGCGGGGGCGGCGCTGGGCGTCGGGGTCGCGCTCGTGAGTCGGGTGCTCGTCCCCGGCCGTGCCGTGCAGCGCCCCGACGTCCCGGCGGGGCCGCCCGCGGACGTCCCCGCGCTCGACGACGGCGCGGGCCTCTTCGTCGTCGTCAACCCGGCGGCGGGCTCGGGCCGGCTGCTCAAGGAGGACCCGCTCGCGGCGGTCCGCGACGGGCTCCCCCGCGCCGACCTCCACGTGCTCGCCGAGGGCGACGACCTGCGCCGTCTGTACGACGACGCCGTCGCGCGGGGCGCCCGCGCGCTCGGCATCAGCGGTGGTGACGGCACGGTGTCGACCGCGGCCGCGGCGGCGCGCGCGCACGACCTCCCGCTCGCCGTGCTCCCCGGCGGCACCCTCAACCACTTCGCGCGCGCGGCCGACCTCACGTCGATGCGCGCGACGATCGAGGCGGTGCGGACCGGCTCGGGCGTGACGATCGACGTCGCGGACCTCGAGGTCGACGGGGTCGACGGGCCGCCCCGCACCGTGCTCAACACCTTCTCGGCCGGTGTCTACCCGGAGCTCGTCACCGAGCGCGAGAAGCACGAGCACCGGCTCGGCAAGTGGCCGGCCGCCGTCCTCGCGGCGGCGCGCGTGCTGCGGCGCGCGCACCGGGTGCGCATGGCGGTGGACGGGCACGAGGGCGAGTACTGGTCGCTGTTCGCGGGCGTCAACCGCTACTACCCGCAGAGCCTCGCGCCGGTCGAGCGGCACCGTCTCGACGACGGCGTGCTCGACGTCCGCACGGCCCGGGCCGAGCGCCGCGCGAGCCGGCTGCGCACGTTCCTCGAGGTCGCGGCGGGTGACGCGGGGACCCGCGTCGCGCGGCGCGTGCCCGGGGTGCGGGGGCACCTCGTGGTCGACGCGACGTCCGTCCCGGCCCTCGAGCTCCGCTTCCCCGCGCGCGGCGCGGTCGTCGGGCCCGACGGCGAGGCCGTCACGACGGACCGCTCCCCCGACGCCGAGCACAGGCACCCCGGGTCGCCGCCCGTGGTGCTCGCGCACGACGGCGAGACGCTCTCGCTCGACGACGTCGCCCCCACCGGGCCGGTCACCGTCCGTCTCACCATGCGGCGCGGAGCGCTGCGTCTCTACGCCCCGAGCGACCCGACGGCGGGCTGATCCGCCCGGCCTGTCCGGTATGTCCTGTGTTCACGGCACCCGGGGAGAACTCCCCCTGTTCACGCACAGGCGTCATGCCCCACAATGAGCCCCGCAGTCGCGCGGACGGCACCCCGTCCGCGCCCCGTCCGGACTCGACCACGTCGGCCCCACCAGAAAGCAGAAGAACCATGGCCCAGCAGTACCCCGCCGCCCCGCAGGCCCCCGCCGGCTACTCGGCCCCGATCGAGGACCCGGGCAAGACCCTCGGCATCGTCGGCTTCGTCCTCGCGTTCGTCTTCGCGGTCGCGGGCATCGTCGTCAGCGCGATCGCGCGCAAGAAGAGCAAGGAGGCGGGCTTCGACAACCAGCTCGCCAAGTGGGGTCTCATCCTCAGCATCATCTTCACCGTGCTCGGCGCCATCGGCTTCGTCATCTACATCGTCGCCATCGCGGCGCTCGTCGCGAACGGCGACGTCTCGACGTACTGACGTCCCCGCCGGCCCGCGGGCGCGGCACCGACGGCCGTCGTCCCACGCGGGGCGGCGGCCGTCGTCGTCCCTGCCGGCCGCCCGCGGACGGGTCGCGGAAGATCCGCGGACCGGGCACGGTTGAGACGCGCACGACCGCGCCACCGGTGAGAGCACCGGTCCCCCGACGGTCGCCCGACCGCAGGAGCAGATCATGACCGACGAGACGACCTCCCCGATCCCCACCGAGAGCGCGACGGCCGAACCGGACCCCGCGACGGTCGAGCTCGGGCTCGACACCTTCGGCGACGTGACCGCCGGGCCGGACGGCGTGCTGCTCAGCGGGGCGCGCACGATCCGCGACGTCGTCGAGGAGGCGGAGCTCGCGGACCAGGTCGGCGTCGACTTCTTCGGCGTCGGGGAGCACCACCGCGCGGACTTCGCCATCAGCGCGCCCGAGGTGGTGCTCGCCGGGATCGCGACGCGGACGTCGCGCATCCGCCTCGGCTCCGCGGTGACCGTGCTCAGCTCCGACGACCCGGTGCGCGTCTTCGAGCGGTTCTCGACGCTCGACGCGCTGTCCGGCGGGCGCGCGGAGGTCATCCTGGGGCGCGGGTCGTTCATCGAGTCGTTCCCGCTGTTCGGCTACGACCTCGCCGACTACGAGGTGCTGTTCGAGGAGAAGCTCGACCTGTTCGTCCACCTGCTCGACGAGGGCCCCGTCACGTGGTCGGGTACGACGCGCGCCGGGCTCGCCGACCAGGAGGTCTGGCCCAAGACCGAGAGCGGGCGCCTGCGCACGTGGGTCGGGGTCGGCGGCTCGCCCGAGTCGGTCGTGCGGACCGCGCGGCACGGGCTGGGCCTCATGCTCGCGATCATCGGCGGCGAGCCCGAGCGCTTCCGCCCCTACGTGGACCTCTACCACCGCGCGGTCGAGGAGCTCGGCACGCCCGTGCTGCCGATCGGCGTGCACTCGCCCGGCCACGTCGCCGAGACCGACGAGCAGGCGCAGGAGGAGGTCTACGAGCACTTCGCGGCGATGAACAACCGGATCGGGCGCGAGCGCGGCTGGCCCGCGTACCACCGCGGGCGGTTCGCCCACGACGTGCGCGACGGCTCGCTCTACGTCGGCTCGCCCGAGACGGTGGCCCGCAAGATCGCCCGCACCGTCCGCCTCCTCGGCGCAGGCCGGTTCGACCTCAAGTACTCGACCGGCACGCTCCCCCACTCGACGATGCTGCGCAGCATCGAGCTCTACGGCACCCAGGTCATCCCCCGCGTCCGCGAGCTCCTCGCGGAGCACTGACCCCCCACTGATCGCTGCGCGGCCAGCCACCTCGCCGACGAGCCGCGTCGGCGGGTCAGCCGCGGCCGGCGGCGCGCAGCGCGGCGGCCTCGAGGTCCGGCGGGAGCCCGACGGCGGGGCGGTCCGCGCGCTGCGGCGTCGTCTCTCCCGTGGCGTCGAGGGCGCGGAGCCACGCCCACGTGTCGCGCACCGTCTCGCGCACGTCGCGCGTGCGCAGGCCGAGCGCCACCGCGCGCGACGTGTCGGAGCCGTGGAGCGCGTCGTGCAGCTCGCCCGGCGGCAGCCAGACCGGGAGCTGGGTCCACGGCTCGATCCCGGCCGCGAGGACGGCCTCCGGCTCGACCCACACGAGCTCGGCGGGCGGGTTACCCACTGCTGCCGCGTCGGCGGCGGTCGCCTCGACGCACGCGGCGAGCAGCTCGCCCATGGTCGTGTGCCCGGGCGCGCTGACGACGTCGACCGGCCCGGACGCGCCCGCGAGCGCCACGTCGAGCGCGAACGCCGCGAGGTCGCGCGCGTCGACGTACTGCAGCGGCAGGTCGGCGGGCCCGGGGGCGAGCACCGGGCCGCCGCGCGCGACGCGACGCAGCCACCACGGCAGGCGGCCCACGTTCTCCCGCGGCCCGAGGATGAGGCCCGCGCGCAGCAGGATCGCCCGGTCGCCGAGCGCGTCGGTCACGGCGATCTCCGCGCCGCGCTTGGCGCGGGCGTAGTCGTCGGAGGTCGTGTCGTCCGGGTCGCCGTCGACGAGCTCCGACGTCTCGTCGGCCCCGCGCGGCCGCGGGAACGGGTACACCGAGCGCGACGACACGTAGACGTACCGGTCGTCGCCCGGCACCCGGCCGGCGAGGAGCCGGGCGGCGTCGCGCGCCGCCGCGGGCGCCCAGGACCACGTGTCGACGACGACGTCCCACTTCTGCGGGACGTCGTCCGCGCGCAGCGCGTCCAGGCCGTCCGGCCGGGTGCGGTCGCCCACGAGCTGCCGGACGCCGTCGGGCACGGGCGTGGTGCCCCGGTTGAGGACGGTGACGTCCCAGCCGCGGGCGAGGGCGTCGTCGACGACGGCGCGCCCCACGAAGTCGGAACCGCCGAGCACGAGGAGTCGGGTCATGGGCCCACTGTGGCGCGCCGTCGGTCCGCTTGCAGCCCGTTACGCCGCCCGCAGACGCCCGCGGGAGGGGACCTCACGGCCCTCGCGAGCCTTCCGCGGAGCACACTGGCCAGGTATCCTGGCCAGGATACCGACCCGAGGAGCGGCGATGCAGGTCAACGTGCTGGAGGCCAAGAACAACCTCTCTCAGCTCGTCAATCGAGCCGCAGCCGGCGAGGACGTGGTCATCGCGCGGCGTGGCGTCCCGCTCGTGCGACTCGTGCCGGTCCGGGCCGACCTCGCGCACGGGACCGGGGCGGCGATCGTCGAGTGGCTCGACGACCACCCGCCGTCGCGACGGACCGCCCGCTCGGCGAGCCAGATCGACGCCGACATCGAGGCCGCGCGCGAGGGCTGGGAGTGATCTACCTCGACACGTGCCTCGTCATCTACCTGGTCGAGGACGCCGAGCGTGGTCCGCACGTGCGCGAGCTGCTGGCCCGGCACGGGCACGAGGAGTTCGCGATCAGCCCGCTCGTCCGGCTGGAGTGCCTCGTGGGACCGCTGCGGTCCGGGGACCCGGAGCTCGAGGACCGGTACCGGGGCGCGCTCGACCTGTTCGTCGAGCTTCCCCTCGATGCCACGGCCTTCGAGCGGGCGGCACGCCTGCGCGCCTCCTCGTCGCTCCGGACGCCCGACGCGCTGCACCTCGCCGCCGCGCAGGTCCACGGGTGCTCCGCCCTGTGGACGAACGACTCGCGGCTCGCCGTCGCCGGACGCGGGCTCGCCGTCGACGTCATGCACGGCAGGTGACCCGGGCGCGGGGTCAGTCGGGGTCGGTCGGGTCCAAAGGAGCCTCGGGGTCGAGGTTGACGACGCCGCGGCGCCAGTAGCCGTGGACGGCGAGCTGGTCGGGCCGTGCCCCGGAGCCGCGCAGCGCGTGGCGCACCGCGACGAGGTCGGTCGCCTCGCCCGCGGCGAACACGTACTCGTCGGCGTCGAGCGGACCGAGCGCGCGGACGGCCTCGGCGAGCTGCCCGGGCCCGTCGGTGCGGTAGAGGAGCTCGGTCGTCGCGCGCCCGAGCTCGTCCTCGACGAACGCCTCGTCGACGTCGTCGCCGATCTCCACGATCGCGGTCACGGGCACGTCGGCCCCGACCGCCTCCACCCAGCGCGCGAGCGCCGGCAGGCCCGTCTCGTCCCCGACGAGCAGGAGCCGCCCGACGCCGTCCGGCACGGCGCGGCTCGTCGTCGGGCCGGCGAGCACGACCTCGTCGCCCACCGCCGCCCGTGCGGCCCACGCCGAGGCCGGGCCACCCTCGCCCGTGGGCGGCGCACCCGGGTCGGTGCCGCCGTGGAGCACCCAGTCGACGTCGACCTCGGGAACCCCGTCGACGGTCCGCGTCGCCCGGACGGTCAGCTCGCGCGAGATCGACACGACGCCTGCCGGGCGCTGGAGGGCGCCGTCGTCGGTGAGCGTCGGGGCGTGCAGGACGCCGGTGGCCGGGTCCGGGAGGAACACCTTGACGTGGTCGTCGGGGCCGGGCGCGCGCAGCGTCGCGAGCGAGGCGTCGCCCGGGGCGGCGTCGCGGAAGGTGAGGCGGCGCAGCGCGCCGGACGTCTCCCGGACGGCGTGCACGCGGACGCGGCGCGGGACGAGGTCGAGGCGGGTCACGGGTCGGGAGAACACCGCCCCATTCTGCGCCGAGCACGACGTCGCCGTCGTCATCGGTCGGATGACGACGACGACGTCGTGGTCGAGCGCGCGGTACCCCGTTCTCGACGGTCGCGGGCGTCAGGCGAAGAAGACCCGGAGGTCGGCGACGACGTCGAGCGGGACCTCGAGCGCCGCGTAGTGACCGCCGCGCGGGTGCTCGGACCAGTGCTCGATCCGGGCGTTGTCGCGCTCGGCGAACGCGCGGATCGTCTGGAAGTCGTCGGCGAAGACCGCCACGCCGATCCGGCCCCGGCTCACGACCGGCTCGGCGCCCGAGCGCTGCTCCGCGTAGTGGTAGCGCGCGGCGGTCGCGTAGGAGTTGGTCAGCCAGTAGAGCGTCGCCTGGGCGAGCACCTGGTCGGCGCTCACGAGGCTCGTCCCGTTGCCGAAGCTCTCGAACAGCTCGTGGTAGGCGAGGACGGCGACGGGCGAGTCGGCGAGGCCCGCGGCCATCGTCTGCGGCCGCGACGCGTTCATCGTGTTGTAGGCACCCACCGACTGGAACCACTGGAGGTGCCCGAGCGCGGCGAACTCCTTCTCGCCGAAGCCGTCCATCTCGCCGGGAGCGCCCGACGGGAAGGAGAAGAGCTGGAGCACGTGGGCGCCGAGGAAGCCCTCGGGGTCGAGGACCGCGAGCTCGCGGCCGACCATCGCGCCGCCGTCGCTGCCGTGGATCCCGTAGGAGTCGTACCCGAGGTCGCGCATGAGGACGTCGTAGGTGCGGGCGACGCGCGCCATCGTCCAGTCCGTGTCCCCGACGACGGGCGTCGAGAATCCGAAGCCCGGCATGGAGGGGATGACGAGGTGGAACGCGTCCTCGGGCCGGCCGCCGTGGGCGACGGGGTCGACGAGCGGGTCGATCATGTCGAGGAAGTCGAGGAACGAGCCCGGGTAGGTGTGCGCGAGCAGCAGCGGCGTCGCGTCGTCGTGCCGGGAGCGCACGTGGAGGTAGTGGATCGGCTGGCCGTCGATCTCGGTGCGGAAGCCCGGATACGTGTTGACCCGGCCCTCGACCGCCCTCCAGTCGAACGCCGTCCAGCGCCCGACCATGTCGCGCAGGTAGGACTCGGGCGTCCCGTAGTCCCAGGAGTCCC
Source organism: Cellulosimicrobium sp. XJ-DQ-B-000 (assembly GCF_031119065.1). Lineage (NCBI taxonomy): Bacteria > Bacillati > Actinomycetota > Actinomycetes > Micrococcales > Promicromonosporaceae > Cellulosimicrobium > Cellulosimicrobium sp. XJ-DQ-B-000. The sequence goes on from NZ_JAVHYN010000012.1 coordinate 20,186, forward strand.
CGGGGGCGGCGGGCGCGAACCGGGTCCGTCCGAGGCGCGACCGGAGGTCGTCGAGGTCGGCCTGCGGGACGGCGACGGAGAACGGGCGGTGCTCGAGGGACGGGGAGAGGTGTGACGCGGTCATGGCGGTCTCCTCGGTCGGGCGGGGCCTCGTGCCCTGCTCTGCTCCCGACTCTAGGAAGGGTTCAGGAACGTTTCATTCCGTTATTCTGGCGGTGCTCCGAGAAGTTCTCCCGCGTCGTCCGTCGACCCCAGGAGGGACCCGTGGCCTCCACCTCGGCCCGCATGCTCGCGCTGCTCGGCCTGCTCCAGTCGCGCCCCGACTGGTCGGGCGCCGAGCTCGCCGAGCGCCTCGACGTCAGCGACCGCACGGTCCGCAACGACGTCGCCCGCCTGCGCGAGCTCGGCTACCCCGTCGACGCGGTGCGCGGCCCGGGCGGCCGGTACCGGCTCGGCGCCGGGGCGCGGCTGCCCCCGCTCCTGCTCGACGACGCCGAGGCCGTCGCGGTCGCCGTCGGGCTGCGGGCCGCGACCGGCACGGCGGGCTTCGAGGAGTCCGGGGCGTCCGCGCTCGCCAAGCTGGAGCAGGTCATGCCGGACCGCCTGCGCCGTCGTCTCGCCGCGCTCCGGTCCGCGAGCGCCGCCGGCCCCGCGAACACGGACTCGAACGTCGAGGACCCGGTCGTCGACCCGGACACGCTCACCGCCCTGGCCGACGCCGTGCGCGACCACCAGGGCCTGCGCTGCTTCTACCGCGACGAGCCGCTCGAGCTCGAGCCGTACCGCCTCGTCGCGTGGCAGCGCCGCTGGTTCCTCGTGGCCCGCGACACGACGACCGGCGAGTGGGCTCCCTACCGCGTCGACTGGCTCGTGCTGCGCGTGCCGGGCGGGCGGCGGTTCGCGCCGGTGGACTTCCCCGGCGACCTGACCGACTTCGTCGTGCGCGAGGTCGCGCGCGCCGGCTGGGCCGTGCACGCCCGGATCGTCGTCGACGCGCCCGCCGACGAGGTGCTGCGGCGCATCAACCCGACGGTCGGCACGGTCGAGCCGCTCGCCGACGACCGCTCCGTCCTCGTCACCGGCGGCGACAGCGTCGAGGTCGTCGCGGTGTGGGTCGGGATGCTGGGCCTCGACTTCCACGTGACGGAACCGCAGGCTCTCGTCGACCACGTGCGCACCCTGGCCACCCGCTACGCCCGCGCGACCCCGCCGTGACCCTCCCCACCCCCGCTCCCCTCCC